>NZ_LIUQ01000014.1:94226-128699 GCF_001276715.1 Planktothricoides sp. SR001 | reverse complement strand
TCCAGATTTTTACGAGCGGTGAAAATAGAACTGAAATTCATTCAGCCAAATCATCTCCAATAAACTCCGTGTAAGGGCGAAGCATGACCGCAGATAATTGATTGCTTTATTGTAAGGACGATTCGCTTTCTCGCCCCTACTGCCGTCAGGCTTCGCCCCTACTCCAATTGCCAAGGTTAATTGTAATTAGTTTATCTGTCGCTATTTTTGATGCGGAAAATTGCGGAATTTTTCCATAAATTCGCGATCGATCCTATCTTTCCAACGCCATAAGAGCGGAGAAGGCCCAAGACCAAAAGCCCCACGAGAAGCGATCGCGCTTCCTTCTCCTGTACCAATTAAAGTGAGAAAATTTTTCTGAGGTTTAAATGGTTTGAGGGGTTGACCTTGTAGAATGCGCCGCAAATTTTCAGCTAAAGGTTTACCCTGACGGACCGCAAAGACTCCCGCTTTGGGACGGGGATGATTAATCATGGTGGCAATGTCCCCAGTGGCAAATATGTGAGAGTGAGAAATTGATTGTAAGGTATCACTCACTTTAATGAAGCCAGCAGCATCGGTACTTAAACCAGATTCTTTTAACCAATCCGGGGCCGAGGCTTGTGTGACCCAAAAGAGGCGATCGCACTCTATGGTTAACCCAGATTCACAATAGACGGTGACGGGTTCTTTTGCGTGGGCTGCCATCGGGGGCAGGGGAGCAGAGGAGCAGAGGAGCGGAGGGGCGGGGGTGCGAGATTCTATTCGGATGACTGACTCACTTAAATGTAAGTTAATCCCGCGCTGAGTGAGAATTTTTTGCAAATTATTTCGCACATAAGTGCTATGAGTGGGGAGGATTTCGGGGCTACGTTGGAAGAGATGAATCTGAAGATTTGAACAATTTGGGCGATTTGGGCAATTTGGGGAATTTGGGCGATTTTGGGAACCGAGAATTTGATTTAAACGAGCAGACATGGATAAGGCTAATTCCACACCTCCGGCGCCCCCGCCAACAATGCCTATCTGTAGGGGCTTTTCTGTAGCTGTGGTTGACCCTCCTTGCAATTCTTCAATTAGTTGATGCCAATGGTGCAATAAGTTTGGGACGGGTTTGGCAGGAATGGCATAGTCTGCGGCGCCAGGTACGGAGAGGGTTGCCGGGGTGCTGCCAATGTCAATGGATAAAATATCGAAGGCAACTGGGGGACGGTGGGCACAAATTACGCGGTTGTTGGCTAAGTCTAAACCCACGGCGCGTTCGCGATAAAATTGGGCTCCGGCAAAGTGGGCTAAAGGTCTTAAATCAATATGGCTTTGGTCATAATCGTAGAAACCAGCAATATAACCCGGAAGCATTCCCGAATATGGGGTATGGGTAACATCGCTGATTAAGGTGATGCGAACTCCGGGTAATGGGTTCATGCCCCACATTCTCAGGGCGATCGCATGGCTATGTCCTCCACCGATGAAAACCAGGTTTTGAGTCATTGGCTGTTTTGTTGACTGCATATAATCAGAATTGCGAAGCGATCGGCATTGACTCATAAACTTGGGTTCGGGGATTTTATGAGTAATATCCGAGGCATCTACCAGATTGGATCATAGAATAATAGATAACTTAGTTGGTAAGGTTCGGAAGTGATTATGAGTCAGACAACCATGAGGCGAGACAACCATAACGCGATCGCGCAGCATCGGCGCATTCCAATCGCGCTCCTTTTTGGCTCCCTTGAAGCAACCAACGCAAGGCAAACGCATAAAAAAACTAAATCCCTTTCCCAGCAAGGCGTTCGATGCTAAGTATTTTTACTGAGCTTTTTCTCAAAGTCTTAATGCCTATGGCTTCCGAAATTTTCATGGGTTTGCCCTGGAAATTTATCTAATAAACAGTTATTATAATCAGTTATGTTGTTTTTTTTGAAGACCTGTTATCGCGGTTATTAGTGACATGAGGTATGTTTTTGAAGCTAAAAGCTTTACCACTAAAGCAATTCAACATAACTAATCTACCTGAGAAATACTATATGATACATCCTGACACCCAAATGACCAAGATTAACGACGTTATTGGTTATGGGGTAATAGCCACTAAATTGATTCCAAAAGGAACTATAGTTTGGATTTTAGATGACCTGACGCAAAGACTAGATGAATCTTTTGTACATAATCTTGATGAAGTCAGGAAAAAAGAACTTCTTAAATACTGTTATCGCTATAGAAGTGGTGAGTTCGCATTTGTTTGGGATCTAGGGCGTTTTCTTAATCATAATTCTAATCCCAACTGTATTACTACTGCTTATGATTTTGAAATAGCAGTCAGAGATATTTATCCCGGAGAAGAAATAACAATTGATTATGGAACTTTAAATTTAGATGAACCTTTTGAATGTCTACGAAACGATGAAGAAGCAGGAGTTCGTCATACTATCCTACCAGATGATCCCTTAAACTTGTATTCAGAATGGGACAAAAAAGCTGCTGAAGCAATGTCTTATTTTAATCAAGTTGAACAACCTTTAAAACATCTGATTAATGACAAGTACAAAGATAAGGTAATAGCTGTTGCTGCTGGAATAGAAACGATAGATTCTAGCATTAATATCTATTATAAAAAAGGTTCAGTGAACTCCGATAATACCTAGCCATCCTAAAGAGGGGTAAGCAGAAATTTGCTCGAAGTCCCCCTTTTTTATGGCAATCTCTCCCAGATATAAAAAGTGTTAACTAAACAGGTTTGAACTATGGATTATACAATTAAAACAAAAATAGCTGGAGTTAATGTTGAAGATTTAGTCACAAAATTTGGTTCTCCTTTATTTGTTTACTCAGAAGCAACATTAAGAAAGCAGTTTCGTAGTTTCAAAAATGCTTTTACTACTCGTTATCCAAAGGTAACTTTTGGTTGGTCTTACAAAACGAATTATTTAAAAGCAATTTGTGCTATTTTCCATCAAGAAGGCGCGATCGCGGAATTGGTTTCTAAAATGGAATATGAGAAAGCTAAGAATTTAGGTATTCCTGGTGAAGACATCATCTTAAACGGTCCCCATAAGCCTTATGATACTTTATTAGAGGCAATTAAAGATGAGGGAACAGTTAATATTGACCACTTCGAGGAAATTCAAGATTTAGAAAAAATTGCCTCAATCTTAGACAAAACCCTGACTGTTGGTATTCGTATTAACTTAGATACAGGTATTGAACCTTGTTGGTCAAGATTTGGTTTTAACCTAGAATCTGGTGAAGCGATGGAAGCCGTACAACATATAGCTAAGAGTAATAGGTTACGTCTAAATGGATTACATAGCCATATTGGTACTTTCATAACCAATAAAGAAGCCTATGATCAACAAGTAGAAAAAATGGTCAAATTTGGCTATGAGATAGAAGATCATTTTGGTTGGCAGATGGAGTATATAGATATTGGGGGTGGATTTGCATCCAACAATAAAATCAAGGAAATTTATCATGTGTCTAAGGGTGCAATTCATTCAAACGAGGGAAGGGTTCCTTCGATTGATGACTATGCGGAGACCATCTGTAATGCTCTCTTGAAAAGTCTTAGACCCAACCATAGACCTAAATTAATTATTGAATCAGGACGATTGCTGGTAGATGAAGCAGGAACTTTAATTACTACCGTTTGTGGGACAAAACGCTTACCTGATGGAAATCCTGGTTATGTTATCGATGCTGGGATTAACTTACTATTTCTTGGTCTTTGGTTTGACTTTAATATTGCCCTAGCACAGGCTATTCCTGGTCAGTGTGAAAATTCTCAACTTTATGGGCCTCTTTGTACTAATATAGATGTGATAGCTGAAGCGATTAGCTTACCACCTTTATCACGAGGCGATCGCTTGGTCATCTCTAATATTGGTGCCTATAATAATAGTTTTTGGTTTCAGTTTATCGAATATCGTCCTAATATTGTGTTGATTACAGAAAGAGGAGATGTAGAATTAATTCGTGCGGCTGAAGATTTGAGTGATATAGAGAGAAGAGAATATCTACCTTCTCGTTTGGAACTAATTCAACCTATAAAACCAGTCCATTAATGATTGTAGAAAGAGTTAGATTATGACAAGTTGGCTTGATTTATTCATTGCTATTTTATTAGAATCCATAGGAACAACTTGTATGAAGTTTTCCCAGGGATTTACTCAATTAATTCCTTCTGCCTTAGTGGTGATCTGCTACATTTGTAGCATCACTATGTTGACCAAAGCCCTTAAAGGAATTAATCTAAATATTGCTTATGCAATCTGGTCAGGATTGGGAACCGCGATGCAATAGTAGGGGTTATTTTTTTTAAAGAAACTTTAAACCCTCTACAAATTGTTTCAATTATTTTGATTATTCTAGGAGTCGTGGGGGTAAATTTGCTATCTTAAGAATCTCGTTGTGTCAGGCTAGAGTAATTTCTCCATTAGCACGCATTTTTTGTGACGATTGATGTTAGCAAATACTTTCACTCCTTCATATTCATAATCTTGATAATTAATTGACAAAATTTCCTTAAATCCGAATCTCGAACAATATCTTTGTGTAACAATTCCACTTGGTTCAGTAATTATTCTGGAAAATTTTTGAGTTTTAGCATACTCGATATTTTCAGCATATAAATATCTAGCTATGTTGCGATTCTGATATTGAGGATATACTCCTATCATAGACTCGTAAAATAATTCTCCTTTTTTGATATTTTTCTCTGCTAAATATTCTTTTTGTAGTAACTCTACCAGAGAAATGATTGGGAGAAATTTGTCAAATTTTTTATACTTTTCTTTATAAAAATTATTTTCTATATACATATCTTCGGAAATTATAAATCCGACCAATTCACCAGTTTTTGCATCCTTCGCGATATGAGATAACCCATCTTCTACAGCTTTCTGACAAACAATTTCGGCTACGGGATAATAGTATTCTTTGGTTATGCCTAAACACTGTGTAAGTGGCTCACTGCCAGGAAAAACAGTAGCTACACATTCAATTGCACTGGACAAATCCTGACTTTGCAGAATTTCATAAACGATTCCATCTTTTTCTAACATAATTATTTTCTCCTAAGTTTTATGAATTTAATTTTTACAATACCAAATTAAATGGTATTTATCGGATTAAAAATCTTAATTTAAAATTAAGATAAATTTTATTTAGATGTTAAATTCAAGCCGACAACCCCTAAAATAATCCAAAGAATGAAAACTATTTTTGAAGGATTTAAACTTTCTTTAAAAAAAACAACTCCTATGATCGCAATTAAAGCTGTTCCCAATCCTGACCACACCGCATAAGCAATATTTAGATTAATTCCTTTAACAGCTATTGTCAATAAAGATATACTACAGCCGTAACATATTAGCATTAAAACAGAATAACTTAAGTTAGTAAATCCATTAGACAACTTCGTACAGGTTGTTCCTGCTAATTCAAATAAAATGGCAATGGATAAATAAATCCAACTTTTCATGGGCTAACTCTCCTACAAAATAAACATATTTTAAAACGTAGGTTGAATTGAGCGACTGAGAACCCCAACCAAATCCTTGATAGGGTGGGGTTTTGTTCCTCAACCTAACCGACAATCTTGATCAAGATATTTTTGGATGATTTGAGCTAATATCTGAACTTGTGGATTTCTGACCAGATTGTAATGATTACCCGGAATCATATAAGCATCTACTTTTTCTACAAAATCATTCCAGACTGAGGCCAGGTCAGTCTCAGTTTCACTAGCTTGTATGACAATCATCGAGCCTGAATAAGATTGAGGTTGATACTTTCCTAGAGATTGAATGTTCAATTTGTTAATCTCCAATAAATGTTGAATTTGAGTTAAATCAACGTCTTCTGACACCAGATTTTTTTGTTTAGCTTGTTCTAACACATAGATTAATTGTTCCTGTGGTTCTAGTTGTTTTATTTCCTCCAAACAAGGTTCAAGAGCTTCTCCAAGCATCCACACCATCACAACAGCATCATTATTTTCTAATTCAGATGTGGTGAAAAGAGGGTTAGCATCTATTGAAGCTAAGAAAGCAATTTGTTCTCCTTGGCGAGAAAGTTGCTGTGCCATTTCAAAAGCAACTATACCCCCTAAAGACCAACCCATCAGAAAGTAAGGACCATGAGCTTGAACAGTTTGGATTGCTTGGATATAATGACTAGCCATATGTTCAATGCTGCTATGAGGTTGGTTTTCAGGATTTAGACCAAAGGATTGTAATCCATAGACTGGTTGAGCTAAATCCAATTGATAGGCTAAATCTTGATAACAGAGAACATTTCCTCCTGATGGATGAATACAAAATAGCGGAGGTTTATTACCCTTAGATTTGATGGGAACTAAGACAGCCCAATCTAAAGAATCTGTTTCTAAACGCAGAAGATGGGCTATTTGTTCAATGGTTGAATTTTGGAAAAGCGTTGCTAGAGATAACTTTTTGTGGAATTGTTTTTGAATTTGAGCCATGAGACTGACAGCCAAAAGAGAATGACCGCCTAATTCAAAGAAGTTGTTTGTTACTCCTATAGGATTGATGCCGAGCAAATCAGACCAGATTTGTGCTAATTTCAGTTCTATAGTATCTCGCGGAAGAATTAACTGTCCGCCCGTGCTTAAGTCTAAATCAGGAGCCGGTAAAGCTTTACGGTCTATTTTGCCATTGGGTGTTAAGGGGAGATTTTTTAATAACATAAAAGCAGAAGGTAGCATATATTCTGGTAACTTCTGTTTGAGATATTCTCGTAGTTGATGAGTATTTAATAATTCATCCTCAGTCACAATATAGGCTACTAGACGTTTGTTTCCAGGTATGTCTTCCCTCGCTATAACTACAGTTTGTTGGATTTGAGGATGGGTGTTGAGAACAGCTTCTATTTCTCCTAACTCAATGCGGAAGCCTCTTATTTTGACTTGATTATCGATGCGACCAATGTATTCAATATTGCCATCAGGGAGATAACAAACTAAATCACCTGTTTTATAAAGACGACCTTCGCCAAAGGGATTAAGAATAAATTTCTCTTGAGTTAATTCTGGTCGATTCAGATAACCTCTGGCTAGTCTATCTCCACCAATATATAATTCTCCCGTAACTCCTATTGGCACTGGTTGCAGATGTTGGTCTAGGATATAAATTTGAGTGTTGGCTAAAGGACGACCTATGGGAATTGTCTTCAGGCTTTTGAGTTCTGTGGGAATAGAATATAATGTTGCATCTACAGTGGCTTCTGTCGGTCCGTAAGTATTGATTAAAACCGAATGATGTTTTTGACTAAGCCAGAGTTCCACTTGACTAAGCTTAACCTCCTCTCCTCCAATAATAACTAATCGTAAAGAGGTAGGGAGTTTTAAATTGTCTAATTTTATGTCAGCTATTAACTGAGACCAGTAAGCAGTGGGTAAGTCTAAGACGGTGATTTGCCAGTGATTACACAGTTGCAGAAAGGTTGCGGATGATTGAATCATCTCCTCAGTTCGCAATACTAAAGTTGCTCCTGATGTCAAGCTAGGATAAATTTCCTCTGCGGCTGCATCAAAACTAATTGAAGCAAATTGTAGGACTCGATCCCGATCGCTTAGTTGATAATATTGACAAGCTACTTGATTGAAATTTACCAAAGCTTGATGTTCAATTAAAACTCCTTTCGGTTGACCAGTAGAACCTGAAGTATAAATGACATAAGCCAAATTTTTTGACCCTACTTCAGCAGATAAGTTTTCTGTGCTGTATTGTTCAATTGTTGTCCAATCTCTATCCAAACAAACTATCTGTGTAGTATTTGACGCGAAATATGACAAGAAATGTTTTTGAGTCAATAACACATCAACTTTTGAATTAGTCAACATATAACTCAATCTTTCGGCTGGATAATTTGGGTCTAGGGGAACATAAGCACCACCCGCTTTTAATGTCCCTAACACTCCAATTACCATCTCTAAAGAACGTTCTACACAAATCCCTACTAAGGATTCAGCTTTTACTCCTAAGCTTTGGAGATGACGTGCTACTTGATTGGCTTTTTGATTTAACTCAAAATAGGTTAATTTTTGTTCTTCAAAAACTACCGCTATGGCATTGGGTGTGAGTTTTACCTGCTCTTCAAATAATTGATGAATACATTTATCCTGGGGATATTCGGTCTGAGTATGATTCCACTCTACTAATAATTGATCGCGTTCTGTTTCATTCAATAATTGTAACTCATTAACAGTCTTATAAGGATGAGTAACAATCGCTGATAATAAGTTTTCAAAATGACTAGCCATCCGCTTAATAGTTGAGTCATCCCATAAATCTGTATTGTATTCCCATTCTCCTTCTAAGCCTTGAAATGTTTCCGTCATTGAGACTGTTAAATCAAACTTCGCAATTTTGCTTTCTTGATATAACTGATGACAAGTTATTCCTGGTAGTTCTAATTCTACTACTGGAGGTTGGAGAATAAACATTACTTGGAATAAATAAGCATAACTTAAAGACCTTTGGGATGGTAATACTTGTTCAAGGAGTACATCTTGATGTTCATAAGCTTTAAGTGTAGTTTCTTTAACTTGGTTGAGTAATTCTAAGAAACTAGGATTATCCTCAAAATTACTTCTTAAAACCAAAGTATTAAGAAAAAAACCTATCAATGACTCGATTTCACTGCGGTTACGATTAGCTATTGATGACCCGATTAAAATATCTGATTGTCCGCTATAACGATATAGTAATGTGGCAAAAGCTGCCCACAAAGTCATAAATAAAGTTTTTCCAGACTCATTGGCTAGATTCTGGATTTTCTTGGTTAACTCTGTGTTTAAGAGAAATCTTTGGCTTTTCCCTTTGTGAGTCTGTATATTTGGTCTAGGGCGATCTGTAGGTAATTGTAATAATTCTGGAGCATTTTGTAATTGTTGTCTCCAGTAATTGAGTTGAGTTTCTAATATTTCTCCCTTTAACCATTGTTTTTCCCAAACAGAAAAATCTGCATAGTTCACGGGTAATTTTTCTAAAGGTGATGACTTCCCTGCTAGAAAAGCTTTATATAGAGTTGAAATTTCTTGATTCAATATTCCTAATGACCAGCCATCTGACACAATATGGTGCATTGTTATTAGTAACACATATTCAGTTTGAGATAACTGCCATAAACTACATCTGATTAAGGGTGCTTGTTCTAAATTAAACGGAATATTTGCTTCTTGTTGTAGTTCTTGTTTTAATACAGTTTGGCGTTCTGTTTCTTCAAGATGCTGTAAGTCTGTCACCTTAATATTTAGGGTAGCTTCTGGATCGATTATCTGTCTTGGTGTGCCGTCAACTGTGGGGAAGCTAGTTCTTAGTACCTCATGTCTTTGTACTATTTCAGAAAGGGCTTTTTCAAGTAAATGAATTTTCAAATTACCCGTTAACGAGATGGCTACTGGTATATTATAAGTAGCATTTGCTCCTTCTAATTGATCGAGAAACCACAGTCTTTCTTGTTGAAAAGATAGGGGGATTTGCTCTAAATCTTTTGTAACAGGTTTTAGAGGGGGAATATTCAATCCTTTTTTGAGGAGCAGTAATTGGCTTAATGCCTGATCTAATTCTGCTATTGTTGGCGATTCAAAGATGACTCTGAGGGGTATTTCTACTTCAAAAGTTTCTCTGAGTCTGGATATTAATTGAGTTGCTACTAAAGAATGGCCACCTAACTCAAAGAAATTGTCATGTATTCCTACTAAATCTATCTGTAATAATTCCTGCCAAATATTAGCAATCAGTTTTTCGTTATCTGTGCGGGGAATAACCAGAACTGTTGACAATTCAGGGCGGCACTTTTCAGGAGCTTTTAGCCCACGACGATCGACTTTACCACTTGGTGTTAGTGGCATTTGATCGAGGATAACAAAAGCTGTGGGCATCATATAGTCAGGGAGACTTTTTTTCAAATCAGTCCGCAATTTTTGTTCTAAATTACTTACTATTTTGCTTTGCAGAGGATTATTACCATAACTGTTCCAAGGTTTGATCTCAACATTTTCTCGGTCATGGTCGAAAAGTTTTCCCCCTGTTTGAAAAACCACATCATAGTAGCCCTTAACCTCAGACCAATTAATATAAACATTCTGCGCTAACTCTGCGCCTAAATCCCACCAATCATCGGGTTCTATCCCATCATTTTCAAACCACTGTAACGCTTCTCGTAATTCACCGACTGTAGTTACTTCTGTTGGATTATGCAATAAATCTAAAAGCTTGATTTCTTGACTCAAACGAGGGTTAGGTATATTCTTTATGCCTAAAATTTCTGGTTTTGTTTCTTTAATTAAATCACGGACTGCTGACACAGTTAGGTCATTTTTTTGCCAGTCTAACCACTGAAATTCTGCTGTGGGAGAAACCTGTTTTTCTATATGAAGAATAACATCATAGCGGAATTTAGATATTTCATTATGATATCGATCGCGCTTGAGTTGAATTTGCACATGACTGATGGAAGAAAAATGTTGCTTTAGTGCTATGAAAAAATCAGGATCTAGCAATAATTGATCCTCCTTACCCATGCCATCAAAAATGTAGTGCTGTAACTCTTTTGTTGATAGCAAATCTGAAGCTTTATCTAATTCAAGTTTAGCATAGAAAGCTTCTATTAAAGAGAAATTACGGATATCTCCTATAAAAATAATCCCCTCTTTTTTCACCGCCTGGATCGCTTTTTTTAAAACATCACTTAAGTAATTAATGCTAGGAAATAACTCGATTACGGAATTGATAATTACAGTATCAAATGAAGCAGGTTCAATACCCTCAAAATTATCTGCTGTTCTCTGGGAAAGAGAAACTTGTGACCAATTTCCGTCTAAATTTGCTAATTGTTCTTCTAAATAAGACAAAACCTGGGAAGAAAAATCAGTCCCCAGATAATAAGAACATTTTGGAGCAATTTGAAACAAAAGCATTCCCGTTCCGCAACCAATTTCCAAAACTCGGTCGGGTTTCCAGGTAAGAATACGTTCTACTGTAGCATCTAACCATTGACGCATTTCTTGTTTAGGAATAGCTTGACCTGTATAACTATCTCGCCAACCTATAGTATTAAAAGTCGGATCAAAGTCGGATGCGGTTTGGCTGTAGTTTGTATTCCAAATTTGTTGCCATTGTGCAACTTGTGTAGCATCGAGTTCTTGATCTGAGGCCAAACTATGATTTGATTTGGGAACTACATAAGTGACTAAACGTTTGTTTCCGGGAATATCTTCTCTAGCTATAACTACAGCTTGTTGAACTTGAGGATGGTTGTTAATAACTGCTTCTATTTCCCCTAGTTCAATGCGGAAACCTCTAATTTTGACTTGATTATCTATCCGTCCTAAATATTCTATATTACCATCTGGTAAATAGCGGGCTAAATCTCCTGTTTTATAAAGGCGACCCTCACCAAAAGGATTAGAAATAAATCTTTCACTGGTTAATTCTGGGCGATTAAGATAACCTCTAGCTAGTGCATCTCCTCCGATGTAAAGTTCACCGGATACTCCTATGGGTACTGGTTGAAATTGTTTGTCTAAGATGTATATTTTAGCGTTGGCTATTGGTTTTCCTATGGGTGGAAGTGATGGCCAAATATCGGGAGAACCTTTTAAAGTAAATACTGTCACGACATGACTTTCTGTTGGCCCGTATTGATTTTTTAGTTGACAATTAGGAAGTTTATTGAAAAATTCTATTAGTGTCGGAGTAATTTTTAATTGTTCTCCAGCCGTAATTAATTCCTGAAGATTTTGAGGGAGAAATTGAGTATTTGTCGCACTCTGATCTAACTGTTCTAGCGCAACAAAAGGCAGAAATAGTCTTTCAATAGCTTCTTCTGTGAGCATTTTTAATAATGCTGTTCCATCTCTGCGTATTTCTTCTCTGATTAAAACTAATATTCCCCCTGAACACAAAGTAGCAAAGATTTCTTGAAAAGACACATCAAAGCTTATTGGTGTAAATTGCCCTGTTTTTGTGCCAGATTTAGCAGATGATTGTTTTACTTGCCAAAGTATAAGATTGACAAGCGGACGATGGTTCATGGACACTCCTTTAGGCTGTCCAGTAGAACCTGAAGTATAAATTACATAAGCTAAATTCTCTGAACCTACTCCCGTCTCAGGATTGGACTGACTATATTTTTTAATCTCTTGCCAATCTCTATCCAAACAAACTAGATTGGCAGTAGATGAAGGTAAAAATGATAATAAATCCTGTTGAGTTAATAACACATCAACTTTTGAATTCGTCAGCATATAACTCAACCTTTCGGCTGGATAATTTGGGTCAAGGGGCACATAAGATCCACCGGCTTTTAATATCCCTAACAGTCCAATTATCATCTCTAGGGAGCGTTCTACACAAATCCCTACCAGTGCGTCAGGTTTTACTCCCAAACTTTGTAAATAGTGTGCTACTTGATTAGCTTTTTGATTTAATTCAGAATAGGTTAATTTTTGTTGTGCAAATATTACAGCTATGGCATTGGGTGTAAGTTGTACCTGTTCTTCAAATAATTGATGAATAGATTTATCCTGGGGATATTCTGTTTCGGTATTATTCCACTCTACTAATAATCGATCGCGTTCGGTTTCGCTCAATAAGGGTAATTCATTTACCGTCTGATGAGGGTCAGCAACAATGGCTGATAACAAGTTCTCAAAATGACCAGCCATCCGCTCAATCGTTGAGTCATCCCATAATTCTCTGTTATATTCCCATTCCGCTTCTAAAATTTCAAGTGTTTCCGTCATTGAAACTGTTAAATCAAATTTAGCAGTTATGTTGTTTTGATTTAATTCTCTCCAATTTTTTAGGGTTGATTCTAATTCATGCCCCAATTGACTCTCTAAGGTAAACATCACCTGGAAAATAGGTGAATGACTTAAAGATATTTGAGGTTGTAATGCTTCTACTACCTTTTCCCAGGGTATATCTTGATTTTCATCAGCTTTTGTTGTGGTTTGTTTGACCTGATGGAGTAAGCTTAAAAAACTAGGATTGTCGGAAAAATTACTTCGGAAAACTAATGTATTAATAAATAAGTCTAGTTCTTGATGATGACGATTTACTACTGGTGAACCTATTAAAATATCTGACTGCCCACTGTAACGGTATAGTAAAGTAGCGAAGCCAGCCAATAGGGTTATAAATAAAGTAGTTCCAGACTCACTTGAGAGTTTTTGTAATTTCTGGGTTAATTCCTGATTCAAGGTAAATCTTTGTATTTTACCCGTATAAGTTTGTATGCTGGGGCGAGTTCTATCTGTGGGCAATTGTAATAATTCGGGAGCATCTTGTAATTGCTGCTGCCAATAATTTAGTTGCGTTTCCATAATTTATAATATTAGATCAGTAATTTTATCTACTTTTGTTGTTTTCATCACCTCTGGCGGGCGAAACAAGAAAAAATCAATTCTTGTTAAGAACTCATCCAAAAAAATATGCTTTTGCTCTGAGTCTCGGCTTTAGGTATCTCCAAAATAATATAATGACAATTATCCCCATCTGTCAAGAAGGAAAAGTCAACAACATAATAAGAAATATAAAGTTATGGTTAAGTGGAGACTCGTTGAGCTAGACAATAGACATCTCCAAAAATTAGATATAAAGCCTTGATCTGGCTTTGTGACGGGCAATTATTGGAGATGTCTAATATACTGGATATATACTGGATAAGGGTTGCAACCCTTTAGCCGTCTTGAGAATCAAAGCGTCAGGGCGGGCACGGGGGCACCGCCCCTACAATCACTAGGTCTTGAGCAACCCAAGAAACCGGGTTTCTATCACCATGAAGCTTGGGTGACAAAGATAGTATTAAGAAACCCGGTTTCTGAAGGTCGCACTTGACTCAACTTCCCATTACTCGGATAAGTTCTTGCCAAACAGATCCTCGGCAGGTGTCAATTTCTCGGATACTTCACCGATCACTGTTTCATGCTTGGTCAGATCGAAGACACGGACCCCACTGCCTTCTTTGAAGTCTAACTTGTTAGCATCAAGCCAGATCAGGGTTGGATTAACGGATGATTCGTACATATACAGTTTTTCTGTGCAAGCTGCCACTGTACGCCACCGGGTTGATGAGGCATAAAGGGCATTAGAGTCTGGTTTTGGTTTTCGGAACGGTTGTGCGGTAGAACGCATAACACTTAAAACCTGAGCGATCGCTTCCCGTTGGTTTGTTGGCTCAGGGAGATTTATTAAATAATAGGCACCACGAACAAAACGGGAAGATGCATCAGTATCACCAGGCAAGTTTAGATGATCATCAGAAATAAAATATTTATAATTTTTGAGATTTTCAAGCTGTTTTTTGAAGGTAGGATTATTAGTCAGGACGTTGTACGCCTTCAAATAATTTGCTTTATACTCCTCTTTTTTTTCAGAAGGAATGTCAAGGTTATTGCAGTATTTAAGGTATAATTCAGGAAGATCGCCACTGTAGTAGATTTTTACTTCCAGAACACGAGGTTTAGTATCATCGTCGTCGTTTTTATTAAGATACTCGACAATGAGCGACTCACCCTGAGCATCTTCGATCGCTAAATGGCATTCGATTGGAACTTCAAACTTCCCTTTTGTGATCTTGGTTTCAACCAACTGCATATCTTGATTATTCTTGAAGTATTCAACAACTTCCTTAACGGTGGCAAAGTTATCGAGGAAATATTGCAGGGCGCGATTACAATCAAGCCCTGGTTTGCTTTCATCCCGCTCCCCATAAAAACTTTTAGCAAGCCAATTAGCATGAACTCCTAGTCCCTTTTCATTCATTCCGTCACTGGTGGCCTGATCGTAAACAATAGTAGCAATGCTGCCATATTTTGACACCCACTCTACAGGTTTGCCCTTGACATCACTTTTTCGCTTTAGTCCAGCCGGAAAGACCCATAGCTTTTCTCCCATATCAATACCCCAGTCCATATTACGACCGCAGATTGAGTGAAATTTGCCACTCTTATCCTTTCCTGTCCATAGTATTCGCGTACACATATTTTCATCTCCTTTTGGTTTTACAGAAGTTTCATCAGTTGAATTTAATAAACATCTCGATAATACTATCAAATTCCCAAAATAGAGTATCATCATAAAAAAACGAAACGATCGCGATTAATCTCTACCACCAAAGCCCGCCGAGGGGTGCATCTCAATTAGGAAGTGAGTAATTATACTTAGTGGAAATCTCCACCAAAACGGTAGATAATTTAGCCAGTCATCCTGTATCTGTTGTATTGGTTGCATATTGGCAAAAACGGGCGATCGGCTGGGTGCTCGGAAACCGGGTTTCTTTCAGGAAAAAAAGTCCCTCGCAGAAAATCAAGGTGAGAAACTCGGTTTCTAGGGTCGTGTGGATCAGTCCTGTTTATCTGGTTTGCCTGAATCATTTGCCTGAATCATAGAATAATAGACGAGTCAATTGATAAACTTAAAGAAGGGGGATTGGCCCACTACATACGAGAATGTGTATTCAATGGACGATTGTTTTCCCCCCCCCAAAAAAAATTATGAAAACTCCAATTATCCTCCTCAAAGAACGATTTTTACAGGCTTTAGTCGCTGCTTTTGGGCAAGAATTAGCGGCAACTGACCCCCTGTTAGTTCCTGCGAGTAATCCCAAGTTTGGGGATTACCAGTCAAATGTGGCTATGTCTTTGGCGAAACCGTTAAAGCAAAAGCCCCGCGATATTGCTCAGAAAATTGTGGATCATTTAAATGTGAGCGATATTTGCCAAACCCCAGAAATAGCGGGTCCCGGCTTTATTAATTTGATGATTAAACCCAGTTATCTGGAAGCCCAACTCAGTTCGATTGTGGGTTTTGCCCGACTGGGGGTAGACCGGGTAGAAAATCCCCAGAAAATTGTGGTGGATTTTTCCAGCCCCAATATTGCTAAAGAAATGCACGTGGGACATCTGCGATCGACCATTATCGGCGATTGTATTGCCCGAATTTTGGAATTCCGGGGACACGAAGTTATCCGACTCAACCATGTCGGTGACTGGGGCACCCAATTCGGGATGCTGATTACCTATTTGCGCGAAGCTTATCCCGAAGCTTTGACGAAAGCGGATGCTTTGGATATTGGCGATTTGGTGGCTTTCTACAAAAAAGCCAAACAACGGTTTGATGAAGATGAGGCGTTTTGCGAGATTTCCCGGCAAGCGGTGGTGCAACTGCAAGCTGGAGATCCAGAGACAATCCAAGCTTGGAAATTATTGTGCGATCAATCTCGTCGCGAGTTTCAGGTGA
Source organism: Planktothricoides sp. SR001 (assembly GCF_001276715.1). Taxonomy (GTDB): domain Bacteria; phylum Cyanobacteriota; class Cyanobacteriia; order Cyanobacteriales; family Laspinemataceae; genus Planktothricoides; species Planktothricoides raciborskii. Next base: position 112,452 of record NZ_LIUQ01000014.1, on the reverse strand, counting down.
TTTATGATTTGTTGGATATTAAGGTGACGGAACGGGGCGAGTCTTTTTATAATCCTTTTTTGCCCGCAGTGGTGGCAGATTTGGATAACTTGGGATTATTGCAAGAAGACCAAGGCGCCCAATGTGTGTTTTTAGAAGGGTTTATGAATAAAGAAGGAAACCCTCAGCCGTTGATCGTGCAAAAGTCTAATGGTGGCTATAATTACGCGACTACGGATTTGGCAGCTTTGCGCTATCGGATTAAGGAAGATGGGGCAAAACGGATTATTTATGTGACGGATCTAGGTCAGTCTACCCATTTTGCCCAGGTGTTCCAGGTGGCAACTCGTGCTGGTTGGATTCCCGATGATGTACAAGTGGTTCATGTTCCCTTTGGTTTGGTGCAAGGGGAAGATGGCAAGAAGTTGAAAACCCGCGCTGGGGAAACTGTGCGGTTACGGGATTTGTTGGATGAGGCGATCGCCCGCGCTAAGGCTGATTTGGAAACCCGACTTCAAGTAGAAGGACGGTCAGAAACTCCAGAATTTATCGACCGTGTGGCGCAAGTGGTGGGTTTGAGTGCGGTGAAATATGCTGACTTGAGCCAAAATCGCACCAGTAGCTATATTTTTAGTTACGATAAAATGCTGGCTTTGCAAGGGAATACGGCCCCTTATATGCTTTATGCTTATGTCCGAGTTCAGGGAATTAGCCGTAAAGGTGATATTGATTTCGGACATTTGGGGGTGGGTGAGCAAATTATTCTCAAAGAAGAGACGGAAATCGCTTTGGCAAAACATATTCTGCTGTTGAGTGAGGCGATCGCTGCGGTAGAAACGGAGTTATTACCGAATCGGCTTTGTCAATATCTATTTGAATTGAGCCAAAAGTTTAATCAATTTTACGATCGCTGTCCGGTTTTACAAGCAGAGGAACCATTCCACACTTCTCGTTTACTCCTGTGTGATTTTACAGCCCGGATTTTGAAATTGGGCTTGAATTTATTGGGAATTGAAGTGTTAGATCGGATGTAGTTTTATTCAGGGTAGGGGTCAACGACCGTTGACCCTTACAATCGATGTTTGTAGGGGCGAAGACTGACGGCAAATAATCTCTGGCTGTTAACCCAAGAATATCTGCCGGAAAGATCGCGCCCCTACGGATATTTGTGTTTTACCAACCAGAAAACCGCTGTAATTATGAGGCTTCGGGCGAATACCAAAAGTACAATTAACAAATAAAAAACAATGTTATTCTGGCTATTTTTATTAGGAATAGGGACTGGTTTTCTCTCAGGCATTTTTGGCGTAGGTGGCGGATTTATCATCGTGCCTGCCTTAACTTTTTTGGGATTTTCTGTGATTAATGCAGCGGCCACCAGTTTAGTCGGAGTGTTGCTTACAGCGATTTCCGGTAGTTGGCAAAACTGGTTGAATTCTCAATTAAATTTGCGTGTTTGTGGCCAAATTGCTTTGGTGGGAATTCCCGCTGCACAAGTGGGTGCTTGGGTGGGCGATCGCCTTTCAGATCGCTGGTTGGCTCTGATTTTTTCCGGTTTATTATTATTGACGATTTATCTAATTCACAGGCGAGAAAGTTTCAATCAAGATGCAGATAATTCGGCGAATGAACCGGAAGTTGATCCAATTTTATCTCAGCCATTAAGCCGCTGGAAATTTGCCCAAATTGGCGCGATCGCTGGGGTGATGTCTGGGATATTTGGGATTGGGGGTGGGATTGTAATGGTGCCGTTACAAATCCTATTATTAGGAGAGTCAATTAAAACTGCTGCCCCCACCAGTTTAGGGGCAATGGTGGCGATCGCCGCTTCCGGATTAATTCAACATACTTGGCATCATCATGTCTTATGGATTTCGGGAATTTGTTTAGGCATTGGCGGGATTATTGGGGTGCAATTGGGGACTTGGTTATTGCCTCATGTTTCGACCACTTGGATTAATCGGTGGTTTCAGTTTTTCCTGATATGTTTAGCTTTATATATGCTAGAAGAAAGCGGGTTGAGATTTTGATGCGATCGGCAAATCAACTGGATCACCCCTAGGATGTTTTCCGCAATATTTGGCCACCCCCCAAATTAAATCAAATCAGTTCATTTCAGTCCATTCATCACTGAAGGATCTTTTGCTCATGCCAAAAAATAATCAGTTAGTAACTTGCAATAAAATATCAACAAACCAAATAGTCAATCAAAGGCAATACAGAATATGCTGATAAATTGGCAGACGCTATTGTTGAGTTCCCCGTCTGTGAGGACTATTTGTGCTAGACATTAAACAAATTCGGGAAAATCCCCAAGCAGTTCAGGAACGGCTAAACCAGCGCAGTAATGACTACGACCTGGCGCCCATTGTGGAAATCGATCGCCAACAGCGAGAATTAGAGACGCAGCGATCGCAGCTACAAGCGCGGAGTAAAGAAATTGCCAAAGAAATTGGCCAAAAAATGAAAGGGGGCGGTAAACCGGAAGACCCTGAAATCTCGGCTTTACAAGAAGAGGGCAACCAAGTGAAAAGCCAAATTGGGGAACTAGAACCCAAGGAAAAAGAACTCAAAGCCCAACTGGAAGAATTACTTTTAAACCTACCAAATTTACCCAGTGCAACCACTCCCATTGGCAAGAGTGAAAATGAAAACGTAGAAGTGCGGCGTTGGGGTGACGAATACCTGCCCAAAAATGCCAATATTTTGCCTCATTGGGAAATTGGCGAAAAGTTAGGGATTCTTAACTTTGATCGCGCCGTAAAAGTTGCCCAAAGTCGGTTTGTTTCTTTAATTGGGGCTGGTGCCGCCTTAGAAAGAGCGTTAATTAATTTTATGCTCGATCAACAAATTGCGGCGGGATATTTGGAAATTATGCCGCCAGTTTTAATTAACTCCGACTCCCTTCGGGCTACGGGACAATTACCTAAATTTGCGGAAGAAAGTTTTCAATGTCGGGAGGATGACTTGTGGTTAGCCCCCACTGCGGAAGTACCCGTCACCAACCTCTACCGCAATGAGATTTTAACCGCTGAAGATTTGCCAATTTATCATTGTGCTTATACTCCTTGTTTTCGGCGGGAAGCTGGCAGTTATGGCAAGGATACTAGAGGACTGATTCGACTGCATCAATTTAATAAAGTTGAATTAGTCAAATTTGTTCACCCCAGCACTTCGGAAGCAGAACATGAGGCATTAGTGGCTAATGCTGAGGCGATTTTGCAAGCCTTAAAACTGCCTTATCGAGTCATAGAACTTTGTACCGGAGACTTAGGTTTTAGTGCCCAAAAATGCTATGATTTAGAAGTATGGCTGCCCTCCGCTGGAAAATATCGGGAGATTTCTAGCTGTTCTAATTTTGGGGATTTTCAAGCCCGACGTGCGAATATTCGCTTTAAAGATAAAGGCAAAAAAGGCACGGAATTTGTCCATACTTTAAACGGGTCTGGGTTGGCGATCGGGCGAACAATGGCGGCAATTTTGGAAAATTATCAACAGCCCGATGGCACAATTAAAGTGCCGAAAGTCCTGCAACCTTATCTGAAACGAGAGATATTATAAAGAAATAGAAATAGTTATGTAGGGTGGGCAAAATTTTGCCCACCCTACTACTTGTGATTAGGAAATTATTTTTCAGCAATGACCAGCATCTCAAAATCTTCAGTGGTTAATTTATCATTTCGAGAAAATGCACCCAGCTTGGCACCATAAATATCTATCCTGCTGTAACCAAGAGATTTAAGTAACCAGGTAATTTCGCTTGGCACATAAAACCTTTCATTACAGGCAAGGGATTTCTTGTTTCCCAGGTCATCTTCAAATTCCGTTATGTTATAATCCCGGAATGTCATCAAGTCAAAAGAATTGCTTCGGCAGATAGAATTTCCTGATCCCGTTGCTGATGCACAGAATTGCTCAACCGAATGATATAATGGGAACAATCCATTTAAAGTCGTAAATATAAATTTAGTATGGGTATGCGCCTTTAGCGATCTGGTGACATTTTTCAGGATTTCAAAGTTCATTTCATCAGTTTCCATGAGCGAAAATCCTCCCTCGCAAAGCATGATCGCTGCGTCAAATTCATTATTGAATGTCAAATTACGGGCATCCTGCTGCTGAAAGTCAACGATCAAATTTTCACTTTTTGCTTTATCCTTTGCCCTTTTAAGCTGGGATGCAGATAAATCAATTCCAGTAACAGAGTATCCCCGCTTTGTCAGTTCAATTGTATGTCTTCCCGTACCGCAGCCCACGTCTAATATTTTCAAGGATTTGTTAAATCCTAGTTCTTGCTCTAAAAAATCACACTCACCAATTGTCCCTTTTGTATAAATCTCAGAATCGTATTTTTCTCCGTAGTTCTCGAACAGGGATTCGTACCATTGTTTTTGAGTCATATTGTTTAACCCGATTTGTTTTATTCGCCGAAAATTTAATTTGTAGTTATGTAGTAGTTATGTAGGGTGGGCAATTTTGCCCACCCTACAAATATTATATGATTAAATCAAGATGATTCCATCCATGAATTCTCCAATTACCAGTTATGTAGGGTGGGCAAAATTTTGCCCACCCTACCCGTGGATTCGGTGCGAAAGTCCTGAGTTATAATCACAGCAGAACCATCTTTTCATCACAGGTCAAAGTTATGACAGTGAGACAACCTCGCTACAGTAAAGCAGAATTTGCTTTGAGGGGCGATCGCCTGGATGAAACTCAAGTGCGATCGCAAGTTGAAGAAGGAAATCATGGGAAAATCGTGGCGATTGATATTGAAACGGGTATGTTTGAGGTGGCAGACGAAATTTTGACCGCCACCGATCGCTTATTTGAACGACTCCCTGATGCTCAACCTTGGATTGTTCGGATGATTCGCCCCTAAGCGCGATCGCTTGGGGCGTTGCAACAGCCAGATCGCGATAGCTTCACGCAATGTTCATCATTTTGTCGCCAGAAGTTATTGAAAGATTAAGATAAATTAAATCTGGTGCGATCCCCCCTAACCCCCCTTAAAAACGCCACTCGGAACCGGATTTCAAATCTTGCCAACAATTCAAAGAAAATTAGATAGAAGCGGCGCCGCAGTCACAATAACTAAGCCAGGAGACTACTTAATGGATTTAGAAACACTACTTCAGTATATTGATATCGGAAATGAAGACCAAGACATTGAGTTTAAATCTGCTACATGGACTTTACCAAAAGATGTTTGGGAAACTGTATCTGCTTTTGCCAACACAGAGGGCGGCTATATTATTTTGGGAGTCAGTGAAACGTCTCAAGGAATGAATATTTCAGGAGTTATCGACCCGAATCAGTTAATTAAAGAATTTTGGGACGGTCATAATAACTCCCAAAAACTCAGTACGCCAATTTGCGGCAATTCAGATATGCAAATTCAAGCGATCGAGGAGAATAATCTTGTCATTATTAGAATTCCCAGAGCTTCACGAATTCAACGCCCCGTGTACATTAATAATAATCCGATGACCGGGACGTACAAGCGAAACTATGAAGGAGATTATCGTTGTTCTGCCTCATAAGTTAAACAAATGTTGCGAGATGCCAGTGACGATCCTCAAGATTATCAAATTTTGGATGGATTTGATTTAACTGACCTCGATTCTGATACGCTGAAGGCATTTCGTCAACGTTTTAGTAATAGAGAACCGGATCATCCTTGGTTAGCAAAAGATGATCGAGATTTACTGTATCAATTAGGAGGATGGCGGCGCGATCGCACCACGGGGAAAGAAGGATTAACCATTGCTGGTTTGCTGATGTTCGGGCAAGAACGGAGTATTTTAGACGCATTACCCTATTACCATCTGGATTATCAAGAAAATTTTTCCACCGACCCGGAACAGAGATGGACTTATCGCCTTACTCTTGACGGGAAATGGGTTCCTAATTTGTTTAATTTTTATTATCGGGTTTATAATCGCTTAGTGAATGATTTAGCGGTTCCTTTTCAACTCGATCAAGATGCCACCCGTAAAGGAGAAACCCACGTTCATCAAGCTTTACGAGAAGCTTTAGTCAATACTTTAATTCATGCAGATCATTTCTCTAACCGCTCGATTGTAATTATCAAAAAAACTGATCGATTTGAGTTTTCTAATCCAGGGCGGCTGAGAATTACTATCCAAGAACTTTATGGGGGTGGAATTACCGACCCTCGCAATCCGAATTTACAAAAAATGTTTCAAATGCTTGGATTAGGGGAAAAAGCCGGGTCGGGATTTCAGAAAATTCTGCGGGCTTGGAAGGAACAACAGTGGTACATCCCTGATGTTTCAGAGAAACTAGAACAAGATTTAACCTCGGTTATTTTACCAATGGTCGGTTTCATTCCTGAAACTATTGAAAAAGAATTAAGAGATTTGGTGAGAGACAATTATTCTAGCTTAACTGAATTAGAACGAATTATCTTAGCCTGTACTCATAAATTTGGTGAAATTACTAACACGGATATTCAATATTTCCGCAATGAGCATCCTAGAGATATTGGCGAATGCCTTAAGGGGTTAGTTAAAAATGGTTACTTAGAACAATCTGGTCGTAGTCGCGGTACACGCTATACTTTAGCGAACCAAAGTGAGCCTGATTTGTTTTCGTTGTTGCCGAACTCCGAACATTACGAGGCGAACTCCGAACATTACGAGGCGAACTCCGAACATTACGAGGTGAACTCCGAACATTACGAGCGATTAAAACAAATCTCGACTGCCGTGCGTGAGACAGGTCGTGCGAAACAAGAAGATGTCAAGAAGGTAATCTTACAACTTTGCTCCGAACATTATCTGTCACTGCGAACAATAGCTGAATTACTCGGACGTAAACCAAATAGTGTGCGAAACCATTATGTCAACCCCATGTTAGATGAGGGTTTACTAGAACTGAAATATCCCGATCGCGCCAATCATCCACAGCAAGCATACAAAACCGGATCGCCACCCACCCCCTAACCCGTCAATTTTTGATCGTAGCAGGGTTCAGAAACCGGGTTTTTTTGAGGGTTAATCTATAATTTTGGGAAAAAGGGCAAAAAACCCGGTTTCTCCGATACTCAAACCGATGCTCTCGTTCGCATTCGATCGCTTTGGGGGCGATTTCTGCTAGTAGGTTACTATAAGTCGATCGCTTTCCCAGCTATTGTGATTCTGTATCAATCGCCCTAATCACTTACCGAATCTATGCTTGAAACCACAGAAGTCGATAAAATAATTGCCATTTCCAACACTGGCCCAATGGTTTCCGCCTTTCAATGTGGCCGAATAGATTTGCTTAAGCGATACTTTGCGTTAATTTATATTACCCCATCTGAGCTAGAGGAACTAAATGTTCATGGCTGGATAGATGAAGTGAATCAACTCATTGCTGAGGGATTTGTGGTTGTTGAAGAATTAACTGATTCAGAAAAAACACAGGCAGAAGCAGTGGCAAAGCGCATTGCTCAATTACAAAAATCCGCTAATTCAGATTGGCACAATGACCTGGCGGAAGCGGAAGCAATCGTTCTCATGCAGCACCGAAAAAACCTAGATGTTGCTATGATTCTTTTAGATGAGAAAGCAGCACGTCAGGTGGCTCGCCAACTGAGATTAAACCTAACCGGATTTCCCGGTGTCCTGGGACGTGCGGGACTTGACGGAGTTTTAACAAAAGATGAGATTCGACAGTTGCTCAAAATGTGCCAGCAGCAAGGGACATTTTATAGCGATCGATTAATTGAAACCTTAGCAGAAAATTACGGTAATTAAACTATGACCAAACAAGTTCCAGAACCCAACGCCGAGTTATTATCCCCTGAAGATGTCCATGAGGATGTACTGGCACTGACGGCTGCTTTGGAACGGCGCAGTGCGGAACGTCAGGCTTATAGAATTTTATCCCGTCCAGATATCCGAGATATGATTAAACAGGCAATATCAAGTGGTGTTTGTGCGACTGAAGAAGAAGCGATCGCCCGCGCATTAAAAACATTAATTACGGCAATTGGTTAGTTATTTAATCTTAGCATAGTTCAGTTATGTAGGGTGGGCAAAATGCCAGCCCACCCTACCCGTGGATTCGGTGCGAAAGTCCTGAGTTATAATCACAGCAGAACCATCTTTTCATCACAGGTCAAAGTTATGACAGTGAGACAACCTCGCTACAGTAAAGCAGAATTTGCTTTGAGGGGCGATCGCATATATGAGACACAAGTGCGATCGCTCTTTGGAAGAAGGAAATCATGGGAAAATCGTTGCCATTAATATTGAAACGGGTATGTTTGAGGTGTAGATAGATTAACATATTATACAGTTATGCCAAAACCTTAAACTTGCTTGAGGGGTTCAGGAGCAGATTAAATGAGCTTAGTGATTTCCGATGAAGTGGTCAAAGCCAGCCAGCTATCAGAAAAAGACTTGATGCTGGAAATTATTATCATGCTATTTGAAAAAGAAAAAATATCTCTGGCTAAAGCCAGTTATCTAGCAGGAATGTCTCAACTTCAGTTTCAACATTTGCTCGGAAGTCGTGGCATTTGCATTCATTACGGTGTTGAAGAGTTTCGGGAAGATATGAAATCCTTACAAGAAAATAACTGGCGATGACAATAGTTAGCAATACTTCGCCGTTGAGTAACCTTGATTGCGATCGGTCATATAGAACTTCTGGCACAAATTTACGAAGCACTTTAGCCAAAAAAACGTTCATATCACGTTGCCGAACATCATCACTTAGCTTGCGATATTCAGTCCAAAACGAAGGAATAACTTCAGATTTCATAACTGCTCATAATCCATCTCACTCGCTTTTCCTGCTGCCCGTTCTTTTTTCGCTTGTTGCGCTGCTGCCACCAACGCTGACTGCGTTCGAGCAAAGGACGCATCCCACCGCTGTTCATCCCGTAAATCAGCAATATACTCGCGCAAATGATCGACCACTCGCTGCTGGATTTCAGTGGGTAAAGCTTCTACCATCTCTACCGAATCTGCGATCGCTGTTGATGACATAAATAATTTTGACTCTTTGGAAAAATTCTATGATTATTCTATAGCAATCCGTGCAGGGGTTGTGGTAATTGTAGTTATGTAATTATGTAGGGTGGGCAAAATTTTGCCCACCCTACCGGGGGCTTTGTGCTATAATTACTCAATATGTAGTGACAATTTACGAATTGCCACTGCTCAATATAGAGGTAATGCGTAAGTCTTGGTTTATTTAGGCAGCCAGGAATCAGGATAATCAGGTGAAAGAAAATCATCCCGTATTGTGCTTCCTGCTATCTGTAACAACTCAGTCAAGTAATCTCTAGTTGTTGCAACAATTTCCAGAATAGTTTGTTTAATTTCATCTGGATCTGTATCTAAATCATCTTGCTGAATGCGTGCCCATTGATCGTCTAGAATACCTAGAATTGTAGTATAGTATTTTGAGCCTTCAGTATGATTTTTTTTATGAAAATTTATAGGCAAAAGCATTAAATTTTCATCCCCATCTTTATTGAAAACTCTGTAGCGTTCAGCTTCCCTAATTAGGGGGTGTTTTTTGCAAAGCTGGACTGGAATAATGTGATGCTTATGATGAATACCATCACGTGCGCTTGCATATTTTTTTTTCTGTAGTCTTGCAATTGCTTCTTTTTGCTCTTCGTTAATATCTTCGGGAAGCAAGTTATATAAATTTACCCTGTATTCTTTTTCTTGATTGTTAGGATCTTTAATAATTAAGTCTCCAGTAGCGCTATGATATTTAATCATATATTCTCCTGGTTGTATTTTAAGTGGTTTGCAGATCCATTCTGGAATAGACCAAACAGACCAGTAAGACCAAAATTTTTCGTGTTCGTGATTCATCATATTTTTGGTTTTTTTCGAACAAAACCTAGTAACTTTAACAGCAAAATAAACAAAATTTCTCTTTCATCATCAATAAGTATCTCTTGTAGTCTAGAACGCAATTTGGCGCGATCTAAGCCTCTGATTTTCTTAACTACTTTTTTTTCTTCTGGGTTAAGCTGAGATTGGTTATCAAGTTGCTCCAGTTTTTTTCCAAAATCCTTGAGAAGGTCTTCAACCTTCATTTTTCCTAATTCTTGGCGAAATTTATCGGGATCTATATTAGAAGGTTGAGGCATATCTCCAAAGTCGGGCAATTTTGGGAGTTTAATTCCTGCAAATGCCAAGAAAATGCCAAAAAGCCCAAAGGTCAGCGATAAAAGTATGGACAAAAAAGTAGCAATAGGGAAGACCCACCAGTACCAGCCTGGATATTCAACTCTCCGTCCTCGAATAAAATCTATTCCGACCCCAATCAAACCATAACCACAAGAAAGAACAAGTCCTCCTATGAAACCTCCTACTACAATTTCCCAACTTAGAGTGCCTCCAAGACCTGATATCAGTATATTGACTAACCCTAACCCCAAGCCTAAACTAATCCAACTGGAAAAAACTCTGGCTCCAAAACCAAATCTTTCGTTCAGCGGACCGGGAGTAATAAAATTCAGGATTTTCTCCAGCATAAATCACTTAACCGTCGTGAGATTGACAGTTGACAATGAGAAACTTTAGTTCCCTCTGTAAAGAGTTTAAATTCCCCGGTCTGAACCACGCAATCGGAAAAAAACCTGATTTTCTAGGTAATTTGGTAACAAAATGTAACAAAAACCCCTGAAAAAACCTGATTTTCTGGAGCAAAGGTAAGCTATAATGGCTGTAACCTATACCACCAGCGTTTGTATGACGATTACAGAAGTGTTGCAGTTGGTCGATCGCCTCGTAGAGAAGCAAGCGGGCAAACACCTCAACGACTTAGAAAAAACTGTGGTTAAAGGTCTGTGGGAAGGTAAAACATACAGTCAAATTGCCGACGAACATGGATACGATACAAACTATATTGGGGATACCAGTCGTTGGTTATTTAAACAGTTATCTGAAGAGTTAGATGAAAAAGTAACTAGAGCTAATTTTTGTTGGACAATTGAGAGAGTAATAAATTCTCAGTTTGTTGGATTGGTCAACAGTCATATTACTTGGTGTCATCCCAATATTCAACCCAGTAGCACATCAACCCCTGAGACAGAGGAAATAAACAAAAAAACCGAGTATCGGGATTTAGCGATCGCGCCGAGTATCGCCTATTTTTGCGATCGCACAACCGAACTACAAACTTTATCCCATTGGGTACTAGAGGAAAATACTCGTTTGATATCGGTTTTGGGATTACCGGGAATTGGGAAAACTACCCTAGTGAAAAAGTTTGTTGACCTCAACCTGCAAAAGTTTGATGTGGTGGTCTGGAAAAGCCTTAAGTTTTCCCGGTCTTTAGATAGCATAATTACAGATATTTGTGCAAATGGCAATTTAGATAACCTGATTATTACTGACAACGCCATTAGTCAATTAATTAATATTTTATCTCAGCAAAGATGCTTGCTAATCTTGGATGACGTGCAAGAGTTGTTTACCCCTGGACAATTGGCAGGAGAATATAAAAGCGAATATGAAGACTATAAAACTTTGTTTAGCAGTTTGCGAGAAATTACACATCAAAGCTGTGCGATATTATTGAGTCAGGAACAATCTCAAGAGATGTTCAGCTTCAACGACAATTTATCACCAGTCAAGTATTTAGAATTAAAAGGTTTAACCGATCCCAATTTTTTTACATCTCTGGGATTGTCAGGCGATCGCAATTTGTCAAGTTTAATGACAGCCTATGAAGGACATCCGGCTTACTTAAAAGATATTGCTAGTTTAATCAGCCATGTTTTTGGCGGCAAAGTGTCTGAGTTTTTAGCTGAAGATTGCCTAATTATCCCCGTTGATACTCAATTACAAATTAAGGATTTTTTCCAGCGATTATCCCCGATAGAAGAACAGATTATGTTAAAATTAAGCCAATGGGATAAGCCGATATCTAAGGAAGAATTAAAGCAAGGTTTAGACCTGTCACCAATTGCGCTGATTAACGGATTGCAATCTTTGAAGCGACGTTATTTAATCAACATCATAGCAGGAGAAAAGGTGTTGCTTGATTTATCTAATGTGATTCGGGCATATTTGAGAATCACTGGGGAAAAATAACTGCCTGTAGGGTGGGCAATTTTGCCCACCCTACTACTGGATAAGGGCGAAGCATTCGGGTAATAAATTATTTGTTTTTACCCCGAAATTAATCGCCCGAATGCTTCGCCCCTACCGCCCCTGCAAATATTATATCATTAAATCAAGATTATTCCATGCATGAATTATCCAATTACCAGTAACCAAATTAAACAAAAAGCCCAAGAATTTGGCTTTCATAAAGTGGGCATTTCTCTAGTAGATGAGGCTGATTCCTCAGCAGTTAGCCATTTACAATCCTGGTTAAATTATGGCTATCAAGCAGATATGCAATGGATGGCTAATCCCAAACGCCAAGATATTCGTCAAGTGATGCCCGATGTAGAATCGGTGATTTCTGTGGCATTAAATTATTATACCCCATATCAACATTCTGACGAGCCAAAAATTGCCAAAATTTCTCGCTATGGTTGGGGCAGAGATTATCATCGGGTATTGGATAAAAAATTGAAAGCTTTTTCTCTTTGGTTAGAGGCACAAGCCCCCGGAATTAAAGCCCGTTATTATGCGGATACAGGGCCAATTTCTGATAAGTTTTGGGCGCAACAAGCTGGTCTGGGTTGGATTGCTAAAAATGGGAATTTGATTACTCGTGAGTATGGATCTTGGGTGTTTTTGGGGGAGGTTTTGACGAATCTGAAATTAACAGGCGATCGCGCCCATACCCAACATTGTGGCACTTGTAATCGCTGCCTTGAAGCTTGTCCTACTCAGGCTATTGTTAAGCCTTTTGTGGTTGATGCTAACCGTTGTATTGCCTATCATACGATTGAAAACCGGGCAGAAGATTTACCGGATGAAATTAAGTCTAATTTACAAGGATGGGTAGCCGGTTGTGATATTTGTCAAGATGTTTGTCCCTGGAATCAACGGTTTGCCCAGCCTACAGATGTGAAAGAATTTGAGCCTTATCCAGAGAATCTTGCCCCGACTTTGGCAGAACTGGCAGAGTTATCAGAAGACGAATGGAATCGGCGTTTTCCCGCTTCGGCTTTGCGGCGGATTAAACCCGAAATGTGGCGGCGGAATGCTAGGGCTAATTTGGGAAATTGTGAAGGTTAAAAACCGTAGAGGCGCAATGCTTGCGCCCAAATTAATCTCGCAATTGCAGCAATAATTTCTTAAATTATTAGCCGATTAAGCCGATTAAATAGAAAAAAAATTGGCATAAAGATATAAGTTTACGGGCAGAAATAAATTCACCACAGACCCGATTAGAAGAAAAGAGGAAAGAGTAAAGAGATGCCTAGTAAAGATATTCTCTCTTCTCTCTCCTACGAATCTCTCTCCTATGCATCCTTCCTATATGCGGGAATCCAAAGATTTACGCAGGGGAACGAAAAGTGCAATTAATTATGTTCACCTACTTCGTTATTTCCTCGCTAATCAGCAATTAAAAATTGAACATAAATTCAAAATAAATCAAAATGTATGCGTAAACTATTCCCTAACTAACATGGCATATTTTTTTCGCTGCTTAGGAAATAAACCGGACAATTGCCAAAATTTAGTAATTTGTTCGCTGACCAGTTGCGAATGGAAATACTGAAAAAAGTAACGGCCTCCAGGACATGACCATATGCGATCGCGTAGCGTTGCGGATGCAACATCGCGTAGCGTTGCGGATGCAACATCGCGAACCGTTGCGGATGCAACATCGCGTAGCGTTGCGGATGCAACATCGCGAACCGTTGCGGATGCAACATCGCGAACCGTTGCGGATGCAACATCGCGTAGCGTTGCGGATGCAATATCGCCTTCTTTTAACCAAGGCTGCCATCCATGCAATAAATTAGAGTCAACCACGAAATCGTTATCACTGCCACAAATTAACATAGGAACTGGTGCATTGCCCGGAAACATACTAAATCTTTGATATAAACTATGAGGTGATAAAGAACTCATTAGATCGTTTTCTAATATTTTGATGATTTCTTTGGTAACGACATGAGATTGCTTGCCAAATAAGTTGTAAACCATTCGGGCTAAAATGATTTACCGAGAACAAGGCAAGACTTGGAGTTGTGCGTAATAATGGGCTTGCCAATCAACCGCAGGATGCACTCCGACAGAGAGAAGTGTGAGCGATGTTGCATCCGCAACGCTACGCGATCGCACTTTTTCTGGATAGCGACGGGCGTACATTAATCCTAATAGTCCGCTGGTACTATGTCCGAGTAAATGAATTGGCTGTTGGCGATCTTTTAAATAATCATGGAGTAAATCTACAGCAATTTCTAAAGACGTGGGTTCGTCGGGAGTTTGACTATATTCCCATTTAGCGATCGCGGTTTGTGCCGATAACTGCTTTAATAGCGGGCGATTGAATTTTTCTAACGCGGGGCTAACATTAATCCACAGTGCATCCGGTGATAAAGACATAGGAAAACCTCCTTTTGATTTGTAATAAATTTTCTCGATTGTGACAGGCTAGGAATAGAAACCGAGTTTTTTTGGGAAACCCGGTTTCCGAGTAAATCCTTAATTATCAATTCCCCGTCTTTTTAAGGAAAGACAGAAACCTTTACAAGCCAAACTCTTGTTTTAGTCGATCCACCCAATATTTCACGCGGAGACCGGTCATATCTGACTGATTATCTTCATCGATCGCCAAGCCGACAAACTTACCATTTTTAACTGCTTTCGACTCGGTAAAATCATAGTCATCTGTCGGCCAATAACCCACGGTTTGCCCCCCAAGGGAGGTAATTTTTTCTTCGAGAATTCCCATGGCATCTTGAAAATTATCCGCATATCCTATTTGATCGCCAGCGCCAAAATAGGCCACTTTCTTGCCAATAAAATCAATGCTGTCTAATTCATCCTAGAAGCTTTCCCAATCAGATTGAAGTTCTCCCACATTCCAAGTTGGGCAGCCAATAATAATGCGATCGTAATCCCCAAAATCGCTGGTTTCTGCCTCAGAAATATCGTGCAAAGCAACAACGCTATCGCCACCCAGTTCTTTGTGAATCATTTCCGCGATCGTTTCGGTATTTCCCGTTTGGGTTCCATAAAATCAACCAACTTTTGCCATACTTTTCTCCTAGATTAATCCTTCTTAGTCAGCGCTTTAGGGTTATGAGTATTTTTTGCTAATATCTCTAAATAATTTGGCCAAAAAATCATTAAAAGCTATATGTTTTAGGCAAAAAAATGCTCATTTTACCTACGTCTAGAATCGGTGCTTTTATTTCTGTCATTGTTCAATCGCTTGCAGCGATAATCTTGGCTTCATCAGAACATATAAACTTGAGGACTTGATTTTGAGCAAACCTCCGGCTGCAAAAACAGCCGATTAACTTCTTCGGAAACTGGCATAGTTTGGCGACAACTTGGGCAATACCAGTACAAACCATTGCGACCGATATGCCGGAGGACTTTTCCCGAACAACAAGGACAGTTCATAACTAAAAATAGTGTGAGGAGCGGTTGAGAAAACCCGGTTTTGTATCTAGGAAACTCTAGGAAAATTTAGGAAACTTATGGCTGGCATCCATAGCTACCCAATCAACCGGGTTGCTGGAATCATGTAATTCCTAAGAATTAAACTTCCACAGAATTCAAAGCTTTTTCTACTCGCTTGAAATCAAACCCCATTGCTCTGATAGCGTGCCACAAATGTCCTTGCAAGAAGAAAAATGCGAGGAAAAAGTGAGCGTTGGCTAACCATGCACGAGGAGTATGTTCGCCCAAAGGTAAGTTAACCGTATCGGCAAAATAGGGAGTAATTCCCATTTTTACTTCTAACACTGGACCGTAAAATTCCACCGGATAGGCGAGGGTATTAACGGCACAGAAATAAGCGGCTACAAAACCAGCTAAGGCAATGCCACCTAATGAGTAAGAAAGAATTGCTTCCCCGGAGAAAGTTAAGACTTTCTTTGCCCATTGGCGGAACTAAGATATGCCAAATTCCCCCACCAATGAGCATCACGCCTACATAAATGTGACCGCCCACCAGGTCTTCTAAATTATCAATACTGGCAAAGTGAGTTTGATAGCCATAAATCACAAATGGATTGAGAGTTGGTTCTGTCACCACGCGCAGGGTTTGAGTTGCCGCATCATAAAGTCCGTCCCAATACATGGCTTTGGCTACTAACAATAAAGCGCCCATGCCTAAAAACAGTAAATGATGCCCCAAAATCAGCCCCAATTGTTTGGGATCGTTCCAGTCAAAGTGAAACTTTTTGGCTTGACCGGAGGCAGTTTTCAGGTCTTCGGGTGCTTTGAGAATGTGAAACAAGGCCCCCGCACCGAGTACCGCTGAGGAAATCAGGTGAACTGTACCTCCGACAAAGTAGGGGTAGGTGTCCACGATTTTGCCGCCATCCCCAACACCCAGACCCAGGGTTGCTAGGTGGGGAAGCAATATTAGTCCTTGTTCGCTCATGGGTAGGGTGGGGTCAAACCAGGAAATTTCAAACAAGGTAAATGCACCCGCCCAGAAGGTAATCAGCGCCGCTTGGGCAACGTGAGCGGCAATGAATAAGCCGCTTTTGTCGGCGAACCGGGCGTTACCAGCCCACCAGTCATATTTCACCGTTGGATTGTCGTAAGTTTGCATGGGTTACAAGATGGGTTACAGAATGGGTTAATCAATTCAAGCAGACAAAAGCTTATTGACTATTTTTATTAATAAGTCACTTTAGTCTACAATCTTTATCAATAAAAATTTATTAAGTTTTGTTAAGATTTTGGCGATTATGCTCTGCCCCGATCGCCTTTTGGCTCAGATAAACGGCGATCGCTGACCTGCCCAGCGTCCCCAAATAAGCGTAAAAGCTTTGTTTTATCAGGGTTTTAGCAAGCGATCGATGGGCGATCGACCCGACCCACCGCTTCGGGGTTGGTGAAGTTACATATCGATTCGGCTTTCAACCGCCCTCAGTTATCGGTAATATTTTTCAATAAGTTTAAATAAAGTTAAATCAAGGTAGTTGCGAAAAAGTGTCAAGTGAATCGGGGATGAAGTGGATCCAAAGAGCCGATCTTGTAGGGCGTGAAAACCCCTGTAGGAAAAATCGTTATGTCATGTAGGGGCGCGGGGATCGCGGATCGGATCGCCCCTACTTGCGCCCGCAATGCTTGCGGCTTAAAAGATTAGTGTTGCTACGTCCAAGAGGGGAAGGGAGATCGGGGGACTTATTTCCAAAAATTTTTGATTTCTCTCCAGATGGCAAATTCCCTAGGATTTGTTTGACGGTGAGTGAAAATGCCGTGACGGGGACTAAAGAATAAAGATAAGATAAAGAAACTAGAAGCTACTAATACAATGGCTGGCCCAGAGGGGAGATTCAAGTAATAACTCAGGTACATTCCACTGATACTGGAAATAATGCCAATGACTGCTCCTAAAATCATTACTTGATGCAGTTGTTTGACTAATAAATAAGCGGTGGCAGCCGGAGTAATGAGTAATGATAAAACTAGGATAACGCCGACGGTTTTCATGCTGGCAACTACGGTTAAAGCAATCAGCACCATTAGACCAAAGTTGAGTAGATTGACGGGCAATCCGGCGGATTCAGCCCCCAATGGATCGAAGGTGTAAAATAAGAGTTCTTTGTAGAGAAAAATCACGACTAATAAAACTACAATGGTGATGATGGCAGTATCGCGGACTTCGTCAGCAGTGACTCCTAAAATATTGCCAAATAAAAAATGGTTGAGGTCAATTTTATTCTGTTTTTGGATCGCCGTAATCAGAGTAATTCCCAGGGCAAAAAATCCCGACAAAACTATGCCCATCGCCGCGTCTTCTTTGATGGGCGATCGTGTATGAATCCAGGCAATAATGACCGTACTTAGCACCCCGGCAATAAAGGCGCCGATAAAAATATTGCCACCGAGAAGAAAGGCGATCGCTAATCCTGGGAGTACGGAGTGACTAATAGCATCACCGAGTAAGGCTAACCGTTGCACCATTAAATAGCTACCGACAACCGCACAAATTAAACCCACTAAAATCGCGATCGCCAGCGATCGCTGCATAAAAGCATATTGTAAAGGTTCGCTTAATAGTTCCCACATAAAAAATCGATATTGACTCAATCAATAATTATCTCAAATAATGATATCAAATAGGAGGATTCCTGTTTGGTAGGGGCGAAGCATTGCGGGCAATA
>NZ_LIUQ01000014.1:0-94003 GCF_001276715.1 Planktothricoides sp. SR001 | reverse complement strand
ATGCTTCGCCCCTACAGATATATTTGCCAGCCGCTTCGTTGCTGGCAAATTTTGCCCACCCTAATACTATGCGGCTTCACTATTAAAAAATACAACTTTTCCGCCATAAGCTTGATATAAATTTTCTGCCTTGAGCACTTGTTCGCGCGACCCACAGGCGATTACCTGCCGATTTAATAAAATCAAATCATCAAAATTCTGAATCGAATTGCCTAAATCATGGTTCACGACTACGACGGTTTTGCCCCGGTCGGCTAGTTCGTGAAAAATATCGAAAATAATATCTTGGGTTTTTTGGTCAATGCCTACAAAGGGCTCATCAAAACAGTAAATATCCGCTTCTTGGGCTAAGGAACGGGCTAAAAACACCCGCTGTTGTTGTCCTCCAGAGAGTTCGCCGATTTTGCGATCGCGATAATCACTCATGCCCACTCTGGCTAAAGCCTCAGCCCCTAGACGACGACTGACGGAGGAAAAAGGACGAAACCAGCCGGTTTTCTGCACCCGTCCCATCATCACCACATCCCAGACTGTCGCGGGAAATGTCCAATCAATCTGCGATCGCTGCGGTACATAAGCCACCTTTTCCCGTTGGTTCACCAAGGGTTTGCCTTCATAAAGGACGATGCCACAATTTTCCCCGGAAACAACGGTGGGAACTAATCCCAGCATGGCTTTGATCAAGGTACTTTTGCCCGCCCCATTCGGCCCAATAATGCCGGTCAGTCGCCCACGAGCGATCGCGCAGTTCACATCCACCAAGGCTTGCACTTGCCGATAGGCAACGGTTAAATGACTCACCGTAATGCTAGGAATTTCGCGGCGATTGATGTCGGCATTTAGGGGAAACTGGATCGTAGTCATCGTGGCCTCCTGTTCTGGCTTTGGCTGCTTTGAGAGCAATACAATCTGAAAAATGAAAGGATTATGAAAATATCATACAATACAAAAATGAAAGAAATATGAAACAGTTTAAAGATTTATGAAAGTAAGCACTCATCAAGGAGGCGATGCCTCAAAAGACCGACGTTTCGGAACTCGCGCTACCTTATACACCAACACCCTAGGGATTGGGTTACTATTCGCCGCATTGATTGGCTGTACCGCAGCGGAGATCCGCCCAGATCCTGGGAGTGGCGATTCGCTTTCGCGATCCGCTTTGCGGAATCGACCGCAGATTGTCTCCACCAGTACCATTCTCACGGACTTGACTGCTGAACTTGCTGGAGAGGAAATTAATCTGATCGGCATATTAGACCCTGGTGCGGATCCTCATACCTACGAACCCGTACCCGCAGATATCAAAGCATTAGAAACAGCGGAATTAATTCTCTACAATGGCTATAACTTAGAACCGGGTTTGATTAGAATGATCAATGCCGCTGGGGTGAATGCCAAAAAGTTAGCGGTGGGAGAACTGGTAAAACCTCTGGATATGAAATATGAAGGGCAAAAAGTTCCGGATCCTCATGTTTGGGGGGATGTTGCCAATGCGATCGCGATGGTGAATGGAATTCGCGATGCATTAATTGAAATTTCCCCGGAAGATGCGGATATTTTTACAGCAAATGCCGCCCAACTCACGGCGGAATTGCAACAGTTAGATACCTGGATTGCTCAACAAATCGCCACCATTCCCCCAGACAAGCGAAAACTCGTCACCACTCACGATGCTTTTCAATACTATACCGCAGCTTATGGACTAGAAGTTGTCGGGACTTTAATTGGTGTCAGTACCGAAGAAAAACCCAGCGCCAAAACCCAGAGTGAGTTAGTAGAAAAAATCAAAAAAACTGGGGTTCCAGCAATTTTTGCCGAAACGACTATTAATCCGAGTTTAATTCAAACCGTCGCCCAAGAAGCCCAAGTTAAATTAGCCTCCCAAGAACTTTATTCTGATTCAATTGGTGCTCCGGGGAGTGAGGGAGATTCTTATATAAAAATGATGGTGTCTAATACTCGCACGGTTGTAGAAGCCCTAGGGGGAACTTATCAACCATTTGAGGGGCTTCAGGGGCAGGGGGGCAGGGGAGACCGCCGTCGGCAGGGGGGATGAGGGGATGAGGGGAGAGTGAATAGTGAATAGTGAATAGTGAATAGTGAATAGTGATACTTATGCATAACTTTTAACTTTTAACTTTTAACTTTTAACTTTTAACTTTTCACTTTCCCCCGCGCCCCTGCGCCCCCGCACCCCCGGTCGTTGAGCGAAGCCTGTCCTGAGCGCAGCCGAAGGGCCGAACCGCCGCACCAGAAGCACCCTACGCCCAAACAAGACTTGTTGGCAAATATTAGTTCAGCATCTAGGTGTATCGGAGAATCGGAAATGTTTAATCCTTAAATTGAGATTTAATGAGATTTAACCGGACAATCTAGAGGCAAGTAAGTATATCACACTATTCTACTACCAAGTCTTATGGAAATATACTGACAAGTGGAAACACGGTTTGACTCACAAATTTAATCATCTGCAAATTTGCCCATGAAGTATTTGTATCAATGGCTACAGCAATATGTGATCTAGATAGAAAAACCCTATCGGATCGGAGATTTGAAGCGGGGCAGCGCTAAGGCAATCTTAATCGGATAACCATAACACTTGGCAAAGTTGATTGCGATCGGTTATCATTAAATGAAATGAGTCAGTAAAAGTAAATAGACAATTTTGGCATGAATCTAAAACTCTCCCCTACTTAAGGGCGATCGAGGGATAGCAATTTTTTATGATCCAAGAAGTCTAATAAAACCCAAGAGGGAAAATATCCCTCATTCTTTTGCTGCATAAAAGCTCAGGTATATCGATGATTTAATGTAATTCAGGCAATCAGAGACAAATGTGTTTGGCTGGGCTTAATTGATAATTAGTAAGAGGTTTTTAGGGTTATGATAATTTTTATCGATAGACATAACGTTATTTATCAAAGAAACGATTTTGATTTAGATTTATAAATCTATCGCTGATAAATAGCGGTAAGTTTTTGATGCTTAAAAATTTTAGAGAATATTTAATAATTTTCTCTAAGTTTTTTCCATAAAAATTTAGTAAACAAAATTGAGAGTGAATTATGACCAATCGTTTTGATTTCATTGAGCCTCGTAGTCGTTACTATGGTCAAGTTAAACCGGAAAATCTTGTATTTAATGCCAACTTACAAGAATTTGCCAATCGCGTCATGTTCATTGCTAGTTTACATACGAATGGGAAACTGCCGCCAGCAGTTGCCTATAAAGAAATTAAAGGATTATGGAAACAGCTAAAACAAAGTAAAAAGCAATTAGGAATTGGCCAAACTTCAGTGGATGGAACTTCCGACCATGATAGCTTTTAGACCGCTGGAATATTTTCTTTTCAGAACTTAATTTATCCGGGAATTTATCCGGGAATTTATCCGGAAATTTCTCCGGTCTCCGGGAATATTTGGCCAACTTGAATTCAGGTCGCCGGGAATGGAGGACTAACCCCTCATTCCCGGCGACCTTTTTACGGGATGCTTGGATCAAATGTGCAAACTTTCAGGTAAAATCTGATTAACCAGTGAGTTTTGGTGGGGATCAGCCACCAAACGTCAGGGGGAAAGTTCGGTGTAAGTCCGGCGCTGTCCCGCAACTGTGATGAGACTATGCGTCTCTGAGTCAGAATACCCGCTTGCTGGTGTTGTCAACTAACGATCTTTTATTTTCATCTGCGAGGTACGGATGATCGAGAATGTAGAATTTTCAGAATTAAAATTGTCAAAATGGGTAAGGCGATTCTACTAAGGGCGATCGCGAACAATAATCCCACGCTGCAAAAAGAAATGCAAAGAAAATGGCAAGAAAATGCCAAGAAAATCGCTGCCCCATCCAGGCGATCCACAAGATTAATTGTGGGCTAGTTTAACCTGGGCTATTGGTTAAATTAATTGTTCTGAAAACTCAACCTAAATCTATGACAAAACATTGTTTATTTGTTTGCACCACTTGCGCCAGTGTTTGGCAAGACGGCAAAAAAGTTGGCGTCAGCGGTGGAGAAAAACTGCTGGATCAATTGTCCCAATTACATGAAACTTGGGATTTACGAGAAAAGATATCTCTTGAACCTGTGGCTTGTATGAGTGCTTGTAGTCGTTCTTGTGTGATTTCCTTGGCGTCGCCGGGAAAATATACTTATCTGTTTGGTGATTTGAGTGCGGATGAAGCCAGTTTACCGGAAACTGCGGCGGCAGTTTTAGATTGTGCTGGTCAATATTTTGCCAAAGCTGATGGGTTGTTGGCTTGGTCAGAACGCCCAGAACCCATGAAAAAAGGCGCGATCGCCCGTATTCCTCCTTTATCCCCATTGTTATCCCCATTGTCTGTCACTGCTTAAATTCGGACTATTTTTAGCAGCGAGAAAGCTGACAGAATTTTCCTAGATTTAAGCAGGAAAGATTTAAGCAGGAAAAAATCATCTATTCTCAAAAATTCCCAAATTATAGACTCAATAGACTCAAGAAAGTAACCCATGCACAAAATACCTGTCACAGTTATCACCGGATTTTTAGGTTCAGGAAAAACCACTACCATTCGGCATCTCTTGCAAAATAACCAAGGCCGCCGCATTGCGGTTTTAGTCAATGAATTTGGCGAAGTGGGTATTGATGGAGACCTGCTGCAATCGTGTCAAGTTTGTGACGATGAAAATGAGGCTGTTGCCGTCAACCCGAATATTGTGGAACTAACAAATGGTTGCTTATGCTGCACAGTCCAAGAAGAATTTTTGCCGACGATGCAGGAAATTTTAAAGCGGCGAGATCAACTCGATTGTATGGTGATTGAAACGTCGGGATTAGCACTACCTAAACCCCTGGTTCAAGCCTTCCGCTGGCCGGAAATTCGCAACCATTCCACGGTGGATGGAGTGGTGACAGT
Organism: Planktothricoides sp. SR001; assembly: GCF_001276715.1. Taxonomy (GTDB): domain Bacteria; phylum Cyanobacteriota; class Cyanobacteriia; order Cyanobacteriales; family Laspinemataceae; genus Planktothricoides; species Planktothricoides raciborskii. The sequence goes on along the minus strand of NZ_LIUQ01000014.1, from coordinate 89,113 downwards.
GGTAGACTGTGAAGCTTTGGCCAAAGGCCAAATTGTTGGGGATCTTGAAGCCTTAGAAGCCCAACGCCAAGCTGACCCAAATTTAGAGCATGAAACACCGATTTCTGAACTGTTTGAAGACCAACTAAATTGTGCCGATTTGGTACTTTTAACTAAAGTTGATTTAGTGGATAGCCAAACGCAACAGAATGTGAGCAGTTGGTTGCGATCGCAAGTGCGAGAGGGGGTGAAAATTGTCCCCTGTGACAGTGGCAATATTCCCCCTGAATTACTATTAGGATTTAATGCGGCAGTAGAAGATAACTTAGACAGTCGTCCGAGTCACCATGATACGGAAGAAGATCACGAACATGATGATGATATTAATTCAGTTCATATTCTGCTCGATAAAGGGTTTGAACCAGCCAGTTTAGTCAAGCGTCTTGCTTCCCTGGTGGCATCGGAAGAAATTTATCGCATTAAAGGATTTGTGGCGGTGCCAAATAAAGCCATGCGTTTAGTGTTGCAGGGTGTGGGACAGCGGTTTGATTATTTTTACGATCGCCCCTGGCAACCCACTGAACCTCGGCAAACTCGCTTAGTTTTTATTGGTCGTGGTTTGAATCAAGGGAAAATTGAACAAGCGATGATTTGATTGATTTAATGTCAAGTCGTTTTCAATGCCCTTATTTTACTTAATGGGTTTGCTTACTGGGGAGTTTGTGAAACCGGGTTTTTGGTGAGAAACCCAGCCTAAAAACCCGGTTTCTTCCGTTTTTGCCATAATTTTGCCATAATACTAAAGTTAAGGCAAAAACCCGGTTTTTTTCAGGTTAAAACGGAGTTTAATCTATTATCTATATGATCCATTGGCAACGTCTTTTTGGCTTATTTGCTCTCTGCTTACTTTTAACTGTCAGTTGTGGGCAGGGATTCCAAAATTCAGCGGATAATTCTGGCAATTCTGGCAATTCTGGCAATTCTGGCAATTTGGGAGGCGATCGCATCTCGTTGGGGACGACGGCCAAATTACGCACCATTGACCCCGCTGATGCTTATGATTTAACCGCTGGTTATTTACTGAATAGCTTAGGCGATCCGCTTTATCGCTACAACGAAAAATCAGAAATTATCCCCCAATTAGCCACGGAACTGCCGAAAATTAGTGCCGATGGATTAACTTATACAATACCCCTCCGTCAAGGGGTGATTTTTCACGATCGCACCCCGTTTAATGCTGCGGCAATGGTATTTTCCCTGCGCCGATTTATAGAAAATCAAGGGCAACCTTCTTTTTTACTTTCTGACGTAGTAAAATCCATCACCGCTACGGGAGAATATGAAATTACGATTACCCTGAAACAACCCTTTGCTGCCTTTACTGCTTTATTAACATTTGCGGGGACTTGTGCCGTATCCCCAACCTATTATCAAATTGGCCCTGGTCAATTTAAACCCGATACTTTTGTGGGGACTGGTCGCTATCAATTAGCTACTTATGGCACTGATTCCTTAAAGTTAGATATTTTCTCCGACTATTGGGGAGAAAAACCCGCCAATCAAGGGGTATATATTCAAAGGTTATCTAATTCTGTCAACTTATATAATGCTTTTACGACGGGTGCGGTGGATGTCGCTTATGAAGTTCTCGACCCTAATCAAATTAGAAGTCTAGAAAACCAGGCAGAAAAACAAAAATGGCAAGTGCTTTCTACCGAGGGAAATTCGGTTACATATTGGATGCTGAATATTCGTCAATCTCCGTTAAATAATCCAGAATTTAGGAAAATTTTAGCGTCTCTGGTGGATCGCAACCTGTTAATTGAACGAGTCAGCCAGGGTCAAGCGGAACCCCTTTATAGTTTAATTCCCAGTACCTTTTCCGTTTATCAACCTGTGTTTGCCAAGTTTAATCAAGTTAATCAAGGGGATAGTTTAGCCACCGCTAAAGACTGGTTAAAACAGGCGGGATATAGTCGAGAAAATCCGTTAAAAATCGAAGTTTGGTATCCGTCTAGTTCCCCGGTTAGAAATGCGGTGGCTACGGCTTTAAAAGCGATCGCCCAACAAAAATTAGATGGACTTTTAGAACTGCAACCCCAAAGCGTTGAGTTTACTACTTATACCGCTAACTTGGATAAAGGAATTTATCAAACGGTCTTATATACCTGGATTCCCGACTTTCTAGATCCCGACAATTTTACCCATCCGTTTTTGAGTTGCGTTCAAGGTTCTCCCAGTACAGGATGTGATAATGGGGCTAGTCAATCCCAAGGGTCATTTTATTATAGCGATCGCGCCAATCAACTAATCAATCAACAGCGGCAAGAACTAAATCCCCAAAAGCGGGAACAACTATTTGCTCAAATTCAAGAGTTAACCGCTGAAGATATTCCTTATATTCCCTTATTCCAAAATAAAGATTATGCTTTTGCCCAAAAAGGCATCACTGGGGTCAACTTAAATCCTGCCCAAATCTTTCCCCTTTGGCAAATTCAAAAAAAATGAATTAAAGAATCTAGTCATTTCCAGTAAGGTTGATACAATTTGCTCGATCGCACAAGGGATACTAACCCACCAGATCATGTAGAGAAGATCCTGTAGGGGCGGTTCGCGAACCGTTAGGGGCGCTTGGACGTAGCGCCCCTGCTAATAGCCCCTACTAATAATTTAATATCGACGAGTTTCGTCAATCAGCCATTGCTGACTATCGGCATCCCAAATCAGCAAAATTTCTAACCTTTCTGGGGAAACTCTGCCATCTTTCATATAGTAAGTTAACTCAGTATTTACTAAGGCAGTATCTTCATTAACTTCCCTCACATTAGTTTTAGCAACTTCTACTTTGTTTACCTGGTTCCACCAACCCTGGTAATCTTGATAGCTGCCTGATTTAGTGGCTTTAAAGTTGGGAGAAAGCTGATCCCAAGTAGCAGAATATTGCCGTTGATTAATCAGGTTATAGTAATTTCTAATTGCTTCAGACCGGGAAGGTTTGGCGATGGGTTCGGATGGCTGATTTGCCTCAGTTTTAGATGAGTCATTTGGAATTTCTAGTTGGGTTTCCGGTTGGGTTTCTGCGGGGGGAATTTTTTCAGGATTTGGGGGAATATTTGAGGTTTCCGGCTGAGTTTGGGGCTGGGTTGCTACGGTAGGATTTTTCTCAGGGGTTGGGGGAATATTGGCAATTTCTGGTGTGGTTTCTGGGGGTGAGGATTGAGTCGGTTGCGGTGATGTGTTGTTGGTTGATGCAGTGGCATCAGGATAGACTGAAGTCGGGTTACTTTCTGGGGAATTTGATTCGCGATCGCCTGTAGAATTAGGGTTATCTGACCATCGGGAATTATCGGTGACGGTTGGCTGATTATTGGAGTCAGAGGAAGAGCTAGAAACAGAGGCTTTTCGGTTTTGCATGATGGCAAAACTTCCGGCAAATGTGGCACTAAAAATTATCACTATCACAAAGGCGATCGGCAGCCAAAGTGCTTTGGATGATTGACTTAAGTTGGTCGTAGTTGTTTGAGAATTACCCGCATAAGAATATCTTGGGGACACGGCCACGGTCGCCATATTCGATGCCACATTTCCTTGATTTTGTGGCTGCAAAGCGTTGAGCATTTCTGATGCGCTGTGGTAGCGATCGCCGGGATTAAATCTAATCGCCCGATCCAGTACCAAGGCTAAATTTGGACTCACTTGCGGGGCATAATTCCGCCAAAGAAGTTGTCCAGTTCTGGAGTCGGTTTCTAACTCTTGGGGCATTTTGCCAGTTAATAAATAAATGCCCGTCATTCCCAAGGCATATAAATCACTAGAATAAACGGGTCTTCCCGCCGCTTGTTCGGCGGGCATAAATCCGGGTGTACCAATAGCAATGGAAGGAACGCCGCCCCCAGAACTTGTCACCACCGTGTTCATTGTTTCTTTCACTGCCCCGAAGTCAATTAAGACCGGCAAACCATCAATTTGGCGAAAAATAATGTTATCCGGTTTAATATCTCGATGGAGCATTTTTTGGTTGTGGACAAAATCTAAGACTGGCAGTAAACTGGTGAGTAAATCTCGGACTTGGCAATCGCTAAATTGACCGGATTTTTGCATTTTATTGGTGATAGTTTCCCCAGAAATCCATTCTTGAACTAAATAAAATTCTCCGTTAAGTTCAAAATAAGCATATAATTTGGGAATTTGATTGTGTTTCTCCCCTAACTGTTCTAAAACAGCGGCTTCGCGGCCAAAGCGTTCTTTAATCAGTTGATAAGTTTGGGGATCGCCCGTAACAGGTTTGAGTTGTTTAATCACGCAACGACGGCGCGAAGGCATTTGGGTATCTTCTGCCAAAAAAGTCTCACCAAACCCGCCGCTGCCTAGGGCTGAAATAATTTGATAGCGATTGTTTAAAAGTCTAGTTGTCATAAGAGTTAAGATTATGTATTTTTCAGTTTAGCCATTCCAGTTTAACGGGGGCTATTTCAAGAAGCTTTTTGGCTTTTCACATAGCATTATATATATTTTGTCAAGTTTTTGCATCGATAAGCCGCTTCTAGGTAGTCGGTAACGGATAGATAAAATGGAAAATGGACAATGAGTCAGAAAACAAATAACCAATAACAGAAATCAAATAACAAATGACAAATAACTATTTTATTTATATTTCGCTCGATGTCTGGACTGACCAATGTCTTGTGTTTGGAGATTCTTGGCAACATCACCCCTGGAAACTACGTCAGTAACACTGACAAGTCTTCTTTCTCCAATCGCCCAGACTAAAATATAAATAAGGGGGCATAAATAAGAGGGCGATCGCGGTCATTCATCTACCAGGACTTAGAGAAATCTAAGACTTAGGCGGCTATTTATGCGGTTGTTTTCAGTAATCCCCAAGCTACATTGAGGGTTCAGCCGCCAGTCCGAAATCAAACGGAAAATTCCCAGGGTGCGATCTAGCAGAGTCGGCCAATGAGCCCCCAAAACGTCCTTTTTAAGATGATTCGTTCTTCACACTTACTATGTTTAAACTTAAATCATTTTCGATTACCGGATCCCGTCGCTCTCGGCGACCTTTGTATTATCCGTTAATTTCTCTGTTTGTCGCATTAGGTTTAATCGGCGGCAACCCAACTCTTTCCTCTGCCTTTAACTGGCGGGATCTGATTCTTCCGGGAATTCAAGTCATCCAGTTAACCAGTCTTTCCGACAATCAAGAAGTGGAACTGGGCAAACAAATCAATAATGAAATCCTCAAGCAGGTGGAACTATACAACGACCCAGAAATTAACAACTATGTGCAACAAATTGGTCAGCGGTTAGTCCCTAGCAGCGATCGGCCTAACCTGCCCTACACCTTTCAAGTCGTTAGAGACAACAGTATCAACGCTTTTGCCACCGCTGGGGGCTTTGTCTACGTTAACACTGGACTATTAAAAGCCGCTGACAACGAAGCGCAAGTCGCTGGAGTTATGGCCCATGAAATTGCCCACATTACTAACAAACACGCCCTCAAACAAATGCGCCAACGCATTATTGCTGGGGGACTTGCCGATGCCGCTGGAGTGGATAACAATGTATTAGTTGCCGTTGGGGTTGAAGTGGGGTTAAATTTGCCAAAAAGTCGCCGCGACGAATATGAAGCGGATCAAGACGGTTTAGCCACCATTGTTCGTAGTGGTTACGCCCCTTCAGGAATGATTGGATTCTTCCAAAAACTACTCAGTGCCGGTGGCAATTCTATGCCCACTATCTTAAGAACCCACCCCCACACAGAAGATCGCATTGCTAACCTTGAGCAATTGCTCCAACAAGCCCAAATTAACCCCAACATGGGGAATGGTTTGAGTTCCGAACAGTACAAAGCGAATATCAGAAAACTTTTGTAATCCCTGGTCTTTACGGAGAATTTTTTGCTGAGATACAGAGGTCTGTAAAAGAGTAGCAAAATGTAGCAAAATGTAGCAAAATGTAGCAAAATTTAGGGTGCGTGTTTGCTGGTAGATAAGTTTGGGATAAACAATTAACCCCTATTCCAGCCTAGACGCACCATTACGAAGGTTGCTGAGAATTTTACCCACAGAGACACAGAGAGACACAGAGCAAAATGTAGCAAAATGTAGCAAAATGTAGCAAAATGTAGGGTGCGTGTTTGCTGGTAGATAAGTTTGGGATAAAAAGTTAATCTCTATTCCAGCCTAGACGCACCATTAGAAAGGTTAGGGTAGGCGATCGCAAATTATGTGGCATAATATGCAGAAAATTATATAATATTCATGTATATTCTGCTCTATTCTGCAACCGATCGCCCCCCAGCATCCCTAGGGGAATGAACTTAACGATTAATCATCTATTTTTACCGTTATTTTTATCGGTCATTTTCTGGAGAAGTTAAGAGCGTTTTGCAGGCTTCTACCAAACGGATAAACTCTGCCCGATCGCCTGCTGCATCTTCTCCTTGGGATTGACGGGCTAAGTTTACCACTTGGGATAAATTGGCGGAACCTTGATATTTAGATTCCCGTAAAATCATGCCAAATTCCGCCACCGCTGCGGCAAATCTGAAGTTATTTGAGGTATTTTCTAGGGATATTTCCCGGTCAATTAAAGGCTGGGAAATTAGTTCCGATGTGTCCCCGGTTGGTTGCTTATAGCGCAGTTTAATTAACATTAACTCATCAGAATTATTGCCAGAAAATTCCTCGGTGTTTGGCTGATATCTTAATGGGTCAACTTCCGGTAAATCAAAGGAACTGTTGACGCCAACGGGAATAATTTCATACAAGGCTGTCACCGAATGTCCGGCACCGAGTTCACCGGCATCTTTTTGATCGTTGTTAAAATCTTCCGCCTGTAAGAGGCGATTTTCATAACCAATTAGACGATAAGCTTGGACTTTTGCCGGATTAAATTCTACTTGGATTTTGACATCTTTGGCAATGGTTAAAAGGGTGCCGCCAATTTCATTGACGAGCACTTTTTTGGCTTCTAAGATGTTATCAATATAGGCATAGTTGCCATTGCCCCGATTTGCCAGTTGTTCCATTTTGGCATCTTGTAAGTTGCCGGTGCCAAATCCGAGGACGCTTAAGAATACGTCGCGATCGCGATAGTCTTCAATTAGGCGAATTAATTCCGCATCACTGGAAATTCCCACGTTAAAATCGCCGTCGGTGGCGAGAATAACCCGGTTATTTCCCGATCGCATAAAGTTTTGGCGGGCGACTTCATAAGCGAGTTTAATTCCTTCCCCACCGGCAGTAGATCCGCCAGCATTTAGGGAGGCGATCGCATCTAATATTTTATCTTTTTGACTTCCCGGAGTTGGGGGCAAAACTAAACCAGCGGAACCGGCATAAACCACAATAGAAACTCGGTCGGTTTCTCTCAATTCGTTGACTAATAACCGTAAAGCTGATTTGAGTAAAGGTAATTTATCCGGTGAATCCATCGAACCGGAAACATCCAGCAAAAATACCAAATTACTTGGGGGTAAGTTGTCCGCCTCAATGCGTTGTCCTTGGAGTCCAATGTGAACTAATTTATGTTGAGGATTCCAAGGGGCTTGAGAAATTTCCGTGGTCAGAGAAAACGGGCGATCGCCTTGAGGTTCGGGATAATCGTAAGTAAAATAGTTAAGAAATTCTTCAATTCTGACCGCATCTTTCGGGGGCAATTGGTTATTATTGATAAACCGACGGACATTACTATAAGATGCCCCATCTACATCAATGGCAAATGTTGATAAGGGACTGTTAATTGCTCGGAGAAATTGATTTTCATCAATCGGGTTATATCCCTCACGATTATATTCCTCTGATGCTTCTGATTCTGTAGTGACTCCTCCCGAAGCGGGGGGGCGGGAACTTCTGTCCAAGGCGCCATAACCGTCACTGCTACTATCATACAGGGGTTCATCTCGTAGCGGGACGCCTCTGGTGGCACCACCGACCGGACGAGGGGTAAGGCTGGGTTGGGGCGGTGGCGGTGGCGCTGGCGCAACTTCAGCAGAGACAAAGGCTTCCGGGAAGTCTTTGCGTAACTGTTCTAAGGTGGTTAAATCTTCTGGGGTAATTGCCGGGTGATTTAAGATGGTGGGCAAGCAAGTTTGTAAGGCGAGAATATATTGATTTCGAGTTAAAGGAGTTTGATTGTCTAAGAGAATGCTATCGGGATGATCTACGGGACAACCATAGCGATCGCTCAAAGATTTTAGGGCTTGATAGGCCCAATCACTCGGTTGAATGATCTGAGCCACATTGGTTTGTGTCTGACTGATCTCTGAGGTAGCGGATTTTTGCCCCTCAGCAGCGATAACTTTGGGCATAGCTTCGCTTACAGCCCAGGTAAAACCGACGGAAACTGAAGTTAAAAGGGCGGCACTCAACAGCAACGTCCGCAAACAAAAATTATTCATATTTTTTTTCCTGTTATATTCCTGTTATATTCCGGTTATGTTTCGGTTCTTGTTTTTTCTTGGCGGATTTTTGGCGGATTAATTTCACTGACTCACCGATTGACTTACCGATTTAATCCGCAATAAAATCACCAATAGACAATTCTGGCAAACTGGCAAAAAAAAGGTGAGCGAATGCCCACCGAATAATCCTGAATTAATTGTTAATTTTTCTAACTAGAAACCGGATGGATTTTTTCCAGGGCAATTACACTTGACTCACCGCTGCCGGGGTGGGTTCCGGGTTTTTCTGCAATGATGCATAAAGCCGGTTCAGGGCATTAATATAGGCATGAGCGGAGGCGACAATAATATCGGTATTGGCGGAATGACCGGAGAAAATGCGATCGCCATGTTTCAAGCGAATGGTCACTTCCCCTAACGCATCAATCCCCGCAGTCACCGACTGCACCGAGAACTCAATTAACTGGTTGGGCACATTCACCACCCGGTTAATCGCTTTATAAACCGCATCCACAGGCCCTGTCCCGATCGCCGCATCGGTCAATTCTTCTCCCGTGGGGGTCCGCAACGTCACCGTAGCGGTGGGTCGGGAATTATTGCCACAAGAAACTTGCACCAACTCTAAACGGAAAAGTTCTGGGGGTTGCTGAATCTCTGCATTAACAATCGATTCGAGATCCCATTCCGTGACTTCTTTTTTCTTATCCGCCACTTCCTTGAACTTAACAAATGCTTGATTCAGTTCGGTTTCGGAAAGCTCAAATCCTAACTCTTTCAAGCGAGTGGAAAAAGCATGACGACCAGAGAGTTTACCGAGGACAATTTGATTATCGGTCAAACCAATGGACTCAGCATCCATAATCTCATAAGTGAGCTTATGCTTGAGTACCCCATCTTGGTGAATGCCGGACTGGTGGGCAAACGCATTTGCCCCGACAATAGCTTTATTCGGTTGAACAAACATTCCCGTGAGGCTGGAAACCAAGCGAGAAGTTTTGTAAATTTCCTTGGTATTAATATTGGTCAATGGGGCTTCGGACTCTGGGGGACGACCGAGGAAGGGGTTGTAATACTGGCGACGAACGTGCAAAGCCATCACCAGTTCTTCCAAGGCGGCATTTCCCGCCCGTTCCCCAATGCCGTTAATGGTACATTCCAATTGACGCGCCCCATTTTCCACCGCAGAGAGGAAGTTGGCCACCGCTAACCCCAAGTCATTGTGACCGTGTACGGAAATAATGGCTTGGTCGATGTTGGGGACATTTTCTTTGATGCCCCGAATGAGTCTGCCAAATTCTGCGGGGGTGGTGTAGCCGACGGTATCTGGGATATTGATGGTGGTCGCCCCAGCAGCGATCGCAGCGGTCAAGACTTCATAAAGAAATTCTGGGTCAGACCGTCCGGCATCTTCCGGGGAAAATTCCACATCATCTACGAAAGATTTGGCGAATGCCACCATTTCAGAGGCGATCGCCACCACTTCTGGGCGAGTTTTCTTCAGCTTATACTCCATGTGGATATCGGAAGTGGCGATAAACGTATGAATCCGCTTGTTCACCGCTGGGGCCAAGGCTTTCGCTGCCGCCTCAATATCCGCACGGGTAGCGCGGGCCAAACCGCAAATCGTCGGCCCCCCTTCGACTCCCACCACCTGAGCGATTTTTTGCACCGCTTCAAAATCCCCCGGACTGGCGTAGGGAAAGCCCGCTTCAATAATATCCACCCCAAGTCTGGCTAACTGACGGGCGATCGTCAGCTTTTCCTCCAGATTCAAACTAGCGCCGGGAGACTGTTCTCCGTCCCGGAGAGTGGTATCAAAAATAATAATCCGTTCTGGTTGGTTGCTCATAGTTGTCACTCAGCCTGAATTAATCCTTTCTCTTCTTTTATTTTTGCGCGTTTTGGAGTGAATTGTCTCCTTTTTACTGGACTCATTTGCCGATCAAAGGCATCATAGCCCGCCAAAATGTCAATAATTGTCAAAAAATTTGGTTTCCAGGGATTCGCCACCAGAAATCTCAACTCTGCCTGAAGAATTGCCGCATCTGCGGAAATACTTACTCAAGAAGTCAAGTCACGATTTGGCCATCCCCCGCTTAATAGTCAATTTTTTCAATATGGTCGCGAATATCATTCAGGTCAATATAGCGATCGGTGGCATTTCTCAGTTCTCTGGCAATCATTCCTTCCGTAGAAACTACCGTGATATGAGTATTTTTAGACCGCAAAAGTTCTATAGCCCGTTCAAAATCTCCATCGCCACTAAAGAGAATCACCCGGTCGTACTGATCCACCGTATTAAACATATCCACGACAATTTCAATATCTAAATTGGCTTTTTGGGAATATCGACCGGAGGTATCATCGTAGTATTCTTTTAATAGTTTCGTGCGGACTGTATAACCTAAGCTAATCAGGGCATCGCGAAAGCCGCGTTGGTCTTGTTGGTCTTTTAATCCCGTGTACCAAAAAGCATTCATCAATTTAGTATTGGGTTCGTTGGTGGTGAAAAATTCTAAAACTCTTCTCGGATCAAAAAACCACCCATTTTTTTGTTGAGCATAGAACATATTGTTACCGTCTACAAAAATTGATAGACGGTTTAAAGCGACACAATTCATAGAAAGTTAGACCTAAAATTACTATCAAATAATTTAAACTTAGCGATTAATTATACCATAATTTAAGCCCATTTTTTTTTCTGATTAATTTGAGTTTAAATATTTGCTCAATAGCCCAAGCAAAAATATCTATAAATTCCCCCAATAATCTTGAGAAATTTTAGTCATTTACTTGCCAGCAATTGATCTATTTTTTCCCAACAGTGGTTGGTCAAATCACCAGAAAAATTTTTGGCATCAGCCCGGATGAAGGCGATCGCGAGTTTTTTTAACTTGCTGAAAGTTTTTTCCGGGTTGGGTTTTATTTTAATTAATCACTAATCTTAGTATAAACATCAAAGGGATAAATGGAAAAAGTTCGCCAGTAACAATCTGATTACCCTCGGAACTATTTTCAATTTATCTCCGGGTTTCCGTAGTCACCTTCAGCTAAAGGTTATGCTCCGGTCTGTAAGCCGGAATGGGATCAGCTATCAACATATCGCTGATTAGCTTTCAGCAATGACAATACAAAATTTGGTTAATTGACTGAAGTTAAAGATAATTTAGGCAATTCAGCCGCTTTTAGTCGTTTTTTATTGAGCGACTTTTAATGTGTAATTATTTAGTTAAATGCCCCAAATAGTGATAATATAAATTGTAATTTAATTTACCAGATTTGTGGCTAATATTAACGTTAACAATTAGCCGGTAAAAAGTCAGATTATAAATAGTTTGTTCTCATATTTAAATTCAGTAATAATTATAGATAAAATAAAAAATTCTGAGCGATCGCCCCATGAAAATGATTTTCCGTAGGGGGTTTCGCATCAGATCAAACCATGAGGTCTATCGAAAATTAGACTAACTTCAGAGTAGCACGATCTGTTGCCCAGTTTCTAATCTTCTGCCCTGTTATTACCGCTTGAAATTTAGATGCTGGATGGATTCACCGACGATTCTGGCATTTTTTTCAGCCAATGTCAGCGGATGCCAGCCCCCGCATCCCCGGACAAAGCAAATAGGAGGGAATGGGGCAACACTCTCTATATAGATATAGATGCGATACATAGATGCGATATTATAGATGCGATAGATAGATGCGATGGATAGATGCGATGGATCGGCCAATCAAACCAAGGAGGAGCGATCGCCATCTCATGCTCCAAGGTGGCGCCCAAAACCGGCTAAGTAGATACTATTGGCGATCCGCCCTGAAAAATCAAGCCCCTAAATCTTCTTACTTTCGATCGCCCATCGAGCTAGTTCTGTCCGGTTGTGTAAACTCGTTTTCGCCAGCATATTAGAAACATGACTTTCAATCGTGCGCTGACTAACATTCATCACCTCAGCAATTTCCCGATTAGACAGCCCTCTAGCCACCAATTGAACCACCTTGACTTCTGTCGGGGTCAGTTCAACCGTATCGGGAACCAGCAATTTAGGATCTTGACCGCTGCGCTTCATGGGCTGGTCTAATAACCGGGAAGCTTGTTTAAGGGTTGATTCAACTTGGGCCACCAGTTCTTCCGGTTCAAACGGCTTGACCATATAAACATCAGCCCCGGTGTTTAAGCCTTTTACCCGGTCTTGGCTTTGACCTTTTGCCGACAGAAACAGAACGGGAATCCACTCGGTGCGTGGATTTTCCCTCACATTCTTGACAAAAGTATAGCCATCCATTTCTGGCATCATCACATCGCAAATAATCATATCGGGAATTTCTTCTTTAAGAATATCTAGAGCTTCTCGACCATTTTCGGCGGTGATGACTGCGTAGCCCCGAAATTCCAGATAATCCTGAACCAGTAAAATTAGGTTTGGATCGTCATCAATCAATAGCAGTTTTTTCGGATTATTAGTAATAGTTTGACTCATCTTTTTTCTCACTAGATTAAAGTTTAATCCATATAAAAATTAAGCAAATATCAGAATTTTACTCTCTGAAACTTGATGCAGTTAAGAGTTAATTAACGCTAATTAACGCCCCCGATCAAATGACCGATTCACTGATGGAGAACCTCGGCAAGCTAGGCAACAGATATTAAGGGGTGATTGCCGATAACTCAAGTGTTTATTATAGGGGAATTTACCAGGGCTGCCTAGAGCAGGCCATTAATATTTCCTGATTTTTTCACCCTTAAGATCAGCACTTTTTTCAGAGAGGCTGATTCCCTCTAACAATATGAGCGATCGATCTCACCAGAAGTGGTAGCCCCATCGATGATCTCACTGTTGGGGTTGTGGTAACGGAGAAATGAGAAAGCAATACTCTTTGACGATTTGATTGCCAATCAGATGTTCTTGAATAATCCGTTCAATTACCGGAGGGGTGGCAGAATGATACCAAACTCCATCAGGATAAACCACTAAAATCGGGCCATTGCAACATACCCGTAAGCAGTTGGCTTTCGTCCGAAAAATATAAGGAGAAACTTCTTCCCTTTCTCGGGTTTTCGGCAACCCACGGGTGGGTTCATCCAAGTTTAGTTCTTTGAGTCGGGCTTTTAAGTAGTCCCAAGCGGCTAAACCTTCTTCTTTGGAACAGCACTTCGGTTTGGTTTGATCCGCACAGAGAAATATATGTCGTTGGATTTGGTCGATCCCTAAAGTTTCTACGCTTTTGACTAAGGGAGTTAGATCGGTGTCGATCGCGGAAAGATTGTCTGGGGATGCCACGGTCGGACTTTGATCCAGAGGCGAAGCGATCGCCCCTGGGGAACTAGACAATTCCGGGTTGACGGCTTTGGTATCAGAATTGGATTCAGAATTGGCTTCAGGTATGGGATGGTCAATCATAGCAATGATGTTTGATTCCTAGGGAGAGATTTGGCGACTCTAGGGTTTGGTTTCACTATAAGACGATTAAGACTATTTTGGACTAATCAGCGTTGGGATCAGAAGTGAGGCGATCGCAATTATCGCAATTGTCGCAATTATATAGATGGTGAATCGATGCTAAAGGTAAGAGTCGGTTCAATGCCCTAATTGATAACATATTGGCAATTAAATATAGAAGTAAACCTGTACTCTCGAAAAACCCGCATCCGATAAGTTCGGGAACCCGTACAAGTATATCTGTTGCGTTTTCGCGGGATTGTCGGCTAAATTAGCACTCAGGAGTTGAGAGTGCTAACTCCGAAAAAAACTAGCTAACAGTTGTTTGCATTAGGTCAAAGATCAAATCCTGGACTTGTAACAACTGGATGCTGAAAGTTCATATTCTTTTTTTGCATTTCGAGGAGCTTGTATGGCCGCTGTATCTTTAAGTGTTTCAACTGTTAAACCCCTGGGCGATCGCGTATTTTTGAAAGTCAGCCCTTCTGAGGAAAAAACTTCTGGTGGCATCTACCTCCCTGACAACGCCAAAGAAAAACCCCAAGTCGGTGAAATCGTGGCGGTCGGTGCAGGTAAGCGCAACGACGACGGTTCTCGTCAAGAAATGGAAGTCAAAATTGGTGACAAAGTTCTCTACTCTAAATATGCAGGCACCGACATTAAGTTGGGCAACGAAGAATATGTCCTGCTGGCCGAAAAAGACATTTTGGCAATTGTTGGCTAATCTAAAAAATCTTTATCTACCCAGTCAATTCTCTATATCAATTGACTGACTTCAAACCATAACACCAATAAACCTCACATAACAACGGATCAACACTTATGGCAAAGCGTATCATCTACAACGAAAATGCTCGTCGTGCTCTAGAAAAAGGCATGGATATCCTGGCGGAATCTGTCGCCGTCACCCTCGGACCCAAAGGCCGTAACGTGGTGCTGGAGAAAAAATTTGGCGCTCCCCAAATCGTCAATGATGGCGTCACCATCGCCAAAGAAATTGAATTAGAAGACCATGTAGAAAACACTGGTGTCTCTCTGATTCGTCAAGCCGCTTCTAAAACCAATGATTCTGCCGGTGATGGCACCACCACCGCCACCGTCTTGGCTCACGCAATGGTCAAAGAAGGTCTGCGTAACGTCGCCGCTGGCGCTAACCCCATCTCTCTGAAGCGGGGGATTGACAAAGCTACTCAATTCCTAGTGGAAAAGATTGCTCAACACGCTCGTCAAATCGAAGATTCCAAGGCGATCGCTCAAGTCGGCACCATCTCCGCTGGTAACGACGAAGAAGTGGGTCTTATGATTGCCGAAGCTATGGAAAAAGTCGGCAAAGAAGGCGTGATTTCCTTAGAAGAAGGGAAATCCATGACCACCGAACTGGAAATCACCGAAGGGATGCGCTTTGACAAAGGCTACATCTCTCCCTACTTTGTCACCGACACCGAGCGCATGGAAGCGGTTCTCGATGAGCCTTTCCTGCTGATCACCGACAAGAAAATCAGCTTGGTGCAAGACTTAGTTCCCGTTCTGGAGCAAGTTGCCCGTGCTGGCAAGCCCTTACTGATTGTCGCTGAAGATATCGAAAAAGAAGCCCTGGCTACCCTGGTGGTCAACCGTCTGCGCGGTGTGCTGAACGTCGCTGCGGTGAAGGCTCCTGGATTTGGCGATCGCCGCAAAGCCATGCTCGAAGACATCGCCGTGCTCACCGGCGGTCAACTGATCACCGAAGATGCCGGTCTGAAGCTGGAAAGCACCAAGCTGGATATGTTGGGCCGCGCTCGTCGCATCACCCTGACCAAAGAAAACACCACCATCGTCGCCGAAGGCAACGAAGTAGCGGTCAAAACTCGTTGCGAGCAAATCCGCCGTCAAATGGAAGAAACCGAATCTTCCTACGACAAAGAAAAACTGCAAGAGCGTTTGGCCAAACTCGCTGGTGGCGTAGCGGTGATCAAAGTCGGTGCCGCCACGGAAACCGAAATGAAAGACCGCAAACTGCGTTTAGAAGACGCCATCAACGCTACCAAAGCTGCGGTGGAAGAAGGTATCGTCCCTGGTGGTGGCACCACCCTGGCTCACTTGGCTCCCCAACTGGAAGAATGGGCCAACGCCAACCTGACCGCTGAAGCCCTGACTGGTGCTTTGATTGTGGCTCGTGCCATCTCTGCTCCTCTGAAGCGGATCGCCGAAAACGCCGGTCAAAACGGTGCGGTGATCGCCGAGCGCGTCAAAGAAAAAGACTTCAACGTGGGCTACAATGCCGCTACCGATGAATTCGTCGATATGTTTGAAGCTGGCATCGTTGACCCCGCGAAAGTGACTCGTTCCGGTCTGCAAAATGCTGCTTCCATCGCTGGTATGGTGTTGACCACCGAGTGCATCGTGGTTGACAAGCCCGAACCCAAGGAAGGCGCTGCCGCAGGCGCTGGCATGGGCGGCGGTGACTTCGACTACTAATTCTTAAGTGGTTGATTGGCGTTAATTAAGTTTAACCCCTGATAACAATAGGGTAGGCAAATGCCTGCCCTATTTTTTTTTTGTTTTTTGTAAATAACTCAAGACAAAAAAACAAGACCTGCCAGGAAGGTCTTGTCTTGCTCAATGATAGGTTTAATCAATAAAATAATCAATAAAAATATTAAGCAAACTGATAAAAAGTAGATATTAAATTATCTATCTTTGCAATCTTCTTTTAGGATTTGCTGGCTTTGTTTGCTCTCCGGTTTGAGGGTCACATTCCCCAAGATGTTTGCCATCACTTTCCCGGAACTTTTCTACTGCTTCATGTTGAGTGTCCTCGTCTAATATGAATTTTTTCCATTGCCATCTTTTTCTTTTGGATCCTCCTTTGATGTTAGTTTTTGATCTGATGCGTTTAGCACCAGGAAATCCTTGTTGAATCTGTTCTTCTGTAATTCTGTGAACGTTTACTGAATTTTGGTCTTGATTTTTTTTATATGGTTCGCTCATAATGAGTTCTCCTATTTATAGGTAGCTCATTGAGCAAGTCACCTCCAATTGTTTATGACAACCTGGCAGTCTTGTTTATCTAGGATCTTATTCGCATTTGCCACTGATTAATCAACAGCAAATCAAGTGACCCTCCATTATTATAGATCACATTTAAGGATTTGTGGGTAGCGGCTACAATTATTTAGCGGAGTTGAAAAAATTGTCAGGAGTAATATCAGCTTGGCTAATAATTTATAGACAATTAAAGCGATCGCCTCGGAGGTCAGAAACCGGGTTTCTTTGGTTAAGTCTTTGTTTCCCAGCCCAAAGGCTCGTAGAAACCCGGTTTCTTTGCCGGTTGTGAAATGTTGTGAGAGAGCGATCGCCTATTTTTCCGCTTCTATTTAATCTAGAGATAACATTAAAAAAATTGAAATATATCGCAGTGATGACGATTTTTGAGAGTGCGATCGCGCCTCAATTCTGAGCATGACGGTGGGTTACGGCGGCTCTAAATATCACGGTTTTTTGCGATTATTTATGGCCGCCTAACCCACCCTACAAATTGCTACAAATTGCGCTACAATTGATAAAGGCTCGATCGCTGTGATTTATTGCGGTTCTATTTAATCTAGAGATAATATGGAAAAAACCGAAAGAGACTACCGTTATGACTATTAGAGAAATAGCGATCGCCAAATTGCAAGAACTGCCAGAATCAGTATTACCAGAAGTCAGCGATTTAATCGACTTTGTGATGTACAAGCATCAATCTAAAATCACTGATGTTCATCTCCCGGAAAATCTGGCCAAAGCTTGGGCAAAATGGTTTATGGAGTATGTGGATCTGGCATTTGAAGCATATAATCGGGGACAGATTAGTTTGGGGAAATTAGCAGAATTATTAGATGTCTCCATTGAGGAAGCGAAAGTGGAGTTAAAAAAACGTAATGCACCGCTCGATCTGGGTGTGAGTAGCGAGGATGAATTGTTAAGTGATATCGAAAACGCCTAAATCTGAATCTTTGCCCATCATTTTTGATAATACTGTCCTCAGTAACTTTGCTCTGCACAGTGATATATGGAATCGATAATGTAACTCCCATATATTAAATATTCGATATCTCGTAGTTGGTTGTGCTATAATAGATAGTATTCTATACTCAATGTTTATCGAAAATAAAGATATGTCTTCTTTTAACGTCCCTAGAGATAGAGATGCTTGGAGTACCATTCGAGGATATGTTTATCAGGTTGATCTTACTATTCAACGGTGGTTGTATTTAGAACCTAATCAAATTCTTGAGATTGAACGTGGAGAAGACATTGATATTGTTACGACAGCTTTAATTGCTGGTTCAGAGGAGGAACGCAATAGGCTTCTTGAACAAGTTAAGCACCGTGAAAAATCACTTACTTTAAGAACACCTGAAGCAATTGCCGCGATCGCAAATTTTCTCGATCATTGTCAAACTAACCCAAGGGCTGAGATTATTTTTCAATTCACCACAAATACAAAAGTAGGTAAAGAAAGACCATCTCCACTGCCTAAGCAGATTCCAGCCATTGAGGCTTGGGAGCTTTTGCGTTCAGGAAAAGTAGAAGAAGAAAATCGATCTAAACTGATAACAGGTATTCGTGAGATTTTAAAATCTGTCAAAAAACCGGGCGATCTTCACGAAAATACATGGCAAAAATTCTCTGATTTCATAAAAACGGCAACAGATGAAACTTTTTTTGAACTTATTTATAAATTTTATTGGAACACTAAAGCTCCAGATGCTAAATCTCTGAAAAGCATTCTTCAGGAAAAACTACTGAATCGAGGAAAAGCAATTGATGTTCTGCAAGCCAAGGAGCAATACCACAGGCTATTCTGGTACGTTTTCAGCCGACTTTCTCAATCTGGAATAAAGCAACTGACTTTAAAAGAACTGGATACTCAACTTACTTTACCCAGTCTGAATGATACCGATAGCAAAACATTAGAAAATTTTAAAAATTGGTTTGATGAACTGGACAATCGGGTCACTAATCTGGAGCAAGTACAGGAAGAAGATCAACAGTTGTTAAATAGCTTGAAAGTGGAAGTACAACAGTTAGCTAAACAACAGGGAATAGAAGGATCTATTAGTTACGTTGTGTCAAATCCAATACTGGATATTTATCCTCTAGTTGAACGTTATAGCTTAAGAGAAAAAACAGTTCAAACTTTAGCAAACAAGCTAATCAATCATACTTGGGTTGCGATCAATGGCAGTTTCGGTTCAGGTAAAACCCAGTTAGGCGTTCTGCTAGTCCAATATTTGAGCAGTCAAAAACTTTATACGAATTGTAAATGGTTAAGATTTAGAGACTTAAAAATCGAACAAGCCTGTTGGAGATTCGATCAAGCAATCGAAACATTAGTTGGACATAGACTTAAAGCAAACATCCAAACATGGTATAGCCAATTGATCGAATACCTTGGACCTAAAACGATTTTAGTGTTTGACGATCTCCCTCAAATGAAAAGAGGAGATGAACTTGAGGCTCGCTTAATTCAGTTCGCCACAATATGCCATCAAAAAAACATCAGGTTACTCTCAACCAGTTTTTATCAGTTACCTCAAAACTTGCAATCTATCATAGGTAATCAAATTCTCTACACAATGGAGGTGCCTTCATTTACCAACAGTGAAGCAGCAGAGATATTTAAAGCTTATGAGGCTCCTGAATCTTTCCTTAACTCCAATTGGGTTGAATCTTTAAATAAATTAGCACAACAGCATCCGTCTTTACTTGCTTCAATGGCTGAATATCTTCAGCGAAAAAACTGGGAAACAGATAAAACATTTGAAGAGATTATAAAGGGTAAACATACGAGTGATATTAATGAGGAGACTATTAATTTTATTTTAGAAAATATCCAGGACGATCAAACTCAAGAGCTTTTATACAGAGTCAATCTAGTTTTAGGAGATTTTTCTTTAGAAGATATACGAACTTTGGCCAATGTTGCTCCCAATATTGAACGTCCTCGACAACGTTTAAATCAATTGCTAGGAATTTGGATTCAACGTGATGTTAACGACATTTTCACTGTTTCCCCATTGATTAACGCACTGGGCAGCCAAGACTTGTCTGTTGCTGTCCGTAAAGAATGTCATTTAGCCCTTGGTGAGCGTATTGTTCAAGGCGAAATCAGTCAGTACAAAGCGGTTAGAGCTATTCTTCACTTTATTGAAGCGGATGCTTTTAACAAGGCAGGTGCTTTATTCCTGGGTGCATTAGATACATTGGAAAATAGCACACCTCAAATTGATGATGCTGGACTTCTTCAAATATGGTCACATACACCTCTACCTGAACAGATGGATTTGGGAATTCGCCTGTTAATACGTGCTTTTCAAATCTCTATTCGCGTTAGCTATCAGAAATCCATTAGTTATCTTCTTGAGAGTCTAGATAGCTTGATAGATCACATAACACAGCAAGAAGCAGTAATGATAATGGGTGTTGTTGTTCGCCTGCTTGCCAAGTGTCCTGATGAAGTGGGAGCTTTACGCTTAAATCGCTATTTTCAGACAGCTTTACGTTTTTCTTCAATTCCCAGACTACCTGACGGCAGAGAATTATCTTTGCCCCCTGATGTTCCATTTGAGTTATTGCTCTGGAGAATTACGATAACCATTCAAAATTCAGTAGATATTAAGGAATGGATCGCTACTTTACAACAGTTAACTTCCGAACAACGTAAACGAGCTTTTGCAACTAAAGCTAAAGTGACAGAAACAGGATGTCTTTTTGTTGCCGAAAGACTTTGGCGGATAGAAGCAGATAAACCCGCAGCAAAACAAGACTGGGAAACTGTGTTAACGACTATGCGTCTTTTGAAAGATTCTGCCTGGAGTATGGACATAAAATTATTATGGGCTAACGCGGTTTGCTCCGAAGTTATTATTCTGTCTCAGTATAAGAAAAATTTGCCACAAGCAATCGAGGTTGCTCAGTCAGCGATCGCTATTGCTGGTGATTCAAATGATCCTCGTCTTGAATTTCTTCTTAAAGAATGTTTAGGAAGACAATTTTTGTTTGCCGAGCATTATAACGAGGCTACTATTTTATTAAAAGAATCTGTAGAACAACCACTAGAAGCTTATCCATTATTGAAACTTCATGCTTTTTTAAGGCTTAGTCAAGCGATTGGTATTCAAGAACCTTACTTGGGTATCCAATATGCTGAACAGGGTCTTAATTTAGCAAGAGCATCTGAGGAAATTCCTGAAATTGAATTAGTTAAAGCTTTGGGTGAACTAGCGATCGCAAAATGGTTAGCGAGTGATTTATCTGCTGCATTTGAAAGTTGGGAGCGGGCTGGAGATTATTTACTAAAGTATCCCAGCCATAACAACGAGTGGAAAGAAATGTTTGTTCTATATGCCCACATCACTGGTTATTTCAACTCTCTCGCAACAAAAGGTACTCCCCCTGAAAAAACTGAAACTGGTGAAAAATATACAGAACCAACACGAGGTATATTTCTGACTAGAAACCCAGAAAGAATAAATCATTATAACCCAGCACGAGATTGCTTCCTTGCTACTCAACTTGCGTCTTTTGCTGAGGCTATTGGGAATGATGAACGATCTTTAGCTTGGGCAATGAAAGGAATAGATATGGCTAGAAAATCACAGCAATTACTTCCTGTGACTAGCTTAGGTCGCCAAATTATTCCTCAGCTTATTTTAAATAATAAGTACGATGAAGTTCTTGACTTAGCTGTTGAGCTAGGAACATTATTAGTAGCCCTTCCTACATTAAGTCAATCAGGCATAAATATTTCAGAGCCAGGAATCGATATTCAATCAGTTATGCCTTCACGAGAAAATCCGATTTGGAGAGAGGCAGAAAGCTATACCCTAATTCTTGGAGTTATGCCAATCATGTTTCATATAGCAGATATTGCGATTTGCAATCCTCAAGAAGCAAAAAGTAAAGCAATAAATTTAGCTAGTATTTGCCACGAAATTTCAGAAAGGTCTAGTTCCCAATCACTTTGGATAACAGTAGCGGAAATTATCGATCAAGTTCATTTACGACAATCAAGTTATAGCGAACTAATAAACAAATATCAAAATATTAGTTCTCCTAATGAAATTTTATTTATTCTTGGATTAATGGCAGCTACTTTACAACCTAATGCAACATTGCTTGACTTTTTAAGTGTACATATTTCAATCATTGAGAAAGTACAAAAACTTACTAAGGCTCAATCCACTACATGGAGAAATATAATTCTTGCCTACTTTTTCAACTACTGGAAAACTTCAGTAGAACGAGTAAGTTTTCGCTTTAAAAATCCTCAATTAGTAGCAACTCTGCTGAATAAGTCTCAAAAATTAGCCCCCGATCAACAAGGAATCTACATTTTATCAATTATTCATAAGTATATAATAGATAATTAACATTCAGTAATTGTTGAGATGGTCTATATATTTCAATCTAATTAGGACTTACGCATTGACATTCTTGACAAAAAATTCTTAGTCTAGTTGGTCGATGAGCGATCGCCTCCTGCTTAATTGTTGGTGACTTACGCGGGGATTTTTGCCTGATAGGGTTGAATGAGAATTTCAGCAGGAATTCCCAGTTCTTGATTCAACTTCCGAATCATATTCAAAGTCAAGGGACGTTGCCGAGATAATACCTCAGATACTCTAGCTCGACTGCCGAGACAGGACTCTAGATCGCGACGAGACCATCCACGAGTTTCCATATAATAGTGAATCGCTTCGATCGGATCGGGAATGGCGATCGCAATTTGTTTTTTCTCATAGACTTCCACCAAAGTGCTGAGGATATCTAAGCGATCGGACTCAGGACTGTTTGGGGCGGCATTAAATAGTAACTCGATTTCTCGAAGGGCTTCCTGATAATCGGTTTCAGTTCTAATTGGGCGCACTTCCATATATTGACCTCTATTTAAACAATTTCTGCATCTACTTTGTCATACTCGCTATGAGTGCCAATAAATCGGATGAAAATAATTCCCAGGTCATAGCGAATTGCTACAATCAGCCGATAAGTGTTGCCATTTTGGGAGCAAGAGGCACTTTAACTATAGAACAAACGGCGAAATCTTTATCGCTTTCGCTAGAAAAGGTGAAAATATTTCGTTAAATCGCCTCGGAGGTCAGAAACCCGGTTTCTTTGCCGGTTGTGAAAGGTTGTGAAAGAGCGATCGCCTATTTTTCCGCTTATATTTAATCTAGAGATAACATTAAAAAAATTGAAATATATCCCAGTGATGACGATTTTTGAGAGTGCGATCGCGCATGAATCCCTGCCATGACGGTGGGTTACGGCGGATCTAAATATCACGGTTTTTTGCTACATATTGTCACCGCCTAACCCACCCTACAAATTGCGCTACAACTTTTAGAATTTTGGACTTTTTGAATATTTTGTGGTATTATAGGATTAAATATTCTGCATTACCGCCGAAAAATGTCTTTTTCCTCTGCTGAGAAACTGCTCCTAGAAATTCAAGAACTCCCGGAAGAATCGCAAAAGATTATTGCCGATCTGGTTGCAGTCTTAAAAAAACGTTATGAAACCAAGCAAAACTCACCGATTAATCCTCTGCAATTAGAGGAGCAACCTTTTATTGGAATGTGGAGCGATCGGCAAGATACCCAAAACAGTAGTCAATGGGTGAGAAATATCCGACAACAACATTGGCATCAGTAAAATGAACTCCATTTTGAGCGACACCGATCTCTTGATTGACTTGGCAAATAACGACTCAATTGCTAAAGAACGTCTGGTTAAAGAATCACAAAAATTTTTGCTAACAATTAGTATAATTACTGAGTTAGAGTTAATTGTTGGCTGTCGCAATAAACAAGAGTTAGAAGCTTTGGACAAATTCCTTAGACAGTTTTCGATTTTTCAACTGAACCGTGAGATATCTACCAAAGCAGAAGAATTAATGCGTAGCTACTATCTGAGTCATGGGTTATTGATAGCAGACGCTTTGATCGCTGCCACAGCGATTGAAAATCAAATTCCCCTACTGAGTAAAAACCAACGAGATTATCGCTTTATCTCTGAACTGAATTTATTGAAATATCCATAAATAAAAGCTTTGATTTATTGCGCTTCTATTTAATCTAGAGATAACATGAATAAAATTGAAATATATCGCAGTGATGACGATTTGTGAAAGAGCGATCGCGCCTCAATTCCGCGCATAATGGTGGGTTACGGCGGATAAAAATATCACTGTTTTTTTGCTACATATTGTCACCGCCTAACCCACCCTACCACTGTCTCTTTTGGCAAGTGAATCGCTTCGATCGCCTCCGATATCAGAAACCGGGTTTCTTTTACTTTGAGGCGTTGAGAAAGTCTTCGGGAGTAATATCAGCTTGCTTAAGAATTGCCCGGAGAGTTCATTCTGGCATATCCCCTGGGTGATTGGGAATAGTGGTATAAAAATTTCTGTCAGGATTATACCAAATTTCATGGCTGCCTGCGGCTTGTCGGTCAAAAACGAAGCCAAAAGATTTAATAATTTTGACAATTTGTCGATAACGAAATCCAGCTAATCTCCCCATTTTTCACCTATTGCCCCACTACTAACGGATAATTAAAGCGATCGCCTATGGGTTTTAATAAGTCTGTTTGGTTTCGTTCCGCTTTGGCTTCTAATAGTTTTCGTGCCACATCACGGGCAATTTCCAAGGTTTCAGTTATGGTTCGTCCCTGGGCAACTAACCCAGGCAGTTCATCAGAGGTTGCCAAGTACACCCCTTCTGGGAGTTTTTCAATCTGAAGGTTAAGGATTTTTTCCATAAGGTCGAGAAAGGTGAGGATGATAGAAAATCGAGATTTAAGCAAATTTTATCAAATTTTCCCAATCATCTAGCCAAACTATTCTACCCATTTGTCACCTATTGCCCCACCACTAACGGATAATTAAAGGGATTCCGCTTTGATCGGATCCCTTGCGGGAATCGCCCGTTGAGGAAAAAGAAACCGGGTTTCTATGACAATTTTTGTGTCAAAACTGAGATGGTATAAAGAAACCCGGTTTCTGACTTCAGGTTTCTTTTCGTGGGAGAGCGATCGCATGAGCAAAAGGACTCCACAATCAAATCAGCCTGATTTCTGAGGTAAGATAAAACCTTGGGCGATCGGGTATGATATGCTAACCCAATCTTCAAGTTAAAACAAGTTAAAACAAGTAAAAAATACGAATCAAAATATGGCTATAAAATCTATCCATAGACTAGAATCACTGCGAGTTCAAAATTACCGAGCATTACGGGATATATAATTAAAAATTATTACTCCAGTAACGGTATTTTTATCGCCGAATGGCAGTGGAAAATAAACCATTTTTGATGTATTTGCTTTTTTAGCTGAATTCTTTAGTGATGGATTGAGGAAAGCCTGGGATCGCCGGAGTAGATTCCGAGAATTACACAGTAGAGATAGTCAAGGAAATATTGTGTTTGAGTTAACATAAGCTGTTCGGCACTTAAATTGGGTATAATAGCAATAAAAGTTCAGCCAAATCACCAGCACGCGAATGCCAGCCAAGAATCATTTAACGCCAGAGACTCATCTGAAACTTCAGAAAGCCTTGAAAGAGGAAGAAAATGGAGAAATCCGAGAAAGGATTTTAATAATTCTCTTACTCAATGACGGAAAGACACAAGCTAAAATAGCTGAATTTATTGGCTGCTCAATTAACACAGTTTCATACTGGTGCGTTCATGGAGATCCAGACAATCTAGAAAGCTTAAAAGATGAAAGAATGAAAGGAAACAACAAGAAAGTTACAGATGAATATATATAAATTTTATTAACAACTATAGAGACCGAACCCAAAGAACTGGGATATGAGTTTGGAGATGGACGGCTGCGAGACTAGCTACTTATCTAGAAATAGTTACTGGAATTAAACTGAGCGGGTCTCAAGTGCGGAGGATAAGGTAAAAAAAGTATGTTTACCTGTGGGCAAAGTATAGCTTGGATTTCCAGAGAAATGAGGTCAATAGAGAAGCATTTTAGCCAAAAATAAAAAAATATTTGCAAATAGAAAAAAAAGAGCTTTTACAGGTATAATTTTGGGACGACAGCGGATCTAGTTTAAGAGTAATAAGAAGAAAAAATTGGTATAAAAAAGGAAGACCTCGTAAGTAAGGTAATGGGAGCAGAAAAGGAAGGGTCAATGTAATGGGATCATTCGGGTACTCCGCTCAAAAAAGATTTGTATATTTTTTAAATAAAAGCAATTCGGAAAGTTTTTATGACGTTCTACAGATTTTTTATCAAGAAGTAATAGAAGAGTGGGTTGACCGAGGGAACCGAGCGGAATATTTTTCTGTGACCAGACCAAAAATTGTGATAATTCTGGACAATGCCAGTTTTCATAAAAAACAGGATTGCCTTGATAAAATTGAGTCATAAATGCCAAACATACATCTAGAATTTCTTCCAGAATATAGTCCAGATTACAACTTAATGGAGTTGGTGTGGCACTGGAGTAAAGAATATATTGCCAATCGACTATTTACTTCAATTGAGGAACTGGAATTTTTATTACATAAATTATTAAATCAAGGAGGTTTAATTATTAAATGGTCTCGAAAGTTAAAAAACAAGGGAAATGCTGTTATCCCAGTTTAAATGCGGAAGAGCTTAAGTAAATTTACTGATTGTTGCAGGGTAATTTTAGAGCAATTCGACAATTCCTTGACCACCATCAATTCTGACTAGATCGCCATCGCGGAAAATTTGCATGGCATCGTGAATGTCCATCACGGCGGGAATTCCATATTCACGGGCAACGATCGCCCCATGAGAGAGTTGACCGCCCACTTCGGCAATGATGCCCCCAGCGCGGGCTAACAAAGGAGCCCAACCAGCGTCGGTATAGGGGACAACGAGAATAGTTTCTCGGTCAATGGTGGCGGATAACTGCAAAGTTTTCAGAATTTTGATTCGACCTTGAATCACTCCGGGACTGGCACCAATTCCCTGGATTTGGGCTTCGGAAGTTACGAGGTAGGATTTGGGACTGGTCGGGGGAGAGTTCCCATAAACAATTAGCGGGACTGAGGGAATTTCCGCATCTTGTTGCCGTTGATCCCGACGGGCTTCGATTAAGTCATACAGGGGATCGAGAACTTCTTCGATTAGTTCAGTGTTCGTGGCAATACTCGATAAATCCAGGGGCAATAATTGACGAATTTCTGATAATTCCAAAAAAAAGATATCTCCGGATTCAAAAAATAGTTCGGCATTGAGCCAAAGTTTTTCTAAGGCTAAGATACTCCAGCGCAGTTCCGCTAAAAGTTTATGATAAACTTCTGTCACTTTGCCTTTGAGTTGAAGGCGTTTCTGGACAATGTGGGTTGGGACGTTGGAGCTATAAGTTTTGACTGGGACAGGGGAGGGATGAAAAAGCAATTGGGCAAATAAATTTCTTAAGAACCGGGGGTTTTCTTTCCAGCGAGGAACGGTGATATCGGTGGCTGTTTCGCTGAGATATCCGTAGCGGTTAAGGAATTGTTCAAATTGATCGAAGACGGTTTGACCTTCGGGAATTTCCGCTAGAGTGGCAAAGAGTTGGGAAGAGTCACCGCCTTGGTTTTGATAATCTGGCAACAGTTGATTTAAATTAGGCAGTAGCATCCGGGTGTTGTTGGCGAGTTCTTGGAGCGATCGCACTGCGGCCACTTCCGGGGTTTGGCTATAGTCTAGTTCACTATCTTCTACTCGCAATAAAGTTCGACGGAAAGCAAAACTTAACGGGGCTAAAATACTGTAGTAGGTGCAATCGGAAAGCAATTCTAATATCGCATCAATTCGTTCAATTAGGGATTTCGGGGTTAATTTTATGGCAGTGAAATCCCAACTTTGCTCCCGTTGTTTTGCCAGCTTAGTTAATGCGTGGCCAAAGCGATTTTTATAGGCTCTGTAAAAGTCATCGGCTAGTTGGATTTCTCGACCAATTAATCGAAGCAAACCGGGAATATTTTTCAGGGTAGCGGTGAGGGGAGGTTGGCTAAATTTAGATCCTCTGGTGAGAAATTCTAAGCTTTCTGGAGGTAAACCCATGCGGCGAAAAATTTCTCCTAATAAAGAGGCGTTAAAATAAGCCTGAGAATAATGTAAGGTGGCGGTTTCTTGAAAATTAAGACCTTGGGCTTGGTCTTGGAGGACGAGGGTAAAAAGTTCACCCCAAACACCGCAGGTTAAGGGACGATTAATTGACCAAGTGAGGGGATGAATGATTCCGGGGATGACTTCGGCGGCAATTTTGCGCGTCCAAATCGGTAGTAAGGTGGTGATGGGACGACTTTGCAAAATCCAAAATTTTTGGCCATCATAAGTCCATTCGATGTCCTGGGGGATGCCGTGATAACGGTTTTCTATGTGACGGGCTAAAAAAGCGATTTGTTCGATGACGATCGCCGGAATATCGCCTTTGCCTTGGATGGGCAGGTTCAGGTCTGGGGGAAGTTTCCAACTGCTATTTCTGATATTTTCCGGGGGATAGCTTGTTGAATCGATCGGATCGGTCGGATCGGTGGCTTTCGCTGCACTGACCAAAACTTGATAGCGTTCCGGGGTTTTTTTGCCAGAGACGACTTGGCTACAGTCTCCCGGTAAGGCTTCAATCATCACCGCGTCTCCCTGACGCTGGATCGGGTCACGGCTGAAAGCGACGCCAGAAAAGACGCCGCGAATTTGGGGCTGAATTAAGACCGCGATCGCCGCATCGCCAATGTTTCGATCTTGCCGATATTTGACTGCCCCAGGGCGATCGTAGGAGTTTAAACAGTCAGTAATCGCTTGTTGCAAGGCAAGGCGATCGCAAATATTCGGGATACTGGCATACTGACCGGCAGCGGAAGCAGTATCTAAATCTTCATTAATCCCGGAAGACCGGACAATAAAAGGAGACTTGGGGCTAGGGTTCAGGCTGGCGATCAAAGCTTCCGGGTCATCTCCGGGCAACAGAACCCATCCTGGGGGCACCGGATAGCCCCAGCGTTTCAGTTGAGAGAGGGTCGCCGCTTTTTGACCGACTTTTCTGGGATCTAGGGGTTGATTCAGAGTTTTGCAGGCGCGATCGCCCTGAAAAAAACGAAACATCTTCTCCGACTCTCGGTGAGTTTCTTCTGGGGGGAGGTCTAAATCATCGGGCATTTGTGCATAAATCCAAAATAACAACAGACTTAGAATAGCCGCTAACCAGGTTCGCTCCCACTGTTGCCAATATAATAGTGCCGTAATCGTGGGCATGAGTATCAACACCCCAGTCCGTCCCCATTGGCGTTCCCGCAAAATGGTAAAACTCACCCCACCAATCAAAAAAATCAACCCAGCAATGCGCCAGTCGTGGACGACAAACCCCCAGACTACATTGGTGGTTCCCGCGCCTTTGCCCAACCAATAACGGCCCATGACCAAAGCAATTAAAGCCACCAATTCCCACTCTGGGTTTTGGGGAAAAAATTGCCTTGCTAATAAAACCGCCGCAATTCCCTTGAGGGCTTCTGAAATCACCGCCAAAATTCCCGCCAATTTACCCCCGTGGTAAAAGGCTGCCGACACACCAATATTGCCCGTACCCAATTCGGCCAATTTTCGCCGAGTCAGGGCCCATGTAATCCAGGCGATTAGGGGTAGTCCGCCCAATATGGGACAGACGGTGAAAATCAGAAAAGCACCCCAAACTTGCGTTAAAGTCATTGAGCGATAAAAACTAACTAATTCGGTTGATTCTTCAGTCCCAATCTAGTTTAGATCCTTTGTCAAGTGGTTGGTGATGTTGGCTAATGTTGGTTAATGCTTCTTAAAAGCGATCGCCTTGACCTAAATCTCATCAAGCTTGAACAGTAATCAAAGTCTCAATGAGTAATTATGCAGACCTCACTGATTCTGCCAATTATCCAGTAAATCCCAGGGTTGGTTATTATCAGTCACTTGGACTTCCTCGTTATTCTCAAATCTGACTTTCACCGTCACTCCTGGCGGAACTTTCAGTTGATCTCCTTCATAAAGTCCCGTTCCCCAGGTAGAGTGATAATCTTTAAACCCAGCCCAAGAATGCCGTTTGATTTGAAATTTTTTACCAACCGGATACTCAGCAATTTCTCCCAGTTTTTCAGGATGCCGATGTTGAGACTTTTCCCCCGCTTCACAAAAAGATAGTGTTGTGAGTCTTTCAGAGATAATCTGAGAACTTCTGAAAGGAACGGGAATCGGACAAATATTTTTCACTGGAACTCTTCTCTCTTGCGCTACGGTCACTATTCGATCATTATGATCGCATTGTACTTTGACCGTCACCCCCGCCGGAACTTTTAACTGATCTCCGTCACGAAGCAAGCTTTCATCATCCTTATTGGGATTATACTTTTCAAAGCGATCCTCCCTATCCCGTTGAATATAAAATTCGCCGGAATAATATACAATTTTACCGAGTTTTATAGACATTATTTTACTCCTTTATCTGTGTTTTCTATCATATCTAAATAGGTTTGACCTTGTTTACTCCATTCAATTTCTTCTAAAGTTTCATCGCTGGAAAATTTAATACATTTTGCCCAAGATTCTTTTTCATTTTCTCTGTATATCTGCCAATTCTTCGGCATCTGATTAATTTGTTGATAGACGATTCCTAAAAGACAATAATGATCGGGATGTTTGCTTAATTCTGGTAATGTATTGGTAATGTCTCTGGCTGACTCTAGCCAAGACAGGGCATAGTTATAATTTTCTCGATTCAAGTAACCCCACCCATAATTTGTCATTAAATTATACGTTACTCGATCGCTGGCTCCTTTGCTATTTTTCCAACCCTCTGCAACCAAGGGAATAGTATTCGTGGTATTTTTTTGCAGATTATATGCTCTGGCAAGTTTATTTAAGACTACTAGGGTAGCGTCTAAGTTTGGCTGGTCTTTTTTTGCCTGAGCAACTTGCAATCCTTCTCTAATAGTTTTTTCCGCTGCCTCATATTCAGGTTTTCCTTGTTCCACCAATACCCTTGCCAGTTTTGGATAAGCCGGAGTATATTGAAATTTTACCGCTAATTCATATTTTTGTTGGGCAGCCTTCAGTTCTCCTGCTTGTTCATATTTTTGTCCCAAATAATCGGCGATGTTTGGAACTAGCAACTTATAAAATATCAAAATAAATCCACAAAGAAATAAAGAAATTACCGCACTGACTTCATGGACATATTTTTTATGAATCTTCCAACTTTCTAGCCAAATTTGAATATCTTCTTTGCCTTTTTGAGTGAGGGCTTGTTTTCCAGAGAAAAAAGTCAAGACTGTTGGCGAAATTAGGGCAAATATGCCTAAAGCATTATCGGAGTCTCCGGCAAAAACTTGGGCGGCCATGTCTCCGACTAAGCTAACGGAAATTGTTAAGAAAAACCAGGTTAACAAGTTACAAGGCAAGTCCAGCCAATCCCAGAATGAGAACCTTTTAGGAGTAGGGGCTGAAGGCTTGGGTTCGCAATACCACCACCAGGCAGTTTGGGGGGGATGGAACATTTCCCGCCATTCATCTAAGTTAATTAGACTAATTAATGTTTGCCATTGTGGGGATTTTAAATAGCGATCGCCTCTTTTCAGTTGTGCCAAAAGTTTACCCGTCAAAACGGGGGTTTCTTGGCTTAAAGCCCATTGTACCCCATCACGAGCGGTCAGCACTTCTAATATCTGTTCATGGGTTATTTCTTGGCTTAACTCTTTGGCAAAAGTAGCCACAGCAGTCTGGATCGTTGGGTCAATTTCTGTATCAATACCATCAGCATTCAAAGCGAGATTAATGATTTTAGCCGCGATCGCCTCCAAAGACTTTTCGGTCATCACCTGCTGAGTTGCTTGGAGGACGACTTGCGGCAAATCAAACTTCTCTGCCTTAGAATTAAGCGCATCACGAGTAGCGGACTTGACCGCATCACCTAACACCGCATCCCGGACAAGTTTCGCCTGAACGATCGCCGCTGTTTGGATCCTGCTTTCAATATCGGCGATCGCGGCATCATACCGTTGAATTGCTGCTTCTAGTTCCGGGACACTCATTCCTATTACCGCCCTTTTAGAATTTACTTAGCGCTTAATTAGGGTTTTTACTTAGCGCTGACACTAACCGAGAGTCATTCACCGAATCAAATACCATAGATCAACAGGAAGATACTCTCTATATTAACCTGAGATCGACGAAACTATACACTTCTGGCTTTCCCCGGCCAAAAAGCCCCCCTTGTTAAGCTATGCCTTACTCACATATTTCTTAACATAGTCATCATTGACAGGGGGTGAAGAACTCGGATAAAATATCTTCCATGTTTGAGCGATATCTTCTAGTCGTCGTAGGCCGCGCCAAATCGTTTTGACTCCGGGTTCTTCATCCCCCTTGCGTCCTAAAAAACCCCCAAGTTGAGCAATCCACCTAATGCATTGGTTCACCGTTGGCGGTGTGCTAGGTGGAGAGGTGACAGAATGAATAAAACAATAAAGTGCTTGCCACTGATAGGGTTCAAGAACCTTGGTCGCCTCCGCCGACGGATGAGTCCGGGAAATGTAGGTTAACCACAATAAGCGCCATGCCACAATAGAGTAAGTAGCCAATGCTTTTTCGATTCGGTCGGCGGTTTCTAATTGTAATTCTTCCAGAGAACACCCACTCTTGAGCACGTAATGATACCGCTCAATTAACCACCGATAACTGTACCAAATTAAGCATTGCTCTAGATCCTCTACATCACTAACAGGTAAGGTGGTTAATAGTAACCAACTGACCGGATCCACATCCGGTGGGGGACTTTCTTCTTCGGCCAGAATCACAGTAACTTTTATGGGGTTTAGGGTTTTAAAGTGAGGATGATTTTTAGGCGGTTGAATTTCTACAGAAATCGTTCTTAAAGTCAACACTGCCTGTCTTGGGGCGCGTTTTTCCGTAGCTTTCAAATCGAGTGTTTTTTGTCCAATCGGAGTACAACGGCGGATCACATCCGACAAACGCTCTACTTCCGCAGAATCGTCATCAGAAGAGCGGACACAGCGATTATGGTGCCCCCGAATTAACAGTTCCGAGTTGGCATTTCTTGAGGTGGAAAATAAATCGTAGATGTCGGCTTCCGCGTCGGCGACAGTGATGACAATCGTATCCGGTGGAACCACTGAATCTGTCGCCTGTAATGCGGTGATCCATCGCTGACTTTCTTTATCGAGGGTGGCTCGTCGGTGTCGGTCATGTTTTTTTCCTAGCTCCTGGATATCTCGCGCCCAAACCTCCTGATTTAATAAACCCAACGGGATTCCGGCACTGCTGACACAGAAAGTGGAATGGACTTTTAAGCCTCGGCTCTTGGAAGAGTCTAGATAACCCATTCCTTTTTTGCTGGGATGATGCGTAAAGTTGAATTCAGTAGTATCTTGAATTGCTAAAACAATTGGCTGGTTTTTGATTCTTTCGAGGGTGCTACTCTGATGAGCGGCTCGAATCTCGGATGCTTTCACTCGCGGGTTGCCCCACAAATCGTAGCATCCTTGGGTCGCCGCCCAATTTCCACAGGCTTCAGGGATGCTGGCATGAGGGTGTGCGGCTAGATCC
Source organism: Planktothricoides sp. SR001 (assembly GCF_001276715.1). Classification (GTDB taxonomy): domain Bacteria; phylum Cyanobacteriota; class Cyanobacteriia; order Cyanobacteriales; family Laspinemataceae; genus Planktothricoides; species Planktothricoides raciborskii. The sequence continues at coordinate 55,699 of NZ_LIUQ01000014.1, read as the reverse complement.
GAGACAATCTTCATCAGTCTTCGATTCCGACGTCGATCGCCTAAGTCGGCATATTTAAGTTCCTCTTTTGCCCAAGAATCCATACTTTCTCCTCAATTTTTCAGAGCTTCAATTCCGGGAATTGTGCCGGAATTGAAGCGCGAGTGGTAGAGATTTCTCCCCGCTTTGGACTTATAGTTTAGCCAGATTTGGTTGAGCGCGGGATTCTCACCACCCTAAATATGTGTTAAGTTTCGTAAACCCGGTCAAACCCAGGCAGGCTATGCTTTCTCGATTGTTAAGAAATATGTGAGTAAGGCATAGCTTGTTAAGGGGGGTTGGGGGGATCGAAAAATGCCATCCGGCACGCTTTGCGATCGGACAACCGGGTTTATTTGCCTATTAAACGATTTCCCCTAAATAGGAATAAAACTCAAGAGGATACTGTTAATAAATCCCAAAGCAAGGGAACCAAGCAAAGCACTCCAAATTCCCCAACGCAAGCGAAATCCTTCCACCAGATAAGCGGCCAATCCAAAGATAATCATATTCAGCAAAGTTCTTAAGAGAAAATCTGAAAAAATTACCCCTAAAACTGGCACAGTTACTACAGCAATAACCGGGCGGACTAGGGCATTTAAAATGCCAAATACCGCTGCGGAAAATAAAGCTTTGTTAAAGTCATCAATTTCTACGCCAGTGGGAATTTTGGAAATAATCACAAAGCTGATAGCCGTGACCAGCCAAATGATCAACAGTTGGATAATGTTAGCCATAGGAAATTATCCCTAATAATAAACTACACATTAAATCGGAATAACATCACGTCTCCTTCTTGAACTACATATTCTTTTCCTTCACTGCGAACTAAACCTTTTTCTTTGGCGGCTTGCATAGAACCGGAAGTCACCAGGTCATTATAAGCAACGGTTTCAGCGCGAATAAATCCCCGTTCAAAATCCGAGTGAATCACCCCAGCAGCTTGGGGGGCAGACATTCCTTCGTGAATCGTCCAAGCGCGAGTTTCTTTTGGTCCGGTGGTTAAGAAAGTTCGCAAACCTAATAATTTATAAGTAGCCCGAATGAGGGTTTTTAATCCCCCTTCGGCAACCCCAAGAGATTCTAGAAAATCCGCTCGTTCTGCTTCGGGAAGTTCCACGAGTTCTGATTCTACTTGGGCAGAAACAATGACTACTTGAGCAGCTTCGATCGCCGCTAATTTTTGCACTTGTTCCACCCACTGATTCCCCGTGGCTAAGTCATCTTCGGAAACATTGGTGGCGTAAATCACGGGTTTTGCGGTTAATAAACCCAAGGGTTTAATGATTTCTTTTTCTTCTAAGGATAGGGGCAACAGTCGGATGGGTTGACCTTCATTTAACGCGGTTTGTAACTTTTCTAATACCACGAGTTCCTCTTGGGCATCTTTGTTAGCCCGGGCTTGCTTGCGAGTGCGATCGCACCGTCGATCAACCTGGGCTAAATCCGCTAAACAAAGCTCTAGATTAATGACTTCAATATCTCGCAACGGGTCAACGGAACCGGAGACATGAATAATATCATCATTCTCAAAACACCGCACCACATGAACGATCGCATCCACTTCCCGAATATGGGATAAAAACTGGTTGCCCAACCCTTCGCCCTTGCTGGCACCTTTGACCAAACCGGCAATATCCACAAACTCCATCCGGGTGGGGACGGTTTGTGCCGAACTCGAAAGTTTTGTCAGCACCTCCAACCGTTCATCGGGCACCGCTACCACCCCGACATTTGGTTCAATGGTGCAAAAGGGAAAATTCGCCGCATCAGCCTTGGCATTGGCGACCAAAGCATTAAATAAGGTAGATTTACCAACATTGGGTAGTCCGACAATTCCGGCTCTAAGCATAGTGAATAGTGATTTAAAATTATTTGACCTTAGTCACAATAGCAACAAACTATCTAATTAAAACCGATTCAAGGGTAAGATTGGGGCGAGAGGATTGCCCCGGTAATTGCCCCAACAAATTCGATTTGTGCGTAAGTTCTATCACCAGCAAATTCAACCAGCAAATTCAACCAGCCAACTTAACCAGCCAACTCAACCAGCCAACTCAACCAGCCAACTCAACCAGCCAACTCAACCAGCAAACTCGGCGGTGCATTGAATGCCTAGACTCGACCAAAAATCAGCCCCATTATTAGAAACCCTGCAATTAATGGCCCAAAGTCCTGATGCCCCATTTTACGCACCAGGGCATAAGCGCGGCCAAGGAATTGACTCAGAATTGCGGACGTGGCTAGGAAGGGCAATGTTTCAAGCCGACTTACCGGAATTACCGGAGTTAGATAACTTGTTTGCCCCCCAGGGCGCGATCGCCACCGCCCAGGAGTTAGCCGCAGAAGCTTATGGCGCTGCCGAAAGTCGCTTTTTGGTCAATGGTTCGACTGGCGGAATTATGGCGGCAATTTTAGCCACCTGTGGTATGGGTGAAAAAATTATTCTGCCCCGCAATATTCATCAATCAGTGATTTCTGGCTTAATCCTCTCTGGGGCGATACCGATTTTTATCTCTCCCGAATACGATCCAGAGTGGGACTTAGCCTATTCTATCTCAACCTCTAGCCTAGTGGCAGCGTTGGCGGCGCACCCCGATGCCAAGGCAGTAATGATCGTCAACCCGACTTATCATGGAATCTGCGGGGATATCCTTGAGATGGCCAAAATTACCCATCAACACGGGATTCCTCTATTAGTCGATGAAGCACATGGAGCACATTTTGCCTTTCATGGGGATTTACCGATCGCCGCATTAGCGGCTGGGGCTGATTTAACGGTGCAATCCACCCATAAAGTCTTAGGGGCGATGACACAAGCTTCTATGTTGCACGTTCAAGGGGATTTAATCGATCGCGATCGGTTAAATCTAGCCCTACAGATGGTGCAATCCAGTAGTCCCAGTTATCTATTGCTGGCTTCTTTGGATGCAGCCCGTCGGCAGATGGCGATCGCCGGTACTGAACTCATGGACAAAACCTTGGCATTAGCGGCAACAGCGCGGGCAAACATAGCCACAATTCCGGGTTTGAAAGTTTTCCACGGGCCAACCCTGCCCAGTCCGGGGTTTTCTCACCTCGATCCCACTCGTTTAACCGTGAAAGTCACAGATTTAGGACTCACCGGCTATCAAGCGGATGAAATTTTGCATACACAACTGGGTGTAACCGCCGAGTTACCGGGATTACAGCATCTAACTTTTATTATTAGTCTGGGAAATACGGCGGCAGACATCGATCGCCTGGTGGCTGGTTTCAGGCATTTGTCCCACCTCCATGTCTCCCCCCTTTTTAAGTGGGGGGGATCGATGCTTTCCCCGGAAGGTTCGGGGGGATCGATCGTCCATCCCGTGTCACCATTGACCCCGCGAGAGGCTTTCTTTGCTGCCAAGGAAACTTTACCCATTGAAGCCACCGTAGGGCGCATTAGCGCCGAGTTGGTTTGTCCTTATCCCCCCGGAATTCCCGTATTAATACCTGGAGAGGCGATCGCGCAGAATTCTTTAGAATTCTTACAAAAAATTCTGGCGAATGGTGGGACAATAACTGGGTGTAGTCAGCCGGATCTGACCACGCTAAAAGTAGTCATTAGTCCTTAATCCTTATTCGTTTGTTAATCTTTAATTATTGATATGTACTATGCCTTGTTCTTTGTGGCCGTATATTAGCCCTGGTATTTCTGATGATTTATTTGAACGCTTGCCCGGTATTCCCATGAGCAAAAGAGAAACCAGGATTTTGTTGTTAGCGCATTTGCGTTTAGAACCAAATACCGTCCTCTGGGATATTGGTGCAGGCACGGGAACAATTCCCGTAGAAACTGGTTTATTATGTCCCCAAGGTCGGATTATTGCCGTAGAAAGAGATGAAGATGTGGCTAATTTAATTCGCCGCAACTGCGATCGCTTTGAAGTGGAAAATGTGCAAGTCATTGAAGGCAGTGCCCCCGAATGCCTCAAAGACCTGGCCGAACCACCCACGCGAGTCTGTATTGAAGGGGCAAACCCGATTAAATCTCTGCTCAAAGAAGTCTGGAATTATTTGCAACCCAATGGTCGAGTCGTCGCCACTGCGGGCAATTTAGAAAACTTATATGCTATTTCAGAAACTTTTTCTGAGTTACAAGTGCGTAATATAGAAGTCGTACAAACTTCAGTGAATCGGTTAGAAACCAGAGGCCGAAATCAAATTTTTGCCGCGATCGATCCAAGTTTTATTTTGAGTGGGGAAAAAATTGATTAATAGCGATGAATAACTCAAAAAAAGAACCCTGTCACCGAAATCCAATTGGCGGCAGTGATGCTTTTCGTCAAAAAACCAGGTTTTTCACCGGGTGACAATACAGACTAGCGGCTGAAGCTCAATTGAAATGTTGATTCCCAGATTATTTAATCATTAATGCTATGCCTGTGCCTCGAATTATCAGCGGAATTGTTGCGGTCATCCTCGCTTTAGGGATGATTCTCCTAGGCGGATGGTATTTCACCGTTGGCTTGGGAATTATCATCTATCTAGCTCAACTGGAATATGTGCAGCTAGTTCGAGCGAAGGGCATTATCCCCTCAGCCAAAAATACATTAGTTTTGAGCCTGATTTTACTGGCAATTTCTACGGTATCTTCTACCTTAGCCGATGCCATGTTGCCCCTGGCTGGGACTTGGATTTGTTTCTATCTGCTATTTAAGCCAAAAATGGCCACGATCGCCGATATTTCTGCTTCGATTCTTGGCTTATTTTATGTAGGATATTTGCCCACATTTTGGGTGCGGTTACGGGGAATAGAAAATGCCGAATATAGTAATCTGCCCTTTGGCGGCTTTTGGCCAGAAAATTGGCATCATCTAACCCAAATTCCCCAAGGATTAACGATTACTTTTTTATCCTTCTGTTGTATTTGGGCGGCAGATATTGGCGCCTATATTTTCGGCAAATGCTTAGGCCGTACCCCGCTTTCGGAAATCAGCCCGAAAAAAACCGTTGAAGGTTCGGTATTTGGTATTAGCGGCAGTGTGCTTGTCGCCACTATTGGCTCTTGGTATTTGCACTGGCCAACTTGGCCGGCAACCGGGATTATTTTAGGTCTTTTAATTGGCATTGCCGGTCTTTTGGGTGACTTGACGGAATCCTTAATGAAACGGGATGCGGGGGTGAAAGATTCGGGAACCCTAATTCCCGGACATGGCGGGATTCTCGATCGCACCGATAGCTATATTTTTACCGGCCCATTAGTCTTCTACTTTGTCACCTTAATTTTACCTTTATTACCGAATTAAAATCAGAAACCGGGTTTCTATCAAAATCTCTATCAAAATCTCTGATTTGTAGCAGAAGCGATCGCAGAAACCCGGTTTCTTGGTTATTTATTCGTTGCTGCCAAATAACAACCAACAACAAAAACAGGGAACAGGGAACAGGGAACAGGGAAAAGAGGAGCTTCAGGAGCTTCAGGAGCTTCAGGAGCAGAGGGGAGAGTGAATAGTGATATTTATTTTACAGCGGTTTTCTGGTGAGTAAACCACACCCGTCGGGGATTAAAATCCCCGCCTCATAGCGTAAGCCTGCCCCCGCGAAGGCCGCCATCGTCGGTTAAAACCGACTAATCATGCTTGGTAGGGGTCAAAGGCTGTTGACCCCTACAGAATTTTAGTCGGTTCTAATGGAAATCTTGCATCAGTGGCAACAAACGTCGGGGATTCATTCCCTGGCGGTTAATGTAGTTTACCCAGTAGAAAACCGCTGTAACTTGTACGGGCGGATGGCCATATAGCCTGACGGATTATGCTCCGCAAGGACGCCCCTACGACTTTCCCCAACCAACAAACAACCAACAACAACCAACAAACAACAAAAAATTACGGCGTCACCATGATTTGCCCTTGACAAGTTAGCTGACCGGGCAGCAAAGTTAATTGGGAAATCATCACCGATGACCCGAAATCCCAGGAAAAATGTTCTAAATAAATTATCTCTTGTCCGGCAATATGTAACTGAGGGTTGACTAAATAGAGTTGATGGCCATTTCTGATTTCTAACCCCATCTGGAGGACCGCCGATTTTTTCCCTTCTGTCTCCGCGATCGCGTTCGCGTAGCTTTGCGGATGCAGCATCGCTGGTTGGCAAAGTCCCGTCAATGTTAATTTATCTTGGCCTAAATTAATTTGTAACTGTTCCCAAGAGTTGACCACAGAATGTAACCAAGAGTCTAAAAATTCTTGCATAGCTTGGTTAAATAACGGGGATGCTAAAGAAGCATCAATATCCCCTTGAGTAAACTGTAGCTGGGCATTAATGGGAACGGGATCGATTAGATGCAGAGGTTGCCCTTGGAGCACTTCTCTAATATTGAAACGAATTCCTGTCCCTTCTAACCATATTTGACTCAAGCTAATGCCTTGATAAATGGCATGACTGGCAGAAATTAATACCCCAGGAATTGACCCGGAAAGGATTTGCCGGTTGCCACCGGAAATGGTTAATTGCAAGTTTTCGATGGCGTCTAGTTGCGATCGCAACCAAAACTTTAGGGCGGGCGCCAGAATTTTACTAATTAGTTTTCCGGTTAGTTTTCCTGACTTGGGTGAAACTTCCTTGACGGCATCTAATGTTTTTGCTGATTTAGACAAAATAAGGTTAGAACTCATCGGGTAATTACTGAGTGGTTGACGGTTGAATGATCGATCCAGTGTAGTCAATTCTACAGACTACGGACGCAGCAATCGGGTTTCTGGCCGCCTGGGTATCGCATTTTTACTCAAGAAACAGTAAAATTTTGTCAGGAGTTGTGTGCTCGGTGGGCGAATCGCCTCTCGTACTTTTCAACTCCTGAGTCACTGTTCTTATACCTGACCGCAGTCCCAACTATGCAAACTAGACTGCAAAAAATCTTATCTCAATGGGGAATTGCCTCTCGTCGTCAAGCGGAAACCATGATTCAGCAAGGACGAGTGAGGGTCAATGGTCAAATTGTCCATCTGGGACAAACGGCCAACCCCGAAGTGGATCGAATTGAGGTCGATGGTCGAATCGTTAAACCCAGCGATCGGCCTGAATTGGTCTATTTGTTACTTTATAAACCTGCGGGGGTTGTGTCTACTTGTTCTGATCCCCGGGGACGCCCCACGGTCTTGGATTTGCTGCCGTTACCGATGCAAAACCAAGGCATTCATCCCGTGGGTCGCTTAGATTTTCATAGCACGGGAGCGTTATTGTTGACCAATGATGGGGAGTTAACTTATCAATTGACCCATCCAAAACATGGAATTTCTAAAACTTATCAGGTCTGGGTGAAAGGTCATCCCCCGGCATCAGTGTTGGCAAATTGGCGAGCCGGAGTTCTACTGGATGGTCGCCAAACTCTACCTGCTGAAGTTCAGATGTTAAAACAGGATCGGAAAATCAATCAAACTCTTTTGCAAGTGGTACTCAAGGAGGGACGCAATCGACAAATTCGCCGCGTGGCGGCTTTGCTGGGTTATCCCGTGGTTGAGTTACATCGCAGTGAGATCGGGCCGATTACGCTGCGATCGCCCACCGAGAACTTATCCCCCTTATCCCCTGGTGACTATCGCCCTTTGACCTCCAAGGAAATTGATTTTTTACAAAGTCAAATTTCTTGGAGTAAAACTGATTAGGGAATGCAAGAGAGTGGCGGGTCTTCTTGGGCAGAACGGTCAGCCCCCGTGCCGACGGGGGCAAACAGTCAACCACAAAATAATTGATAGCTAATAATTGATAATTGACAATTAAACAAAATTATCAATTATCAATTATTAGCTATCAATTATTAATTATCAATTATCAATTACTGCCAACCAACAACCAATAACTAATCAGGAGTGAACGCCATGAAAACCAGTCAAAAGTCTGAACAACTGATTAACGAACAAACAAAACAGGCACAAATTCGGGAAAAACAGGTGGCTAAACTGGCGGAAATTGGCGCTCAACTCCGTCAAACCCGCTTGGAACAGTCGATCTCCCTGGAAGAAGTGGCGGTGCATACGATGATTCGACTGCAAATGCTTCAGGCGATTGAAGAAGGGAAACTGGAAAGATTACCTGAACCGATCTATATTCAAGGGTTACTGTTACGATATGCCAAGTTTTTGGGCTTCGATGGCAGGGCGATCGCCCAGGATTTTCCCATCAGCCAAAAAAGATTTGTTTTGAAGAAATTTTGGTTTGATTTGTTTAGTTATTTACCCCGCTTCAAATTTCGCCCCGTACATTTATATCTAGTTTATCTGGCTACAATTATCCTATCGGTGCAAACTTTATCCAAGCAACTGGATCAATCAGCCACCCAAAGGGCTAACCAAGAACCAGGGAGCAAAACCGTTGCACTGGTAGCAACTCAGCCATCTGGATCTGCGGTGCCACCAAAGAATCCCGTAGTTCAAAACTCCTTTTTGGCCAACCCACTAAACGCCACACAGCAATCAGCCCAGAAACCGAGTCCCCCAGCACAGGAGTTCAATAAATTTGGGGGGCAAGGAGTAAAAGTTGGACTGACTTTGAAAGATGCTTCTTGGATCGTGATTGAAGCAGACGGCAAAATGGAATTTGAGGGAATGTTGCCCTCCGGCACTCAGCGCACTTGGGAAGCTTCGGAGAAACTGGTGGTGGTGGCAGGGAATGCCGGAGGGGTTTTGTTAGCGGTCAATAATGGCAAAGCGGAACAAATGGGCGCCCAGGGACAAGTGATCCAAAGGGAAGTGCTGATTTCTCGACCCTAATTTGACCTAATTTGACCTAATTTGACCCTAATTTGACCTAAGACAGTTCTATGGATCAGCGTCCGAATGTTTCGGTCATCATTTTTAGGCGATCGCGGATTTCTGGAGTCAGCGCCCCAAACTCATAGCGCCATGCCCAGTTCCCTGAAGGCTTACTCGGCACATTCATCCGGGCTTGGGTGTCCAGTCCTAAAAGATCCTGAACCGGAATAATCGCTTGATTCGCCACTGAAGACAGGGCTACTTGAATTAAATCCCAATGAATTCCCCAAGACCGAACAGGGCCTAAATAAGCCAAAGCGCCCAAGCGTTCATGTTCCGGCATTTGATTAAACCAGCCAACGGTGGTGTCATTGTCATGGGTGCCGGTATAAACTACACAATTTCGGTTGTAGAAATTAAACGGCAAATAAGGATTTCCTGCTCCCGAACCGAAGGCAAAGTGCAAGATTTTCATCCCTGGAAATTCAAACTTATCCCGCAGTGCGTCTACCTCTGGGGTAATCACCCCTAAATCTTCCGCAATAATTGGCAATTTACCCAATTTTTGCTTAATTACTTCTAGTAACTGTTCTCCCTTTGCTTTAATCCACTTACCATTCATGGCCGTGGTTTCCCCTTGGCGGACATTCCAAAAAGACTCAAAGCCTCGGAAATGGTCGATGCGAATCACATCCACATAAGCTAACATGGAACGAAATCGTTCTACCCACCAATGGAAATCGGTTTTTTCTAGTCGGTTCCAGAGATACACTGGGTTGCCCCAAAGCTGACCTGTAGGACTAAAATAATCTGGTGGCACTCCTGCCATGCCTGCGGGTTCGCCAGTTTTCATGTCTAGGCAAAAGATTTCTGGATGGGCCCAAACATCGGCACTATCGTGGGCGACATATATAGGAATATCGCCAATAATCTGAATGCCTCGTTTGTTGGCATAAGATTTAAGTTCTGACCATTGGCGGAAAAATTCAAACTGAAGAAATTTACGGAAAAAAATCTCTCCGGGTAAACGCCGCCGCCATTGTTCTAAGACTGCGGGCTTGCGTTTGGCTAGGTCTGGTTCCCAAGTATGCCAACTGGCCCCATTTAAGGTTTCTTTGATGGCCATAAATAAGGCATAGTCATCCAGCCAATAGGATTTGTCGTAGCAAAACTTTTGAAACGCTTCTTGTTGTTTGCTGGTGGCTTTGTCCTTGAAATTTTCGCAGGCTTTTTTCAGTAGAGGCATTTTGAAGGCGATCGCCCGTTCAAAATCTACTCGATCCGCTGGAAATTCTGGCAGATCGGTCAAATCCTCAAAGGCAAGCAAACCATCTTCAAGAAGGCGATCGAGGCTAATTAGCATAGCATTCCCCGCCATTGCTGAATAGCACATATAAGGAGAATTACCATACCCCGTTGGCCCAAGGGGCAAGATTTGCCAAAACTTTTGGCGACTTTCTGCTAAAAAATCAATGAATTTACGCGCTTCTATCCCTAAATCCCCGATACCGAATCGACTGGGAAAAGACGTGGGATGAAGCAAAATACCGCTCGATCTGGGAAAAGGCATGAGCCCTCCTCGTAGACAGGAATCTTATGCTGGCTTCGTGCCAACATGATGTGTTTCTGAATTTATCATGTAACGGCACAGTTATAATCTAATCTAATCAAACCACCATAAAATTAATCCTATCTTTACACTTTTAAACTTCAAGGACCCTATGACTTATCGCAATCCCGCTCCCACCGTTGACATTATTATTGAACTGATCGATCGCCCCGGTCGTCCCATTGTGCTGATCGAACGGCAAAATCCGCCTCTGGGTTGGGCGTTACCCGGTGGCTTTGTGGACTACGGCGAATCGGTGGAAACTGCGGCGGTTCGAGAGGCCCTGGAAGAAACCAGTTTATCAGTAGAATTAATTGAACAATTTTATGTGTATTCTGACCCCGATCGCGATCCCAGGCAACATACCCTGAGTGTGGTATTTATTGCTAGTGCGATCGGTGAACCAAAAGCTGCGGATGATGCCAAACATTTACAACTTTTTGAAATTTGGCAATTACCCCAACAATTATGTTTCGATCACGATCGCATTCTCAAAGATTATTGTTATTATCGACGTTACGGACAACGACCCAGAATTTAAATGCGCGATCGACCCTGGAGGGGCGAAGCATTCGGGCAAGCAAATTAGCGATCATAACAAATGATTTATTTCCCCGAATGCAACGCCGCCCTCCCATAGTCGTAGGGCAAAATTTTGCCTACCTTACCCATTGCCTTAAAATCCCATTACAATATATATAACTTATCGGAGGATTATCCCATGCTGCAAACCCTCACCAAAAAAACTTACACCTTTGAGGAATATCTGGAATACCATGATAATACCGATCTCAAATATGAACTTGTAAACGGAGAACTCATCCCCATGCCAACTCCCAGTGGACTGCACGCAGATATCATGGTCTTTCTGTTTAAGCAATTCGACAAAGAGATTGAAAGACTTGGTTTGGACTGGAAAGTCAGACCTGGAAATATCGGCGTTCGCACCTCTTTCAATAAATCCAGAATTCCCGATTTAGTAATTATCACAGAAAGCCAACGCCAAGAACTCAGAGAAATGACTTCTGCGGTACTGAAATCTCCCCCTTTATTAGCCGTAGAAATTGTCAGTCCGGGCAATGCGATCGATGATTATCGTTACAAACAATCTGAGTACGCAGTGCGGGAAATTCCTGAATATTGGATTGTCGATCCAGTTGAGGCAAAAGTGTCTGTATTAAAGCTGGTGTATGGACTCTATGATATCACAGAATTTAGCGAAAATCAAGAGATAAAATCCTCAATGTTCCCAGAATTAACCCTAACGGTTGAACAAGTTTTAAATGCTGATAATTAGAGATATTTTAAGCCGCTTTAAGCCGCTTTCCTGTAGGCGATCGCGAAAGCCTCCCGGAGAGAATCGCACATCGTCCTTGTCTAGTATCCAGTGAAACAAATCCTACTCTCTTCTTTATTCTCTCTCCTCTATTCTCTCTCCTCTCTTATCGAATCGGTCAAATCCTGAAGGGGGTCGCGAATTGCCTCGTTCCTCCCATGATAGGCATCTGATATGCTTAAATTGGCAATGAGTAAGGGCGGTGACGGGGATGTGCCACGATCGGGGTTGAATTTGCTATTAGACTGAACCCCTAGATCCAAGATTGGTGTCGGGCATATGTGGCAAAATTCAATGAAATTGGTATGATCTGTTTTATTGACTGGATGGATCACAAATTACCATGCAGAATTTGCGTCAACACTTCTCGGCCACGAATCTTAAGGGTTTTCAGCAAAAACCAGTAAAACAAAATCATCACCGGGGTGAACTGAATATCACCGGAAAATTTACTTTAGCGTTTTTTGGTTTGTTATTATTATTGGCTGGGGTCGCCACAACCGGGTGGGTATCTTTGACTTTTGTCCGCCGGGAAACCGAAGCGGCGATTATTACCAGTAGTAAACTCCAAGGATTAGTATTTAGAATTAAAGCAGAATTCGATGACGCTCGTGAGGCAGAGAGACAATTTTTTCAGAATTGGTCTAGGACGGATTTACGAGAAGAAACCCAAGCACAGGTAGACAAACATCAGCAATCTGTTGAAAAATTATTGCGTCATTGCGATGAGTTGCAAAAGTTACTTTCTGGGGTGAATATAAGTCCCGCTTTGCGAAAATCTCATCCCCAGGTTATTGCTTATGTAGAAATGATTATTAACTATCGCGATCGCTTTCGAGAAGCGGTGAATTTAGTGGCCGAATTAGATATGAATGAAAGCGGGGCGATCGCTCGTTTGGAGCAAAAATCCGATTTATTGCGGGATACTTTACTGCTAGAAGAAGACCCGGAAATTATTGCCTTATATAATCAGATGAAGGCTGAGGAGAAAGAATATTTTTTAAACCGCAGCTATCCGGCAGTTAATGCTCTAGAAAAAACTCGAGAACTCTTGGCTGAACATATTGTCAAACTCAGAACATTTGATCCAGAAAGACAAGCTCGATCTTTAGTTTATCTGAGAGATTATCAAGGAATTTTGCAGAAAATTGTCAGCCTGGATCTGGAAATTCAGAATAAGATTGAAAGCTTTGAACAGCAAGCGTCTGAATTGTCTGAGAAACTGATTGTCTTCTCTAACGAAGAAATTGAACGCGCCAGACTTCAGATAGAAGCCACCAGTCGAGCCGCTACGATGTTATTAGTAGCCGCTTTGGTTTTAGCATTGGTCTTAGCCGCTGCGATCGCCGAGCAATTTTGGTGGGCACTGAAACAACTAGAAACCGAAAAAGAAAAATCGGAACGCTTACTATTAAATATTCTACCCTCCCCGATTGCCGAACGCCTCAAAGAAGAAGAACAAGTGATTGCCGATAACTTTCCAGAAGTCACCGTATTATTTGCGGATATTGCTGGATTTACGCCCCTCTCTGCTTCCTTACCCCCCACAAAATTAGTCCAATTGCTCAATGAAATCTTTTCTGCGTTTGATGCCTTAGTTGAAAAGCATGAGTTAGAAAAAATTAAAACCATTGGCGATGCCTATATGGTGGTCGGTGGGTTGCCCTATCCCGACGCAAATCATGCGATCGAGATCGCAGAAATGGCCTTAGATATGCAACGAGTTATTAAAGATTTCAACCAACGACATCAAACCAATCTCAATATGCGGATTGGGATTAATACTGGCCCCGTCGTAGCGGGAGTCATTGGCACCAAAAAATTTATCTACGATCTCTGGGGGGATACCGTTAATACAGCCAGTCGCATGGAATCCCACGGCATCGTTGGCGACATTCAAATAACCGACTCCACCTATCAGCAATTACGTGATAATTATGTAATTGAAAAACGCGGAGTCATTGAAGTAAAAGGCAAAGGAGACATGACAACTTATTTACTCAAACAACGGAAAATGTCATCGGTGATTACTGTACAGCCTTCGATTCATCAAGCCCGTTCAAATTAATATTTGATATTTGGTATTCTTAGTTTTTTGTTGTTTGATATTTGTTATTTGTTTTTGGCTATTCAAAAAATAAGCTCAAATAACGAATAACAAATATTACATAATTTTTATGTTTGATTTATTAGACAATAATATATTTAATCAAAAACTTAAATATTTATAATAAAAAATAGCTACAGCTTGTTCGCTATTTAATTAGTACAATAACAGCATTTAGTAAACCAGTTCTTAAACGTATGTATTGCAATCAGCATCAGAGCAAGTTCAATTAACTGTTCTAGCACCGACATTGCTCGTGTTGGGAACATTCTTACCAGTGACTTCACTGTTGACCACAACATAGAAATCGGATTAAAGTCTGGTGAGTAGGGTGGTAAATATTCTACTCGGACTCCCGCTCTCGGCAATCAGTTCTTCGATACCTTCCCTTTTATGGATATTAAGGTTATCCATAACTACCACATCCCCTGGATTCAGCTTCGGAACCAGATCCGGTTCCACAAACTCCTGAAAATCTTCTCCTTTCATCGAGCCTTCAATTGCTTTTTTCGCTACAACTCCTTCAATACTTATTGCCCCAATCAAGGTCATTTTTCTCCCTTTATAAAAGTATCTTAAACAGAATGCCTTTTTACCCTTTTCACTCCTGGCTATCTCCCGACTCATCCCCACCCAGAATGCTGTCTCATCAATGAATATCATTTTCTCCTCTGGTACATCTCGAACCCTCTCCCGGTAATCAACGCGCTGTTTTTGACCTTACCGATGTTGCCAATCGGCTCGGTAAGTTTTTTTGTAGGGGCGATAGCATTCGCGCCAGTGGTTCTTGGTTGAAATCACTAGCCCGCTCCGCGAATGCTTCGCCCAGTCCAAGTTTATTGAGGAATTCACACATTCCTCCTACACTGACATAAACATCCGGCTCTGTGAGGAGATATTCCCGATATTGCCTCACTTTCCAATCGGGGTTATCTTGTACCATCCGAATAATAAAGTCTCGATAAGCCTCTAGTTTTCCAGGACGCTTTGGTCTTGGTTTTTTAGGGGTTATATCAAGAGGTTTCGCGAGCTTTTTTGATATAACTATAGACAGTGGCAGGACTAATCATAAACTATTCGGCTAGTTGCCGAATAGAGCCTTTGCCCAACTTATAAGCAGTCACCACTTTTTGTCTAAGATCAATAGAGTAACTTCCCATGTCTGAATCTGGTCTGCATTGATTACAGCTTCAGTTTATCACACAATTGTTACAAAAGTTTACTGAACAAGCTGTAATTGAAAATTTCTTTGCGAGACTCAAGCAATATCGCGCCATTGCTACCGTTTACGACCAGACCGCTAGAAACTTTTTAGGCGCTATTTATTTGGCGGCTATCGTTGTCTGGCTTAACTGATAACAGATGCGGGCTTCCGCACTCGTCACAATCACTCCTTCCCCTCTAACTGATGACACGCCCTGGTACAACTGACGCATTTAAGCTTTTACCGTGGGCTTCTCGTAGATAGAGCGAACACAAATATCCTTAGCCATAAGGTCATACCAGGTTAGTTGTATGGAAAAAACGCTGATAATTTCAGAAATTAGACCCCACAATAAATCGAATCTCCCAAACATTGCCGATTAATTTTCATTAGCTTAAAAAAGTCTTATACTCAGAAACCGGATTTGGGGATCCTCAAGGTTGATTCATGGTTAAGAAGGAAGTAAGTGTCGCTCCCCCAAATGTAATAATACTTAATCAGGCAAAATAGATCCAATAACGGAAATCATGTTATTGTTATACTGTTGATTATTTAACAGATTTCACAGCATGAGTCAAACAGAAGTAGTTATTCCTACAGTGCGTCCTTGCCAAATTGAGAAAAATGAAGTCGAGCCCGTTGATTTAGTAATTATTATTGATACCAGTCCCTCGATGAGAGATGAAGCGCAGGATCTTAGTAATGCCGCCCAAGCCGCGATTACTTCCGCTGCTTCAAGTTGTCCTTGCGATTTGAGAGTGGCGTGGTTTGGGATTGAAGGGACTTGGAAAGGAACACATTTTAACCGGACAATTCGAGATTATCTGATTAAAGAATGTCAAGTTTCTGACTCAGATATTCGCGGGAGAAAGCGAGGTGAATTAGCCGATGCTGGCGCTCAAGAAGATGCGGCGCGGGCGATCGAAGATATCTGTAATCATTTCAATTGGAGAGCGGGCGCTACGCGGGCGATTTTTTATCTAGGAGATGAAGCTTTAGAAGGTGGTGGTGATAAAACTGAGCAGAAAGATATCATCGCGGCAAATAAGGCTATTCAAACCGCTAAACAAGAGGGAGTAACTCTTCACACTTATTTTGGTACATCTAAGAGTAAGTTTCGAGATACTATCCAAACAGAATACGCGAGACTGGCAACAGAAACAGGGGGACAAGCTTTTAGCGATCGTGATGCAATTAATGGTTTTGCAGAGGTATTGAGCAAAATTATTTGTAATACTCGCGCCGTTGGTATTTATTTGGATGTTCCGCAACCAATCCCCTGTTTTGAGTTAAAAAGTGCCAACAAACCCTTGACTACTAAGGGGGCAGAAACTGTGACAATTACCGCGTATAACTGTTATTCTAATGTCACTTTTAAGGGTGTAAAAGTGGTGTTATCTGCCGTGATGAAATCAAATGGCTCTCCTGTATTAAATCTAGCAAATGGAGAACCTGTAGTGGCGATTAAACCTTCTCCTGAAATCGATTTTGGCGATTTAAATCCTGTAAATAATCAAGGCAATTATCCATCGGTGAGCAGAGAACTGATTATTGAAAATAATGGCGAAGACGGTGGAGAGTATGCCTTAAATATTGATTCTTTTTATCAGGCAGAATTTAATTTTATCGCCTCGGATAAATTTGAATTATAAATAATAAGTCAAAACAATGAAAATATAATATTATTTATTTAGGCTATTTTGTGAGATAATATTATATGTTCATTGTTTTGAGTATTATTTTTGAAAGCGGAGTTATTACCGAAAGCAAACGTTATACAGAAAATCCTAAAGTCAACGTTTCAGTATTAGTTTATATGCTTTTATGATTTATTTGTGAAGGATAAATGATAAAATATTAATATTTTTTTAATCATAATGAAAATGAATGGCTTAACATAAAAAAACAAAAATAGGTAAGTATTTTGTACATACCTATTTTTCAAGGAAAATCAAACAAATAGTTGAATTAAATATCAACAATTCTTTTTGCCGCATTTACCGATTGATTGGCAGCGTTTTACTGTAAAACAGTTTTAGAAAGCGGGTTTTCTTGCGATCGCCTTCGGAAAGTTCTTTGCTTTCTTGTAATCAGGATTTTAGTTTTTCCTCTACAAGATCAATCTGTCCGGCTGGTTGAATATTCAAACCAATACCGGAAAAACCTTCTTTCAACCCTTGAGCACTTCCTGGCGCAAAAATCTCAAGATAGGCATATTTTCCCCTGAGATAAATTACCGCCCAACTCTCTCTATCAGTTTTTACGGTATCTCTGGATATTGTGCAAAATTCTTGGCTAATGAACTCTGATTTGGCGATTGACTATAGGGTTTCTGTGTCGAGAGTAATAAATAAATGGTTAAATTCTATTCCCATGTTTCTATTTTTTGAACCTGATATTACAGCGTTTTTCAGATTAATAGAGTACCCCTGTAGGGGCAAAGCATGACCGTAGGGGCAAAGCATTCCGGCAGTAGATTTCTGCTTTTAAGCGATAACGTATATACCGGAATGCTTCGCCCTAACCCAAAATTTGTGGTTCAGCCAATAGAAAATGTTTAGGGGCAAAGCATTCCGGCAGTAGATTTCTGCTTTTAAGCGATAACGTATATACCGGAATGCTTCGCCCTAAGATTTCTGCTTTTAAGCGATAACGTATATACCGGAATGGGCGGGTCCTAAGAAATACGATCGCACTCATTCCATCACTCAGTCGCCCCATCACCCCATCACTCCATCCCCCGTCCGCTATTGACTGTTGGATTGACCAGGAATAGACCAGCGTTTGATGCTGCCGATCGTGACAGGCAAGTTAGCGGCTACATCTAGGGTAAACCGGAACACCCGACGCGATCGCCGACTGCTGTCAGGGTCAAAGAAGGTGAGCAAGACATCCCAGCAATCACTGCGAATGCGGCAGTAGGGGCTTTTCTCCACGGAGATGGTGTCGAGTTGGCGACCAGAGGCGATCGCTTCCGCAAAGACAGAGACAGCTTGGAAAATGTTGGTGGTGGCGAAGTTGAGGGCGCGATCGCGGGAAGTTTGGCCTAAGTTATGCAGGTCATAATACACCCGATTTAGGAAGGCGCTGATGGCTTCACGGACGATCGGTTCTCGATCGGGTTCCAGGTTGCGGACGGAAGCCAGGGCCGGGTTGATCAGGGCGTTGACCGTCCAGCCATACATTCCTCGTAGGTCATGCACCGTCACTACCGGCACCACTTCCCCAGAAAAGAGTTCCACCGTGCGGTTGGTGCGACGGGCGGCGACACTGATGCGTTCGACAAATTCATCGCTGGTTTCTGGTTCCAGTTGTCCGGCCAACATCTGCAAGAATATTTCGTAAACGTCGCTGGCAAAGGGGCCTTTTGGTTCTAAGGCATAGAGGGTATTTTGCTCGAGGTTGAGAGTCCAAATCAGCGATCGGGCTTCGTCCGGGTTGCGATCGAGGTGTTCAACCACCTGACGAGCATCATAAGGATCTGGGGGAACCATGATCCCATCCAGTTCAAACGGAGGCATCAGTTGCTTGAAGGTATCTCGGCGGGCTTCATCGCCAAAGTCGTATCCCAGAGTACCCAGAGCATAAACATCACCAGCAAAGGCGGTGCTGGTTTCGATGTTGGTGGGTTCTGCGGATTCTTGAACAGTGGCGATCGCCCCGTCGGTAACGGCATTTTCTGCGATCGCCGCCACAACAGCCGAACTAGGGGCTGAACTGGCTGACATCGCTGTTGGGGTAGGTAGGGCATAACCAGCCCATTCGGTGCGGGTCACTTGGTCGCCTGCAAAGGAAATAGTGACAGAAGGTCGTCCAAACAGGACTTCCATTGCCCCAGCAATATTGACAAAGCCGCGCATACAGCGTTCCGGTTCTTCTACCCGCTTAGGATCGCAAGGAATAGCGGTGTTAAGGAGTGCCATACGGACAGCCTCTGCATCAATGGGTTTACCTTGTTGTAGCTGCAAACTCATCAGCAGCGCAGCGATTCCGGTGACGATGGGAGCCGAACCACTGGTTCCTGTTCGCAGTTTCGGTTTTTCACTACCGAGTTGCGCTCCCCAAATGTCATCACCCGGAGCCATAATCCCCTCTTGGGTGTAGTTGCGTCCCCAGTTACTATAGTGGGCAGGTGGACTGCCTAAATCCATTGCTCCGACCGGAAGGACTCCTGGCAGGACTCCTGGCAGACACCAATATTCACCCAAACCATTACCCGCAGGCCCAACAATCAGAATGTTGTTATCCAAGCACTTCTGTACCGCTTTAGCCAATAGCTCTTCCCCTTCGCAGGTTTGGGTAGGGCGACAGAACCCACAGTGAATGATATTTGCCCCTAAATTCAGTGCTTGCTCAAAGGCACGGGCTAGGTTCAAAATACCAATAGATTCCTCGGGAATCCCCGTACTATTAACCGGCAAATTAATCAGGCGACAGTGGGGAGCAATACCAGCAGAAGGGGTGTTCTCTTGACCCACGATGATGCTGGTGACATGGCAAGTATGGTCATCGACTTTGAGACGGACTATCTGCGGTTCTGGAAAAGCTGCCTTAAGGGCTTCTTCTTTCTCCTGTTTCGTGCGATCACTATCATCAATCGCTCGGTATTTGGCATAGTCTTCTGCGGAAAACGGTTCTGGCGTGTCGTGCCAGTAGGGAAAGACTTTAGAAATTTCAGGGCTTTGGAAACAAGAGAGGGAGTGGTCGGGGTTGCCTTCGAGAACCACAATCGTGATGCGGGGGTCGCCGAGAGTTTGGTTACGGAGGTAGGCGAGTCCAGGGACGCGATCGTCGAGGTCGTGAGGATGGAGCGCTACCAAAGCTGGGGAGGCAGAACTCTCAACCTCACTGGCGGAAATCGTCGCCGATTCAATTTCATCCGGGATAATATCCGATTCGGCTTGGCTCTCTGATACTTTTGAGTCCATGACTTCAGTTGTGGACTCTGATAAAGCCGACAAGTTAACCGATTCCGTCTCACGTCCGGAAACGGCGGCATCTGTTGTCTCCATTGAGGTTTCTAAAGCCTCCGAACGAACCGCCTTACTGACGGTTTCCGCCGCTTCCCTCAATCCCTCGTCAGAGGAACTCAAAGTCTCTGTCGGTTGGATTGAAGAAAGAAATCCAACATCAGCCGGATCTGGTTCCGTCTCACTCCGAGTTAACTCAGCCTTACTCACGGAGATACCTACTTCCCCTGACTCTTCGGAGGCATCAACATCTTGAGCTAACTCAACTCCACTCGCTCGCAAATCCCTTTTCGGTAGAGAGCTTAACGTGAACTCACCCACCGCCGACTCTTCCACATAATCCAAACCTGCTGCTTGTCCAAAACCATCGCTATCTCCATATCCCCATGCACAGGGAGCCAGACCCATATTCGTCGCCACCAGATAAAAATTTTGCTGCAATACTCCCACGTGTTTCAGCACTAACGAGTAGGCCAAGGAACGATACTTACGGAACAATCGCCCAAACCGCGCCGTAATCACAAGAAGGACTTGTGGTGTTCCCAAATTGCTTGGGAGGTTGTTTGGAAGCTTATAGCCTGATAGAGCAAAGATATTGTCTTCTGCTCCTATAATCTGCTCCAATTGGTGATTGAGTGGGTCGTAGTGATACAGCCCTGTGTCCAATCCTTCACATCGTCGCACCACTGGATAAATTTCTAGCTCATACATCGCTCCGCCGCCAGGGTACGGACGACTGGCCAACTCGCCATAGTCAATGTCCGCGTCAAAATCGAGTATTTCTCGCCAATTTTCACCAAAATACTCCTCCACTGAGCGAATATCTTTGATCCGGGCAGTACGATAAAGCAGTTCGCTGAGTTGTTCAACTGTAACTGGATGAGCTTCATCACACTTACGGATGGACTTCCGTCTCTCGATCGCTTCGGTGAGCGTAGCATCGTTATACTTCAACGCCCCCAAGTTCGGATGGGGTAGCGGCACAATCCGATCGCTCATGGGTGGTTTCACTACTGGGAAATCTGACCACTGCTCAATGTTGGTGTCCTGTAATGGATAGTCATGGCGACCCCCGCGGCTGCGGCTGTGGAACAGGAGGTTGTGAAAGTCCCAAAGTTGAAGCGAGGGAGGTTCGGGGTCAGCCGTCAGAAACCCTGCGACCCACAATAAATTGAGAAACTGATAGGCGGTTTCTGCACCCAAGTAGGGGGGAGGTGTGACAGCTCCTAAAGATTGAGGTTGAGCTAGTTGAGTGAGGATGGCACTAGCTCGCCAGTCGAGGAGCTTGACCCGAAACTTCGACAGGGGGGACTCCAGCACCATTGTGCCTTCGTAGGGACGCTGATAGGCAAAACGGGAGAGGGCGACACGGGTTTGTGTCCAGTAGGGTTGGGCTAGATTTAACTCAGCCGAGTCCACCATCGGGATTGCCACTGCTAGGGGCAAGACGGTATAACTCAACCAACCCCGCTCATCCAGTTGTTTTAGCATCTGCCCGAACTGTTCCCCCACTGCCTGACCTTCCAGTTCCGCTAACTTTTGTACCAGTAATTCGGGGGTACTACTGCCAGCCTTAAGACTATCAAGAACCATCGTGATTCCAGGGGTTGTCGCCAGGGTGAGTAAAGCGGTGGGATCTGCTTCTACCGAGCCCAGGGTATACTGACTTTCAGTGCTGCTCACTTGGACAGAAGGATTTAGGGAAACTGCGAAGGAATGAAGGCTCATGGCGGTGAATAATAAGATTAGGACAAGAATAGTTGGAAATCATCACATTCTGATAATGGTTCGCAAAGCTGTCGGCTCCGATTAATTAATCAAGTGATGAAAAGTGATGAAAAATGTTTTGGTGTTTAAGGACTAATTCCAACCTGTTGTGTGAAGCGCAATTTATCTAAATCCACTTGACATGTATCACTTCTATTGTACAAAAACCCATAGTTATTTAACCGATTACTTTCCATATCTTGCTCTCGGGCATACACAGTAGCATAGGTAACACAGTCAAGACTCTGATAAAAGTCATAAATTTTGTCGCCCAAGCTATTGAATGCAAAATATTTTGGGATTTCTTTGATATCAAAAAAGTGAAAATACAATAGGGGGCTTGTCTTTTGCTTAGAAAAACTTGCTGCAATCCCGTCTGAAACATCAAATAGAGAAATCACTTTTTGTGAAAAGTGTTTTCGTATATAGGCAGCAAGATAGCTTCCAAAGTTGCCTCGCTGTTGGTATTTACCTCCGGGCGAAATCGCCCATATTTCTATGTTACTACGACCATCCAGGAAAAGATTAAATCCAATTAAGCTACCATCTTTTAGCAAAACTTCTGTCACTTCAGCCGAATAGTTAGCACCATCAAGTGCGAGAGCTGTCATCACTAAATCTTCGTTACCTTCCCCAGGATGGAGGTGCATATATACCTTGATTAGAGAATCCTGAAGTGTCGGACGTAAGTCAATGCCGATGGTGTTAGTTTCGATTTGGCTAGAGTTAATGTATAGGGATGAAAACTGATCGAGCAAGTTCCGATTAATTTGAACGCCCACTCTGCTTTCAACTTTGTCTAAAAATTTTGAAGCATCGACCAGCGATCGGGGCCAAGTTTCTTCATAGGTAGCAACTTGAAAGTCGCTTGCAAATAAGCGATCTCCTTCAACATGGCAAGTGGGTTCAATACCACAGTAGCCTTCAATTTCAAGAACAGCTTCTTCAAAAAGAGGTAGAGGAAAGCAAGGCTCTACATCAAAAGCATCCAGATGAGTTCGTATGAAACGGAGTCGCTGCTCTCGTAGATAATTATGTGAAAATCCAGAAGTTATCGTCATAATTGTATTTGCTTATGAAAGAGCTTGTAAATATCTAAAGTGGATAATCAATACTCATTGAGAGTGGGTTTTGGGTCTATATTAATCTCAAATTCCTCTGATTCACAAAATCGTTCATGTGATAATACATTTTTACCCTCTGAATAGAATCGGCATAAAAATCAGATTCAGGAATCCCGATATACAAATCGTGAAAGACTCGGTTTCGATAGTGAGCGTGGACTTGCTTAACCATTTGATTTCCCAGATAATCAACGGCACTGTTGGGAGATTTAAAATTATTGAAATATAGAATATCACTATCGTTATCCTTGCTAATCCCAATTTGAACGCTTCTACTCTCATCAAGGAGAGGTAGTGCTTTTGCAGGTAGTCTGGAAGTTAAATAGGCTTGAACATCCGCTCGCTGGAGATCGGCGGGGAAAAACGTGGGATAGACTTCTACCGCAGCTCGATTGTCCAAGAAAAAGTCAAACCCTACTAATAACGTCCCATTAACTATTAATTTCTGCCAATCACGCCGTTCGCCGCAAAGTGCTATGGCAATTGCGATCTTTTCTGGATAGTCCCTGATGCTAAAATACAACTTGATCCGTGAATGTCTGAGTTCTGGGCGAACGTCAACACCAACAGTTACCATATCTACTTTAGAAGGGTCTAAACCTGTAGCTAAAAACTGCTGAAGTAAACTCCGATTAATCTGAAGTTCTGGACGTTCTTCTATGCGATGGGAGAAAGATAGAAAATCCTCAATATCGATCAATTTCATTGCTGGATCAGAGACAAAAACTTCAGAGAGATAAGCAAAACGAGAGGGATAACAACGTTCTTTTTCGATATTGCAGCAACAGGCAATCGTCCCTCCTTTACCTTTCCTTGGTTTTCTAATGAATTCTTCAAACAAATTTAATGGATAAGAATTTTCAATCTCAAAAATTTGCTTGTGTTCTTCAATATAGCGTAAATTTTCTTCATGGCGATTCCGAGCAGGACTGGAGCTAACGCCAGCAGGTTGAATTCGATTTTGAGTTTTAGCTCTGGCAGGTTTTACCGCTTTAATTTCTCCAAAAAATAGAGGCGAATTAGGGTGGAGCAAGTTTTCACAAATCAGACGAAAAGCCAGGGCTGGCATTGTCATCGCCTGGTTTTCGTCATATTCAATGGACTGGAATCCCGCCTGCTCTACAAATTCAACCGTTTTCTTAATGGTAATCACATGACTGCCATACATTTCTTGCTGCTTGGCTTCATCAAGCGATTGTTGCTCGAGCGCAGAGAGCGGAGGCTCTTTGACAAAAAGACCTGTGATATATAGGGTTCCTCCCGGACGCAGCACCCGCTTGGCTTCAGCTAGGACTTGGGACACCTGATTAGAATACTTGATGCTGTCGTTGAA
Source organism: Planktothricoides sp. SR001 (assembly GCF_001276715.1). Lineage (GTDB taxonomy): Bacteria > Cyanobacteriota > Cyanobacteriia > Cyanobacteriales > Laspinemataceae > Planktothricoides > Planktothricoides raciborskii. The sequence continues at coordinate 31,514 of NZ_LIUQ01000014.1, read as the reverse complement.
AAAGACCACATCAAAGACTTCGTTAGGAAAGGGTGGTGCATGAAAATCCCCCACTTGCACCCGTACCCGATCGACCAAGTTAGTTTGGGCAATCCTAATTTGGGCTTCTGCCGCTTCCACGTCAGAAATCGTTATTCCCTCAATCCGCGTCCCAGGAAAAGACTGGGCAATATGAATCGCCGGAATTCCGGCGCCACAACCCGCATCAAAGATATAGTTTCCAGGTTGTATCCCCATACGAGCCGCTAGATCAAGATTATGGGATCTAGCGACCGGATCGGGAACCATTCGACTAAAGTTAATGGAATTTTTGTTATAAAAAGCACGAACTTTTTCGACTTCAGATGTTGGGCTGGACTGAGTAGGAACACTAGGACTGATAGAATTATTTTGCATAATATTTTGAGGGTGATAGGGGTTAGCGAAACAAGTATTAGGCTAACAATCTTTTTTCTAAAAAAAGACGAGGTAAAGATAAGGAAGACAAGACTTGATAAAATGTCTGCTATCCCAGCATCCTTATCCTCGTCTTTCTACTAAAGCCTAGCGACCTTTCCTGTTCAAATTTATGACAGTAAACTGCCATATTCCCCAAGGTGGACTAGGCTGAATATTTGATTGGCTAGCTATTGCCAATTCAGGTGATTTAGGCATCACCATCATCGTAGGAACAGCAAGGCACGAAAGAGGCATCTGCCCCATCGTAGGAACAGCAAGGCACGAAAGAGGCATCTGCCCCATCATAGGAACAGCAAGGCACGAAAGAGGCATCTACACCGGCACCACCGAGAGCTTCCTCGGAGAGTTCAGCCAAGTGGCTGGGGAGTTTACCACTGATGCCACGGATGACGGGTTTGCCTTGGTTGGGCAGGAGGTTTTTCTTGTCCATTGGAGTAATCCTCATTTTGTTTGTTGACCCGTTGAGGTGGGTCAGTCCTCTTCTTCATTGAGAAGAAGCCTAGTGGGGCGATATTTGTGATGTAGTGAAAGCAAGTCGCCCCTAAACTTTAAAAAACTTAAAATGGCATCGGTGTCGGGTTCATCTGTCCCTCCGTGAGCGGTTCCGCTAACCATCCCAACTTCACCGGCACATCGTAGAGCCGACCGGCCCCAAACCGCGACCAGAAATGCCGCATCCCTGGCACAATTACCTTAACCACATTCAAACCAATGTCCGGTCGGGTTTGATCCACCACCAAGGTTTCTAAACCCGCTTGCTTGGCAATCTCCACACAGGTATTCACCTCCGCGTAAATATCATCTCCCCACAGCTTGGGATAGTCCTGAGCCGTCTTGAGGGGTTGGGTGGCATCAGGAAGCAAATAGGGATGATCCGCCAATTTCGCATTCACTAACCAATCCTTTGCATCGCTTTTCAGGTTCTCGTCTGGCACTTTATCCAGTTCCAAGCCTATTTGACTCACTTCGGTGAGGGTTCGGATAATGGCAACAGTTGGGTCAAGGTGCGCCCCAAAGCCTAGAATCAGGCGTTCCGAGCTTCCCGTTTTCCGATTCGACACCCCCACAAAAGCGGGAATGCCTAAATCTGCGGTCAAATCCAGCACCCACAAATCCCGATCGTTTTCCCGATAGAACTGCTGCAACTGCACAAAATACGGCTCATCAAAGCTGCTCAAGTCCACTGCCGGACGGCTGAGACGGTTGTACCACCACAACCCGACGCTATCACGCTCTACCAATTCCAGAAACCCTTGTAGGATGGCTTCTTCTAGGGTGTTCCCAGCAGCATTACCGTTGGAATCACCTCTGGCGAAGCGGTGTTCTGGGGGCAAGGGATAATGGTAGTAGCACATTGCGGTAGGCAGATACTTATGGGTCTGCTCTGTTAACGACCATACGGGCGTCCATTCAATGGCTTGACTGGCATCAAATCGCTGGGGAATCCAATCGTGAGCTACTGTTGCCTGCTCGTTGAGGGCTTCCCGGTTAGCATACTGGGTGTCGCTAAAGCACAAACATTGCTCTGGATGAATCGCCAAGTCTCCCAGTTCCGCCAGGGTTGCCCGTTTGCGGGGTTCATCCCCCTGAAAGATCCCCGAATAGCGTTCCACTGCCTCACAAAAACCACTCGCCTTGGATTGGCTATCGGTTTTGCCTTTACCAGAACTCTTGTGTTTCAGGGTGTTGCGTAAACCCCGCAAGGTAGTAGCAGCACCGAAGCTATGCCCCGCCCGATAGGTATGTACCAAGGGATTCGCGGGGTCAGTGATCCGCACCAGTTCCGTCACCACTCCGGTTATCGGGCTGATTAAGTGCTGGTATTTCTGCACCGTCTGTTCTGGTGTTGTGGCGCGGTGGCCCCCATCCTGGGTGAACAGCTTGCGACGGGATTCTAGCTTCAGGGGTTCAAAGCCTCGCCGCTGCAAAATTTGCGGTTCGCCACAGCTAGGACATTGGGGTCGTCGGACGAGAACATGACTTTTCAAGTCGATAACTGTGTGATTAAAGGTGATAATCTTGCCGTCCAGAGTGGGAAAGAACACTGTTCCCGGTGCAGTGGCATTGACGTATTGCTTGACAATGCACTTGGCAATCTCCGTGGCGGCAAACTGTAGCCCGGTTTGCAAGGTGGAAGGTAAGGTTGCCTTGGCGGTGGGCAAGCAGCCGATCGCAGAACCGTTCTGACCATTGCGTTGCTGCTGGGCTTGCTTTTGCCGCAAAACTGACGATTCAACTTCCCGGTTGCCCCGGAGGGGATGGGCTAGACAGCCCCAACATCCGGTCTTACCCGGAACAAACACCGGCCCTAGCCACAGGACACTGCCTACAGGCTTAACCAGCAGCCAAGTTTGTTGGCGCTCTAGTGCCTGTTTATTAATCTTGGTGAGTTCCGGCTGCAAATAGTCATCGGTCAACACCACGTTCAGTGCTGTTGCAGAATCCTCTGCTGTGGGAGACTGCACGGAAATGCCAATGTCTTGCAGGGCTGTGGTTAGGGCGGCTACTGTCACTTCACTGATATTTTCGCCCACCGTTGTTAGGGTGACGGGTTGCCTTAAAGCTGCCGCCGCAACGGGGGGTGCAATCCCTAACTCGCTCCAAAATGCCGCCACTTCCGGGGAAAGTTCTGGGGCAGCCTCGGTGAGGTAGCCCTTTTCCGTCAGACGCTCCAGTACATAGTCGATGTATTCTTCTGGCACTTCCCCATCCAGCTTTTCCACAATCTGCTCGCGATTGTGTTGCCCATCCAAGAGGGGCAAAATCTGGCAGTACAGTTGTCCGGTGAGGGCATAGTTAGCCTGTTCGCCCAGGAGATACACTTGCTTGGGTTCGATTACCTCGACATGAAAGTGGGGCTTAATTTGCAGTAGTGGAGTGGATGGCATAGAGCAAAAAGTCAGTGATTAAGTAGACAAATCAATTAATACAAGCTAGGAGTTATGCCCAGATGCGGCCTCGTCGGAAGGATTTGGGCTGATCTTCCTGCGCTTTGGCGTGTTGTCTCACGTATTCCCACCAGTAAGAATAATCTTGCAGCCCGGTCTGGGAAGTGGGTACATAAGACTTTTTCGGTTCGGGAGTAGAGGTGACTTCGGTGGTGGAGACTTCTGAGGCTCTTTCTGTTGTTTTCTTCTTAGCCATAGTTTCAGTTTCCTTTTTCGGTTGTTTGAGGTGGTAAGTTGGGTTTCGTTGGGTTTCGTTCCTCAACCCAACCTACATTATTCGTTGGGTTTCGTTGGGTTTCGTTCCTCAACCCAACCTACATTAATAGAATCGTCCCATGCCCCCAAAGCCACCCCAACCCTGACTGGCTGCACTCGCACTGACACTCGAGTGCATTACTTGGTTGAAACTACGGTTGGCAAAGGCTGGCGGATCGTTATAGTTGGCGGCATGGAGCAAATCCATCCGAATATGCACCAGATCCTCGATCCGACCATTTTCTAGATCCACGCATAGGGCGGGCTGGATAAAATGGGGACGTTTGACAGGAGGAGACAATATAGGTAGTCGCATGGTTTAAGATTCTCCGCTATAGAAACCGGGTTTCTATGACAATTTTGCTGGGATTACAGAGATTTTCTAAAGAAACCCGGTTTTTGTAGATTTCTCACATTGGGATGTTCGAGTGAGAGTGCAATAGTCAACTCCACTCTCACTAAGCCAGTACAACTCCTTAGTAAGGAGAAGACCAAGAACGAACTTCGCCGAGAGTGACAGGAATTAGGTCACTTACATCAATTGTAAAGCGGAAAATTTTCTTGGCTCGACGGCTGTTTTCTGGATCGAAGAACTTCAGCTTCACATCCCAACAGTCGCTATCTATCCGACAGAAGGGACTTTTTTCAACCGTAATGCTGTCGAGTTCCATGCCAACGGCTACTGCTTGGCTGAAGGTTTGGGCAGCTTGGAAAGCGTTGGTGACGGCAAAGTTGAGGGCGCGGTCTTGGGAAGTGGTTCCCAGGTTGCGTAGATCGTAGTAAATCCGGTTGAGGAAACCATCCAAAGTCTTGCGAATCCGGTCTTCGTCGGCAGTTCCGTCTTCCGCTTGCACTGCTTCCATCGCCGCACTCACCAAGCTGTTGACCTTCCAGCCGTAAATGCCTCGGGTTCCCAGGGGTTCAATCACCGGAACGATTTGACCGGAGAATAGCTTGACCTTTTTCCCAGTTAAAACACCAGGGATGCTGACCCGCTCAACGTATTCAGCATCGCTCTCAGGCTGGATTTGACCGCCGAGTAGTTCGTGGAGGGCGCGGTAAGCATCGGCGGCGAATGGGCCGGTGGGCGCGATCGCATAGACTGGAGTCAGTTCAATGTTGAGTGTCCAGATGAGCGATCGCGATTCAGAGATATCGTTTGCCAAGTAATCCACCATCTGGCGGGCATCGTAGGGGTTCGCTGGCACCATCGTCCCGGCAAACTCAAACGGAGGCATCAATTGCTTAAAAGAGTCCCGACGGGCTTCAGTCCCGAAGTCATAACCTAGAGTTCCTAAAGCATAGACAATTTGACCGAGATCGGCAATTTGACTAGGGGCTTCGCTGGCGGTGACAGAATTAGCAGTAATGTTAGACATTGGTGGCATTGCTGGTTGTTGGGGTACAGATTTAATTAGATCTTGCAAGTTAGGGAGATTATTACTCGGTCTGGCTGCTGATGCAGGCTGTGTTTGTCCAGCCGCTGTATTCAAAAGCCCGTGCGGTCTTGGGGTTTCCCCAAGTAGAGCAACTGGCGTACCGCCACCACAACCGCATCCTGCGGCTTCTACTTCTGATGATGCATCAACGGATGCCATTGATGCAATTTCCTCTGGCATATTTCCTCCTGTTAGTAATGTGACAGATCCAGAGATGTTGAGTTTGCCTGCCAAACAGCGAACGGTCTCCGCAGGCAAGTCAAGGTTACAGGGCAAAGCACTCTGCAATAACACTTGACGAACTTTTTGGGGGTCAGGGTTTTCCCCTCGTTCCCGTTGCAGACTCAGCAGCAACGCCGCCACCCCGGAAACAATGGGTGTGGCCAAGCTTGTCCCGCTGAGGGTCTGGGTTCCCCCACCGGGTTTTGCCCCCAGAATGTCTTTCCCAAGGGCAAGGATGCCTTGGGTTTGATAGGCTTCGCCCCAGTTGCTGAAGTCTAGGGGTTTGCCATTGGCATCCATCGCGCCCACTGCGAGGACAGCGGGCAGGGCAGCCGGAACGTGCAGACATTCGCACCCATTGTTACCAGCGGCAGCGACGAGTAAAACATTTTTCCGCGCACATAATCGCACCGCATTCTCCAGCCACCCGTCCGCTTCCCCAAAGTCAGTGAGTTCACCACCGCTGAGATTGATGATGTGGGCTCCAGCATTCACCGCCTGCTCGATGGCTCGGGCGAGGTCTAACTGCGACACACCTCGGCGATCGTCTGAAAATACGGGAACAATGACCCCTTTGCATTTCGGGGCAATTCCCGGCACCGAACTCCCTGGCTGACCAAAGATAATGCTGGAAACATGGGTGCCGTGGGCTGACATATTCCCATCAGGTCGAGCTTCCCCTTTCACCAAGGACGGCAAGCGGGTCAGGTCTGCGCCCTCAAAGCAAGGATGATCTCGATCCACTGGGCCATCCAAGACCGCAATGCAAATATTCTTATCTCCTTGAGTCATCGCCATCAGTTCTGGCAATGCCGGTATCCCAAAAATCGCAGACATAAGTTAGTCTTGTTGCCCCATAAAAACACAAAGAAACACAAACTAAATCGTTATCGTTTACGATCCTATTTATTCATAGCTTTATCATCGAAAATATGGCTCAATTAACTTGAGTTTTTCAGATAATAATTCGTAATTATTTTATTTTATCACAAAACATCACTATTAATCTCTATCTCATGGAGATGAAGACTATAGATAATTTCTCAATTCAATCATTTGGTATATTGAAAGAAAATTATTAGATCCTAACTATTGGTTTATATCTAATAATCCCCATACCCCGCATTCGCGGGGGCAGGCTTGTTCTCTCGATCGATTATTTTTAACGCATTTAGAACCAACCCCAATTGATAATATCCTCTGGGTTTCGTTTTATTATTTAGCGTTAACCTTATTCAGTTGAAGTTCCCTTTTGTTTCTGAGGACATAGTAGTCGAATGCCTATTGTTTGGCAATAGCCTGACTAAGCTTTGTAATTTTTCTTTACATTTCATTCATTTATTTATCTATCTATCTATTTATCAATATTTTTTTGAACGATCTATCCTGCTAGTGAAAATCCATAAATATTAAGAAATTGTAAAAAAACCAGTATGGAGATGAATGGTTTTCAATTTTATAAAAAAACTAGGTCAGTATTTTTACTGACCTAGTTTGGGGAAACAAGGAACATAATCTGTTGAATTAAAAATCAACTATGTTTGAATTTTGAACTGGGCTGCATTTACCGATTGATTGGCAGCGTTTTACTGTAAAACAGTTTTAGAAACAATGCGGGTTTTCTTGCGATCGCCTTCGGAAAGTTCTTTGCCTTCTTGTAACTGAGTGGCACTGCCTTGTAAGACTGTTGCTGCCCCGCGATCGCCCATTTGCAGAGCAGTTTTGGCCGCAGTTTGTAACATCGTGGCAGCACCAAGGCGATCGCCTTGTTGTAATTTTTGTTCGGCAATTTGCGTTTGGCGATACTTAGCCAAAGCTAAAATATGTTGTTGGACTTCCTCATTCGGATTTGGTCGATAACTAGCCAGCACATTAGCATCCACTAAAACCGGATCGGATAATAAACCTTTTTCTCCGGTTGCCGGGTTATCATAACGGACTCGCAATTGCGCGATCGCCTGTCTGCCTTCAGGCAATTGACCAATATATAAATTAGTTAAAATCACCCGTTGACGTTCGATCATTAAATCCCCTAAACGGACAGAAAATTCCCCATCTTTTTCTGGGTTAATCGGCAGTTCAATGGTTTCTGGGGCAACTTGGGCAATGGGTTTCAGTTCCGCTAAACGAACTTTTGGCATTAACTTAAATAACAAATAGGCATTGGTCAAAGTGACAGATTGGATCCGAGTAAAAATCTCATCAAACACCTCGATCGCTCGATCGGGACGCTCAATATAGCTCAGAGTCCCACCGGCAGCATCGGCAATTTTTTCCATCACATCTTGGTTCCAATGATCGCCAAAACCCAGGGCATTGAGGGTAAAGTTATGGTCAGCAGCGGACACAGCCAATTTCACACAGCGATCGTTACTACCATGTTCATTTTCCCCATCAGTCAAGATAAAAGCCTGGGATACCGTATCTTTTGCCCCTTTGCGTAGTTCCTCTATGCCCAGTTTTATGCCTTCATCAATCGCGGTGCCCCCATCCGCTTTCAGGGCTTGAATCCGTTTTTTCACAGACTCAAGATTATCGATCGCTTGATTGGGGACAATCACTTTGGCTCGATGATCGAAAGCCACGACGGAAATGCGATCGCCCGGTTTCAGGCGATGCATCAAGCGTTCCGCTGCTGCTTTCACCGTTTCCAGGGGTTTTCCGTTCATCGAACCACTATGGTCAAGAATTAAACAGAGATTTATTGGCACCGAACTGGATCCAGCATGGGCGATCGAAGAAATAGCGGCAATAGAAGTGCCGAGTTGACGCTGGTTATTAATTTGACCAGCATCAAGGTTCGCATCATTTAACGCAGGCTGTAAATCAACTTTCATCTAAATAGCCTCTTGGGGTAAAAAAAATCACAGGGGTCATGGTTCCATTGTATCGATCGCCCCGAAAACAGAGGCGATCGACTAATTAACGCTGATTAACGCTGATTAACACGCTACTATGAATAAGAATATCGCCATGATTTCCCAGCACAACAGGATATGAACTCACCCATTCAGGCAGTTCAAGCTCCCTATCGAGGAGACGCTTACTATCGGACACCCCCCCCAGACCTACCCTCCCTTTTATTAAAAGAGCGGATTGTCTATCTGGGTTTGCCCTTAGTGCCTGCCGTTACGCAACTGATTATCGCGGAACTGCTCTACTTGCAGTACGAAGATCCGGAAAAACCGATCAACATCTATATCAACTCCACTGGCACCTCCAGCTATAGTGGCGAACCCGTTGGCTTTGAAACGGAAGCCTTTGCCATTTGTGACACCATGAGATACATCAAGCCTCCGGTTCACACCATCTGCATTGGTTCCGCAATGGGAATGGCCGCAATGCTGCTCTCTGCGGGAACCAAAGGCTGCCGTGCTAGTTTGCCCAATGCCACCATTGTCCTGCACCAGCCCAGAAGCTACACCAGAGGTCAAGCCACTGACATCCAAATTCGGGCGAAAGAAGTTCTGGCGAATAAACAAACCATGATTTCTATTCTCAGTCGGAATACAGGTCAGCCGCCGGAAAAAATTATCAAAGATATGGATCGGATGTTTTATTTGACCCCACAAATGGCGGTCGAATATGGACTAATCGATCGCGTCTTTGAGAGCAAAAAAGAATTACCCCACCCAATTCCAGCCGGTGTCAAGTAGGGGCGAACGGCTGTTCGCCCCTACTTAGACCAATTTGAGAACCCAAAACTCTCTTTCCTGAGAGATATTGCTGATTGCTGCCCTCAAAAGAATTGAAAACGGAGAATTAACTTATGCCAATTGGTGTCCCTAAAGTTCCTTACCGGATGCCCGGGTCTACTTATACTGATTGGATTTCTATTTACAGTCGCCTCGCTAGAGAGCGAATCATTTTCATTGGCGAACAAATTGATGATGAATTGGCCAATGAAGTCATCGCTATCTTGCTGTATCTTGATTCTGAAGATGCGGGCAAAGATATTATTCTCTATATCAACTCCCCAGGGGGTTCTGTCACCTCTGGCATGGCGATTTATGACACCATGCAGCACATTAAATCCGATGTGGTGACGATTTGTGTGGGCTTGGCGGCTTCAATGGGATCCTTCCTGCTGGCAGCGGGTGCCAAAGGCAAGCGTTTAGCTTTACCCAACTCTCGGATTATGATTCACCAACCTTCTGGTGGCACCCGAGGACAAGCGACGGATATTGAGATTGAAGCCAGAGAAATTATTCGGATTCGTCAGCAACTCAATCAAATTTATGCGGATCGCACGGGTCAGCCTCTGCAAAAGATTGAGAAAGATATGGATCGCGACTTTTTCATGTCTGCGGCAGAAGCCAAAGAATATGGGTTGATCGATCGCGTCATTGAAGAACGTGCCGATTAATCCCTAATCTCCGGGGGGTGGGTGTGGGGAAGAGAGGGTGTAGGGTGTAGGGTGTAGGGTGTAGGGAAGAGTGAATAGTGAAAAGTGAAAAGTGGTAGGGGCGAATGGCCATTCGCCCGTACAAGTTATGCATAAATATCACTATTCACTATTCACTATTCACTATTCACTATTCACTCTTCACTCTTCACTCTTCCCTACACCCTACACCCTACCCCCCCGCTCCCCTACACCCTGCCCCCCTGCCGATGGCGGGCCCCTATTTCTCCGCAGCATTTGTGATAACAGGCGGCTTTTTTTTTGAGCAAACAATGAATATTGGAGATTGTTATCAAATTTTAGGATTAAGCTCAAATGCCACGATCGCCGAGGTAAAAAATTCTTACCGTCGATTGGCAAGGCAGTATCATCCTGATGTGAATCCGGGAAATTCCCGATCGCAAGAACAGTTTATTCAGATTAATCAAGCTTACCAAAATCTGATTCACTGGTTGGCGCAAAATAGTCAGCAAATTGCGGGGATTCCTGCCCCACAGTCAGCGGAAAATTCCCCAACAGAACCCCGCCAAAAATCGGCTCAACCGGCGGCTTCAAATCCTACCCCCGAAGTAGGGGCGATTCACGAATCGCCCCTACAATTTCAACATCATCCGAATTTGTCGGAATTTGAAAAATTGCTCAAGCAACGGGCTTATGTGCAATTACAACAATTATTAAAATATCAACGGTTTGCCCGGGCGATCGCCTTGGTTGAAGGCTTAGTCCAACGCATTCCTCAAGATACGGAAGTGCGGCAATGGCAGGCGATTACTTATCAACGTATGGGCAGATATTTAATCGATATGGGTGACTTTGAGAAAGCACAAATTTATCTCAAAAAAGCTATCAAAACCGATCCGTTAAATCGTTCTCTGTTGTCTGAAATTCAAAAAGAATTCTGGCGTTTACAAACTTTAGTGCCTTCATAGTCATCAACTTAACGATTTAAATGGTATTAATATTGTTTTTAATTAATTTTTGATATTATTTTTTATGATTCAGCTTAAAACTATTTTCAACTATCAAGAAAATAAAGCAAAAAAATCCACAGGCGATCGCCGTGGATTTTAAATATTTTTTATGGAAAATGACTGATAACTTAATTAATAGCTACTGACTAAATATTTGTGATTTTCAATCGCAGAAATTCTCGACTCTTGTAGTAAATAACCGTAATTTAATGCCTGCTGCAAATCAATCAGCGCATCGATGTCGTCTAACTGACAACTCTGGTATAGTTGCCGAATGTTGAATTCTGCCTCGGCAGATAAATAATCACTCTGAAAAGCCTGTTGGACAACCTTGCGAATCATAGTTAACAATAAATTGCTTTGTTTCTTTCCTCTCTAGATTAATTGTCCCCCGGTTGGCGGGAAATAGCAGTGATGAAGGTTGGGCAAGGTTGGTGAAATTTAGCATAAGTTTGAGCGATCGCGTTCCTAAGTGGGTTGTGATCTACTTCACAATCCAGTTGACCAGAAAATCCCATTTGCAGACATAGATCCCGACGATCCCCCGATGTCAAGAATGCGGTGAATCAAGGCATCACCACGGCCTTTAAACATTTTACCGAAGCTGGGCAATTTGAGGGTCGGAACCCCAGTCCCTTCTTTGATACAGCATTTTACTTGGGTCGCAATCCCGATGTGGCGGCGGCAGTGCAAAACCGACAGTTATCGGCGATCGAGCATTTCATTAAATTTGGTCAGACTGAGGGGCGGATTCCCCGGGCCTAGCACGAAAGGCCATTACCAGTATGAACGAATTAACCAGTCTGCGGATTTAAAGCAAATTGGTTATTGGTTATTAGTTAGTGGTTATTGGGGACGAATAACCACTAACTAATAACTGATAACAAAGAACCAACAACTTCATTTCCTGGGTGGCTAATCATCGATGATTACAACAATCCATCCATTTCTAACTCTTCAATCACTTGTAAGCCACGGGGATCTCCTACCCGCAACAAGGAAGACTTGGCATCTTCGCGAACTCCCATATCGGTATCTTCTTCCAAGGCTTCAATCAGAGAATCAATGGCACCCGCATAGACCACATTTGAGGGGAGTTCCCGACAAAGCTGTCCGATCGCCCAAGCACAGTTACTTCGCACGGCGGCAATGGGGTCTCTGAGTAATGCTTGAATTAACGGAGGAATGGCGGCCACCACCGCATCATAGCCCAGGGAGCCAAGTTGTCCCAGGGAACTGGCAGCCCAAAGGCGAACGGCGGAAATATCAGTTTTTAAGGCATCCAAAAGGGGATTGAGGGCGCGGCGATCGCGACAGTTACCCAAAGCCCAAACCACTCCTTTACGCACATAGCCATTCCAATCTTGATTCAGCCGTTCAATTAAAGATTCCACCGCATCAGCACTGGGATTTCGGCCCAAGGCATAAGCAGCACTCACCCGAATTAAGGGGCAAGGTTCTTTTAAGAGATTAATTAAATGGGGAATCGCTCGTTCATCTTGAATTTCACAGAATGCTCGTGCGGCGATCGTGCGTTGTTGGGGATCTGGTGATGTTAACAATGGCAACATTTCCTCTGGATCTGGCTTAACCTCTGTTGACGGGTCAATCAGATCCAGAGGACTTTCAATTTCAGAAGCATTCATCTCTACGCCACTTGCTCTACTTGGGGAGACCCCAAGACCGCAGTGGCTTGTGTTTAGATCGTCATCATACATATTTCTGTTACATCCCGAACCCTTGATTTTTCCGTCAACGAACCTGATGAACTGTTGATTAATCTGCACATAATCGGCAAATTCTTATATATTTTATCAGATTTGATCCAGTGTTCTATGACCGAGATAAGTAGGTGAACATAATTAATTGCACTTTTTGTTACCCACCGTAAATCCTTGGATTCCCGCCTGTAGGAAGGAGAGAGAATAGAGAAGAGAGAGTAGAGAATATATTTCCTCTTTCCTATGCATCCTCTTTCCTCTTTCCTCTGATGGGGTCTGTGGTGCATTTATTTCTGCCCACCTACTTATGAATGTGCCATACAGATATATTGTCAACCAGGAATCTGGCTCACTCATGGTGAAGAGGCGCGACTTAATATGAGTTAGTCGGTTCGATAATCAGGCAGAATCGCACCTCTCAGGTCGGATCCATCCAAACAAGTCCGGGTTAAGTTGGCGCCCCGCAGATCCGCTCCGACTAGATTCGCTTGTTTCAAATTAGCGTCTGTCAGGTTGGCTTCTCGCAGGGTAGTCCGACTTAAATCCGCCCAACTGAGATTAGCGCCTGTCAGATCCACTTGATTTAAATTAACCCCACTGAGATTTGCCCGACTGAGGTTAGCTGAGGTTAGGTTCACCCCCGGACAAATAGCGTAAGCGCCGGCTGAATTTGGATCGAATCCTTCGGGAAACTGGGTCTGTGAATCCCAAAGGGCTGCCGTGAGATCCGCATCGGTTAAATTACACTGACTCAGATCGGCACTTCTTAAATCAGCGTGGGCTAGGTAAGATCCACTCAGATTACAGTAAGTAAGTTTCGTCCAGCGAAAATCCACTCCCATGAGAAATGCGTTGCTCAAATCGCTGTCGGGGCTAATAAAATAAGCTCTCATCACCTTGGGATCAAAGCCTTCAGGAAATTGGGTCTGCATATTGTACAGAGACTGGGAAATATCTGTGCCGCCCATATCCGCCCATCGTAGGTCGGCGCCGCGTAGGTCGGCGCATTTGAGGTAGGAACCCCGCAGGTCAGCCCCTTTGAGATCGGCGCCGCGAAAATCTACTCTTCTTAGGTAGGCAACACTCAAATTTGTGGCGGTGAAGTTGCTATCCCGGAGAATTGCGCCGGTGAGGTTGACGCCACTGATATGAAGTTGGCTAAAGTTTTGTTTGAGAAAAACCCTTTCTCCACTGGCATATCGGGTCAATAGATCATTAAGTTCCATGAATTTTTCATCCCAGAAAAGCGCTGAAGAAAATCATACTAGGACATTGGTGCAGTCATTCCAGAAACTTAATTTTTTTCATCATTATTTTTTGGATCATTTTTTTCATTATTTTTTGGATCATTTTTTTCATCAGTCCATTAGGGGCAATCGATCGATTGCCCCTAGTAGATGTCCGGGAATCAATTTCCCTGCGGTGGTGAGGAATGATGGGTTATTAGTCTGTTAACTGTTAAAAGCGATCGCCTAGTTGGATGTGAAAAGAAAAATCACCATCATCATTTATGCCCACTTCGGCTCTGACTTGGCCAAAAGTCGTCAGTAAACGGACGCCCACGCCGCCACCAAAACCATTACCCGGTTTCCCCCTTACCTCTGCGGGCTGACCAATCACGTCATCTCCCGATCCAAAATCGGTGCCATAGTCGAAAAAGAAGGTGCCACCCAAGCGAGAAACAAAAGGCCATTCCAGGTCATCGGCGATTAAAAAGCGATATTCAACCGCTGTGGTGATAAATCGACGACCACTGCCCACTTCGGCACCACCATAGCCCCGCACTGAGTCACCGCCGCCAATTTCAAATGCTTGATACGGGGGTGCATCCCCAAAAATGTTACCGCCTTGGACACCAAAAGCGATCGTGCTGGAGCCGATAGGAATAAATTGACTGTAACTGCCCACCACGCGAGTCATGCTAATTTCGCTATCTCCCAACGGGATGGACTGTTCCCCACTGAGTTGAAATCGATAGCCCTCCGTCGGCCAGTTGCGATCGTTGCGACGATCTTGAAATAGCCCCGCCCCCACCGTAAGTAAATTATCAATTCCTTGATTACTCACGGTGACTCTATTGCCAAGTTGATCGCGAGAAAACACTTGATCGGTCAGACCAGCATTACGAATGGCCACCCGCTGATAATTAGCCCCAAAACTCAAGATCAGACCATCACTGGTCAAAGGTTGGAAAAATTCCACCCCTCCACCGAGGCGATCGACCCAAGGGATATGGTCATGGATCAGATTGACTTCTGGGGATCCATTCAAAAAATTGTTTTCTGGATTTCGGCTATTAAACACTTTAACTTGATAGCCAAAATCATACTCTGGACCATAGTCTGAATCATTGAACCAAGGATCTGTATAACTAAAATTGGCGCCTACGGTTTTCTCTCCCCCTTCTAAGCCAACATCAATGATCCCATTATTACTGCCTAAATTAGAGACTTCTAAGTTTAACCCACCATAAACTCCTTTTCGGCCTCCCACTCCTGCCATTGGTGTCAGCAAAACTTGGGGTTTTCCCTCTTGAAAAGCACTGCGTTGAGCCAATATTTCATCGGGTTGAAGTTGTCCCCATGTTTCCAAAATGATTGGCCTAGATGCTGATTGATATTCAACCTGTAAACCTTGAATTAACTCGGCATCTGAAAAAGTTTCTGGGGATAAAAAAACACAATTTAATTGTTGCATAAAATCACTGGCGACGGCATTTTCTATCGGTGCGTTACTCGTTATGTTACAATGGCGATCGCGCATTAAAGTTAATCGTAAAATTTGGGGATCAACTTCGGTATTCTGTGGTGATTCAATCCCAGTAAAAGAAGTCTCGTTGACCAATAACTGGGGATTTATAGGCAATGAATATGTAGTTTCTGTAGTCCTTAGTTGAGCATAAGTTGAGGTGGATAAACCCAAGGTCATGCATATCGCTGCCAAATTGATGCTTGTTATGCGGTAAATTGGGTAATTTAAGGTGAAGATTATTTTCATATTGACATTTTTGGGGTTT
The DNA here is from genome assembly GCF_001276715.1 of Planktothricoides sp. SR001. Taxonomy (GTDB): domain Bacteria; phylum Cyanobacteriota; class Cyanobacteriia; order Cyanobacteriales; family Laspinemataceae; genus Planktothricoides; species Planktothricoides raciborskii. Next base: position 16,078 of record NZ_LIUQ01000014.1, on the reverse strand, counting down.
AGCATAAAATATCAAACTTATTTTAGGGTAAATTAGGGGAAATTTTACCCCGAAAAGGATAACCATGTCGAGCGATATTGAACCGATTTGAGAGGTTATTATAAAGTTTAATATGTCTCAAACCCTTGATTGATTAGGATTAGAGACGAGTGAAGATTCTTGATTTTGAATCATAATCTGAGGGGACAGCTTTAGGAAACCGTGACAATTGAATTGAGGGGTAAATGACACTGCCATTGTCAGCGCGATCGCCCTCCAATCGAATGGGCGAGATTAATCTTGTTTTGCTTACTCGTGTTTATGACCATCGGGCAAAATTGTATCCGTTAAATCCGCTCCTTTGAGATTAGAATTCCAGACATTCGCCCCAGTCATATTGGCGCCCCTCAAATTGGCAGCCCCGAAATCAGCGGCAATCAAATTGGCTCCACTCAGGTCAGAACCGGTCAAATTTGCCCCAACAAAACTGCTGCCCACCAAATCAGCATTACTCAAATCGGCATAACTTAAATCCGCATTCATAAAATCCGCATTATTTAACATCGCTTGCCATAAACTAGCGCACCGCAAATTCGCATAACGACAATCTGTTTTGCCGAGTTCCGCATACATCAGATTGGCCTCTTCGAGGTTAGCATAGGATAAATTTGCCCCCGTCAGTTTACTAGCGGTTAATTTGGCGTGACTCAAATTTGCTTGACTCAGATTCGTCTTAGAAAGATTGGCGCGACCTAAGTTAGCATCCGTCAGGTTAGCCCCCATCAAATTCGCCTCACTTAAATTTGCCCGATACAAATCAGACTTAACCAGATTGACCTGACTAAAATCTCGCTTTCCTGTCTGATATTCAGTAATAATTTCTAAATTTTGCATTCTTACCGATCTCACTTATGGCTTTTGCCATCATCATTAGATTGTTTTGTTTTTAATTATACTCATTTCATTTAATTTTGAAATCAAGATCCGAGTGTCACCATAGTCCAAAGCCTTTTTCTTGTCAGTATTTTGGTGTAAATAGACTAATTTTTTGAAAATTAATTGAATAAATTGTCATGTTTTTTGAGGGATGAAGTATTTTTTTTACATAAACAATGCGGAAAAATAAAACTTCAACATAATTGTCACTCATAAATGTAAAAAAATCAATAAAATGCAATAAAAACAGGCTTTGCTCCGGAGCAAAGCCTGCACTGATAAAAATATTTTACCCAGCAAAACTAGGAAATCATTTGAATCGCTAGTATGGCGAAATTGATGAAAATCCTGTTATATAAATAGGGTATAAATTTAACGATAACGTCTTTTCCGACGAGCGGCGCTGGCTTTGCGCTTTTTCTTTTCTTGGGGATTTTCAAAATAACGCCGACTTTTAACATCTGCCAAAATTCCCGCTTTGGAAACTTGCCGTTTAAAGCGACGCAACGCAGATTCGATTCCTTCGTTTTCGCCGACTACCACTTGGGTCATTCTTGCTCCTTTTTCTCCTTTTTGATAAAATTTAGTCAAGGTTTGGTCAAGTTACAGATAGACAGATTCCAATTGAATTGCCTACCGTGAAATTGTTGTCAATTCGGTCAACCCTACAGAAAACCTAGCGGATCTATTATCCTATCTAGACAGAAAACTCTCGCCTAAGCGGCTACCTAGGTTGCTCACTCTGCTGTAGACGATCAGTTGTAGGTTGCATCTAACCCAGAGTTGCATCTAACCCAGAGGTGACAATTCTACTGGTTATTTGCCGGTTAGTGGTTCATTCTCTGTGAACCCCTGCCAAACCGCAGGCGGCCTTTGAAGTAAAGGACAGGCAAGTGTCATAATCATTTCACTTGCTAGGGGTCTAGCAGGATAGTATGTTAGCATTCTGTGTACAGCTTAACATTTAAGCCATTGCGTATCTTAGCATAAATATTTACTTCCAGACGAAACAAAGGGAATGGCTTACGCCATTCCCTTTGGCTTTAAATACCTCCAGGTCATATCCCTGCTTGGATTTCCGCTGTTAAGGGAGCATCAAAATTTTGAAAATTTGACCCCATGATTAATTTTGCGATGTTGCGATCGCAACGCTTCATGAGCTTCGGTTCCATCCGCAACGCCGAAGCGCGATCGCCTATAAATCCATCACTCGCTTGATCCTGGGGATGTTTAAGTGGTGAAATTAGCAAAACCCCGGAACTCAGAGAGGGCAATCCCTTGGATCAGCATCAAGGCTTCGCCGGTACTATTGAGAATAATTGCCGTATCTGAAGATTCTTCAGCGGGAGTCGGTGGTTCGGTGGTCGGATCTGCCGGAATGGGATTGGGGTCAATAATCCGAATATCCTGAAAGGTTAAACCACCACTCAAGACAATCAAATCGATGCCTTGTTCAAAATCCGTGATGACATCAATTCCTCCGGCATTTTCCAAAGAAAATCGGTCTCGACCCCCTCCTCCGGTCAGCAGATCGCTACCAGCGCCGCCAACGATCGTATCATTTCCCTCTGCCCCAATGATCGTATCATTTCCCGCTCCACCGGAAAGCAAATCATTTTCACTGCCGCCATCGATCAGATCGTCACCGGCCCCGGCATTGATTTGATCGGGACCAGCACCCCCGTTGAGGGTATCGTTACCGGCACCAGCGGTAATCACATCTCTGCCATCACCACCATTAACGACATTATCCCCATCACCGGCTTGGATCACATCATTGCCAGCAGCACCATCAATGGTGTCATTGCCGCCCAGAGCAACGATGACATCATCACCATTGCCCCCATTGATGACATTATCTCCATCTCCGCCATTGATCTGATCGTTGCCATCACTCCCATCGAGGGTATCATTTCCGGCTCCCCCGATTAAGATATCGTTATCGGCACCGCCATTGATCTGATCGTTGCCATCACCGCCTTCTAGGTAGTCGGCTCCATCATTTCCTTGGAGGACATCATTACCCGGCCCGCCGATCAGGGTATCGTTACCATCTCCTCCAACCAGATTATCGTTGCCCAGACCGCCGTTGAGACTATCATCCCCCTCGTTGCCCTGGAGTGCATCATCGCCAATACCGCCATTCAAGATGTCATTGCCAATGCCGCCATTGAGGACATCATTCCCTTCTGCACCATCGAGGAAATCATTTCCCTCATCGGCATTGAGGGTATCATTGCCATCGCTGCCATTGAGGATATCATTGCCCAGACCCCCCTCGATGAAGTCATCACCGAGGTCGCCATTGAGGGTATCGTTGCCATCGCCCCCGGTAATGGTATCGTTATCTTTGCCGCCGTGGATCAGATCGCTTCCCGCACCCCCATCGATGACGTCAGCCCCCTGGTTGCCGTTGAGGAAGTCATCACCATCACCGCCATTGAAAGTATCATTGCCGTCGCCACCAAAGAGTTGATCGTTCCCGAGTCCTCCTTCGAGTAAATCATCCCCATCACCTCCCGATAGGAGATCGCTACCGAGGTCGCCACTCAAAGTATCGTTGCCAACGTCACCAAATAACCGATCGTCATCTCTGCCGCCGTAAATCAGGTCATCCCCATCTTCACCGTTAATCACATCATTGCCAGCATTGCCATAGAGGGTATCATTGCCGAGACTGCCAAAAATGTTATCGTTGCCATCTAGTCCGAGGATTTGGTCGTTACCAGACCCGCCATCGAGAAAATCATTTCCCCTGTCCCCGACCAGTAGATCGTCATTTTCTTGTCCAAGGATGGTATCGTCGCCATCACCGCCAAACAGTTGATCGCTGCCTAAACCCCCTTCCAGGCGATCGCCGTCTTCTTCCCCAAATAGGCTGTCATCGCCATCTCCGCCGACCAAACTATCGGCATTGTCCCCGCCAAACAGTTGGTCATTGCCATCTACTCCTAAGAGGGTGTCCTCTTCTGTGCCGCCAAAAAGAAGATCGTCACCCAGGTCGCCGGATAAGAAATCAAGTCCACCGCCGCCGAAGAGCCAGTCATTATCTCTACCACCAAATAGTTGGTCGATACCATCTTCTCCGAATAAAGTATCGTTGCCTCGGTTGCCGAAGATCGCATCATTATCATTACTGCCGAGGATGGAGTCATCGCCATCATTGCCAAAGATGCTGTCAGCCGCTAGACCGCCAAGGATCGAGTCGCTGCCACTACCGCCTTGGATCACACTGGCAATATTGGGGGCGGCGATCGCGGTTGTAGGAGTTGGCGTCCGATCGGCCAGCATTAATGTCCAATAATGTTGGGCATTAAAATTTCCGGTGTCATTTTCCAGGAAAAAATAGCCGACGCCAATCCCTTGGACGGATCTATCAAACAGATTAGCCCGTTCGCCCGGGTCGTTCAGCCAACGTTGGACTACGGATTCAGGAGTCGGTTGACTGGCAGCAATGTTTTGTTTAAAGGTAGAAAAAATATAACCGACTTCCCTGAGACGGCTGTCTGGGGTGGAGCCATTGGAGGCAATTTGACCAAAAAAGTCATTTTCGGCCATGTCCTGACTATGTTTTTGGGCGACTTGATTGAGTTGAGAATCTAAGGCTAAGGGGGCTAAATTTTCCTTAGCACGTTCTACGTTGATTAGTGCGATCGCCTGAGCGATAAATTCTGGATTGGTAGTCATGTTAAATTCTTCAGTTAAAAATTAATGTGGAGACGTTGGTACTTCAACCATTATGCCCCGATCGCGCCGGAAAATGCTCAAAGAAATCCTTGCCTCGCGATCGAGGCAACGAATCACAATAATATAGCAGTAGCCAGAGAGATTAGGACATCGAGTGCGTCTGTCTCCTAAGCAAGACCAAGATTTTGTCCTCACTGCCTTGGCTACTGCTATATTTTCATTCGATGAATGAAGATATAGCATTCCTAAATCAGTTGTGGTAAAACTCCATAGTAATTTTGTAAAAATCAAAAAATTGACCATCAGCAAAAAACTTAAATAACCATAGGACTATGTTAAATAAATTACATAAATAATAAAACTGCCAGAGCTTTTTTGGTTTTGTAACCAAACATATTATACCGGGTTTCGATCGGGAGCATTTGGAGCAAAATTATTACAATAACCTAGCTATTGAGCTTCGTTTAACTCTCCATTGACAACATTAAATATTCTTTAAGTTACTTAAATTTATGATAAATAGCGCTATAACAAAAAAATGCCAATATTTTTTTCCCGCTCTTGGTCTTTGTAAATTTATCTTATGATCATTAAATCTACTTTTTTCCGTATAATTGAATGAATATTTATTGCTAATAAATAAATTCATAATTTTGATAAAATGATCCATAATAAATAGGTCTGTTTTTTTATTTTTATAGTTATTCATATCCGATCCGATGATATGTTCGTTTTTAAACATAACCTAACAGGTCTATAGAATATTACATTTTTTAATCATAAACACAGCAACCTTTACAGCTTTTATGTTTGGTTATCATTCTTTGAGTTTATGTTCATTTTTTTTATTTAACTTTTTATTCGTTTGTTGCTGGATTTATTTTTGAGATTTTTTCTAGATTATGAATCAGCGGTTTTAAAACAAGCATAGTAACTTTTATTTAAATCATAAATCACGCTATATTTTTGTTTAAAATATCGGTGTAAACAATACCCAATTTTTAAATAATATTGTTTCCCTAGCCATTCAATTAACTTGGGTTTTGAGGCAGCATCTAGGTGACATTTACTTCCTTGACATTGAATTAATTATTAAGCTGTTCCATGAAAAAAAGTTAACTTTTCGACCTTATAAAAAGAGTATAATCAACTGAAAATATGTTTTTATTTTTTTGATAATATGTTCCATTTTAAATCATTTTAACAGCCAAAAATATTTTCAACTTTTGAGCATTTTTGCTGTTGCTTATAAAATTATCTAATTCATTGATAATGGTCATAATGTCTTCTGAATGCCTTATTTTGGATCAAGTTTTATCCTCACATTATATATGCTACAACTGATTTAGGACTGCTATAGAACATTTTGCCAACATGAAAAGAGATACCGCAGTCTGATTAAATCCAGAGATTCCCCGGCTCTAGATAACTCATATCTCCCAGCATTGCCGCCGTTACTCTTTGGGGCGGCGTGCATCGGTTATCTGCATCAATTTTCACCTCGCCATAGAACAACACCCGTCTGGGCTGAACCTGAAACCAATCGGATCAGGAAAACACCAACCAATCTCATCTCAGATTTCATCTCGATTTCATTTCCGGCTGCTATTGTCAGGGATGACCGCCTAGGAACTACAAGCCAATGCTTACTAAAGTCGCAACTTTCAGCGCCCATCGGTTTCACCATTCATCGTCTGGCCATTCATCGCCCCTATGTCAAAACGTCACTGAAGCCTTGGGCGGCGTTCCCATTGTGCGCTTAAATCGAATTCATCCCCTTTGTCAGGATCATCATCTCTACCTCAAGCTGGAATCTTGCAATCCGGGGGGTAGCATCAAGGAAAAAAATGCCGCTTATCTGGTGGATGAAGCGGAACGGCTGGGGTTATTGAAGCCGGGAGGTACGATCGTCGAGTCCAGTTCCGGTAATTTTGGCATTGGATTGGCGATCGTCGGTGCCACCAGAGGCTATCGGGTAATGATAGTTATCGATGCCAAAACCACTCCCACCATCCGCCGAATGCTCGCCGCCTATGGAGCCGAACTCGTAGAAGTGCCCTTGAGTGCAGCGGATGCCCAAGGTTCGATGCAGGTGGCGCGGATGCAGAAGGCACAGGAGTTAACCCAAAACATCCCCGGCGCCTGGTATCCTTGTCAACACAACAATCCCAGTAACATTGAAGCTCACGCGATTTGGACCGCCCGCGAAATTGAAGCCGCTTTTCAGGGGGCACCAGATGCCATAGTGATTGGGGTTAGCACAGCCGGACAACTGGGGGGAATTAGTCGCTACTTTAAACAACGCTACCCTCACACCCGGATTATTGGCGTCGATGTGGCAGGGTCAGCAATTTTTGGCACCCCCCGCCATCCCTACAAAATGACCGGATTAGGGCTGTCTTTTGTCCCACCCAACTTTGACCCGCAGGTGTTGGATGCAGCTTACACCGTCGGCGATGGTTTGGCATTTTCCCTCTGTCATGCGATCGCCAAACAAGAAGGAATGCTCCTCGGTGCTTCCACTGGGGCAATTGTAGCCGCAGCTTTAGCAGACGCAAGGCAATGGACCGCGCCACAAACCATGTTATTGCTGAATCCCGATCGGGGCGATCGTTACCTAGAAACCATTTACAATACGGACTGGCTGGCACAACAAGGACTAACCCTCCTACAAGAAGAAAAGCTCGCCCAGGCAATTCAACACCTTGAATCTGTGCCCTTGGATATCGTCCGCAGGAGTGCTTCGTGAAATTAGTAGAACCTCAGTTAAATCAATCCCAGAAAATCGGTTTAGGCTCTTTGTGGCGGGAATTTCTCCCCTTATCCCTCAGCGATGTGGCGATGGCTTGCAGCGACCCCATGATGACCACCACCTTAGCCCATCTTCCTGATGCCCGATTAAACATAGCCGCCGTGGGTGTAGCCAAATCATTGGCTATCTTTTTTGAAAGCCCGATTATTATGATTTTGCACGCTTCTAATGCTTTGGCTCCTACTCAAGCCTCCAGACAAGCATTGTGGCGGTTTACATTATTCGCAGGCGGCGGCCTCACCTTACTTTTGAGTTTCTTGGCGTTACCAATTATATTTCAAACTGTGGGCGGCAACTTCTTGGGGATACCGGCAGAAATGCTCTCTCCTGTGATGCAAGTGCTATTGCTCATGGGAGGATGGCCATTTGCGATCGCTTGGCGGCGCTATTTCCAAGGGTTATTGATTTATCATGGCCATTCTCGTGCTTTGGCCCATGCCAGTATAACACGATTATTCACCCTAGGAATTATCCTGATAACGGGATTTTCGCTGCATATCTCTGGCGCTATTGTGGCTGGGGGGGCGCTGATTGGCGGTGTCATAGTGGAAGCAGTTATCGTCACTATTTTTGCCCGCCGTTATAGCGCCACCTTACCGCCGCCACCCCTGGAAAATCCGCCAAATCTGCCTCATAATTTGCGCGGGGTATGGCAGTTTTATTTGCCGTTAGCTAATTCTATGATGGTAGTATGGGGAGGACGGGCTTTACTAATTAGCATTATTGCCCGCGCTCAAGATGCGACAATCGCGATCGCGGCTTGGTCGGCTGCTTGGGGTCTAGTGTTGACGATCGCCAACTCCACCAGAATGGTGCAGCAAATGGTGATTAAATACCGTCATCAACTGCCCGATCGACAACTCCTCACCTTTGCCTTATCCGTCGGTGGCGCTTGTTCCGCCTTCCTGCTGCTAATGAGTATCACACCCATAGGCGATCGACTGGTGCAGAGCTTCATTGGTAACGACCTCACCCTCGTCAAAAGTATCAAACCCGTTTTACTCTTCTGTTCTTGCGTCCCCTTATTAGTAGCATTACAAAACGCCACCCAAGGCTTTTTAGTCAGCGAAGGACGCACAGGACATCTCAACCTAGCCACCTGGTTAGGAACTGGCGTTTTATTATCCACCGCCACCTTCGCGATCGGTAGTGGACTCAATGGCGCCATATCAGCAGCAATAGCAATGATAGCCGGAATGTGTTGCGAGATTATTTGTTTACGGTGGAAACGCCGAGCCACTAAGTAGGATACACCAATTTGTCATTTGTCCCTGGTCATTTGTCATTTGTCATTTGTAACTTACCGATTGGCAAGGGCACGGCATCATCAATATCTGGGTTTGATGAGAGACTTTGATGATGTCGTGCTCCCACATTTGTCATTTATCGATTGGTAGGGGCACGGCATCATAAATATTCCGGTCGAAATAATAAATCCTGATAACGCCATGCCCTTACGTCCTGATGACAAATGACAAATGACCAAGGACAAATGACTAAGGAAATTCACTTATTATTATAGCAGTTCGCGATGGTATAGTGATACCAAATTCGGTTCTCAAAACCCGTTTATAAAGCCATCTGTCCCGAACCGCTTCACGGGTTAATCAACAAGCGTTTTAGGGGATTATCGTAGTCAATCTACAAGAACCGGATTTGCTATAATTTGGTGATTAACTTGTGATTAACTGTCGAAAAAAATGGGTGAAGTTTACCCCCACCCATCAACGGCAATTTCTGAGAGATATTTTTCTCCTATCTCAGCCAGATCGAGAGTCAATTATCGACCCGGAGGAAGTGCGACGGTTTGACGAGAATGATTGTTCGGATTATGGGTTGACGGAACGGGATCGGCAGCGGAGTCACCGATCAAGAATTGACGAATTAATCGAGCGACAGCCCTTTGAGCCAAATTACTGGCTACTTCCTGACCGAGACGTTGCACTTCTGGTTTCATTAAAACTTGTGGCACCATCTGCACTAACTTCATCGGATCAAAACCCGGAGTATCTTTTAGCAAAAGTAAAATCCGTTGCATTCGTTCTAAATTTTCTTGGTCGGCTGCTGGTACTGGCGGCTGTGTTTCAGTTAGCCCAAACCACTCACCAATCACAGATCGAGCATTGTAAAAAGCATTCTGTGATAGCATATCCATACTTTTAACAATTTCATCCACCAAATAATCTCTAATGAAATCTCCCCGTTCAGAAAAGAGAAATTCTAAAGCTTGATTTAAATTTTGACTGAGGTCATAATCATCACTATTTTTGGCATTTTTTAACAAGTTTTCCAAACGATTCCAGCGAAAGCTGCCTTCTTTAAAGAGTAAATCCCGTAAAGAAGACCTTAATTCTGGGGCTGAGTCAGTTAATAAGCGCTTGGCCACATAAGGATATGCTTTACTCAGAACTTTAAATTCTGGATCGACGTTAATGGCAATTCCTTCTAAGGTGACTAAAGAGCGAATAATTAAAGCGTAATAAGCAGGAACGCGAAAGGGATATTCATACATCACTTCCGATAGTTGATCCGTAATGCTTTTGAAATTTAACTCAGCAACACTAGAACCCAAAGCGTTGCCAAATACACCGGCTAATGCGGGAACGATCGGGGTTAAGTCCGTATCTTCTGTTAAAAATTCTAATTTGACATAATCTTTGGCTAATCCTTCAAAGTCTCGGTTAACCAAGTGAACCACCGCTTCAATTAATCCATAACGCTGATAGGGTTTAACTTGGCTCATCATGCCAAAGTCGAGGTATGCTAATTTGCCATCGGTGGTGGCTAATAAATTTCCGGGATGGGGGTCAGCGTGAAAAAATCCATGTTCGAGAAGTTGCCGCAGAGAACAGTTGACTCCAACTTCTATGAGATAAGTCGGATCGATTCCTTGTTGGCGTAATTCTAATAATTTGGTTAATTTAGTGCCTTCCACCCATTCCATTGTCAGCACTTCTCGCCCTGTGTATTCCCAATAAATCTTGGGAACGTAAATATCTTTGAGATGACCATAAAGTTCCTGAAACTTTTCGGCATTCCGGCCTTCTTGGGTGTAGTCCATTTCTTCATAGATGCGAGCGCCAAATTCATCCATGATGCCTACGAGGTCACTTTTCACTCGATGTTTGAAGTTGGTGACAAACCAAATGGCCAGTTGGCGCAAAATATACACATCAAGACCCATGCTGTCTTTTAAGCCCGGTCGTTGGACTTTGACGGCGACGGTTTCACCAGTTTTCAGTTTGCCTTTGTAAACTTGACCGAGGGAGGCAGCGGCTACGGGGTTGGGAGAAAGTTCGGCGTAGATGTTTTCTGGGCGATCGCCTAATTCTTCTTCAATAAATTTATAGGCGATTTCGTTGGCAAAAGCTGGCAGTTGATCTTGCAGTTTGGTTAGCTCCTCCAGGTATAGGGGGGGCACCAAGTCTGGACGAGTGGAGAGGGCTTGGCCAATTTTGATAAATGCTGGCCCTAGTTTCGTCAGCATTTCTCGCAGTTGGATCGCTTGCTTGCCTTGATTTTTTTTGCTGTTGCCCGTTTTCTTGTCCCACCAAAGGCGCAGAGCAAACAGCAAAAATGGCCAAATAATGCTAATCTGGCGCATTAAGACTTGCAGGGGTCGCAGGCGATAATGTGTGGCGATCGCGATCGGGTCATAGCGGACTGCCGTTGGATCCGATGAACTCTGGAAGTGTTCCTCTACCGACGGGATCGCTTTTGTTTCCACCGTGACGGTAGGCACTTCTGAGGAGTTGAGATGGGATGATGATTTCGTCGCACCCACTGGTGCTTGATTCTTAGGGGGCAATACTGTCTTGACGTGCATGAATTTACCAACCAGTAGAGGAACTTAAGACAATCTTAATATATTTTAACAATTAGTCGTATGTTCATCAGCGCTTGTTGGTCTCCATGTTGCATCCGCAACGCTTCGCGAACGTACAATCTTCTGTCATCAATTAAGGACTGGAAAAATCCTGAATAATCCTTTGTCGCTTGGCTTCTAACCAGCATTCTAAAGCTTTTTGCCGTTGCTGGGCTTTCTTGACTCGGTTTTCCGGATTGTCTGCCGCAACTTCCTCCACTGGTTTTGTCGTCAAAATAAACTGATTTCCTTGTTTAACAACCCTGGGAATAAGGCTGGAACGAATTTCCCAAATATTTGCCGGTCTGATTCGCTCAAGTTGGGAGGAACTTTCTTTTGATTGATGCTGATAATTTTGCAGCGCATGATAGTCTTGGTTGACTTCTCTAGCCAGAGATTGAAATTTCAATATTTCCGCTTCTAGTTGAGCAGATAAATCGTTAATTTTTTGTGATTGTTCTTGGAGAAAATCCATGCCTTGCTTTAATTTTTCTTCCAGAGTCTCCTGATGGCTTCGTATAGATTTTATTAAAGATATTTTTAAACAATTAATCTCATGTTCTAGTTGGATTAAGTTATTAGTTTTGCAAATATATCGCTGGCCTAAATATGCGGTATGATCCTGGTATTGCTGGTTTTCTAATTTACCGTAATAATCAGCGGATAAAACATCCTGGTGTTGACCTAATCTGTGATTTTCTTTATGATAAAACACTTCTTCTAGTAAAACAGTTTCAGCATTGATGTCTGGGTGAAAATCTTTTAGCTCTTTGGGCGGTATGATTTTCTTCGGACAGGGTTTGACGATTTCATACATGGTGGATCTCCAATATTTCTATTTCTCAAACAGGCTATTAGTGAAATACCTGTTCATCATTTAAATTTACATTCGTTATCCCCAAAAATCCGTCAAGTTTTAGGCAGGAATTTGGGGAGATTGATTTTTATTATAATTGCCAGATATTAACGCAAAAACCTAGTCAACTGCCCTAGTCAGCCATGCTTAATCCATCTAATCATTTTGCTTGGACACCCCTGCACAGTAAAATACATCAAACCCTACGACAGCGACAGTTGTTATTACCAAACGATCGCATTCTGATCGCCGTTTCTGGGGGTCAAGATTCTTTATGTTTGGCTAAACTGCTGTTAGACTTACGTCGTAAATGGCATTGGCAATTGGCGATCGCTCATTGCGATCATGGTTGGCGACCTGACTCAAAAGCCAACGCTGAATATGTCGCCCAATTAGCCCATTCCTGGGATTTACCATTTCATTTGGTCACCGCTGAAAATTTAGCCGATCATAGCGAAGCTTCAGCAAGGCAATGGCGATATCAAGTCTTAGAAGCGATCGCCACCGAACATAACTACGGCACCATTGTTCTGGGACACACTCAAAGCGATCGGGCAGAAACACTTTTATTTAATCTGATGCGGGGCACAGGAGCCGATGGTTTACAAGCCTTGACTTGGCAACGCCAACTCACCGATAAAATAAAACTCGTGCGTCCTTTACTCGAAGTCACTCGCAGTCAAACCGGCGAATTTTGCTCCGGTGCAGCAATTTTTATTTGGGAAGATGCCACAAATCAAGACTTGAAATATGCTCGCAACCGGATCCGCAAAGAATTAATTCCTTATTTATGCACTCACTTCAATCCTCAAGTCGAACAACAGATCGCACAAACAGCGGAACTATTGCGAGCGGAGGTGGAATATCTCGAAGTCATCGCCTGTGAATTACTTCAGCAGTGCTTACCACAAAATCAACAAAAAGTCAATAGTAATCCCGAAAAAAACATGGTAAATCGCCGGATTTTGTTCACGGCTCCCCTGGCGATTCAGCGTCGGATGATGCGACGGTGGTTACAGAAGGTGCTTCCGGCGAATCCAAACTTCGAGCAGATCGAAAAATTGATTCAGTTGATTGGTAGCTCTAATGGTTCGCAAACCGATCCGTTTCCGGGTGGGGCGATCGCTCGCGTAGAAGGGGATTGGATCATCCTAGATCAATCCACAACCAAAAACTAGGTAAATTTGGGTAAATTGTTCACCACACCTCCAGAAATTACCAGGAATTAAGCAGAGGGAGGATTCACCAAATCGATCACCACATCGCGAATTTGCGCGATCGCCTGTTGTTGATAATTGCCTGTCTCTTGAAGCTGATTTAAAGACGCCACTGCGGTTTCCAGCTTTTGCCGCAGTTCTGCCAGTTTTGCTACCTGGGGTTTTAGCATCGCTTCATAGAGGCTCAACTGACCGGACAACTCAGCCAGCGATCGCCGTTGTTCCCGCAGTGCTTGCTCTTGCTGCGTCAGTTCTAAATGCGTGGCTTCATGATCGATTAAATCTTGATTCAGTCGGTCAAGCATTTCCTGAATACTGGGCGCCATCTGAGCAATTTCCTTCTCAAGATTTTGCAATTTCTCGGCTTGAGATTGCCGAAGTTCCTCGATTTTGCTGACCATTGGTTCCACAGATACCGAAGCTGGAGACCCCCCTGTAGGTGCTTCGGGCAACCGCAGTTTACGGCCTAAAACCACTTGATGCTGAGTTAATTTGCCTTGAAGCTGCAACAGATTGCGCCATTGACCCACCAAAGTTTCATACAACATTTGATAAGCTTCTTGTTGATTATTCCGTTGCTCCTCCACCAACTCCTCAACCTGTCCAATCACAAAAGGAAACAGATTTTGCAAATCCTGCTGCAAAGAAAGTACCACCGAGGGCAAACTCTCCAGAGGCATCTTCTCTAACTCACCCCAATCAGGATTCTCTGACACATTCACCGGGTTTGAACCACCCACTTGTTTAAGAGATTCCTGCAACTCATACTCTTCTTGCAAATAGTGACGCAGCATCAGGGCAGAATCTTGTTTAAGAAGCAAACTACTTTGGTGAACCTTCAAGTCAGCTTGTTGCTGATTTAAAGTCTTTTGAGCTTTATGCCATGCTTGCCACTGATTCTGGAGTGCCTCTGACTGGCTATCCACCGCTTGTTGCTGTTGTTGAGCGGTTTGCCGATGGTTTTCCAAACGTTGTTGATATTCGGCAACCGCTGACTGCTGATTGCTTAGTATCTCAAAAGCGAGATTCAAGGGCTCATTGACTGACTCAACAGAAATAGTGGTTTGAGATAAATAATCGACGAGTTCCTGAAGATTTTGAGCCGATCGCTCATCTAATTTGCCCGTTTGCTGGAATTCAGCTTGTTGTTGCCGGAGTTCTTCCCATGCCGCATCCAACTCTTGCCGGTTTTTGTCCAGTTCTGCTTGAAGTTTGCTGGCTTCGGCTCGCACCGATTCCATCTCTTGACGTTCTTTTGCCAACTTTTCGGATTCAGCGTGAATCTGCTCAAGCTGTTCGGCTTGGGCTTGCATTTCTTCTTCTCGACGCTGAAGTTCTTCGCTCTGGAACATCAGCGACCGCTTCCACTGCTCAATCTCTTCCGACTCTTTCTTGTACTTTTCGATCTGACGGGAGAAACTTTGCAAAATCTTCAGGAGTTCACCAGGGGTATCCTGACGTAACTTTTGGATTTGCTTACTAGGAGTCAGGTCTACCAGTACCAGCACTCCCGAATTGAAGCTATTGGCTTCCTCCGCTGGAATGACTTCTTCATTGGGAATAGCACTCCAACTGTCAGCCCGCTGACAGGCCAGCAGTTTTAACTCTGCCTTCCCACCAAAAACTCCACCTTTTTTCACTTCTGCTAGATACAGCACACTGATAGTCCTCTTCCGTGTGTATGCCCAATTGTGTAACCAGACCTTGCCCGTGGGTCAGTCAACTCTTTGTTAATCTAGTTTACAGGCCAGTGGTTGGTAGGGTCGATAGGGGAATCGCTTCCCCTACCTCCCGTACAGAACGGAACGTGCCACTTTCGCGGCATTCCGCTCCTGACTGCACGTGCCTTTCCTTGGCTCCTACTCCGGCAACTCGCGTCATCCGTTTTGGCACAACTTACCATTTTACCCCTTCCGTGTCACCGCCTTGATGGTTACGACCGTTAGACGTTTTGCATTCGCATGCATCGTGAGGGCAGTTACTCACTCAGTTTTTACTCCCTGTACGCATGACCGTTATCATTATCCTACCTATACAGGTGGCTCTAAGCATTATAGGGTTAATCTGTTGGGTTGATTTTGCAGCCGTCACAAGGTCTGCATATACTAGGCATTACCCCAGTCCGAAGGCTTTCAGAGACATCCCTTCCCCATATAGGCTTGCGAGCGGGTAAGGTTCGGAAGTCACCTTCCTCCCCTCCCCTAAGAACCGTGCGTGACACTCTTCGCATCACACGGCTCAAGCCTTACTTCCAGCCAGATAACTTGGATTTGTATGTACTTGTTTATGACACGCTTTGTGTAAGTGGATAAGATTCTCGGGGCCGTCTGAGCCACCATCTTTCACGGGTATTATGTGATGGGTTTCGATTTCTTCTCCATTGAATAGGCTATCTCCGCATATTGGGCATTTCCAGTCCTGGAGTTTGGCTATCTGTTCATATTTGGAACCCTTAGCCCAATACTTTTTCCCGTTTTTGATGCTTCGATTATGCCAGTATTCCCGGAGGGTAGGGTCGTCTGGACTTGCCTGACCTTTGACTTTGATGTGCCTGACAATTGGGGTTTTGCTGATGTCGTATAAGATTTCGGATTTTTCCTTGCCTTTTCTACCAGTTCCCTGACACATGAACATCCAATCAACTCCTCTATATCGCTTAAAGTAGCGATTTTTCACCCATTTTTTTGGTTTGTTGGGATGCCGCCTTAGAGACCAACGCCAGAGGT
>NZ_LIUQ01000124.1 GCF_001276715.1 Planktothricoides sp. SR001 | reverse complement strand
CCCAAACTGAAAATACTAATATCACCGCCTTCGGTGTATCCAGCAGAGCGAATGGCATGGCGATTTTCATCACCGCCTAGGTTCGTATCGCCACTGGTGGTAATTGTGACATTCCCCGCATGACCGACTTGAGAAAAAGATTGAATCGTTGCGGAACCAATATTGAAACTAGGAGTGGGTTCTGTACCCAGAAGATTTACGCATTCACAGGGATTATCATTATTGAGTTGACCAGCAATATTACCCGCATCAATGATAATATTTCCTCCTTGTTGATTTCCCCAAGCACTAATATGAGAGGTACTAATATTACCCGCAGCATTCAGAGTAACATCACCAGCATTGTTCAATTGGGAAAAAGAGAAGATTACCCCGGTATTAATTGCGCCATTGTTACTGATGATATTGACATTGCCACTGCTTTGTGACCCAAAAGTGCTGATGTGAGAGGTGGTAATATCACCATTCGCTTTGAGAATTACATTGCCCCCTGTGCCGCTCTGAGCATAAGATGCAAGATTAGCTTGGTCATTGTTAAATATTGATGCGACTTCAACAGAAGATACGTCATCGTTGGAACTAATTTGGGCTTCCCCAGATAAGTTGCCAATTGTCGTATTAATGCTGCCATTATGACTGGTGATCCAAATATCTCCACTGTAAGATTCAGCCGAAGAACTTTGGTTATAAGAACTTACAAACCCTGTACGAATATCTCCACTAGCATCAATCTCGATATGGCCTCCTGAACCTTCCTGGGAATGAGAATCAAGTTGACCAGCGCTGGTGTCAATACTGCCATTATGACTGGTGATCCAAATATTTCCGCTGTAAGAATCAGCCGACAAACTTTGGCTATAAGAACTTACAAACCCTGTAAGAATATCTCCACTGGCATCAATCTCGATATGGCCTGCTGAACCTTCCTCAGCATGAGAGTCAATTTGACCAGCGCTGGTGTCAATAGATCCGCTGCTGCTTTCTAAAGTGATCTTACCGCCAACAACGTTCAGAGAAGATGAATTAATCGAACTGGTTTGAATATTGCCTGCGGCAGTTAAACTTACAGAACCGCCTTTTCCTTCTTGAGACGAGACATTGAGTGTCCCCTCGGTAGTATCAATGGCACCACTATTGCTGATCAGAGTGATATTCCCACCAGCGGTTAATAAACTATCTACATTAATGGAACCTGTGTTAATATCGCCTGCGGCATCTAATTTTACGGAACCTGCGGTACTTTCGTGTTCAGTACCAGTATCGAGTGTCCCTCCGGTAGTATCAATGCCACCACCCGTACTGGTCAGAGTGATATCCCCACCATTGCTATAGGAACCTGATGCCCGAATGGAACCTGTATGAATATCTCCTTCAGCCGTTAAATTGACTGCGCCTCCAGATCCGCCTAAACCACTAGATCCACTGTTGATCCCAGCCGTATCAATGCCACCACCCGTACTGGTCAGAGTGATATCCCCACCTTGCCCCTTGCTTTCTGAAGATATGTAACCTGTGTAAATATCGCCTACGGCAATTAAGCTCACAGAACCGGCAGATGCGTCAGTTTGTATTGAGTTTTCTGCCGAACTATTCAGTAATCCGCCAGTTGTATTAATACCACCACCGCTTTTCAAGGTGATATTGCCACCATAGCCCACAGAAGCCGATGATTCAATGTCACCTGTGTGAATATCGGCAGCGGCAGTTAGACTGACAGAACCGGCATATCCTTCATCAGACGAAGTATTAAGTGACCCACCCCTTGTATCAATGACACCAGCATTACTGGTCATAGTAATCTGACCACCTTGTGATCCGATATTATAGGATGTAATGCTGCCTGTATGAATATCGCCTTCAGCAGCGATTGTCACAGAACCGGAATTTCCATACAAAGACCAAGTATTAATTGACCCGCCAGTGGTATCAATGGCACCAGCATTACTGGTTAAAGTGATATCACCACCTTGCGGAAAGAAATTAGATGATTTAATGTCACCTGTGTAAATATCCTGTTCGGCAGTTAAGGTTATAGAACCGGCATATCCTTCATCGTAAGAATTGTAGCTAGTATTGAGTGACCCGCCAGTGGTATCAATCGCACCAGCATTACTGGTTAAAGTGATATCCCCACTTTGAATATCATCAGATGTAGAAATATTCTCAATGACCGTAATATTTCCCATTGATTGCAGGCTGAAATCTCCGCCATCAGTGATAGACATTCCGGTTAATTCGTCAGTGACACCGCCAACAGTGATATCGCCATTTGGCACATAAAAAATTGCGCCACCACTGCCAGCCGTTGCCTCTAAATTATTCGCTTCCAGACGCAAAGGTTCGGTTTCTAACCCAATACCTCCTTCCCCTACTGTTTGGAGTTGAACTGCACTGGCATTAATTAAAGAATCGCTATTAACCTGAGTAATATTTCCGCCATTGGCATTGATATTAACCTTGTCACTATTCACTTGGTCTAGGATTATGTTTCCGCCATTCGTTAAAACATTTACCTGACCGCTAGTTTCTGTTGTCACGTCACCAGCAGCTAATACTAACCCCGTATCAGAATTCGGGTCTATGGTGACTGCTGAACTGGTTAAAGTAATAGTCCCATCAGGGTTATGTTGCACTTCAGTGGCGTCAAGAATTTGACTGCCCCCGGTCAATAGTTCTGGTAGAGATAGAGGATTAATTACTCCTTGATTTAATCCCGGTGTGGCGATATCTAAACTTAGGATATTCCCCGGCTGACTAATTCTAACGATGCTTTCCCCAGGGACGGCAGCAATACTAATATTTCCTCCAGGTGCGGATAGATTTCCACTGTTGAGAATGCCGCCACCTAATAAGGTTAAATTTTGCCCGGAATTTAAGGTTAAGTCGGCAAAGTTAACTACCCATCCAGGTTGGGCTAAATCAAAGCTAAAATCACTGGGATTGCCGACTAGGTTTGCCCAGTTATTGTCGCCAATAGATTGGAACCAATTATTATTGCCAAAGCCAATAGATGTGGCGGTGGTAGCGGTAAAATCTGCGGGTACATTCAGGCTGGCATTTGGCCCAAAGAGAATCCCGGCTGGGTTCATTAAGAATAAGT
>NZ_LIUQ01000156.1 GCF_001276715.1 Planktothricoides sp. SR001 | reverse complement strand
AGTTAAGCTGACAGAACCACCATTTCCGTAACCAGAGGAGGCCGAAATCACCCCACCAGTGGTATCAATGGCACCACCAGTGGTTTGCAGAGAGACATTCCCTCCAGTCCCTGCCTCTGAATATGATTCAATGTTAATTTTACTGGTGTGAATATCACCCTGGGCAGTTAAGCTGACAGAACCACCATTTCCAAGCTCAGAGTAGGCCGAAATCTCCCCACCAGTGGTATAGATCGCACCATCCTCACTGGTCAGGGTAATATTGCCCGCATTTCCGAAACTCACCGAGGTGGAAATATCTTGGTTAACGGTAATATTCCCTACTGCTTCCAAACTGAAATATCCGCCATCAGTGATAGACATTCCGGTTAACTCATCAGTGACACCACCAATAGTAATATCCCCATTGGGCACTTCAAAAAATGCGCCACCACTGCCAGCAGTTGCTTCTAAATTATCTGCTTCCAGACGCAAAGGTTGGGTTTCTAAACCAATACCCCCTTGACCATAAGTTTGCAGTTGAACTGCACTGGCATTAATTAAAGAATCGCTATTAACCTGAGTAATATTTCCGCCATTGGCATTGATATTAACTTTGTCACTATTCACTTGGTCTAGGATGATGTTTCCGCCACCTGTTAAAACATTCACCTGACCGCCGGTTTCTGTTGTCACGTCACCAGCAGCTAACACTAAACCGGTTTCAGTATTCGGGTCTATGGTGACTGCTGAACTTGTTAAAGTAATGGTGCCATCAGCATTCTGTTGCACTTGAGTGGCGTCAAGAATTTGACTGCCTCCGGTCAATAGTTGTGGTAGAGATAAAGGATTAATTACTCCTTGATTTAATCCCGGTGTGGCGATATCTAAACTTAGGATATTCCCCGGTTGACTAATTCTGACTAGGCTTTCTCCAGGGACAGCAGCAATACTAATATTTCCTCCAGGTGCGGATAGATTTCCACTGTTGATAATGCCGCCACCTAATAAGGTTAAATTTTGCCCGGAATTTAAGGTTAAGTCGCCAAAGTTAACTACCCATCCTGGTTGGGCTAAATCAAAGCTAAAATCACTGGGATTGCCGACTAAGTTTGCCCAGTTATTGTCGCCAATAGATTGGAAACAATTATTATGCCCAAGGCCAATAGATGTGGCGGTGGTAGCGGTAAAATCTGCGGGTACATTTAGGCTGGCATTTGGCCCAAAGAGAATCCCCGCTGGGTTCATTAAGAATAAGT
>NZ_LIUQ01000148.1 GCF_001276715.1 Planktothricoides sp. SR001 | reverse complement strand
ATAGAAGGCACAGGAGGTTAAAAAAAATATTACTAAACCTTATCATATTTTGTCATCTAGTGCTAGAATGACAGCAACGAGTAATTTTTTAGGCCGATGAAATATGTTACGCCCAGAGAAGCATCTGAATCTCTTGGAGTTGCCATTAGTACATTGCGGCGATGGGACAAACAAGGAAAAATCAAGTCCATCCGAACCCCAGGGGGGCAGCGCCGATTTGCAATTGTTGAGTACGAGCAGGACGCGAAACCAACTATTTGCTATGCAAGAGTCTCTAGTTATTCCCAGCGAGATGACTTGTCTAGACAAGTTGAATTTTTGCGCCACGCATATCCGTCATCTGAAATTGTTCAAGAAATTGGCTCCGGACTCAATTTTAAGCGGAAAAAACTTATCGCCATTTTGGAGCGAATCTACCGGGCTGATGTCGGATGCCTTGTCTGCGCTTACCCCGATAGAATCGTCCGATTTGGATTCCCGCTTATTGAGTGGTTATGCGACCAAGCTGGATGCAAACTCGTGGTTCTTAATCAACGTAATCTCTCTCCAGAAAGAGAACTCGTTGAAGATATCCTGTCCATCCTCCATTGCTTTTCTGCAAGGCTATACGGACTGCGAAAATACAAAAAACAAGTTGAAAAAGTGCTTCAAGAAAAAAGCCAGAAACTCAACGACGAAACGGACTCAGAATGCCGTCAAGAGAATCCGAATATATCCCTGTAAAAAACTTCATCAATTGTGGAAAAAATGGTTAGCTGCTTATCGCTGGATTTATAACTGGACGATTGCTTACCTGAGAAATAAACCCAACTTATCAGCGTTCTCATTACAAGCTTTAGCTCGCGAGGAAAATCGTCCTGATTGGGTCAAAGAATTGCCGGGTCACCAGTTACAAGAAGCTGTAGCAGACGCCGTAGATGCTCATAAACAAGCCAAAGCCAATATCGGGAATGCCTCTTTTAAGTCTTGTCGCGCTTTTGATCAAGTGATTAAATTCAAGGTAGGTAATTTCAAGAACGGGACTTGGTATTGTCAGGCAACTAAAGGACTTGAGTTCAAATCAGCCGAAAAAATCCCACAGCAATGCCGTTATGGAACTCAACTTCTTTATCAGAAAGGCTTATGGTTTGGAGTTTTTCCTGAATATCGAGAACCTACGGAAACTTCCCAGACGGGAGTGATTGCTTTAGATCCAGGAGTTCGCAGTTTTTTAACGGGCTATGATGGGTCAACGATTTTAGAGATTGGTAAGAACGACATCGGCAGAATCAATCGACTCTGTACGCATCTTGACAATCTAATGAGTAAAATTGCTAGATCTGACCACAAGCGTCAACGTTATCAAATGCGTAAAGCAGCGACCAGGATTCGTGGCAAAATCCAAAACTTAATTAAGGATTTACATAACAAATCAGCATCTTTTTTGGTAAAAAATTACAAATTAATCTTTTTGCCGAC
>NZ_LIUQ01000011.1:93521-140190 GCF_001276715.1 Planktothricoides sp. SR001 | reverse complement strand
AACGATCTGCGGGGATTAAGAAGCCCGGTTTCTGGGTTAGCTGCGGGGATTAAGAAACCCGGTTTCTTGTTGGGATTTAACAGTAGGGGCGAATGGCCATTCGCCCCTACATTTTCACCAAAGAAACCCGGTTTCTAGGTTATCTGCGAGGACGAAGAAACCGGGTTTCTTGTTTGCTTAAAACAGATAACTGTGATATGCCGAAAAGAAACCCGGTTTCTAGCTGGTCTGCGGGGAATAAGAAACCGGGTTTCTTTTTTGCATCCTAAAGTTATTTATGAGATTCCGAAAAGAAACCCGGTTTCTGGGTTGCTTTTACTCCGGTTTGAACTCCCCACAATTTAGCGTAGATACCCTGAATCTGTAGGAGTTCTTCGTGTTTGCCTTGTTCGACTAATTGGCCGTTTTCCATGACATAAATACAGTCCGCATTGCGAATGGTGGAAAGACGATGCGCGATCGCGATTGTGGTGCGATTTTTGGTGATTTTTTCTAATGAACGAGCGATCGCTGCTTCGGTTTCATTGTCCACTGCGGAAGTGGCTTCATCGAGAATTAAAATCGGTGGATTTTTCAAAATTGCGCGGGCGATCGCTAACCGTTGCCGCTGACCACCGGACAACTTTTGGCCCCGTTCCCCGACAATGGTATTATAGCCATCTGGTAACTGCATAATAAATTCATGGGCTTCGGCGATCGTGGCAGCGGCGACAATTTCTGCAAATTTAGACTCAAAACTACCATAAGCAATATTATCCGCTACGGTGCCATGAAATAAAAACACATCTTGACTGACTAAACCAATAGCTTGACGTAAGGATTTTAAATGAATTTCTTGTAAAGGAATGCCATCGAGGGTAATAGTTCCCGAATTCACTTCATAAAGTCGCAATAACAATTTAACCAAGGTACTTTTTCCCGACCCGGTAGCACCGACAATGCCAATAGTTTGGCCAGCGGGAATATGCAGGGAAAGATTTTGCAGTACGGGCAGCCGATTTTTATAGGCAAAGTTGACATTTTCAAATGCTAATTCACCGCGAACCGAGTCTACGGGTAAATAGCGATCGCCGGAGTGAATTTGCATCGGCGTATCTAATAAATTCATTACCCGATTTGTAGACGCCATTGCCCGTTGATACTGGTCAAGAGTTTGACCTAATCGGGTTAAAGGCCAAAGTAACCGTTGGGTTAAAAAGACCAAAACACTATAAGTACCTACGGATAAATTGCCCTTAATGGCTTCCATGCCCCCGCCGAGTAAAATTCCCGTAAATCCAATTAAAATCAGGATTCTAATTAAGGGAATAAACGCCGCACTGAGCGCGATCGCCCGCCGATTACTTTGTTGATATCCCTCACTTTCTTTAGTAATTCGGCGAATTTCATAATCTTCAGCGGTAAAGCTTTTAATCGTCGTAATTCCTGAGATATTATTCGCCAATTGACTATTGAGCAAACTGACTTTTTCCCGGACAGTGGCATAACGAGGGGCTAGTAATTTCTGAAAGGCGATCGCCCCCCAAATAATCAAAGGAATCGGTAAAATCGTCATCCATGCCACCGTCGGCGCCAGGGCAACAAATGCCCCGCCAATCACCACCACCGTAGTCATTACTTGGATAATTTCATTAGCGCCAATATCCAAAAATCGCTCTAATTGATTAATATCATCACTGACAATAGATAGCAAAGCGCCGGTACTGCTTTCTTCAAAAAAAGCTAATTCTAAATCCTGCAAATGACGATAAGCATCCTGACGTAAATCATGCTGGATTTGCTGGGCTAAATTCCGCCACCATGTGGCATAAGCATATTCAAACAGAGACTCTAATAGCCAAACAATAATTGTAATTAAACTTAAAACTAAAAACTGGCTAAAAATATCGGTAATTCCTAACTGTGCGATCGCCGATTTTTCTTTTTGCACCACCACATCAACTGCGGCGCCAATTAATGCGGGTGGTGCCAAATCTAAGAGTTTATTTGAAATCGAGTAAAGACTAGCCAGCCAAATCTTTTGGCGATATTTTTCGGTATAGTCTAATAACCGTTGTAACGGATGAGTTTCAGCCATAGATTTCGCCATAGATTTCGCCATAGATTTCGCCATGTTTTATAGAATAAAAATTAAATGCCGTTGGGGGATCATCCCAATCAGGGATGCTGATTGGGATGATCTAATTCCATTTTAGGTATCAAGTTCTTCGGGATTGATGCCGAGACTTTTTAGCTTTTCTGCCAATTTAGCGGCCTTTTCTTGGGCGATTAAAGCTTCTTGCTTCGCCGCTAAAATTTGCTCCTCTGGAGTTAAATATCTTTGTCCTTGGGCATCATACCAATATAACCATTCTCTAGTAATTCCTTGGTAGGTTCCCTCACTGCGACCGATACCTAAATTTATTTCGGCTAACCAGACAGGTTCACCGCTTAATAATTGATAACCCCCTGGTTCTAGTTTATACACCTCTAACCGGGCTTTTCTCTTTCTCAGGGGGTTATAAATTACATAATATAAAATCCCCAGTTCGGCGTATTCTTTTTTCTTGTATGTATATTCTCCCCGACGGGTTTGGGAGACTACTTCTAGCACCAGAATCGGTCTTTTTTGTTCTTCCCACAAGACATAAGATAACCGTAAATCTGAGTCAATAATCCGGGGGACTCCGATAGAAAGAAATCCATCGGGGACGATCGCTGGTTGATTCGGATCGGAATAAATCCCCATATCGACCCCAAAAAACCAGTCCATTCTTTCTGACCAAATTAACGCGAGAATGGCTTTGAGCAGTCCAGGAATTAAGTTTTGTAGTTCGTTATCCACAGGTGTATCGTCAGAATCAGGTAAATCTTCAGCGGAGGGCAAGCAATCTCTAGGATTATATTCTAGTAGCATAGCCGGTAAAAGAGTTTAGGTAATTTTTTTATTTTAGCACAGGACTTATTGGGGTTGGATGGGTGCAAAAAAAAACAACTTGACAATATTGCCAAGTTGAGAAGGAACTTATATAGTCAGGAGCAGAGGAAAAAAACGGTAATTTTTTATATATTAAAAGGATATTGAAATGCGGGGTTTAAGGTTGAGGGATGACAGAAGGTTGATCGAGAAGATTATAAGTCATAATCCGATAGCTGAAGTTAAATTCTTCAGGCTGAATCTGTTTTTGGCCGACATGAAGTTGATAAATCAGGCCACCATGTCTACCATGAGTTTTTGGTGAATCATTAAAATTTCCTTGATGGTTCACGATTGACTCCCCCATGATGTGCAAGCTTTATGATTTTTTGCTTGCAGTTTTCTTTATATTTTTATTCTCAGCTATCTTTGGGGAAAAATCTGTGATTTCAATCCGCAAAATCTGTGAATTTGATCGCTGAAATCCGATGATTTAGGTCATACTTAAGTATGACTTAAATCTCCGCTCGTTTATGCCTGATATTACCAAAGTGTAGTGATTTCGCTCACCAATAAGTAATTTATTGCTTATTGGTTATTATTTATAATATGGCGATTGGCTACTTGATGGGGAAAGTCTGGGTTAATGATGGGTGACGGGTAAGTAGGGAGCGGGGGAGCGGGGGAAGAGAGGGTATAGGGTGTAGGGTGTAGGGTGTAGGGGGAAGAGGATGTAGGGTTTAGGGTGTAGGGTGTAGGGGGAAGAGGGTGTAGGGTTTAGGGTGTAGGGTGTAGGGGGAAGAGGGTGTAGGGTTTAGGGAAAAGTGAATGGTGAATAGTGATATTTCTTTTGTACGGGCGTCCTTGCGAAGCATAATCCGTCAGGCTATATGGCCATTCGGCTTTTGTACGGGCGAATGGCCATTCGGCTTTTGTACGGGCGAATGGGCATTCGGCTTTTGTACGGGCGAATGGCCATTCGCCCCTACGACTTTTCACTTTTCCTACCCAACAACCAACAACCAACAACCAACAAAATTCAGGCTTAGGATTGAATCGCTCGCAGGAATTTAGGCTCAATTAATGTCTCTAAATCAGGGATTTGTTGAATTTGGTTGCGTTCTTTGAGGAATTCAGCCAGAGATTTCATGGATTTTAATAAAGACTCGCTACTGTTATGGTCGGTGAGAATTTGTAGGTTTTTAGCTAGGTTGGGGAGTTCAATGCCTTGGATATCTTTGGCTAGTTCTTCTGGACTAACTCCGATCGCACTAGCTGCGATCGCCATTCCTTCTTCTTTGTTGTTGTTGTAAAATTCCAATCCATCGAGAATGCCTCGAATAAAGGCATCGACTGTTTGGGGACGGTCTTGAATGAACTGGGGGGAAAAAACATAGAGGTCGGCGATCGCACCGGGCAAATCAGAAGAGGTAAAAATAATCCGGCCATCCGGTTGGGCTTGATCCGCTTTGGCTAAATAAGGAGAATATGTCACCGCAATGTCAATTTGCCCCGATTGATAGGCAGCAGCAGCGGCATCCGGTGGCGTATTGACTAGGGTAAAATCACCGGCTTTTAATTTAACTGTTTCTAGGGCTTTTAACAAAAAGAAATGGCTGACGCTATCTTCTTCTACGGCAATTTTTTTACCTTTAAAGTCTGCCAGATTCTTAATACTATTCCGGGCTAAAATTCCATCAGCCCCGTTAGAAATATCCTGGACTAAGACAATTCTAAATTCCGAAACTACCCCGCCCTTTGCTGCCAGGGCTACGGCTTCCGATGTCACTGGAGACCAGCTATCTAACCGACCGGAGATATAGGCGGAGTTGGCGTCGCCGGTGCCGCTAAATATTTTAACTTCTAAGTTTAAACCTCGCTTTTGAAAAAAACCTTTTTCTTTGGCAATATGCAACGGGGTACTGCCCACCCAAGGATTTAAACCGATCGCGGCGGTGTTTTGATTCTTCTGGTTGCCAAAGGTACAAGCGTGCAAAACTAAGCTACCAGTCATCCCGGTGAGCATCCAGAGAGTTTGACGACGAGTCCAAAGTTGATTCATTCTATTTATACCTAGTCCTACCTAGGAGCAAAATTTGATCGTAGCGCATTCACGATCGCGATCGCCTCTAGGTGTGGCAAAGTAATGTCTAGTAAGGAAATTTACGCTTAATGGCGGATTGTATGTTGTTTAATCTAGAAGTTAAATCTAAAAGGAAATAAGCCTGATCCCACCGACAACATCCCACCGATAACATTTTACCTAAAACATCCCACCGACAACGTTTTACCTACAATATCCCACCGATAACATCCCACCCACAACATTTTACCTACAACATTTTTTATGTCAGTTTTTCCTAATTCACCGATTCTCTTGTCATTAGAAACGGCCATTGATTACCACCCGGTGACGGTGACGCCACAAACTCTTCTATTAGAAGCGATCGCCACCCATGAATTTCGCACCCCTTTAACCAGTATTTTAGGCTCAAGTAGACTGCTGGAAAACTATGGGGATAATTTATCCGAAAGCCAAAAAAGTAAGCATTTTCAACGAATTCAAAGAGCCGTGAAGGAAATGAATTATTTACTCGAAGATATCCTGATGTTGGAAAATGCAGAATATCAGAAAATTTACTGTCATCTTAAAACCATAGAAATGGTAAAGTTTTGTGAACAAATTTTAGAAAAACTAGAGGTGATGTATCCGGGTAGAACCGTTTATTTACAACATGATTATCCCATGATGAACGCGGAATTAGATCCAATTATTTTACGACATATCTTGCTCAACTTGCTGTCCAATGCTTTAAAATATTCTCAACCAGATAGTCCAGTCTATTTTCAGCTTGATTTAACCAATGAATCCGTTATTTTCAAAATTCAGGATCAAGGCATCGGCATTCCTAGTGAAGACTTAGAAAATTTGTTTAACTCATTTTATCGAGGAAAAAATGTCGGCAAAATTCCCGGAACCGGACTAGGACTTTCGATTGTGAAAAACTTTATTCAACTTCATCGGGGTCAGATTGAATTTCATAGTGTAGTTAACTCAGGCACCACTGTAACGGTGACTTTACCTTTAGAATAGGAGATATTCATCTATGCTAAGAATCTTAACTATTGAAGATGAAGAAAATATTCGGGATACGATCGTGGAAACTTTGAGTATGGAAGGGTTTGAAGTCATTCAGGCGGAAAATGGTAAAGTTGGACTTAAATTAGCCCAAAAGCATTTACCGGATTTAATTCTTTGTGATGTACTCATGCCCGAATTAGATGGCTATGATGTGCTTAGGCAACTCAATCAGAATCGACAGACTCAGGGAATACCGTTTATTTTCCTCACCGCTAAAGATACTAGCGATGATTTTCGCTATGGGATGAACTTGGGGGCGAATGATTATCTAATGAAGCCATTTACTACTCAAGAGTTAGTGATGGCCGTGAAGAGTCGATTACAAAGATATAGAATGGAGTAAACGTGAAACGTGAAACGTGAAACGTGAAACGTGAAACGTGAAACGTGAAACGTGAAACGTGAAAGTGCCGCCATCGGATAACTCAGAAACCGGGTTTCTTTTCTGGATATGACAGTTATCTGTTTTAAGCAAATAAGAAACCCGGTTTCTCGGTGCGCTTTCGGTGCGATCGGTCTATGGCAAGGGGTCTCTCCCCTAGCATCCAGGGATTGACTCAGATATGCTAAGGAATTGATTCAAATTTCCTAAATGACTTTTTTAGATCGCATTTGATCTATTAGATCGCTAAAAAGCCCCATGATCGCCTGGGAGGGAATTGACCACCTTCCCTGATATCAAGAGAGTACCTTCCGGGGACTGATGTACGTCTTGGAAGATTTAAGTGCTATCCAGGTTTTACAGTTTAATTGTATGCTATGGATTATCGATCAATTTCGCAGTCATTCTGAAGATGCATCAAACCAGTAACAATGAGTAAAATTTTAATCATAGAAGACGAAGACGACATTCGCGATATTATTATTCAACTACTGACCGCCCACAATTATCAAGTGATTGATGCAAAAGATGGGGAAACCGGAATCAAATTGGCGATCGCCCATCATCCGGATCTGATTATTTGTGACATTATGATGCCTGGAGTTGATGGTTATGAGGTGTTAAGGCAATTACATAACCATCCCTCAACTCAGATGATTCCTTTTATATTTTTAACCGCTAAAGCGACGAAAGAAGATATTCGTCAAGGAATGGAACTGGGGGCGGACGACTATTTAAGCAAACCATTTACGAGATCGGAATTACTCGGTGCCGTGAAAATTCGCTTAGAAAAAAAAGTGCTTTTGCAGCAACAGTCGGAGAAAAAACTAGATGATTTACGCAAAAATTTAACGCGATCGCTGCCCCACGAACTACTCACCCCGTTAAATGGAATTCTGGGTTTTGCCAAACTTCTGGGGGATCATGCGACAGAAATCACACCGGATGAGATCAAAGAAATGTCAGAAATGATCGAAACTTCAGCGTGGCGATTGCATCGCACGATTCAAAACTTTTTACTCCATGCACAACTAGAAATTATCCGTCAAGATCCGCAACGACTCCAATCTTTTTTGATGGGAGAAACCGGCTCGACTCAGTTTATTTTGCAAGTTTTAGCCCAAAAGAAAGCCCAGGAATTCAACCGCACCGAAGATTTACATTTAGACATGGAAGATACCCCATTGCCCGTTGCGGAAAACTGGTTGAGCAAAATTGCCAAAGAACTGATTGATAATGCGTTTAAATTTTCTCAACCGGGCAGTATTGTAGAGGTGAAAACTCTAATCAATGCACCAGAATTTATCTTGACTGTTTGCGATCGCGGTCGGGGAATGACTGCCCAACAAATTGCTAATGTAGGAGCTTACGTCCAATTTGAACGTAAGCTTTATGAGCAACAAGGCTCCGGTTTAGGTTTAGTAATTGCCCAAGAACTCACCGAATTGTATGGGGGTCGTATCTCGATCAAGAGTTCTCCAGAACAAGGCACTACAGTTAGCGCCATATTTCCCCTAACTAAAAACCAAGAATTAATCAACAAGTCTAATTACTATGAAACTTTTTTTAATTGATGGTTTTATCGATGGTTTTCTCTGACCAAACCATCCGAATCGAATAACCCATTTATTATGCGATATTAAAAGTAATTGTCAAAGTAACCGTCAAAGTAATCGTTAAATTAATTATTGCCAGTAATTATTGCAATTGCTGAAAATACATTTATAGGACTTATTAGAGTTATTAAATACCAAAAAACCTGTCATTCCCGCGCCCTCTATAGCAATCCTATTTAAGTTGTAATATGTTTTGAAATGTCACCCTGTAGGGGCAATTTATGAATTTCCCCTACCACAACCCCTAAACCGATTGCTATAGAATTCAGAAAAACTCTGTAATTCTGACAATAACCGCTATATTTAGGGCTGATCTATATTTTTGCTATAACTTGCTATAACTTGCTATAACTTGCTATAACTTGCTATAACTTGCTATAACTTGCTATAACTTGCTATAACTTGCTATAACTATAACTTGCTATAACTATAACTTGCTATAACTATAACTTGCTATAACTATAACTTGCTATAATATATTGCTTGAATAGGATTAAAATGTCTAAAAAAATTCTCATTTTTGATTTTGATGGAACTTTAGCCAATACTCTAGATGCTATTATCGAAATTACTAATCGATTTTCTGATGAATTTGGCTATAAAAAAATCACGGATGAAGAAATAACAACGCTGCAAAATTTAACTTCTAGAGACATTATTAAAAACTCAAAAATACCCTTAATCAAAATACCCATTTTAATTCATTTAATCAAAAATGAATTAAATCATAATCTGCCAAAAGTGCAGCCCATAGAAGGAATTGATTCAGTATTAAAAAATCTTAACTTAATGGGATATGACCTGGGAATTGTCAGTTCTAACTCCTCAGAAAATATTCATCAGTTTATTCAGATAAATAATTGGAACCACCTGTTTAAAATCATATGTTGTGGGGCGACGATTTTTGGTAAAGCTAAAGTGCTGCATAAACTCCTACACACCCAAAACTTATCCCCGAAACAGATAGTTTATTTTGGCGACGAAACCCGCGATATTGATGCAGCTAAAAAGGTAAATATTCCCGTGGTTGGGGTGAGTTGGGGGTTTAATTCTCGTTCAGTTTTAGCGGCACATCATCCAGATTTTTTAATCGATCGCCCCGCCGAAATTTTGGATGTCATTTCCCAGTTATAAAGCCGCAGAATATGATATTAATAATAATAATGATAATATTAATGATAATAGCCTGATGGTTCCGCATCGGGGAAAAGGGGGAGATCGGTCTCCCGACTCTTCTCATTTGATGCTTAAAGCTTGTGCATATTTTTAACGATGAACCGCAATGCGATCGCCTTGAATTTTTTTCACTGCCTGAGCCAGAGGTAAAGCGCGAATGCACCTTTGAAAAACATTGACTTGGTAAACTTTGCGTTGAGTAATATCTAGGGCAGTTAACCAACCACTATTAGAATTGTACACGCCCGTATCAATGCCAATCCATCCTTGACCGAGTGCAAGTTGTCCCGGTTCTATGCCCTTGAAAGTAAAGGTCATTGTATGACCAATGACAATTAATTTATCAGGGAAATACGGCTTAGACATTTGATGAAATTCGCTGCGAATCCAACAGAAATCTTCCGGTCCTTGGGCTTTAATGGGCAGTTCCGGGTGAACTCCCGCATGAACCAACCAAATATCCCCTAAATCAATATAAGCCGGCAGAGTTCGCATCCATTCAATATCTTCCAGGATTTGTTGGGGGTTGCCATAACTCGCTACCGTGGTATGTCCACCACTGTAAAGCCAAGATTGGAATGCGGCTTTATTAATTTTATTTTGACGCAAACTCTCCAGGAGGAGTTGTTCGTGGTTTCCTAATACGCATTGATAGGAACCTTCTTTGATAAATTTGACCACTTGGGCGCTCTTGGGTCCGCGATCGATTAAATCGCCGACAAAGTAAATTTGATCGCTTCGATCAGGGGCGATCGCCTCTAGTAACTTCATCAAACCGTCATAGTGGCCATGCACGTCACCAATAAAAATACGTCGATCAGTCATATTAATAAATTCTGCCTCCTAGATCGCCATCATCGGTAGTTGCACCAACAGTTTCACCAGCGCATCCCAACTTATCCGGGAAAAATTTAGCACCTGAATCGCACTCATATTTTTATTATGGCGCGATCACTGGCTCAAAGCACGCAAAAACCGCTGAAGATTGGTTAGCAAACCGGGTTTTTTCCGTTGGGGTGTAGCTACTGGGGTCGCTTCAGTTTGATCCACCGATGGGGAAGTGCCTTTTTGTAATATCTCTTCTAAGACTTCTCCCACTGGTTTTTGGGTCGTTTCGGAAATCAGTTCATAGCCTTCTTCTTTTTCCAGCCAAACTTGCCAGGGGTTCGGGTAACAGCGAAATAGGGCCGCCCCTTCCAGAGGACGGATATAGTAGCAAGATTCAAAAGTGCTGATGAAGCGCTCCCGCAGTTGTCGGGCTGCGTAGCCAATGCCAATGGTGGTAATACTTTCTAGTTTAGGGATGAATAGCACCACGGGGCGATCGCCTGCTTGCTCACACATCTTTTCCAAATCATTCACTTCCACCGCAGACGGTTCAATAAAGAAAAATAGGCGATCGTCCGGTTGAATTTTGCCTTTGGGTTCCGTCATCCCCCGCACCACATAAGGGGTTTCACCCCAATCCCGTCGAGCCAAAGCCGCCGCCCCCGGATCGGGAAAATACACTTTCAGGTGCGAACCGTACTCTTCAAAGATGGGAATAAATTGATGAGCCGGATCCTGAACTTTCAACTCTGGAATCAGGATTTCTACTTGCAGACGGTGCAAGCCATCTTTGAGAGCGGCAGTGGTCGCCGTCTTTGCTTGATCTAATGCCTCTTCAATACTGTTAGGGAGTGTCACCATAATTTTATTTTTAACGTTTAACTTTTAACGGTGTTGGTTGGGTTTTGTGGGTTTTGAGACTTCAAGGACTAATTCTATATTGATTTCTTCTCTGCTTCAACCAAGCCTGCAAATCTACCCCAGTGGCTTGTTGAATATATTCATAAGTTTTTGCCCCGGTTTTAACCGTCCACCCTCCCTGAACACAAGCGGCGATCGCGTTCGGTAAATTATCCTCCCGAAGAATCAGCATGATCGGTTCATATCCTTTCTCTTGCAGCCTTGAGGCATAGTTCTTGAATTTCTTTAACGTGCCTGAATCACCAGAACCAATTCTATACTTGGTATCAATGGCATGATTGCCAATTACTAAATCACATATCTCATCTTTTCCTTCTCGGATCCCCTCGGCAAAGTTCTCACACTTTTGCTGACACAATTCTTTAACCAAACGTTGCCAGCACATTCCCAACTCTCTGCCCCAATATTGTTTATTTTCCGCCTTCATCTCTTGAGTCAATCCGAAGACTAGCATCAAATCATCTTCCTCGGCAGATTCCTCCCCAAAGAGTTTGGCCGAAAATGACTGTTGGTATTCTTGTAAAATCGCCTCTAAAGATTTTGATTTAGGATCATTCATCGATTAGGCTTCTCCAAAACTACGATAGTGTCATGTTTGATACTCCCAGCCCATTCTAGATTTCTCGGTAAATTTAATTGCCGATTTTTCAAAATTAAATGAAATTTAAATTTTTCCTTAAATCCTACTTGATTCGCTAGATCAGTTAACAGAGAAGCTACGGGGATTTCTACGCCACAAATTTTACTGACATCTCCCATTGAAAAACAGTAGTAACCTCCGGGACGTAACCGCAAAAAACTACTTTGAAAATGCTGGATCATATCCATAAAATACTGATAAACAACTCTAGCCCTGAGTTGATTTTGACCTTTACTTGCTTGATATTTTTTGCCCGTGTAAATATCCTCGATCAACCGATCTAAATTAGGATGTCCTGTTTCACCCAGTTCTTGACATTGTTTTTTAGGAATTCGTTCTGTGCCAATTTCTCTAGCATACAAATCTAATCTTTCTGTATTATTTTTCACCAATCCTAGCCAGTGTAATTCAAATTTTGCCGCCCAGACATAATCGATCGCATTAATATAAGGAGGAGAAGTCACGATCGCAGACGCACGAAAATCGCCGGTTAAATTTCTGGCATCATGCAAAGGTAATTCTTTTGCGGTTCCTTTTGATTCTTTGAAAATTGGTTGCCATTCTGCTACCGCATCAATGGCTTTATCTAAGTAAAACTGAAAATATCTAAAAACATCTTCTCTCGATCGCTGGGGAATTTCTGCAATATGAGTCCGACGGGCAGCCAGCAGCATTCCATCATTCATATTGGAAGTTTTTCTCACCGTGGAGGCGAAAGCTAACCAAAATAACGGTTGATTTTTTACATTAGATTTTGAAATCAAAGATTTGAGAATTTCTAAACCGGCTTGGACTGACGGTTGAAACCAAAAATCTTTATTGCTAAAATTAACCGTATTCGGGGCAAATTTCTCCGCGATCGCTTCTCTCATCATCCTTGCCGCTTCTTCCCGCACTTCTGCCACCGCAAAATCACTTGTTTTAACCTGACAAATTAGCCGACTTAAAGGTTGATAATCCAACCAATAAACTGAGCAATCGTGTTTCAATGATTCAATAATTGTTGTCCCAGAACCGGCAAATGGATCGAGAATATTCATTGAATTTTGAGCATACTTTTGTAAGAACCAACGAGGTATTTCGGGAATCGATTTGGCAGGTTGAAAACCTAAAGAGTAAATTTTTAATGGTTGATTTCTCGTCAACGAAATAAACGTATCATTTTCTAAGTCTATGGGGATATCCCCTTGAAAATGTTGGTAGGAAATAAACTGTGGTTCTACCTGAGTTACTCTGGTCTGGATCATAAGTTTTAAATAAGTTTAAAATTTAGGCAAAGTAAGTAATTTTATTGGTCAAAAGGTTGTCGTTCAAAAGGTCGTCAGGCCATTTGAATCACCAATAATTATAACCATAACCATAACCAACAACAACCAAAGAATCCCTACCCAACAACCAACAACAACCAACAACCAACCAACAACCATTAACGAGCGATGCCGTGCAGCGGATCCCTTACGGGAATCGCGCATTCTGGCCTTAACCGTTGTAAAACTTGCTTAAATACCATTGCGGTCCAGTCAATATCCTCCACGGTGGTATGACGGCCTAAAGTCATGCGAATGGCGGCAGTGGCGGCTTGCGGCGAATATCCCATCGCCAACAAGACGGGACTGGGATTTAGTTGACCACTGCTGCAAGCGGATCCCGAACTAATGGCAATGCCCGCTAAATTCATTTGCCGAACTAAGGTTCTACCACTGACCGCACCTGTTTCGGCTTGATAGGGCGAATTTTCTTGGAGGCAAAAGCTGACATGGTGGGGTAAACGGTGCAGCCGATCGCCTGTGGGGGTTAAACCGGGAATATCCGCCAATTGGTCAAACAGGCGATCGCGCAAACTGCGTAACCGGGGGGTTTCCGCAGCCATGTCTGTCCTTGCCAACTCTGCCGCTACCCCAAAACCAGCGATCGCTGCCACTGCCTGAGTTCCCGATCGCCAGCCTCCTTCCTGACCGCCCCCACAAAGCCAGGGGACCAACTCCACCCCAGGGCGAACATAAAGCGCCCCAGCCCCTTGGGGACCATAAAATTTATGACTGGACAAAGACAGCAAATCCACCGGCAACTGTTCTAAGTCCAAAGGCAAGCGACCCGCCACTTGTACCGCATCCGTATGAAATAAAACCCCGTGCGATCGGGCAATTTCCGCCAAAGCTTGAATCGGTTGTAGGGTTCCTACCTCACTTTGGCCATAAATAATCGACACCAATACCGTATTTTCTTGAATCGCTGCGGTTAAATCTGCGGGATTAACTCGTCCCTGAGCATTCACCGGCAACCGAGTCACTTGCCACCCGGACTTTTCCAACCATTCCACCGGCTTACTCACTGCCGAATGTTCCACCTGAGAAATAATTAGATGTTGCGGTTGGGCATAACGTCGGGCCACCCCCATAATCGCCAAATTATCCGACTCCGTGCCCCCAGAAGTAAACACGATCGCCTCTGGCACCACATTCAACAATGACGCCACCTGCATTCGGGCGACTTCCACCAAAGTGCTGGAACGTCCACCCCACTCGTGAATACTGGAGGGATTGCCCCACTGGTCAAGTAACGCGGTTTGCATAGCGGCGATCGCTTCCGCACGGGGGGGAGTTGTGGCGCTGTAATCTAAATAAATCTGCATCTTTTTCCTGGTTATCCGTTATCGGTTATTCGTTATTCGTTATTTGTTATTTAGCTGCAAATAACAAATAACAAACAACCAATAACAAACAACCATTAATTTAGATCGTCTAACTAAATCGTCCAGATTGGACCTGGACTAATGAACCTTAAAAGTCTATACAGACTTTGTTGCCTGACTCTATGGAATCGATCGCAATTCCTATCAATAGAGTGCAAGAGTAAGCTCCTCTGGATAAAAATCTCGACAATTTGAGAGAAAAACCTCTGAGAAATCATCCGGACTGAGAGAGTTTGAGCGGCATTGATCATGGTTAATTGCTTGTTCATAATTCTGACACTTATTGTTTCTATCCACCGGGTTTGCACACATTGTAATCCTCATGGGATAACACTGCTTGAGGAATCGCGATCGATCCATTATCGTGGCAAATCATCCGATAGTTGCGGGTCACGGGAATACTAATAATTTGACGATTATGGCGCAAACGCTTACCGCCGAAATCTCGATAATTTCGTTGATCGTTAAGACCCGCGATAATATTTCGAGCTTTCAAAACCACGTATTCCGGTAACTCTCTTAAATCAATGGGATCCGCTTCAAAGCTAGTTTCCCATTCGAGTTTTTGCTGTCTTTTTTCCGCTAGGGATCGAATGGCTTCCTCTTGTGCCGCTTTTAACTGGGCACAACGATGGCATATTTGACCATATCCCTTATGACCGCATGTAAATGTTTTTTTTCTTCTCGGCATAAGTTTCACCAATCAACTCAACAAGTCATTCTGATTGAGAATTAACACTTCTTAACAGGGAATCAGTCAAGCAGGACTTTTTGATTAAGTTTGTTATAGATTCATTGCGTTATGTAAAGTAAGGATTAGGAATCAACCACAATCCTCAACCGGACAATATTTCCGCATTGTTGAATCTAGACCGCCCTAAACAGGGCGAAATAACCTAACTTAATTCTCAATAAGATTCCAGAGGTAATGAGTAATTACTCTTAATATACCTCTGTATATTTGGCGTAATGCCTAACCTAATCCTGTTTGACGAGCGCTGAGAGCGACACTTTACAGGTGGAAAGAATCAGCATTCTTTGTGCCGTAGCCGCAAGTCAGCAAGATACAAATATTATCGTACTCTAATTTCTGCACAAAGCAAGATTTTTTCGGTGGTTTTTGTGTTAATCTCAGACAGTCGGTGGTGCTTGATTTTCTCAGGCGGCTTTCTCAGTCAGGCGATAAACCATCCACCCTGAAGAAAAGTGAGCCCAAGGTGCCGATTCCGAAAAAGTGCTGACCTGCCGAGGATCTTGATTTAATATCCTTAGCTGTGCCGGTAATTTTTCCAGCCAACCGATGATTCCAGCGGTTAACTTTTTCCCGATTTAAAGATATCTCCTTTGTTTGTGATCTCACGGATTTATCGGCGTATTTTCTGGACTGCCTTTCTGACAGTCACCGTGACAGGTTGTCAACGGTGTCAGGCACCAATTAGCCAGCCAAAGCCCCTTAGCCAGCTAAAGACTGCCCCACTGCCCCAAGACCCCTTTGTCCAGGTCTATTTTAATCAGCATCAAGGGGCTGAGTATCAGGAACCCTTCAGACCCCAGCAGCGTTTTGGGGATGATTTGGAACAAGTGATGGTGGAGGCGATCGCCGCTGCCAATTCCACCGTCGAGGTAGCAGTGCAAGAGTTACGCTTGCCGAAAATTGCCGCTGCTTTGGTGGAACGTCATCAAGCGGGGGTGCAGGTGCGGGTGATTTTGGAAAATAACTATAGTCGTCCTTTTAGTGATTTTACCCCTGGCGAGGTGCAAGCCCTGGATGAGCGATCGCGCCAACGTTATGAAGAATTTCGCCAGTTAGTAGATCGGAATGGGGACGGAAAACTTAGCCCCGATGAAATTGCCCAAGGAGATGCCCTGGTCATTTTGCGGCAAGGGGGAGTTGCGGCGATCGATGACACCGCTGATGGGAGTAAGGGCAGTGGTTTAATGCATCATAAATTTGTGGTGGTGGATGGATCGACGGTAATTGTCACTTCCGCAAATTTCACCACCAGTGATATTCACGGGGATTTTCAGTCTCCGAGTAGTCGCGGTAATCCGAATAATTTATTGAAAATCAACAGTCCTGAACTCGCTACCAGGTTTCAGGAAGAGTTTAATCTGATGTGGGGTGATGGTCCGGGAGGTAAAACCGATAGTCGGTTTGGGGTGAAAAAACCGCTGCGTCAGATCGATCCTTTGCAGGTGGGCAATAATCAGATTACGTTGCAATTTTCCCCCTCTGGGGCAAAAGTTCCTTGGGCCGAAAGTGCCAATGGTTTGATTGGCCAAACTTTGGCTACCGCAGCCACTTCCGTCGATCTAGCCTTGTTTGTTTTTGCGGAACAAAGGCTGGTGGATCTGCTGGAAACGCGCTATAGACAAGGGGTGATGGTGCGATCGCTCATCGATGCGAATTTTGCCTATCGTGACTACAGCGAAGGTCTGGATATGTTAGGGGTAGCCTTGCCGGATCAAAAGTGTCGCTATCCCATCGATAACCAGCCCTGGCAAAATCCCATTACCACGGTAGGCATTCCCCAACTGCCACCGGGAGATTTATTGCATCACAAATTTGCCGTTATCGACGGTGAAACCATCATTGCTGGTTCTCATAATTGGTCAGCTAGTGCCAACTATAATAATGATGAAACTCTCTTAGTTATTACTAATCCCACGGTGGCGGCGCATTTTGTCCGAGAATTCGATCGCCTCTACGAAGGGGCAACCCTGGGAATTTCACCGAGTCTTCAGGAAAAAATTAACGAAGCAGCAAAAGATTGTCCCGCCCCGGTTTCACGAAATCAAGCGGAAGATACCGGCTTATCAACCGGGTTATCAACCGGGTTATCAACCGGGTTATCAAGCAGTGCAAAAGTGAATGTAAATACGGCTACCCAGGAAGAATTAGAGACTTTACCAGGGGTCGGCCCAGTGTTAGCCCAACGAATTATTGCTGCGAGAAATAATCAACGGTTTAGTTCTTTGGCGGATTTGGATCGAGTGCCGGGAGTTGGGCCAAAGATGTTGGAAAATTTGCGCGATCGCGTCACATTTTAAGTTTATCATATTAATAATTATTCAATATTTATTAAAACCAAATTAAACCAATTTTGCGATAATTACAATGGTGATTTTACTGCAAAAAATGCGATCGCAACCCGAAGCGTTTCTACTGGAAAATTTTTGTAAATATTATTATATTATTATCAATTTCAAAATAATCCAGAGTCGGTTTTAACCGACTTGCTTGCGCTATTAGCCGGAGGTTTTAACCTCCGGCGGTTTATGTACCCCTGCAATTAACCGACGATTGCGGGGATTAAAGTTCGGCGGGGATTAAAGTTCGGCGGGGATTAAAGTTCGGCGGGGATTAAAATCCCCGTAGGGGTCAACGGCCGTTGACCCCTACGGTCGGTTTTAACCGACTATTTTACCAATTTGAAAAACTACTGCTACAATTTCAAGGTTTACTTTGATGCAAAAATTGCGATCGCAATGCTTGTGATCGCAACCCGAAGCGCCCCTGCTGTTGAATTTCTGTAAACAATATTTGTAAACAATATTATTTTATGGAAAAAATCTGGATTTGGGCTTTAGTATTATTCTGTGGTGCTTTGTTCACCTTTTGCGACTCTTTAAGCGCCAATTGGGGAAAAACCGGAGATTGGAAAAGCATGGCCGTGGTTTGTCTGCTTTCGCCCACAACTTATTTAATTTTTGGCATATTAAATCAGAAAATAGACCTGGGAATTGCCGGTTCTCTGGTAAATCTTCTGATTATGATTGGCACCGTTTTAGTGGGGATATTTTATTTTCACGAAGTTTTGACATCTACCCAACTTCTAGGGCTATTTTTGGCTTGTCTGGCCATTGTTTTACTTAACACTTAAACCCGGAAATGCGATCGCTTCCTGCCGCCCCCTGCCGAACCCAGCCGCCCCTATTCCGGCAAAACCGGGAGACACAAAAACTTATAGAAATATCAAGGATATTATATGGCTTGTATCGAGATCGGTATAAAAGCACTCTTGTCTAATCCCTAGATTAAACTAGAAATAGATTGAATGCCTATTCAACAACTCCATCACCGACTATGAAAGCAATTGAAACCACAGCCACTATTAACGAGAGAGGAGAACTCACCCTCGATCGCACCCTAGATGTCACCAAACCTCAGCGAGTCCGCGTTGTCGTCTTAATGATGGAAGAAGACGAGGAAGACCCGGATGAGACTCCTACCGAAATCGCCATAGAAGGCATTCGGCAAGGGTTACAGGAAGCCTTAACCGGACAGACTATCCCCCTGGCACAAATGTGGGAGGGCATTGATGCAGAGTGAACCCTCACCCATCCAAATCGCCTTAACTCCGCGCTTTAAACGGGACTTGCGAGAACTTGCTAAACGCTATCGGTCAATTCGTAGCGATATCCAACCTTTAATCTAACAACTACAAGCCGGTCAAACTCCCGGCGATAGAATAGCAGGTGTCAAATATCAGGTCTTTAAAGTTCGTCTCCAAAATAGCAACATTCAAAAAGGAAAAAGTGGCGGCTACCGAGTCATCTATTATCTAAAAAACGAACAAAATATTATCCTAGCCACCATTTATTCCAAATCCGATTTGTCAGATATTAGCCTTCAAG
The DNA here is from genome assembly GCF_001276715.1 of Planktothricoides sp. SR001. Taxonomy (GTDB): domain Bacteria; phylum Cyanobacteriota; class Cyanobacteriia; order Cyanobacteriales; family Laspinemataceae; genus Planktothricoides; species Planktothricoides raciborskii. Next base: position 121,259 of record NZ_LIUQ01000011.1, on the reverse strand, counting down.
TGATTTCTGAGGTAATTTATCAATACGACCAACAAAGTCAAATAGAAGAAGATTCCGAATAATCCTGATTCTGACCTAAACCTTGTACTATTTCAAACCTTGCTGGGACTGGGTGAACCCGTTGAGATTGAGGCGACAACCAACAATCACTACAGCGATGATTCCGAAAATTTCCACCAGAGAAACCCGGTTTCTGGGTTATCGGCGATGGACCGAGAAACAGGGTTTCTTTTTTGCTGAAAACAGATAAGTGTAATTTCCACCACAGAAACCCGGTTTCTAAGTTATCGGCAAAGACCGAGAAACCGGGTTTCTTTGAAAGCCTAAAACCGATAACTGTAATTTACACCACAGAAACCCGGTTTCTGGGGTATTTACGGGAATCGCCTCGTGTCAAAGTATATTAAATAACTGTAAATTTACTAATCTAAATTCGATGTTAGATGAAACATATCCTTGTCCGGTTTGTCGCTACGGCGAAATATCCGGCTTAACCTTAATGAATGCCTTTGGCTGTCATTTTTGCCAGCATATTTTTACCGCCGATCTTCAGCAAAACTGCATTACAATGGTAGACGGAGAACAACCCCTTACCTGGTATTGGAATGGCCGAGGCTGGCAAGGCATTGGGGCAGAGGTAGAATTTGGCTGGGGACTTTGGCTGGGGGCAGGCTTGCTGGTTTTGCTGCCACCGGCAATGATTTGGCTGACTTCCCGGATTTTTCCCCCGTTACCGGATAGTCCCTGGGCTTGGTTCCCGGATTTTTGGGCAGTTTCCGCTTTTTTCGGCCATATGACTTTGGTAATCTGGTTGTGGATCAAGGCGGTAGAATTCCCGGTACTTGCTTTTATCAAGGCTTGGGGCAGGAGAATTAGATAATTTTTGTTGTTGGTTGGTGGTTGTTAGTTGTTAGTTCTTTGTTGTTTGTTGTTTGTTGTTTGTGGGTATGTCAACCAAACAAAAAACAACCCCCCCTACCCCCCCCTTTCAAAGGGGGGCAACCAACAACGAACAACAAACAACCACCAACAACCAACAAACAACCACCAACAAACAACAAACAACAAACATCTAATGCAGATAAGTATCGAATGTGATCTGATCCGATTGATAACCGGGGGGTTCAATGTGAATTAAGATGCGGGCGGGGGCTAGTTTGGCTTGTAAACGGGCTTCTACTTCTTCGGTGATGCGGTGGGCGGTTTCCACGTCTTTGGCATTGACAATCATATGCATTTCAATAAAGACTTGGCGACCCAAAACGCCACGGGAGGCGATGTCGTGACAGTTGAGGACTCCAGGAACTTGCATGGCGATCGCCTGTATTGCTTCTGGTGCCACAGCCATTTCATCCACTAACCAAGGCAAATTTTCCGTCAGCACTTCCCAACCACTTTTAAACACTAATAAGGCGACGGGAAATGCCAGCACCACATCCAGCCATTGCAACTGGGGCAAGTTCCACATATTCCCTTGCCAAACGCCGATTAATCCGGCAATCACTAACATCGTCACCCAAACATCGCTCATGGTATGTTTGGCGTCTGCTACCAAAATACTGCTACCAATGCGAGTGCCTACTGCCCGTTCATAAAAGGCGACAAAAATATTTATCCCCAAAACGATTAGCAGCAGCCAAAGTTCGTTAGGGGCAATTTTTACCTGATCGCCCCCATTCAGCAGGCGATCGACCGCCCCACGCAAAATTTCAAAGCAAGCAACCCCCAAGAAAGCGGCAATCCCTAGGGCGCCCACCGCATCAAATTTTTGGTGTCCATAGGGGTGGTGGCGATCGGGTTCGGGGGAAGCCAGACGGTTGGTAATTAGTCCTAAAACATTGTTGGCGCTGTCGGTGACACTATGTAGCGCATCCGCAAGTAAACTCAGGGAACCCGTCCAAGTTCCCACCACGACTTTAATCATCATCACCAGTACATTCAATGCTAGGGTGATGAGTAATACTTTGCGGACTTCTGTCCGATTATCGGTAGCCACAGATTTTTCCTTAAGACCTATATATTATCTTATGACAATTTATTAACTGGGGTAGGGACGCTACGTCCAAGCACCCATATCGAGGATGGGGGGTCGCGATCGCGGATGGAAAGAAATTTGCTCACAAAAGTTAAGAGCGTTTCCGTTCACCATTACTATAGAATAGCAAGGCTATTAGGATAGAGCATCCATGTCCGAAACTCAACTTACCCTCAATCTCTTACAGGGCTCAGTGAGCTTTCGCTTCACCCCCGAATCCGCAAAACAGCTACAAAAACACATTGCTGAATTGATGGAGAAATTAAAAGCGGTGGCCGCCAAATCTACACCTGGGGCAGCGCCAGGAAAACCGAGTCCCCAAAAACCGATGGAATATCAATATACCGGGGATGTGTTTCTGGAAATTTTCTGTAATCCCAATATTTATCCCAGTCCTTTTGCGGCTAAAGTGCTGATTACCCTGCGAGACGATCGCATTCGCCTAAGTAGCGAAGCCGAATTGACTCGCTTAATAGAAGATATTAACCAATATCTCGAACAATTTGGTTAAGATTAGTTAAATTTATATCGGGGCAACCACCCGCGATCGATTGCCCCTAATAACTTCAATTAAATCACTCAGCGGAAATTCTAGAAAAGTCTAATTATAATTGTGCTATAATCACACTGGATTCATCCGCTGATAATTATCACAAAATTATCACAAAATTATCACAAAAATTAAGCAATTATGAGTCAATGGAAAGATTTAGCAATGACTTCTCATTACCAAACCGCGATCGCGATTAAAAATGAACTAGCATCAAATCATATCGAATCTGCCCAATCCGGAATAGAGGAGTTAATTGAAGCCTTGAGCCGTGCAGACAAAAGAGCCTTAAAAAGTCAAATAACTCGCTTAATAATGCATATTATTAAATGGAAAACTCAGCCGGAAAAACGCACGCCCAGTTGGGTTTACTCCATTGAAAGTGCGCGAATGGAAATCCAGGATTTACTGGCCGATGAACCCAGCTTAAAATCTTATCTGGAGACTTTGCCCGATGAATTATTTGCCAAAGCTAAGAAATTAGCCGAAGCGGAAATGAATGTGAAATCTGATATTGCCAATATTACAGAAGTTGAATTATTTGAAATGGAATATAAACTGTAAAAATTAGATTTAGATTAACATATAAAAATATACAGCACTTTGCGGAGTTATGAAGTACAAAAAAACTGTCATTCCCGCGCAGGCGGGAATCTATAAAACCTCTGTACTTCATCCTATAAAAACCGCTATAATCAAAATATTTATCAAAAAAATATTAAACAAATATTTTCTATGAATCAAAAAACAATTTTAATCACTGGCGGTACTGGGTCATTTGGCAAAGAATGTATTCGACATATTCTCCAATCATATCAACCGAAAAAACTCATTGTTTACTCGCGGGACGAACTCAAACAATATGAAATGGCTCAAGAGTTTAACTCCCCAGTCATGCGATATTTTATTGGTGATGTGCGAGATGCTCCCCGACTGCAACGAGCCATGCATGGAGTTGATTATGTGATTCATGCTGCCGCGCTCAAGCACGTTCCGATCGCCGAATATAATCCAATGGAATGCATCAAAACCAATATTCACGGATCGAACAACGTTATTGATGCAGCCATTGAAAATCAAGTAGAAAAAGTCATTGCCCTATCCACCGATAAAGCAGCAAATCCGATTAATCTTTACGGTGCCACTAAATTAGCTGCGGATAAATTGTTCGTGGCTGCTAATAATATTGTCGGTCGTCCAAAACCCCGCTTTTCTGTGGTTCGTTATGGAAATGTGGTGGGTTCTAGAGGCTCCGTTGTGCCATTTTTTCAAAAATTGATTCGGGAAGGGGCGAAGGAATTACCAATTACCGACCCCCGGATGACGCGGTTTTGGATTACCCTTCCCCAAGGAGTAGATTTTGTGCTCAAATGCTTTGAGCGAATGCAGGGGGGAGAAATTTTTGTGCCGAAAATTCCGTCGATGAAAATTAGCGATTTAGCCGCCGCTTTAGCCCCAGGAATGCCTACTAAAATTATTGGCATCAGACCAGGAGAAAAACTGCACGAAGTTTTATGTCCTGGGGATGATTCCCATTTGACGGTAGAATTTGCGGATCATTATGTGATTAAGCCCACGATTCAGTTTACACAGCCGGTAGATTTTACTCATAATCCTTTGGGTGAAATCGGCTCATCGGTGGGCGAGGGATTTCAATACAGTTCCGATCAAAATACCCAATGGCTCAGTGCCAGTCAACTGTTAAATATTTTGAACCAATCAGTCGAAGCAATCAGTCAATGAGTGATTTTCAATGAGTGATTTAATGAGTGATTTTATTCCTTACGGACGACAAGATATTAACCAGCAAGATATCGATGCGGTGATTTCTGTTTTGCGCGGAGATTGGATTACCCAAGGGCCGACCATAGAACGATTTGAGCAGGCAGTCGCGGCGTATTGTGGGGTTAATTATGCGGTGGCGGTTTCTAGTGCTACCGCAGCTTTGCACCTTGCTTGTTTAGCCCTGGGACTGGGGGCGGGTGATATCTTGTGGACTTCGCCGAATACTTTTGTCGCTTCGGCAAATTGTGGTTTGTATTGTGGTGCAGATGTGGATTTTGTGGATATTGACCCCCAGACCTACAATCTGAGTGTTACTGCCCTGGAACAGAAACTCTCCCAGGCTGAACGAGACGGTAAACTGCCCAAGGTGGTTGTACCCGTTCATTTGGCAGGACAGTCTTGCCAGATGGATAAGATTGCCGCTTTGTCTGAAAAGTACGGTTTTACAGTTTTGGAAGATGCCTCTCATGCTATTGGTGCGAAATATCAGGGCAGTCCGGTAGGAAATTGTCAGTTTTCAGATATGGCGGTATTCAGCTTTCATCCGGTGAAGATTATTACCACTGGAGAAGGGGGTATGGTGGTGACAAATCGTGCCGATTTGTGGGAAAAGCTGATGCGGTTGCGGACTCACGGCATTACCCGCAATCCTGAGTTAATGCAGGGTGAGTCTCATGGGTTGTGGTATTACCAGCAGTTAGAGTTGGGGTTTAACTACCGGATGACTGATATTCAAGCGGCATTGGGTGCAAGTCAGATGAAACGTTTGGATGAATTTGTGTCCCGTCGTCGATTTTTAGCGGAACGTTATAATCAGTTGTTGTCAGATTTTCCCCTAGTTTTACCTTGGCAACATCCTGATACTGAATCTAGCTGGCATCTTTATATTATTCGGCTGAAACTGGATCAAATTGCTCAAACTCATCGCCAAGTCTTTGAGGATTTACGACAGGCTGGGATTGGAGTAAATTTGCACTATATCCCGGTTCATACTCAACCTTATTATCAAAAACTAGGGTTTGCTTCGGGGGATTTTCCTGAAGCTGAAGCATATTATCAAGAGGCGATTAGTCTTCCTTTGTATTATGGTTTAAGTGAAGAAAATCAAAACCGAGTTGTGGCAGTTTTGCGGGATATTATTGAATGTTGTGATTTCTGATGTTTTTAAATGATGTTTTTCAATATAGAGGTAAGGGCGAAGCATTCGCGCATCAAGATGCCCGGTTAACCGACAGATTATCTCCGCGAATGCTTTTCCCCTACAGGAAATTTTGATATGATGTTTCTCAATATAGAGGTAAGGGCGAAGCATTCGCGCATCAAGATGCCAGGTTAACCGACAGATTATCTCCGCGAATGCTTCGCCCCTACAGGAAATTTTGATATGAAAATTGCGATTATTGTTCAAGCCAGAATGACTTCTAACCGCTTACCGGGGAAAGTTCTTAAGCCAGTATTGGGAAAACCTTTGCTGGCATATCAAATTGAAAGATTGCAAAGGGTAAAATTAGCGGATGAAATTGTTATTGCTACCACGACTAATCACAGTGATGAACCTATTGTTGAGTTATGTAATAGTCTTTCTGTTGCCTATTTTAGGGGTTCTGAAACTGATGTTTTAGCTAGATATTATCAGGCTGCCAGAATACATAAAGCCGATGTGGTGGTTCGGGTGACTTCTGATTGTCCTTTAATTGACCCGGATGTGATTTCATCAGCGATCGCTTATTATTTGCAAAAACCGGATGCTTTGAAAAAACCCGGTTTTTATGATTATGTGTCTAACTGTTTAGAACGCAGTTATCCCAGAGGGATGGATACGGAAGTGTTTTCTTTTTCCGTATTGCAAGAGGCTTTTTTAGAAGCCACAGCACAACCAGACCGCGAGCACGTTACCCCTTTTATTTACCGACAACCAGAACGATATCGTTTAGGTTCTATGGTTTATGCGGAAGATTGTAGTCACCATCGTTGGACGGTAGATACTCCCGAAGATTTTGATTTAATTGAGAAAATCCTGACAATAATTTATCCAGAAAAACCGCATTTTACTTTAGCCGATTGCTTGAGTATAATAAAAAAGTATCCTGAGTGGTATTTTATTAATAGTCATATAGAACAGAAAAAATATGGGCAGTAAATCAATCAATCCCCACAATAATCTAGTGCGATAATCTAGTGCGATAATCTAGTGCGATCGCCGCTTTTGTACTTCATAACCATGACAATTGCTATATTTGATTTTACAGTTGATGGAAATACATCTGTTTTATGAATATGCCTGACTAAGTAATTTTCCTTATTTGCAAGAATTGAGTCGGCGCTCTTCTGTGAGCCATTGGCGCTAAGATTTTCTGCCAGAGACTCTTGTTGAGTCAAATGTAAAGTTTTATGTCCACATTCCACACTGCTGTGATATTGCATATTAAAATAAAATGAGTTTGATTGCTGTATAGATGCTGTTGGGTTTCGTTTTCAGATTAGCGACCGACAAATCTGGAGAAGGTTCTCAGCAAAATTGTCTTAAATTGAGTAATAGTAAGGTTTTTCAAACCTAAATTACTCAGTTATCCAAAATGAAAATCACCGTTTTATTGAGGTAAAGCAAACATGACTGTTGACAAGTCAACTAAGAATGATGCCCTAAACTATGCTTTTAGTTTGACGTTTAATCCAGAAATTCTTAGAATTATTTCCTATGTGTCATTGATTATCATACTGCTTGTCGGAGCGATTTTGACTAAAACATTGGTTGACGTTGATCCTCATACCACTGCAATCTATAAATTGTTTGGGTTTAATCACTCCTGTAATTGGTTGGATCATGAACCCAGTAGAACGGTTTCGGCGATGCTTCTACCCTTGTGGGAAGTTCCTTTTCTCTTTTATCTAATTTTCAATTTTTTGAGAATTCAAGATGCTTATAAGGAAAACAAAGCTCCACGATATGCCTATGTCGTATCGGGAATTTTCTTGCCCATTGAAATTCTCTTGACTGTCTGGTTCAGAATTGTGTTTGTCTGGAGTCCAGAAGTCAACTTCTTGTATCATTATCTCCCCTATATCGGCTTTCAGTTTCTTCTGTTTTTGGTAGCCTTCGAGAATGCCCTGTATTTCTATGCGATGAAGGCACTACCCTTTAAAAATAGCCGACTCATGGCCATTGGCTATCTTGTGGTGTTATTCTTAGTAACAGTAGCCTATACGGTCATTGGACTATCAAGTGCCTTTGGACATCCTATTCTCGATCTTATCCACGATCCCGGACAACGCTTATTCTTCAGATCCCTAACCAATTTCTATACGGTTTTAGTTCTTCCTGTTCCTATCATCCTATCTATATTGGAATTGAAGCGATCGCCCAATCATAAACTATCCTTTGAGTAAGCCCTTCAGCAATGCCAATTTTGTCAGGTGTGTTAATCTACATAACACACCTTTTTATTTTAGGATTGTAGGTGTAGGGTGGGCAAAATGCAAGCCCCCCCTACGAATGTTATAACTAATGGGGTCTGTGGTGCATTTATTTCTGCCCGTAAATTATTCCCAATCTTGGCTGGTATCGCACAGAAAACTATCTGCGATCGCGAAGCGGCGCGGATGCGCCATCGCGTCCTCAAACTTATAGGGACATTTTTCTGGAAAAGTTTTTAATGGCAAGTTTGTTTCTCGTAAAGCCAAATCAACTCCTGCTTCAAAGCCATCTTCTAAAGCGTCAAAGATGCGAGACTTTAAGCTAGGATTGCGATAAAAATGGCGATTAATTGCCCGCCGTTGTTCTCGTATAGTCAAAAACAAACTGCGAGAACGGTTTTCTGGTTGATACTCCCACTTGAGAAGATGCCCTAACAAGACAGTAAGACGACTGACTAATTCTCGGTATTCCTGTCTCCCCAAAGCTTCTAACTCCTCCTGTAAATTTTGCCAATCTAACTCTGATACTTGTCTTTTTGCGAGTACCTCTACTTGCCACTGTGTCCAGCCATAAAAATCTTGTTCGTATTGTGAAACTGTTTTAGAATTCATTATGATTAAGGATTTGAACAATAATAAGTTGTACTATTTGCTATGATATCCAAAAATATCATCATCCGCGTAGATGCGTCCACTAAGATCGGTTCAGGTCATCTGATGCGCTGCTTGGCACTTGCTCAAACATGGCAAGATACCCAAGGACAGCCTATTTTTATCATGGCAAATTATGTCCCAGCCTTGGAGGAACGCCTCCAGTCAGAAGGAATGAAATTTGGCCAATTGACCACAGAACCAGGAAGTTTAGCAGATGCCCAGGAAACTGCGGCATTAGCGCATCAGTTTGAGGCGAATTGGGTTGTGCTTGATGGGTATCATTTCGGGGGAAAATATCAGCAAATCCTTAAGCAATCTAAATTAAATTTATTATTTATCGATGATTATGGACACGCGGCACACTATTATGCTGATTTGATCCTGAATCAAAATATCTCGGCTAACGAGCAATGGTATCAGCATCGCGAACCTTATACTCAGCTATTGCTTGGCACTCGTTACACCCTATTGCGGCGGGAATTTTGGCCTTGGCAGCAATGGCAGCGAACGGTATCACCAGTAGCTAAAAAAGTTTTGGTGACATTGGGAGGATCGGATCCAGATAATGTGACGTTAAAAGTGATTCAGGCTTTGCAGCTTTTGGCAGTTGAGGAACTAGAGGTAGTAGTGGTGGTGGGGGGAAGTAACCCCCATTATAACTCTTTAGAAATAGCGGTACAAAATTCACTAATTCCTATTCGTTTGCAGCGGAATGTCACTAATATGCCAGAGTTAATGGCTTGGGCAGATATAGCAATTTCCGCTGGGGGTAGCACTTGCTGGGAATTAGCGTTTATGGGTTTGCCGAGTATTGTGTTAGTTTTGGCGGAAAATCAGCGGGCGATCGCGGCTGAATTAGATAGTCAAGGTGTAATTATTAATCTGGGTTGGCATCAGGATGTGACTATCGATAAAATTGGTTTGGCATTGCAAGAATTGCTATGGGAAGGTCTCAAGGTTGAAACCATGAGTAAAAAAGGACAAACGTTAGTTGATGGCAATGGCGCAAGGCAAGTTGTCTTAGAAATTGTCAATATGTTAGTCTAGTTTTGAATCGGGTTTTATGGGGTCTAAATTATGACAACTTCCCTAAGATACTCACTTTTTGATGTTACTTATCCTGATAGCGATGGTTTGCCAATGGCTGAGAGTGATGCAACTAGAGATTACTTGATTTATGGTGTGGAAAAGTTTGTTCGCGAAGCGTTGTGGACGCAACACGAAAGCGATCGCGTGATTCCAATGATGCAAACCAATGATGCAAACCAATGATGCAAACCCAAATGTTACGCTTAAGAACAGTGCAAGAAAGTGATGCTCAATTACTCTGGGAATGGGCTAATGACCCCCAAGTGCGTGCGGCTTCTTTTTCATCAGAGCCTATTCCTTGGGAACAGCACATTCAATGGTTTGATGCTCAAGTCAAAAATCCAAATTGCATCATTTACATTGCAATAAATTTAGACAATATTCCCATAGGGCAAATTCGTTATAAAATTCAGGATAATCAAGCGGTAATCTCTATCAGTATTGCCAGTGATTATCGCCATCAAGGTTATGGCAGTGACTTAATCAAACTAGGCAGCGATCGCCTATTTAAAGAATTGAAAATTCTCCAAATTCATGCTTATATTAAACCAGAGAATCAGTCATCCATCCGGTCTTTTATCAAAGCCGGTTTTGTAGAAATCGGTACAATCAATTGGCCGAAATCAACGGAAAATAACCAACTAGCCATGCATTTAGTCAAAAACATCCGCGCAACAACTACTTGATATAATCGATCCCCCCAACCACCCTTAAAAAGGGGGGTAAAGAATCTTGCATTTTTTTCTAATTAAATGATATAATTGCCTGATATATTTACCTGATAAATTATGAAAAATATCGTTATATCTGAGAAAAATATCGGAGTCAGTCATCCACCGTTTATCATTGCCGAAATGTCCGGCAACCACAATCAATCTTTAGACCGAGCATTAGAAATTGTAGAAGCAGCAGCTACAGCGGGGGTACAGGCGATTAAACTGCAAACTTACACCGCCGATACGATGACTTTAGATATCAAGAAAGGCGAGTTTTTTATTGATGACCCAAACAGCTTATGGGCAGGTTATTCTCTCTATGAACTCTATCAACAAGCTTATACTCCGTGGGAATGGCACAAACCGATTTTCGATCGCTGTAAAGAACTGAATATAATTGGATTTAGCACTCCCTTTGATGAGACTGCGGTGGATTTTCTCGAATCTTTAAATGTCCCTTGTTATAAAATTGCCTCCTTTGAAAATACGGATTTACCATTAATTCGTAAAGTCGCGAGTACCGGCAAACCGATGATTATTTCTACCGGCATGGCAACCGTAGCCGAATTAGATGAAACAGTCCGCACCGCTAGAGAAGCAGGTTGTCAGGATATCATTTTACTCAAATGTACCAGCACCTATCCGGCCACCCCAGAAAATAGCAATATTTTGACGATTCCCCATTTACGAGATTTATTTAATGTCCAAGTGGGATTATCCGATCACACGATGGGAATTGGGGTCGCGATCGCCAGTATTGCCTTGGGTGCGACGGTGATTGAAAAACACTTTACTTTGCGTCGTGCTGATGGGGGTGTGGATGCAGCTTTTTCTATGGAACCCGAAGAAATGGCGCAATTAGTTGTAGAATCACAAAGAGCTTGTCAGAGTTTGGGAAAAATCCAATATGGGCGAACCAGGGCAGAAGAAAAATCTTTAATTTTTCGGCGATCGCTTTACATTTCCCAAGACATGAAAGCTGGGGAAATTCTCACCCCAGAGAATCTGAGAATTGTTCGCCCCGGATTGGGTTTACCAGCTAAATATTATGATATTCTGTTGGGGAAAACGATTAAACAAGATGTTAAAATCGGCACGCCTGTCACCTGGAATCTATTATAGTACCTGAGTAGCGCAGCAGAATGTAACGCACCAAAAAAGCCGTAGGGTGCGTTAATGCAGCGCAGCAGAATGTAACGCACCAAAAAAGCCGTAGGGTGCGTTAATGCAGCGCAGCAGAATGTAACGCACCAAAAAAGCCGTAGGGTGCGTTAATGCAGCGCAGCGGAATGTAACGCACCAAAAACTCCTGGTAGTTATTAATTTTAGTAAAAAAACAAATGCTCACCTTAGAACAAACCCTGGAACAGCAAAAAAATCTGAATCAACTCTGTGCAGATAGACCTCAAAAAACTTCGGAATTTTTTGCCGGTAATGCTTTCTATGGCATTGATTTAATTATTAAAAAATATGCGAATTTATCCCCGAACTATCCCCTAAAAGCGATCGTGCCTCACGGGGTTAACTTAAGTGATGATAAAGTTTGGGAAGCGGAGTTACAATCACTCCTACCCACAATCTGGGCTTACCCACCTTATCGAGTAAAAAGTTATCTAAAACAACTGCCTAATGACTATCCTCGCAAACAAGTTATCCCGGCGGTTTCTCCATTTTTATATTTAATAGAATTATTAAAAAATCAGCCAAAACCCAAGCGCCAGGGAACGATTTTTTTCCCTTTTCACTCTACCCATCACATCATCGTGAAAATGGATGATGAATCTCTGGCCGAAAAGCTAGAACAACTGCCTGATACTCTCAAGCCGATTACCGTCTGTATTTACTGGAAAGATTATCATTTAGGCCGGCACATTCCTTTTGAAAAAAGAGGGATGCGAGTTGTATCTGCCGGTCATATATATGACCCGGATTTTTTATTTCGCTTTTATCACTTGTGTTCTCTGCATCAATATGCCTCTAGCAATGGGTTAGGCTCTCATTTATTTTACGCGGTTAAGGCAGGGTGTGCTTATTTTCACTTGAATCAAGCGCCGGATTATGAACTACAAGGAGATGATAAGTTTTTAAGACATTTCGCCCCACCTCCGGCGATGAGAGAAGAACAATTAAAGAAGTTGTTTACCAATGTTCATCCTGAAACAAACCTAGAACAAATGGCCATAGTCGATGAATATTTAGGAGCAAAATTTTTGCTATCTCCAGAACAAATGCGTTCTCAACTATTAGCCGCCGAAACTGAATATAATTATTTCCTGGTTCAGTCAGCAGTCAAATACTTGAATCAGGGTAAAAATGTCGAAAATTTAAAAGTTCTGGAAATGGCGATCGCCGCTTTACCGAATGAACCGGGACTGCACTATGGCAAGGCGATCGCCTTAGCGCGAATGGGGCAAAATCAGGCAGCCATAGAAAGCTTAAATATCTTATTAGCGGCTATTCCAGAACATCCAAAAGCCCGACAGTTACTCATGGAAATTCAGCCCAGTTCTGCACAAGGCATTTCTGCCGCCAATTTAGTTGAACAAGCAACCGAAGCCATAAATACGCAGAATCATACCCAAGCATTTGACTTATTAAACCAAGCCAAAAAACTGCAAACCACAACGCAAAAATACACGCAAAACATCGATTATTTGCGAGGAATTTGTTTTCTCAATCAACATCAACCAGGCGCTGCCCTCCAAGCGTTACAAGAAGAACTCCGCTATTTTCCCCAAAATACCGCAGCGCAAACCCTGAAAAATCAACTACTAGATCAATATCCGCAGCTAATCACCGGGAAAATTAACGATCCAGAATTTCAACAATTACTGGAAATTGTTCGCCCATACACCATGTTAAGCGAAGCCCGTTTATATTCATTATTTTCTTTGGTCAAGCAAATTTGTCAAAAAAATATTCCCGGTAATATTGTTGAATGTGGCGTTGCTGGGGGGGGTTCCACCGCATTAATGGCTGCCGTAATTCAACGGTACAGTAAACAACCCCGTTGGTTGTATGCCTTTGATTCTTTTAGTGGAATGCCAGCCCCCACAGAAAAAGATCGACATCAGGGAATTCCTGCGGATCAAACCGGCTGGGGAACCGGCACCTGTGCCGCACCAGAAACTACTGTTCAAGAAATTTGTTCTAAGTTAAAAGTGCGGCAAATTGTTAAAACCGTTAAAGGTTATTTTCAAGAAACTTTGCCCAAAATGCGAAATATGGTGGGCATGATTTCTCTGTTGCACGTCGATGGTGATTGGTATGAATCAACCCAGGTAATTTTTCAGAATTTATATGACCGAGTGGTGAATGATGGTTATATTCAAGTCGATGATTATGGTCACTGGGAAGGTTGTCGCCAAGCGGTTCACGAATTTGCCGAGCAAAAACAAATTACATTGAATCTTCAACCCATTGATGAAACCGGCGTTTTTTTCATAAAACCAGATAAATTTCCTTTGAATCCGATGATTCCAAGCGATCTGATCCGCGAGTTTTATCAAGATGACCCGGTGGCTTATGGAATTGAAAGTCAAATGTCATTAAACGAACGGTTTCAACTTTACTATGTTTTACGCCAATTGCTACCACAAAGCTCATCCCCATTGCGGTTTGTGGAAATTGGCTCTTATGCGGGCAGTTCTTTGTTTTTAGAATGTCAAACATTTAAACGAATTGTGCCACAGTGCCAAGGATTTGCGATCGATCCCGGTGGACATCCCCAATTACAAACAGTTCTCCAACATTTTAAGAATGAAGTCACACACTTGCGAATGTTATCTCATCAAGCCGCCCCGCAATTACAGTCTTTATTTGCTCAGGATGGTCAACAGCCCGTATTTATTTTTGTTGATGGAGATCATAGTTATGAAGGGGTTCGGCAAGATATTCTGAATTATTTTCCGCTATTAGCCCCTGGGGGAATTATGGTATTTCACGATTATTTACCGCCCCTGAATGATGAAAATCGCACGGCAATTTTATTTCATCATGGTGGCAAAGAGCCAGGAATTCGGCAAGCTTGTCAAGAGTTAATGGACAAAACTTATCCTTGCGAACGGATAGAAGTACCTTTGTTATATCCAACGGATCCTACTCAAACTCAGGCACATTTGCCCATTATTCCCGGCGTTTTTTCTACGCTTCGGGTTTATCGTAAACTTTTGTCTTAAGATGATTCTAAAGTTTTTACTTTCTGCCGTTTTCAAATTCAGCAACCCATGAAACAAATGAAAATTCTACATATCATTCATCAGTTATCGCGAGGAGGGGCAACCCGGTCAGCGATCGCGATCGCCAAATACTCTGCCCATCTTGGTAATTTTCAGCATCATGTAATTTCTTTGCAACCTTGTGCCGATTCGTTGCCTTTAGAATTAGCCCAAGCAGGGGGAATGACTGTCATCAACTGCCCAGATAAATCTCAACGCGATCGCGAAATTGCCAGCGCCGATATTGTCCATATTCATTTTTGGAATAATCCCGATCTTTATGACCTGCTTACGTCAGAACTGCCCCCCTGTCGCTTGCTGATTTGGTTTCATATTGCTGGTGAATACCCACCCCACATCATCACCCAGGAATTAGTAGAATATGCAGATTTTGCCATTCCTTGTAATCCTTATACCGCTGAACTTCCCGTATTTCAGAATCTCTCACCAGAGGTAAGACTGGAGAAAATTGGCATGGTTTATGATGCCGCAGACTTTGCCAGAGTTGAAAATATCCAAACCAAACCTCACGACACATTTAATGTCGGTTATATTGGCACTGTGTATTTTACCAAAATGCACCCGAATTATGTGCCAATGAGTGCTAAAATTGAGATTCCCAATGTGAAGTTTATCGTCTGTGGTGGCAGAACAATTGAAGCTTATCTCAAACAACAAGCCCAAGACCTTGGGGCTTTAGCAAAGTTTGACTTTCGGGGGTATGTAGATGATATTAAATCAGTCATAGAAATATTAGATGTTTATGGCTATCCCCTTTGTGAAGATACTTATGCTGCTGCGGAGTTAAATTTACAAGAGGTAATGTATGCCGGAATCCCCCCGGTGGTCTTTCCTTATGGCGGGGTAAAACGCCTGATTGTCGATAACTTTACTGGGTTAATTGTTGACAGTGAATTAGAATATAAACAAGCGATAGAATATCTTTATCATCATCCTGAAGAACGGCAAAGATTAGGTCAAAATGCGCGGGTTTATGCTCAACAAATTTTTGGGGCAGAAAATGCTGCCAAGCAAATAAATCCCATTTACGATCGCCTGCTAAAATTACCGAAAGCCAAGAAACCCGGTTTTTTGAAAAAACCGGGTTTCTCCGGTTTCTCCACTGGCAGTTTGCTGCAACAACCCGTGACTTTTGACGACTTAATCGGCGATCCTTTTAAACCCTCTGGGGCTGAATTATTTATCAAATCTCTTGGGCAAACTGCTCCCCAATTTAACACGAGCATGACTTCAGATGATATTCAAGAACTTTTTGACAGCGATCGCCAAATTTCTGAATCATCAAAATTAATTTATACCTTGGGTGGAGGCGGACTATTAGATTATCAAGCCTTCTATCCCAATGATGGTTACTTGCGGTTATGGGCTGGATTAGTCCGACAACGGCTAGGACAATATGAGCAAGCACTTGCTGACTTATTAGCGGCCATTAATTTAGGCTGTAATCATTGGCGAGTTAGCTGGTACATTGCTCAAATTGCCGAAAAAGTAAACAATATTCAATTAGCGGAAAACTCTCTGAAAACCGTGCTGCAAGCAGTCCCAGATTTTGCCCCAGCCCAAGCAATTTTGCCGCGAATTAAATCCTTAAAAAATTCTATTTATTCTGCTTATGGAGAACTCACTCAGATAGATCCGCAAAATATTACCAACTTCCAGCAAACGCGGCAAAAACTAGCGCAACAATGGTTGGTCATCAGTGATGCTCAACTGGAAACGGCTTATAGTGAAGTTATGGGTAAAATACATCAAACAATAATGAACAGTCGAATCAAAAATGAGCCGATCGCCGAATCAGAACAGCCATTTGTCAAGCAATTAATTGACAATATTGCTCAAGGATTAGGGCAACCCCAAGGTATCCAATCACTCTTGGCAGTCATGCTTTACACGCGATCGCATCAATTGCCGTCACGGTGGTATGAAAATGCGCCGATTCCCCAATGGCTGTTAAACGATTTTGTCAATTTTTTAATCGACTATCCCGAACTGTTCAACCAAATTGGTGAAACCACTGATTATGCCAACTATATGCAGGGATTAGTGGATTATCTCCATCAGCGCATATTCAGCAATCAAAAATCAACGATTTGGCAAAATATAGCTCGTCTATTCACCCAAAATGTGAATCTGGTTCCCTTATACTTTAATGCCCTAAATATCAAGGATATCATTATCAAAACTAGCGAGATTAATGAGTTTGCCCTAAGTGAAGCATATCAGCTAGATTACTGTTTCCCTGAACGACCCCAGCGGCCAAAAATTCGCGTTGGTATTCTGAAAAGCAATTTCCAAGCATCGACGGAAACTTTTGCCACTTTGCCGGTTTTTGAATATCTCGATCGCAGCCAATTTGAAGTAATTCTTTATGCCAATCATTTTAAAAATCAGCCCCTCGAACAGTATTGCCAGAGTCGATGCGATGCTAGAGTAAAACTGCCAGAAAATATCCATGACCAAGTAAAACAAATCCGGTCTGATGACTTAGATATTTTATTCATTGGCATGAATGTCATAACTCGTTTGCGGGAAAGAGGGTTACTAGAAATGCATCGTCTAGCCCGCGTACAAATCACCTCATTCTGTTCTCCCATCACCACCCGTATGCGGCATATCGACTATTATATTGCCGGGGAATTAACCGCACCAGCGCCAACTTATCAAGACCAATATCGCGAACGCTTAGTAAATATTCCGGGGTCGGGAATTTGTTTCCGTTTCCCCACAGAACATCCCCCAGCCACCGTCAAACCAGACCGGCAAAGTTGGGGGGCAACCAGTGAATCGATTGTATTTATCTCTGGGGCAAATTTCCACAAAATTGTACCCGAACTCCGGGAAACTTGGGCTAAAATTATCGCCGCAGTCCCGAATTCTATATTAGTATTATATCCCTTTGGTCCAGCATGGAATCCGAATTATCCCACGATTCCTTTTATTAATCTGATGCGGGCGGTATTTAGCAAATATGGCATCGATTCTAACCGTCTGGTGTTCATTAATACTTTACCCAGTCCGACGGATATTAAAGAATGTCTGAAAATTGCGGATATTTATCTGGACTCCTACCCTTATGCGGGCGCAACTTCTTTAATTGATCCCTTAGAAATCGGTTTACCTCCCATTGTTTGGGAAGGGAATACTCTGCGATCGCGCCAAGGTTCCGCATTGCTACACGAACTGCAAGTTCCCCAACTAATTGCTAACAGCGAAACAGCTTACATTAACTTAGCTGTCACCTTAGCAAATAGCCGACAATTGCGTCAGCAATACCGGCAGCAAATTCAGCAAAAAATGCAAAACCAACCCCCATTTTTGGATAGTCGCAGCTATTCGGCTAAAATGGGCAACCTATTTCACCAGCTTTTCCAAACATGGCAGGAAAAACAAAAATCTGTCCAGGTAGAATCTCTGAATTTAGGGTCTAATCCGTTACTCCAAGATGTCACCACAACAGAATTTATTAACCGGGCGATCGGTTGTGCCAATCTCTATTATATTGACCCTACCGATCAATCAATTATCGAGGAATTGCGGCAAATTCGCCGACAAATAGCCGAATTTTGGTTAAATACCGCACCGGAACAACTGCAACATTTCTACCAAAGTAATTTGGGGCAAGCTTATCAAAAATTAGTCAACAGTCAGATGCAAAAAGAACCCCTGACCTCAATGGAACAAACTTTTGTTCAACAATTAGCCAATGAACTGATGCTGGGGATGAAGTCCCCCAAAGCAATTAATTATCTTCTCGCAGCCCAACTCTACCGACCCGTTCAGATCCCGCCAAATACTCAAGGAATTCCTGATTGGCTGGTTTTATAGCGTTTTTTGCTTTCTGGAGATAATCTGGACTTAGAAGCAGATAATCTGGACATAAATAGATCGCCCCACCCTAGCTTTATCCCGATTAAAAATAGGCTAATGGTGGGGTTTTTCTGGAATTCATCAATCAGTTCAACGGGGCTATTGTTTTTATTTGAGAAGGGAGGGCGCTGTAAAGAAATTTGTTTATGAATATCAAAATTATCTGTCGTTAACCAGCCCATCCCCTTTTACTATTACGATGTAGTTAAATGACATATCCGCAATTTGAGTCACCAAGGCTAAAGAGGCACAAAGATTAACTGAGAGCTTTACAGAAAATCATCTTTTATCTTTTATCTTTGCTCATCCGCTACTCATATTTACTATTGCGATGTAGTTACTGCAAAAGTAGCTAAAGCCTTTGAAGGTTTGATTTATCCCAGCTATATTACTATTACGATGTAAAAAGAGAGACCAAACAAATGAGCAACCCAGACAGCACCCCAACCCATATCGGCACAACCGAAGCCGCCCACTACCTAGGTATTTCCACCGTCAGACTCCGCATCCTGCTCCAACAAGGCCGAGTCAAAGGCGCCGAAAAACAAGGCCGCGTTTGGATTATCCCCTTATTTAACGGAATGCCCGTTATCGAAGAACGCGGCAAAGGTCCCAAAGGCACCTGGTACAAGCGCCGCCGGGAAGCGGAAACCTGTATTCTAGTGAACCGGCAAATTATCGGCAAAAACGCCAAAGAAAATCAGAACGAGCCGCCGATTGTGGTCAAAGAAGGCAAAAACCAACACGAATGCCACGAACTAGAAATTAATGGCCCCTGTCGGATTGTGTACACTCCCCACGAAACAGGCCCCTGCGGTGCTCGCCTGTGGATTGAAGCAGCGGCTCATGTACCCTTAGTAAGAAAGATTTTTGCCGCCTATCAGCCAGTAAATCAACCGACGAAAGCGGTTTTTGAGCTTTGATGATTTGAGAGACTCTTTATACTTTCTCTTTGGCTGGGGGAACAATGCCCCGCTGATTTAAGGTTGCATCGATTTCTTGAAGTAATTGAAAGTCTTCTTCTGGCAAAGGATAAGTATTACTATTAAACGCTCCTGCACTAATTGCTGGATACTTTTCTAGGAAAGAAAATGCTTGACGAAATTGCTGGGGAGTCGCTTCTATGGGCGCTTGTAAATGGCAGGGAATAATCCGTTCAAATTGCCAGAGAGCGACTTTACTTGCCCAGTTTAAAGTTTCTTTTGGTGCGCGGTTAAGGATAAGGGTCTGAAGAATTGGGGCAACAAAGAGATGACCATTACCTCGCAAGGCTTCAAACGATCGCATCCAACCCGGTTGCCACTGAAACGGATATAAGCCAAAGTAATTTTTCCGAGAGCGATCGCTTGCTTGTCGGGCATCTTTTAGCATGGGGTTCCATTCCATTACATCGAGCACATTAGGACGGAAATAAAAAGCAAACAAAGTAATTCTTTGCCATCCTTTGCGGCGATTTTCTGGGGTATCTTTGATGATATCTGCCGAACTATCTTTAGCATGGAATAACAACGGATAAGGATCGAGTTGTGCGATCGCCGGAGGATCTGCGGGCACCGAAACCACCGTATCCGTAACTAATAAAGTGCGCGATCGCTTATGGAAAAAAGCCACCTCTCCAAAGCGACCAGTCCCCAAATTAATCGGCCCCAATATCTCATAATCAAACTCATCGGCAAACGGAGTTTGACTACTATTTTCGGGCAAAACTTGCGTGCGGTTACGGGGAAACCCCAACCAACTCAGGGGCAAATTCAGGGGAAAACTCCACTGATTTGGGGCCACATATATTTGTGCGGTGGGAAAACGACGAGCAAACGGCCCCACAAACACCTTATGTTCTAATCCCGAAACTGTGGGCAGAATAATATATTTTACTGGACCATATTTTGCCACCAACTCCTGCATCAAACTCACACATTCACGAGTCGGCGCCACGGGAGCATAAACCAACAAACCCCCTTGTGCCAACCGGACTACGGTCATCCGAATGGGCACCACCACATAAAAAATCCCCTGAAGTTGGTCAAAAGTCCAAATCGTATCTTGAATAACTTCTTTGCGAATTGTCCGCCGCTGACCATAAGGATACAGTGGCACCAACGGCCACCAGGGCCAAGAAATATCCCTGGAATCACTAAATTCTAGTTGTGGATTTTGCGCCTTATGGTTAATTCCCGCCACTTCCTGACCCCCTGCAGACTTGCTATCTATCGACTCTGGAGTTTAGCAAATTTTGGTCTATTCTGTATATTTTCCTCGCAAGGGCGAAGCATTCCGGTAGGGGCGAAGCATTCCGGTAGTGTACGGGCGTGATCTTTCCGGCAGATAATTGATTGCTTGGAATATTGTAGGGGCGAATGGCCATTCGCCCCTACTGCCGGAATGCTTCGCCCCTACTGTTGGATGAATTTTTGTAAATTGTATAATTTATTTATCATACAAACATTAAATTTTCGTAAAAATTTCGTAGGGGCGAAGCATTCCGGCAGTCTATTTAATATTACCAACCATAACCTATATACCGGAATGCTTCGCCCTTGCCTGCTTCAGGGCGGCGTTGCATTCCGGTATATAAGTTAATGTTTCCAGCGGATACGATCTGCCGGAATGCTTCGCCCCTACTGTTGGATGAATTTTTGTAAATTGTATAATTTATTTATCATGGAAACATTGTTTTTAGCTTGGCAAGATCCACTGAGCCGTTCCTGGTTTCCCATTGGTCGGCTAACCTTTGATGGAAATTGGTATCAGTTTCTTTACACTTATGGCGCGAAATATGCCGAAGAAAATTGTAAATTTCTGCCACTTCATTCATTTCCAGAACTAACCAGAGAATATAAATCTTTTGGTTTATTTCCCTTCTTTGCTAACCGCTTGATGCGTCCTTCTCGCCCGGAATATAGGAATTATCTTGAATGGCTGAATATTCCCGAACATCAAGACGATCCAATGGTCATTTTTTCTCGGAATGGTGGCCGTAAAGCCACCGATACTTTTGAGATTTTTCCCTGCCCTAAGCCCGATGAAAATGGACTTTATCACATCCATTTCTTTGCTCATGGCTTACGGTATTTACCCAAAGGATCCGTGGAAAGAATTAGTGAATTGCAACCTAATGAACTGTTGTATTTAGCGAATGAATTCCAAAATCCTTACGACTCTCGCGCTTTATTGCTATGTACCAGAGACCACCATATTGTCGGTTATTGTCCTCGGTATTTAGTGGCAGATGCCCTGGAACTTGTGCGAGAAAAGCCAGAGTTAGTAAATGTACAAGTTGAGCGAGTTAACCCAGCACCAACCCCCCTGCATTTTCGCTTATTGTGCAACATGACCGCTGAATGGCCAGAAAAATTTATTCCTTTCTCTGGAAAAGAATATCAACCCATTCTATCGGAGGTATGGGAACAGCGATAGCGCATCCGCAACGGGAGAGCGATCGCACCGAGTCTCAGTTACTTATTTAAACGGATATCCGCTAAAATAAGCCTTTAAAGAGCGATCGCCCTCCGCGATCGCTTCGCTAACGCGCATCTGGCGTCAGCTAAAATCGACCAATAACTCAGATCGCACGTCAAGTAACCAGAGATACATCTATGCCTAATCTATCTCTTCCCTATCCCGAAGACTTACTGATTACTTCGGGCAAATCACCCCAAGCTTTAGAAGCTGAATATTTTTACTGGCAGTCAAATTGTTTGAATTACGCCGGTTATCTCTGGGCAAAGCCGCTGAGTTTTGCCATAAGAACAAACTGCAATTTATGTACGAACTCGGACGTTTACAAGTTCCGGTAATTAACCTGGCCGATGACCAAATTGCTGAGGAATTGCGTGATGATTAATTGCCAAATTTTTTTACCACAGAGACACAGAGAAACACAGAGAAACAGCGATCGTCAGGATCAAGAATTATAATTAGGGACTTGAATAAATCCCATCCCAACTTGATTAAAATGATCGTCTCACGTCAAAATAAAGGTAATTCCATATTCTTTCATTACCACCATTGAGGATAAGTCCGTAAATGAACTTCGTGGTTTGTCTATATAATATTTACTACGCAGTGAACAGGTTTTTGCAAATCGTGCTTCATTGATAAAAATTTGATGAAATTTCTGATTTTCAAAACTTTTAAATAGGGTTTGCATAGCCTGATTTGCTTGATCTAATCAAGATTGATTCATTTCTCGATCGCAGTTTTGGGCTAGAGTGCCATGATCTACTTGACCGATGAAGTCTGCCAGAGGATCGGTCATGGTGTTTTCTGAAGGTTGGTTCACCTGATTAATAAATTGTAGAACTTGGTTCAGTTGTGGCTCGGAGAGGTGACTAATTTTTTTTAATATTTCTTGACGGATTTCAGTGGTGGTCATGGTTTTTATGGGTTTTTACTGTTCTCTTCAATTATATATAGCGAGTATGTAGGGTGGGCAAAATTTTGCCCACCCTACCGATGGGGTCTTGGAGTTTATCAAATAATTTTTGTCATTATTTTCCCTATCTTCTTCTCTGTGTCCTCTGTGTCTCTGTGGTGAATTTTTAAGGCATCAACTCCAAAACAATCCCCACCCGACTATCATCATCCCCGTCAGCAATTTGCCATTGTAAATCCGTGGCTAACCGCACATTCCGACTCACCGCATAGCCCACGGAAAAACTAGCCAAACCCACCGACTCATCCCCACCAATCCCCACTTGACTATAACCCAGAGAAATATCCCCGGCGCCGCCACGGGATAAAGCCAACATCAACCTGCCACCAACTTCTAACCCATTGGTAGAATAAGCTTCAGTTTCTAAATGGCGATAGCCTACCACTGGGGCAATATTCACATAGTTACCCAAGGGTAATAAATAGTAACGCAATTGGGCGCCAGCGGAGGTGCGATCGCCATTCCCACTTGCCTGATAATCTCCGCTTACCGTCAGACCTGTGCCACCCAAAAACAAATCCTCCACTCCCACATTAAACCCACTGGCATCATCAGTCGAAGGAAACTGAGAATATCCCGCCCGGACTCTGGTGCGAAAACTCGGATCGGAGCGAATATCTTTTAACACATCCGGCACTTCCTGTAACCAGCGCTGCAACACCGGACTTTCCTCAATAATTTCTGGGCTTAAATCCAAATCTGCGGGATTAATTTGGGAAGAGCGATCGCCCTGACCCCAAACTGGCATCAGGTGACAGCCTAAACCCAACAAACTACCGACCAATCCCAGACCTAACTTTTGTAATAGCATTCTAATTATTAATTTAAGCGATAAATATCCCCCAGGTGGGGTTCGGAGAGGCGCAAGCATTGCGCCCCTACATAAAATAACGATTTTTCTTCTTAAGCGGTTTCAAAACCCCTGCAAGAATAGCTTCTTAAGAGAGGCTCTCATGCGATCGCAATAATAGCAAGGCGATCGCCTTACATCAACACACCCCAAATCCCCAAATCCCCAAATCCCCAAATAAAAACGGCCCTGGTAAAACCAGGGCCGATAACACGAAACAACAGAGGAGCGAAAACGAAAACAGAAACTTACTTAACGAACAACTCCCTGGGCAGTAGCAGCATCCAAAGGCTTCATCAGATAAAGCCGCAGCAGTTGCCAGCCCATAGAAACAAACAAGGGGAGTTTTTGGAAGAACTGCAAAAACTTCGGAGTGTTGGAATTTGCAATTTCAGCTAGTTTAGCATTATTTGCCGCACAAATATCCAGCCGCTGATAAAATTCTGGATCGTTCACATTCAGCATCACCGGGAACACCCGACCAGCGGTTTCATTGGTTTTCTCGATCACGTGAATATCGTACTCGCGAGCATTCAAACCAATGGAAGCATAGAAATCAGCCCGTTGCAAGTCATTCAGGTACATAGTGACAAACACGGACAGCAAGAAGAAGCGGCACCACAGTTTAGCTTTCCAGTCATTTAAAATACTGGGCTGAGACTTCATAATCGCATCAAAGAAATCTCCGTGGCGGTTTTCATCCTGACACCAGTTTTCAAACCAGCGGAAAATCGGATAAATCCGGTTTTCGGGATGGGATTCTAAATGACGATAAATGGTGATATAACGCCAGTAACCAATTTTTTCCGACAGGTAGGTGGCGTAGAAAATGAATTTTGGCTTAAAGAAGGTGTAATTCTTGCTTTTGGTCAAAAAGCCTAGATCCAACTGTAAGTTGAAATCGGACATAGCTTTATTCAAGAAGCCAGCGTGACGAGCTTCGTCCCGAGACATCAGGTTAAAGCATTCCGCTAACACGGGGCTTTTGTCTTTAAGACGACGACCCAGTTCTTTGTATAGGAGGAACCCGGAAAACTCAGCGGTACAAGAACGCTCCAGAAATTCGATAAATAACCGGCGAGTGTCTCCATCAATATGATCGAAGGATTGATTAAATTCCTCATCCCGCACGAAGTGATGACGGTTATAGTCGGCGCGGAATTCTTCAAGGATAGCTTGCAGTTCATCCTCATTCGGTGAGATGTCCATTTTTTCCATCTCATCGAAGTCAGTGGTATAGAAGCGGGGGGTGAGGATGGTGTCCTTAGCAGGGATTTTGACCCCAGGTCTGAGTTCTTCAAAGGACGCTGGTTTTTTGAGGGAATCTACCATAGATCGATTTCTTGAGAAAATTTTTCAATGAATAACGGACAGAAACTGTGCAGGCGGATCCATCCAGTTCCGACTGAATGGATCTGACTCATGCTTTCCCGTTGAGGGCAAGGGGCGTTTAGGATTTCCCCGGTAATCTAGGGTTAAAGGATTGATTAATAAAAATCATTCCTAGTCTAGACTAAGGGTTCCTTTACCCCATCCGCATCTCCCCAATCCGCAGGAACGGAATTTGTTCGGATATTTATGAGAGCAGTATTTGCTAATAAGTTCCAGTGTATCAGTGCTTCTTGGACTAAGATACGACAAAATCGTTAAGATTCACAACAGTTTGTAAAGTTATGTAAAGAAACACGCAGTAAATCTTTATATAGGGCGTATATAAGGCGGGAAATACTGATTACCGAAATATTCAGGATGTTGATGTACGGTTTCCGCGACTTAGCACTCAGTGCCAGAGAGTGCTAAATTTTCTATTTGGAAAGCTACACAGTAAGAATCTATGGCTAAAATTGTTGCATTTGATGAAGAGTCTCGGCGATCGCTGGAAAAAGGAATTAACGCTTTAGCTGATGCGGTGCGGATTACGATGGGGCCGAGAGGACGGAATGTAGTTCTAGAGAAAAAATTTGGCGCCCCACAGATTGTCAATGATGGGATTACCATTGCCAAAGAAATCGATCTAGAAGATCCTCTGGAAAATACCGGCGCCAAGCTAATTCAAGAAGTCGCTGCCAAGACTAAAGATGTAGCTGGAGATGGCACCACCACCGCTACGGTTTTAGCCCAGGCCATGATTCGCGAAGGGTTAAAAATTGTGGCCGCAGGCGCCAACCCCGTGTCAGTCAGACGGGGGATTGAAAAAACTGTAGCCAAGCTAGTGGAAGAAATCAAGGCGATCGCCAAACCCGTAGAAGGGGCTGCGATCGCTCAGGTAGCCACAGTTTCCGCTGGCAACGACGAAGAAATTGGTCAGATGATTGCCGAAGCAATGGACAAAGTGACCAAAGACGGAGTAATCACCGCCGAAGAATCCAAATCTTTGACCACGGAATTAGAAGTAGTCGAAGGGATGCAAATCGATCGCGGCTATATTTCTCCCTACTTTGTCACCGACAACGAACGGATGGTAGTGGAATTTGAAAATCCCCTAATCCTGATTGCTGACAAAAAAATTAGCTCCATCCAAGACCTCGTAGGCATTCTAGAAAAAGTTGCCCGCCAAGGCAAACCCTTATTAATCATTGCCGAAGACGTAGACGGGGAAGCCCTAGCTACCTTAGTGGTAAATAAAGCTCGCGGAGTCTTAAATATCGCCGCCATCAAATCTCCTGGATTTGGCGAACGCCGCAAAGCCATGCTGCAAGACATTGCCATCCTCACCAGCGGGCAATTAATTTCTGAAGAAATTGGCCTCAGCTTAGATACCGCCACCGTGGATATGCTGGGTACTGCCCGCAAAATCACCATTAGCAAAGACAACACCACCATCGTGGCTGAACCCGATGCCAAAACCAAGGGTGAAATTGCCAAACGGATCGAGCAACTGCGGAAAGAATTAAGCAGAACCGATTCCGACTACGACAAAGAAAAACTGCAAGAACGGATTGCCAAACTTGCCGGTGGTGTAGCGGTCATTAAAGTCGGCGCACCCACGGAAACCGAACTCAAAGAACGCAAACTGCGGATTGAAGACGCCCTCAACGCCACCAAAGCCGCTGTAGAAGAAGGTATTGTCCCTGGTGGTGGCACCACTTTACTGCACTTAATTCGGAAAATCGATGCAATTAAGGCTGATTTCAATGCGGAAGAAAAACTCGGCGCTCAAATCCTGCAAAAAGCCTTAGAAGCACCCGTGCGTCAGATTGCCGAAAATGCTGGGGTTGAAGGTTCGGTGATTGTGGAGAAAGTCCGCGAAAGCGCTTTCAACGTTGGCTACAACGCCATTACCGGCAAATTTGAGGATATGATTGCCGTGGGAATCATCGACCCGGCGAAAGTCGTTCGTTCTTCCTTACAAAATGCTGCTTCGATCGCCAGCATGGTCTTGACTACGGAAGCTTTAGTCGTTGAAAAACCAGAACCCCCGTCTCGGATGCCCGCAGGGGATCCAATGGGCGGCATGGGCGGCATGGGCGGCATGGGCGGCATGGGCGGCATGGGCGGCATGGGCATGATGTAGTTCAATGGGATGCCATCAATCTTTAATAAAGAGAAACAGAGAGAGGCGAAAACCATTAAGTCGGTTCTTGATGGAAAGGTGATGGATCGAGACGTAAATGGCGCTCGCGGGATATTCTTGCGGGCTTTGGTAGATACGCCCTGGATGCGTGAGCATCTTGCATTTGTTAATGAAAGTTAGCAAAAAGGTATCGGTAGAGAGAATATAGAGATTGATGGCACCTCGCTGCTCATTTATCAAGATGCAGAAAGATGTGGATAAAACCTCTGCATCATAACTGCTTGATGCGTACCCGGCTGTATTAGGATATACCAAGGGAGATGTTCTATTGTGTCTTCAGTTCAATATCTCTTATAGGGCAACTCTGAGACTGTTGACGAAAGTTTTAGTGAGAGAAAAGCTTTCTGTTTAACAGTTAACGGCCAACGATGAATGAAAACCAGCAGCTTGTCCTAAAGGACAAGCTGCTTTTTTATGGGGAGCGGGGTGTGGGGTGTGGGGGTGCGGGGGTGCGGGGGTGCGGGGCAAGAGAAGTGAAAAGTCGTAGGGGCTTTCTGGCCATAAGGCCTGACGGATTATGCTTCGCAAGGA
>NZ_LIUQ01000011.1:0-93447 GCF_001276715.1 Planktothricoides sp. SR001 | reverse complement strand
TTCACTATTCACTATTCCCTACACCTCTTACCCTTCGGCAGGCTCAGGGCTACACCCCGCTCCCCTGCGCCCAGGTGTAGAGGAGAAAAGGAAAAAATTGGGTTTTTTTCGGAAGGGAGGCGATCGCGCTCTAACACTAAACAAACGTTAAAATTAAACTCACAACCAGCGTTTACAAGAGGAAATTTGTATGGCCTTGGCACTCACACCGAATAATGTGGAAACGGTTTTGGATGAACTCCGCCCTTATTTAATGTCAGACGGCGGTAATGTGGAACTGGTGGAAATCGATGGCCCGATTGTCAAATTGCGTTTGCAAGGAGCTTGTGGGTCTTGCCCCAGTTCAACCATGACTTTACGCATGGGCATTGAGCGCAAACTCCGCGAGTCAATTCCAGAAATTGCCGAAGTGGAACAGGTAATTTAAATTTCTTTCCGTTGACCGTTGACCCCCTTCTGCACGGGGGCTAACCCCTAAATGTAGGGGCGATTCGCTTGCTCGCCCCTACATTTGTTATAACAGATGACAGATGACAGATAATTTAGTTGGCGCGATCGCAAATCAAACCATATATAGACGAAATATAGACGAAAAGTTAAATAACACCGAATATAACCGATAATATAATCATCTACCAGAACGTACACCTGATTGGGTAGAGCAAATTAAAAGGTTATCCGGGCTGCGTCCGAAATTAATCATTTATTCTGAGGAGCAATCGTGAAGCGAAGCCCCGAAGCGCTACTCGAATCGCGGCTGGTTGATCTAAATGTAGCGTCCCTGCTGTAGGGGTCAACGGCTGTTGACCCGAAATTCTGGCCATTTCTAACGAAAGGAAAGAAAAAAAATCCTTAGATTTTACTTAGATAAAAATTCAATCTATTTATAAAATTTAGATGTAATTTTTATCTAAAAAGCGGCTTCAAAAGCACAAAAAATAGCAGGTAAAATACTTACATAATTGGCGTTTTGGTTTGATTTTTCAAGTGAAATTATCCTCACAGTGAATTATGACTCATCCTTTATACGTTGCTTTTATTTGGCATCAACATCAACCCCTCTACAAATCCCGGATTGCCAATCAATACCGTTTGCCGTGGGTGCGTTTACATGGCACCAAAGATTATTTGGATTTGGTACTGTTATTATCTCGATATCCCAAATTGCATCAAACGGTGAACTTGGTTCCCTCTTTGATTTTGCAGATAGAAGAATATATCGAAGGGAAGGCATTCGATCCTTATTTGATGGCTTCTTTAACGGCGGCGGATCAACTGACTCTGGAACAGAAACATTTTATTGTAGAGCATTTCTTTGATGCTAATCACCATACTTTAATTGATCCGCATCCTCGCTACGGGCAACTGTATCATCAACGACTTTCCAAAGGCCCAGCTTGGTGTCTGGAAAATTGGAACCGCCAAGATTATGACGATTTGCTGGCATGGCATAATTTGGCCTGGATCGATCCGATATTTTGGGATGACCCAGAGATTTCTCAGTGGTTGGAAAAAGGGCAGAATTTTACTTTGAGCGATCGCCAACTTATCTATTCCAAGCAACGGGAAATCATGGGGAAAATTGTTCCCCAACACCGACAAATGCAAGATGCCGGTCAATTAGAAGTAACCACCACTCCCTATACTCACCCGATATTGCCCTTATTAGCGGATACGAATTGCGGACGGGTTGCGGTTCCCAACATGACCTTACCCCAGCAACGTTTCCAATGGGAAGAAGATATTCCGCGCCATTTACGCAAAGCTTGGGAAATGTATCAAGACCGCTTTGGTCGGACTCCTCGTGGGTTATGGCCATCAGAACAAGCGGTGAGTCCGGCAATTTTACCCTATATTGCAGACCAAGGTTTTCAGTGGATTTGCTCTGATGAAGCGGTGTTAGGCTGGACAATGCAGCACTTTTTCCATCGTGATGGGGCGGGGAATGTACTAGAACCGCAGTTACTTTATCGTCCCTATCGCTTAGAAACCCCTCACGGGGATTTGGCGATTGTCTTCCGCGACCACCGTTTGTCGGATTTGATTGGCTTTACTTATGGTTCAATGGAGCCAAGACGGGCAGCTTCCGATCTGGTGGGTCACTTGGAAGCGATTCGCTATCGTTTGCAGGAGCAACAGTCAGATCCTGTAGGGGCGCAATGCTTGCGCCCGGAAAATTATGACGGGGGTAGTGGGTTACAAGCCCCTTGGTTGGTGACGATCGCCCTAGACGGGGAAAATTGCTGGGAATTTTATCACCGAGATGGGGAACCGTTCTTAAATGCCCTTTATACCAATTTGAGCGATCATCCCGATATTAAATTAGTCACCGTCTCAGAATTTTTAGATAAATTTGGCACGACGGCAACTCTGGAAAGCGATCGCCTGCATAGTGGGTCTTGGGTCGATGGCAGCTTAACTACTTGGATTGGCGATCCGGCAAAAAATCGGGCTTGGGACTTGTTAACCGCAGCGCGGCAAGTTTTGGCGAATCATCCCGAAGCGACGGAAGAAACCAACCCCGAAGCCTGGGAAGCGTTATATGCAGCGGAAGGCTCTGACTGGTTCTGGTGGTTTGGGGAAGGTCATTCGTCCAACCAAGATGCCATGTTTGACCAGTTATTCCGAGAACATTTATATGCCATTTATCAGGCATTAAATGAACCCATTCCCGAAGAGTTGCGGCGACCTGTAGAAAAACATGAGGCAACAGGCGTTCGCGGCAGCGTTGCGGAGCAAAATCGCCGTCCTGAAAGTTTCATTCACCCGATTATTGATGGGGTTGGGGACGAACAAGACTGGGATCGCGCCGGTCGGATTGAAATTGGCGGCGCCCGGGGCACCATGCATCGCAGCAGTGCATTACAACGCCTCTGGTATGGAGTCGATCACTTGAATTTTTATCTGCGCTTAGATTTTAAAACTGGTGCCAAACCGGGGAAAGATTTTCCTCCAGAATTGCGCTTGCTTTGGTACTATCCCGATAAACCAATGTGCAATAGTCCCATTCCCCTGGCAGAATTGCCCCATGAAGCGCCGTTAAATTATTTCTTCCATCATCAGTTAGGGATTAATTTACAAACGCGATCGCTTTGGTTCCACGAAGCGCGAGAAAATCATCAATGGCACGCCCGACCCACACGGGCGCAAATGGCCTTTAATAAATGCTTAGAAATCGCTATCCCTTGGGCTGACCTGCCCACGGATCCTGATTGGTCTTTGCATTTGTTATTAGTGATGGCTGATATGGGTCGCTATCGGGAAGCAGCCCCAGAAAATGCTCTTGTACCGATTTCTGTCCCATAATATGAATAATTGATAATTGATAATTGATAATTGATAATTAATCAGTGAAAAAATCTAAATTGTCCATTGTGGATTATAAATTGTCCATTATCAATTGTCCATTATCAATTGAATAATTATGGTGCCAATCAAATCATTAAGAACTAGCAATTGGTTAGAGGATAACCAGGAATATTTGGGGCGATCGCTCGACCGGGTGCGGTTGTTGTTGCAACAAAAGCTGCAACGACAATTGAACGATGATGCGGAAATTGTCCCAGAGGAAATTGACCGCGAGTTATTCGAGGATGAGATAAGCTGGCAATGGCAAACCTCACCAGCCCTAGAACAACTTTGCGAAACTTTTGGTTTATCGGATTTCGATCGCGATTTATTGCTGCTATGTGCGGGCATGGAATTAGATAGAAATTGGGGCAATCTTTGCGCCGGAATTCACGGAGATCCGCAAAGTAATTATCCGACATTTGGTTTAGGATTAGATATTTTTCCTAATAAAAATTGGCAAGCCTTAACCGCAAACAGTCCCCTGCGTCGCTGGCGACTAATTTCTGTAGGTGCGGGGAATGCCTTGACTACGGCGCCGTTGCGAATTGAAGAGCGAGTCTTGCATTATTTGATGGGGGCTACAGCTTTCGAGGAACAGTTGCGATTTATTGTCCGGCCATTTTCTGTAAAAGCGACTCGTTTTTCGCCCTTAAACATTGCGGATTTGCCGCCATCTCATCGCCAAATAGCTGAGGAAGTGGCGGAGATATTGGGCAACGAAACCAGGGAGGGTTTTACCCTGGTACAACTTTGCGGCAGTGATGTGGCTAGTAAGCGATCGCTGGCTGGGGTAGCTTGTGAATTGTTGGGATGGAATCTGCATATTATGGCGGCAGATGTGATCCCAATTCATGCTAACGATATTGCCGAATTAATTCAGTTGTGGGAACGAGAAGCTATTTTAAGCAATAGCGCTTTATTGCTTGATTGCGATGAGATTGATAGCAATGATTTGGCCAGAGAAAATGCGATCGCCAGGATGATTGAAAACTATCATCAACCGCTGATTGTCACCAGCCGCGATCGCCGACATCCTCGACAAAGACCTTTTGTCACCTTTGATGTCAAACAACCCACCCCCGCAGAACAGCGCCTCCTTTGGCAAAATGCCCTCGGTAGCGATACGGAATTAAACGGTTATGTGAATAAATTAGTGTCTCATTTTAATTTAAGCGTTCCAGAGATTTATGCCGCTTGCATTAAAGCCGGGAAAGCGATCGCTGATCCCCCCCCTTTTCAAGGGGGGCCAGGGGGGGATCTCGAAAATAACCAGGATAACAATGAGTTGGGCGATCGCTTGTGGGATGCTTGCCGGATCCAGGCGCGATCGCGTATGGAAGACCTCGCCCAACGCATTGATTCCGGCAACACCTGGGATGACCTAGTGCTACCCGAAGCCCAACGCAACACCCTGCGGGAAATAGTCAGCCATGTGCGACAACGGGGGAAAGTCTATGAAACTTGGGGATTTGGCGGCAAAAATGAGCGAGGTTTAGGGATTAGTGCCTTATTTGCCGGTTCCAGTGGCACGGGAAAAACAATGGCCGCCGATATTATTGCCCAACAATTAGAACTGGATTTATATCGCATTGACCTAAGTTCAATTATCAGTAAATATATCGGTGAAACCGAGAAAAACTTGCGAAAAGTATTCGATGCGGCGGAAGCGGGGGGATCGATATTATTATTTGATGAAGCCGATGCTTTATTTGGCAAACGGAGCGAAGTCAAAGATTCCCACGATCGCCATGCGAATATCGAAGTTGCTTACCTATTGCAGCGGATGGAAGCCTATCGGGGATTAGCCATTTTAACCACTAATATTAAGAGTGCTTTAGACTCAGCATTTCTGCGGCGGATTCGTTTTGTCGTGCAGTTTCCTTTCCCGGACTTAAATCAAAGAAAAGAAATTTGGCAGCGAATTTTTCCGCCCCAAACTCCCACGGAAGGCTTGGATTATGACAAATTAGCCAAGCTGAATGTAGCGGGGGGAAATATTAGAAATGTAGCATTAAATGCGGCGTTTATGGCCGCTGATGCCGGGGAACCTGTGATGATGAAACATATTTTAGTTGCTGCCCGCAGCGAATGTATGAAATTAGAGCGAGTTTTGACCGATAGCGAGATTAAAGGGTGGGTTTGACAATCCTCAGACGTAGGGTGGGCATTGCCCACCATACTTCGCTACTTCGGTGAAAGTTAACTATTTAAACTATTTGGATCGATCCCGTGCGATCGCAGCAATTCCTCAAGCTGTTGCGATCGCGTAGCTGCGGCTTCAGCGCGAAGGCGTTCCGCTTCAGCGCGTTGTCGTTCCGCTTCAGCGCGAAGGCGTTCCGCTTCAAGTTGCTTCACGGCAACCGCTTCCCGTTCACTGGGTGTTAAAATCCAGTTTCCTTGAGCATCATACCAACGTAACCAAACTCGATTTAGTCCTTCATAAGCTCCAGACCACAAACCCAAACCCAACTCTAATTGAGGCAGCCAAATTTTCGGTTCGGTTAATTTCAATTCTTGATAAAAACCAGCCATTAAAGCAAATGCTTTTAACTCATTGGTATAGCGATCGAACACTATATAATAAGGAACTTTCAAAATTTGTTCATAAACTTCCCATTTCGTGGGCGGTTCGCTAACCAACCGAGTCCGTTTACCCAAGTCTTCGGTTTCTGTCCCTGGTGACAATAATTCCACCACCACTGTGGGCGCAACCATTTCTTGCCACATCACATAACTTAAGCGTAAATCCCGATTGTCATAAAGTCGAGAAACTCCTACTACTCCAAACCAGTCCGGTCGTTTATACCAAGAATGGTGACGTACATCGTAGTAAAGGTTCATGTCACTGCCGCAAAACACTTGTTCTGATGGGTAGTTTCCAGGACGAAAAGTTAAACGCAACAGTTCAGGTTGAAAGTCATGGAATTCGTCAGGCAATCCAGGTTCCTCCGGGTTTTCGCTAGGTAGATCGTACATGGTGGGCAAAGCTTCTCTGGCAGAAAGCGGC
This sequence comes from Planktothricoides sp. SR001, assembly GCF_001276715.1. Taxonomy (GTDB): domain Bacteria; phylum Cyanobacteriota; class Cyanobacteriia; order Cyanobacteriales; family Laspinemataceae; genus Planktothricoides; species Planktothricoides raciborskii. The sequence goes on along the minus strand of NZ_LIUQ01000011.1, from coordinate 87,089 downwards.
GGATCGCTTTGCTCAACTGGATATTTTATTTGTTTGATTTGCATCTCTTTACTGATTCAACGCGGTACAATTCTATGATAGTTCGGCCTGTTCTTTGGCATCTAGCCAATTATCCCCGACCCTAGAATCCGCGATCGGCCAAAAAAAATCTTTCCATCAGCGGAGGGCGATCGCTCTCGAAATCTCTCACAAATTCTGGATCAAAATATCGACTTTTGGCTAGGAAAGCGATCGCTATTTTGTGGGAAAATAAAAAATTATTTAACTTCAACAATTCGGCGAGGTTAGGCTATGGCAACCGGAAAGCAGATTCAGAAAAAAGGATCGTCCCATTTCACCCCAACTCCCGCAACGGGAATGTTTAAGCCGCGTCCCTTTGCGGAACCAGTGCAACCGGAAACCGCTACACCAGAAATCCAGACCAAAGTCGAGTTAGGAAATTCAGGGGGCGATCGCCTTGCGGGGATGCAAGTTTCTGCCCCGGCACCCATTCAGCCAAAACTCGCGATCGGCGCCCCTGGGGATAAATATGAACAAGAAGCGGACACCATTGCCGAAACGGTGATGAGAATGCCTGCGATATCTGCTCCGGCGCCCGTGGAAAATCCCACAGCCCCAAGCCCTTTTGCTCAAGCTAAACCCATTTCTGCGACTATCTTTGCTCAAGCTAAACCGATTTCTGCGGCTATCTTTGCTCAAGCTAAACCCATTTCTGCGGCTATTACTCCAGTAGAACCTGTTATTCAAATGCAGCCACAACCCTCTGAGTCACTGTCAGAAGAAGCTGGGGAAAATAAAAAAGGCTTTATTCAACGTCGGATTAAAGTCCAGGCAGCCGCAGATGGTAGCCTTAATGCTCCAAATTCTCTGGAAAATCAAATCAGTCAAAGCAAAAACTCTGGCAGTCCTTTAGCCCCGCAAATTCGTGCCTACATGGAACCGCGTTTTGGGGCAGATTTTAGCAGTGTGCGCGTACATACGGATAGCCAAGCGGTACAAATGAACCGAGATTTGGGCGCACAGGCATTTACCCACGGCAATCATATTTATTATGGTTCGGGGAAATCTCCCGGTAATAATCATTTGACTGCCCATGAGTTGACCCACACTATTCAGCAAATTGGTGGAGATAAATTACAATCTAAAGTAGTTAACAAAATTCAAAAGCAAAATGAAAATATACCGAAATTATCAAAAATTTCTCCAATTGAACCTGTGGTTCAGAGATTGGGCGAAAATGATGAAGTGACAAAAGATAAACCACATTGGGAGATCGCAGAGAGAGAGTATGTTTTTGGTCAGCGAGTAGCCGGGGTTTGGCACGATTCTATTCCAGAAATTCCCAAGCAATTTGTCAGAAAAGCAACGGTGGGTACAAGCAAAACTGAAGAGATGGCTGAACTGATTTCTACATATAATAAAACTTCAACCTTGGCAACCAAAAATAGAAAAGAACTGTTAGATAAAATATGGAAGATTCTGGTAGATTGGAACTGGAAAACTCATAATCATAAACTAACAGGGGAGGAAAGCGCTTATTTTGCGCTGTTGAATGGTACACTTGCACACCAGCTTCACGATGCGACATTGGCAGTAGAAGTTATGAGTATTTTCCAGGCTAAAAATTCAGCAGATACTGAAATAATTAATCAGATAAAATCATCAGCAAAATTCGGTGAATGGCTCAAAAAACATGGATATATAATTGAAGCTACAGGAAACTTTGAAAGATGGTTACAGTCAACTTCTATTAAACAAGCTGTAAATTTGTATAAAAAATTTGCTAAGAAGGAAACGCCAGAAACTAAGAAGGAAACGGAAACGCCAGAAGAAAAAGAAGGCCCTTATTATAAACTGAATCAACAACTCACAGGTAAAGACACTGAGTTGCAGCAGGCTTGGAAATTAATAAAAGATGCGTCAAGAATCGAAGAAGGTCTGGAATTTTATCAAATGCCAGAAGAGATCGGCAAAGAACGCCAAGATATGCAAGATGTTCAAGAAAAAAATTCCAAAACTTATGGGAATGAACAGATAGCTAAAACGGAAGCAGAAATCAAGGGAATCCAAGAACAACAGAATCAACAATCATCGGCAGTAGCAAAGGATGTTGAAACACAACTTACAAGTAACAATTTAACAACTACAGCAACAAATTTCGTGAAAGAGAATATATTAGACTCTTTAGTCAAGGGACCTGTAGATACTATTATGGACAAAATTACAGGCTTGCTTGAGAGATTGGGCATTGGTCATTTGATCAAAGCTTATCAGTTTGCTAAACAGGCAAAAAAAATAAAGAAACAAATTAAGTATTATCAGGAAGCTGCGAAAATAGATACAACAAAAGAGGCTAAAGATCAGGAAGATTTAACTTTATCAGCGGCAGCCGATTATGCTATTTCTAAAAGAAAAAGAGCTTTATGGGAATCATTTTTCTTGGCAATCCTTAGAACTTTTCAAGGAGTTTGCCGAATTCTTACCTTAACAACCCCAGCAGGACCGATTACCGAAATCATAAAATTCGCAGCTTCTCTCCTGGAGAAAGGTATAAAAGTGTTTCACGCAATTAAGGGTTTTTATAAGAATGTGAAAGGAACGAAAGGACGCCACCGTCATGCTTTTGCTTTTTTAATTATCGATCAAGCATTCTTGACAGAGAATACGGAAGACAACCAGAAAAATAAGGAAAAAGCATTGACCTTGATTTATAACCTCTTGTTCAGGTTTTCTAAGCAGCTATCTTTGGTTCAAAAATGGTTAGTTAAAAAAATTATAGCCAAAATAAACGAAACAGATATAAAAAAAATTAAGAATGAAACTGATGACATAACTAATGACATAACTAAGCAAGCCAATAACATAATTGTGGCTGTGCTAGGATCTAATGTTCCAGAAGAATTACAAGAATCACTAAAAACAGCGATCGTAGAATGTATAACAGACATGAAAACAAACAAGGTAAAAGATATCAATAGTTTAGATAAATATATTGGTAAAAAAATAGTGAATAAAATATCTACAATTGAAAAAACTCCCGAATATCAGCAAATCGCTGCTCTGCTCAAAGAGATGACTGGAAAATATCCTTTCCTGAAAAGTCTATTCACAGTAGATTTAATGGAACAGATGAAATCTACCCCCGTGTATTAGGTTTAAATCGGAAATGTGTCTGCAAAAAAACAAAAAAGTCAAAACTGAGGGTTGTCATTTGATTCCCGATCTCGTGCTGCACGATTCGTCAGGAAATGTATTAAGGATACAATCTGTCGGGATATCTCTGAGACGCGATTATGATGAGCTTACTGAATGTCTGCTCTATTTCTCGCTGTCTTGGGAAGGATATAAACAGGTTAAGTCTGGGTGTTTATTCTATTTCAATCAAGATTTGCAGGAAGCAATACTGACCGAAGACATTTTTTCTGACCTGGATGTAGAAATTACCACCCTACTGCATCCCGAATTGCTATCTGAACTAGAAAATTGTGCTACCAATGCTAAGACGGTAGCCACCTACTTGCAAACACTGAGTCAGGAACAGCCTGCTCATTCTCTTTTATCCACAGAAAGCTGGTTGATCTTGTCTATCAAGCAGCAACAAGCTCTGGAAGAAAAAATTTATCGTACTGTTTGGGATTATATTGACTGGAGCAAATTCGTCCGAGATGAGATAACAGAAGATACAGATGATTTACTCCAGCAGGCAGTTATCAGCTTTTTTAAAGATTCTACTGCCAGTCATCTGTTAGCTGAAGCTGATGGAGAGATCGACCAAAAAACAGTTGAGGCAACCACACAATTAATAGAAACTCTCTTTAGTGTTAGCCCCTCTCTCGTTTCTCAACCAGAGATTGCTGCACAGCAAGTGCTCAGATCCATCACCTCCTTCTTTCAGGAATTATTGCAAGAGCAGCTATCTACTCCCTTACAAGAAGATATTGATTCTGAGTCAACTGACAAATCTGGTACGAACCGACCTAGCCGTTTGTTAGCCAAGGATGGAGGCACGGCTTTCTCCAGGGTTGGTTTAAAAAGTTTCCAACAACTAGAAAAAACCAGCACGATTTTCGAGACGGTAATAAGTTTTTTTAAAGAAGAAAATTGGTCAAGCACTCAGCTACCAGGACAGTCAATATTACATCTATATTTTGAGGGAGAAAATGGTGAGTGGGAATGCTACGCTCTAGTAAGAGAAGCAGAGCAGCAGTTGGTTTTCTATTCATTACTTCCGGTGAAAACGCCAGAGAGTAAACGGCAAGTTATGTTAGAATTTTTAGCCAGAGCGAATTACGGGATAATTATTGGCAACTTTGAAATAGGATTTCATCAGGGTGAAATTCGCTACAAAACGAGCATAGACTTAGAAAATTGCCAGCTTAACTTGCCCATGATTCGGCAGTTAGTGTATAGCAATTTGTTGAACACCGATAAATATTTGCCGGGGATTATGGCGGTAATTAATGGGAAAATGTCGCCCGAAGAAGCGATCGCCGCGATCGAATCTTAACTCCAATCCCATAAATCGCACAATTGAGAGGCGATCGCTTATCCCCAAGAAAAGAAACCGGGTTTCTGTTCTGAATATGTAGGGGCGATTCGCGAATCGCCCCTACTGTTAAATGCCAACAAGAAACCCGGTTTCTGGGGTGGTGAGCGATCGCGCCTTCTTGCCCCCCAAAAAAAGAAACCGGGACCCGCTACTGTTGAATGCCAACAAGACACCCAGTTTCTGGGGTGGTGGGCGATCGCGTTTCTTACCCCCCAAGAAAAGAAACCGGGTTTCTGTGGTGAATATGTAGGGGCGATTCGCGAATCGCCCCTACTGTTAAATGCCAACAAGAAACCCGGTTTCTGAGACCTAACAGCGATCGCTTATCCCCAAGAAAAGAAACCGGGACCAGTGCGATAATTTTGACCACCCAACCAAAAGATCAACAAAATATCGACTTTTGGCTAAGAAAGCGATCGCTATTTTGTGGGAAAATAAAAAATGATTTAACTTCAACAATTCGGCGAGGTTAGGCTATGGCAACCGGAAAGCAGATTCAGAAAAAAGGATCGTCCCATTTCACCCCAACTCCCGCAACGGGAATGTTTAAGCCGCGTCCCTTTGCGGAACCAGCCCAACCGGAAGCCGCTACACCAGAAATCCAGACCAAAGTCGAATTAGGAAATATAGAAGGCGATCGCCTTGCGGGGATGCAAGTTTCTGCCCCGGCACCCATTCAGCCAAAACTCGCGATCGGCGCCCCTGGGGATAAATATGAACAAGAAGCGGACACCATTACTCGCAAAGTCGTTCGACAAATCAGTGCCCCCACGCCTCCAGATCCGAATCCTAATGGAAGTGATGGTTCTGTGCAAAGACAATTCTCTGCACCTTCTATTGGCAGGCTGGTGGTGCAACGTCAGGAAGCGATCGAAGGGGGACAAGCATCCTCAAGCCTAGAAAGCAGCATCAACCAAGCCAAAAGTAGCGGAGTCCCCTTGGCTGCACCCATTCGCCGCCAAATGGAAGGGGCATTTGGGGCTGACTTCAGTGGGGTGAGAATTCATGCCAATAATACTGCGGACACCTTAAATCGTGACTTGAGTTCTCGTGCTTTTACCACTGGGAATAATATCTTTTTTAAACGGGGGGAATACGATCCGGGGAGTTCTGCGGGCAAAGAACTCTTAGCCCATGAATTGACTCATGTAGTGCAGCAGGGTGGCAGTGTTGCGCTTAAACGGGTTCAACGAGATATTAATCCTTGTGAGGTTGCCGCTGGAAATACAACGATTAATACTGCCGACATTGATTTAGAAAAAATTGCTCACGATTTCATCTATAACCAAGATTTAACCAATGACGACCGAGAGAGTTTACAGGAAAAGGGTTTTCAGCCTATATGGTATCCAAGCGGTCAAGTTACAAATGCTGGAAAGGGGGTTAATTATGGCCTATTAGTGCCAAATAATCAAGGAAGAGACGCGGGTAAAGTTCCGATCTTAGCGTTTCGAGGAACCAGTGATATGGAAACCACCCTGCAAGACTTAGATTGGAATTCTCCTGGATATGGTGGCTTTCAATCATTTCTCGATCAACAGTTTGACAGCATTGTTCAGATTTTAAATACATTTGGTTATAACAAACTTGATGTAACTGGACATAGTTTAGGGGGGGCTTTAGCACAGCATTTCACTGGAAGGTTTCCGGGTAATGTCAGAAGGTTAGTCACTTTCCAATCTGCGGCTCCTAATGCGGCACAATATCAACAAGCAGTAGATTCTGTAGGCCAAAATGGACCAGAAATTGTTCATCATGTTGCGAAAGGAGATGTTGTTGATTTAGCTGGGGGATCACATTTGAGAGGCACTTTCTATGAACATTCTATGAAAGGCTTTTTGAACTATACACCAGCGGCACATACAGCCATGCTTCTCAATACTAGGGATATTGGGGGAGGTGAAGGTGAACATAGAGCAGACATTAAAGTTTATCAAAATGCCATCCGTCCCTACAACACAAAGTCTGAGGTGATAGAAGCAGGTCGGATAGGCGCAATTCCCGGTGGCAAACTGGCTCTTGGTGGAGCTTCCCTGGCAAAAAGCGGACATGAAGATTGGAAGCGTGGAAAGTTCACAGACTTCACAAATTGGAACAACACAAAGGGTGTAGCTAAAATGGCCGCTGGAGGAGTTGGTGCATTGGGCGGTGGACTTCTCTCTCTAGGCGGTGCATTAGGCGGTGCTGCCGTAGGAGGAACCATTGCAGGTGGTAAAAAATTGTGGAAAACGGTGAAGGGTTGGTTCTGATAAGTAGTGTTGAATACCTTTGCCTGAAAAAAGAAAACCGAAAAAACTGACTAGAATTTCTTGGGCGCTTGTGAGTTGGTTGGCTAATTTTTATAAAGATTAATTAGATATTTTTTGATGATTTGGAATTGATTGAAGGTGATAAAATGGAGAGTGATTTAAGGCAAAAGTTGCAATTTGACAGTGAAGAAACAGGAGTTTTAATTACTTTGCCTGTGGGATGGCTTAAGGACAATAAAAGCAAAGACGAAGAGTATCCAAGTGATGTATATGTTGTGACTCTAGGAGCGAAATATTCACCAACCATTACAATTAAAATTATTGAGCTTCCAGCCGAAGAATTGTCGGATAGTAGCTATTTACAATTGTCAGAGGTTGTGTTATTAGAGCAGTCTAAAAATAGTTGCTCCAATCTTGAAGTAATCGATCAACGATTGGAAACAATAGATTCTCGTTCTGCTAGAATCGACATTTTAAATTATATTGAGAAGGAGACAAAAATACCGGCGACTCAATATCTGGCAACTGTTCAATTAGATACAGCAGTATGTGGTTTAATTGCTATAATGAAACAAGAAGATAAAGATGACTATTTGCCAGTGATTGATGAAGCGGTAAAATCTATGAAATTTCATTAGGGCGATCGCTTTTTTATTCTTTTACCAGAATTATTGTAATTCACTGGGAAAATCATTGTTCTAGGAAGAAGTAATTTTGCCAATGCGATCGCCTCCGGGACGCTTCGCGATCGCGCTTCTTTCCCCTCAAAAAAAGAAACCGGGTTTCTGTCGTGAATGCGAACGTTAACTGTTTTTTGCCAACAAGAAACCCGGTTTCTGGGGTGGTGAGCGATCGCGCTTCTTTCCCCTCAAAAAAAGAAACCGGGTTTCTGTCGTGAATGCCAACGTTAACTGTTTTTTGCCAAGAAGAAACCCGGTTTCTGGGGTGGTGAGCGATCGCACATTCTTATCCCCAAGAAAAGAAACCGGGTTTCTATGAGAGAGCAGTAGGGTGGGCAAATTTTGCCCACCCTACCCCTGAAAAATCAACCCGGTTTCTGAATCAAGACCTTTGCCACAACAATTCATTACGACTCGGAGCGCCAATTTCAATCAATTCTCGGTTGCTGGGATAATTGCGGGTAATTTGTGGGAAAGGTTCCGGGGATATTCCCCATTGTTTTAAAAGTTGGTGCAATAACTGGTCTTGTCGATCGCGAAAACCCCAAATATCATCGCCCCCACCGTTAAGGATGGCAAACCAGACTAAACCGCGATCGCGAGTGGGTAAAACTCCGGCTAAGGCACTCACATTCCAGAGGGTGCCGGTTTTAACCACGGATCCAGCGGGAATATTGCGGTCTTCCATCGTGCCGCCATCAGTTCCGGCAATGGGAAATAAGTCCGCAAGAGTCAGGGGCGCTGTGGCGTTCCCCGGTTTGGCGGCATCCCTGCGTAAATAATTCTGAATCGCCATAAATAAGCCACAAGCCGCACGAGGAGAAATCCGATTTTCTTCACCCAACCCAGACCCGTTAATCAGTTGAATTTGTTCTGGGGGCACTCCCGCAGCTTCAGCGGCAATTTTTCTGACTACTTGCACTCCCCCCAGGGCGTCCGCTAATATCTCCGCCATCGTATTACTGCTGTGGATGTTCATTAACTTTAATAGTTCTACCAGGGGCAGGGAATAATGACGAATTAAGGGAGTAGTCTCGGTCGGGGGTTCTTTAGACACAAGCACCTGACCGGCGATCGCTACTTGGGGTTTGGGTGTAGCTGGGGCGGCCAGTTTTTTTTGAGCATTTCGGGACATAAGATTATAGGTGTCGGTAATTTCTGCTGACCAGAGTTGTGCGTTCAATGCTTGTTTCAGCAGTTCCCCACTTTTTTGCCCGTTATCCTCGCCATTCATCAAAAAATTACCTGTAATCACCAAATTGCCGGTGACACGCCGAATTCCCAAGCGGTTGAGGGCATTCCCCAGAGCGATCGCCTCTTCCCAAACAAATAAAGGATCGTACCCACCGACAATCACTAAATCCCCTTCTAACACCTCACCCACCACCTGACCCCTAGCGGCAATCAGGGTTTCAAACTGATGATCCAGTTTCCAAGTAGACAAAGCGGCCAAAGAGGTCGCCACCTTAGTAATGGAAGCTGCTGACCGGGGAATATTCCCTTGATGATTAGCCAGTAACTCTCCCTGAGTGGTCTGCAACCAAATCCCTTGATTCTCTCGCCGCACACCTTTCGCCTCCAATGCTTTGAGATATTCCTCTAAGGTGGCATTCGTGGGCGAATCCACTCCCCCCATTTTTTTTTCATCCCAGACAAAACCGGGAATCCCCGATCCGATTAACAATTCCCCAGCATCCTGCTCACGGATCTGAACTCCGCTTAACTCCAACCATACAGATATCAAACCTGAACTCAATAACTCCAGCATTTTTCTAATAATCGATAAAATTTTTTAAGTAGGGACAGGGAATTTTCTCTACCCTACGCCGACAACCAATTCAGGACGGATTCCCTAGGGCATATCATTTTTTTGGATGCTAGGAAACAAGTATAGTTTCTCCGGTGTGTCGATCAAGCACTATACTTATGCTTGGGTAGAAGCCTTCTGGTAGAATTTTTAAGGTTTCTATGACGAAAGATCAATGGGATCGACTAGCGCAAGAATAGCAGTAGATGCTATGGGAGGGGATCATGCCCCTGCCGAAATCGTCGCTGGAGCTATTAGAGCCCAGCAAGAATTGGGCGTAGAGGTTTTGCTGGTCGGCGATCGCGATCAGATTTCCCTAGCGCTCAAGCAACATACCAATATATCTCCATCTCAAGTACAGATAATTCATGCTGAAGAAGTTGTGGAGATGGGTGAGGAGCCTTTGACCGCTTTAAAACGCAAGCCCAAGGCTTCAATTAGAGTGGCAATGGATTTAGTCAAAAATAACCAAGCGGATGCGGTTGTCTCTGCCGGACACTCTGGTGCGGCAATGGCAGCAGCATTGCTTAGGTTAGGACGTTTACCCGGAATCGATCGCCCGGCCATTGGCGCCGTTTTTCCTACGGCGATGTTGAATAAATCTGTACTGATTTTGGATGTGGGAGCTAATGTAGACTGCCGCCCGAAATTTTTAGAACAGTTCGCGGTGATGGGATCGATTTACAGCCAATATGTCTTAGGTATGTCCGAACCGAAAGTCGGACTGCTCAATATTGGCGAAGAAGCTTGTAAAGGAAATGAGCAGAGCCTGAAGACCTATCAACTCCTCGAACAAAACTCCCAAATTACCTTTATTGGTAATGCGGAAGGTCGGGATGTGCTGACAGGAAAATTTGATGTCATAGTCTGCGATGGCTTTGTCGGCAATATTTTGTTGAAATTCGCTGAAGCCGTGGGCGAAATTGTCCTGCAAACCCTAAAAGAAGAACTTTCCGCTGGCTGGCAAGGTAAGCTTGGAGCCACGCTTTTAAAACCTAGTTTAAGGCGATTTAAGCAAAGGGTGGATCATGTGGAACATGGGGGCGGCTTGTTGCTGGGTGTGGCTGGAGTTTGTATTATTAGCCACGGCAGTTCTCAAGCACCTTCTATCAAGAGTGCCATTCGTTTGGCCAAAGAAGCTATTGACCATCAAGTGTTAGACCGAATCAAGGTTTGGGATCAAAACCCCGACCCATCAGAGGTGAGCAATTAACTCAGGTGGTGGCGACTAACAGCGAATAGATAGCGAATAGATATTTAACGCGAATGAAACGCCAATGCTTATGGAGAATTTACATTGAAACAGGTATTTAATTCTGGAGGGGCAGGGATTGCAATTATCGGCAGCGGTTCAGCTACTCCAGGGGTTTCCTTGGATAATGAAGCCCTTTCACAGATAGTCGAAACTTCCGATGAGTGGATTACAACTCGCACCGGCATTCAAAACCGGCATATCGCTCAACCAGCAGATTCTCTGGCGCAGCTAGGAACCGAAGCGGCGGTTGAGGCGATCGCTATGGCCGGTATTACACCAGCAGACATCGATTTGATTATCTTAGCTACCTCCACAGGTGATGACCTATTTGGCAGTGCCACGACCATTCAAGCTAACCTCGGAGCGACGCGAGCGGTAGCTTTCGATTTGACCGCCGCTTGTTCGGGCTTTTTGTTTGGATTGGTGACAGGCGCCCAGTTCATTCGCACCGGCGCCTACCAAAATGTGCTTTTAGTAGGTGCAGATATTCTATCGCGCTGGGTCGATTGGTCAGATCGCACGACCTGTGTCCTGTTTGGGGATGGCGCCGGAGCCGTGGTGATGCGGGCATCTTTGGACGGCGATCGCTTGTTAGGATTTGAACTCCGCAGTGATGGCAGCCAAAATCAATGCCTGCAACTTCCCTACTGCTCAACCCCCAAAACTCTGGTCAATGACATTTCGGTCAGCCAAGGCACTTATCAGCCCATCGCGATGACGGGTAAAGAAGTTTATCGCTTTGCGGTGACGCAGGTGCCAGAAGTGGTGGAAAAAGCTCTGTTTAGGGCAAATTTAACCGTTGACCAAATCGACTGGCTGCTACTGCATCAAGCAAATCAGCGGATTCTGGCTGCTGTAGCCCAACGGTTAAATATTCCTAGCGATAAGGTATTGACAAATTTGGCAGCTTATGGTAACACATCGGCGGCTTCTATCCCCTTGGCACTGGATGAAGCGGTGCGATCAGGTAAAGTGCAACCCGGTGATATTATTGCCTCTGCTGGCTTTGGTGCCGGTTTAACCTGGGGTGCGGCGATCTTTCAGTGGGGTTGATTTTTGGTCGGTGGCCGTTGGCTGTTAGCCGTTTGCCGTTCGCGAAGCGTGCCGGAGGCATTAGAACAGTGAAAATTTAACCGTCTGTAGGGGCGAATGGCCATTCGCCCCTACCAGTCAAAACTTAACCAACAAATTCTTAATTCCTATTAGGGATTTCTACAACAGTAAAGTAAAAATAAACATAAATGACTAAAACAGCATGGGTTTTTCCCGGACAAGGTTCTCAGGCGATCGGCATGGGAGTGGATCTCCAAGAATTGCCCCAAGCACAACCTTTCTTTAAAAAAGCTGAGGATATTCTAGGTTGGTCGGTTTTGGATATCTGCCAAAGTAATGAAGAAAAATTATCCTATACCCCATATACTCAACCTTGTTTGTATGTGGTTGAAAGCATTCTGGCACAGTTGATGCGCGATCGCGGATATCAGCCCCAGTTAGTCGCCGGTCACAGCTTGGGAGAATATGTAGCCCTGTATGTGGCTGGGGTCTTTTCCTTTGAAGATGGATTAGCCCTAGTCAAGCAGCGGTCGGAATTAATGAACACTGCTCCCGAAGGGCAAATGGATGCTCTGATGGGCTTTCAGCGGGAAGAACTGGAACAAGCGATTGCCCAAATTCCTGATGTGGTTATTGCTAATGACAATAGCGCCGTGCAAGTGGTGGTGTCCGGCACTCCTGCCGCGATCCAACAACTTAAAGCCAGTATTAAGATTAAGCGAGCGGTGACATTGAAGGTTTCCCGCGCTTTTCACTCCCCGTTTATGGCTACTGCGGAAGCGGAATACCGCGAAGTCTTGGCATCAGTGCCATTTACCGATGCTCAAGTGCCGGTGTTGTCTAATGTTGACCCCACCCCCGCGACCAAAGCCGAAATTTTAAAAGCCCGACTGATGGCCCAAATGACTGGTTCAGTCCGTTGGCGAGAAACTTCTCTCCAGTTGGCGGCAGAAGGCATTGAAGAGGCGATCGAAATTGGGCCGGGTAATGCCCTGACGGGTTTGATTAAGCGGACTTGTCCCGATATCGCTTTGAAGAATATTCACCGGGTGGCAGATTTATTGCCGAGCTTATCTTAAACCAAGCCGCAAGCGATCGCCTTGTAATATCCCCCGATCGCTGCCCCATCACTGCCTTTGTCATGTAAATCATAGATCACCATAGATCACCATAGATCACCAATGAGTCACGACCAGCCGAAATCCAAATTTGTAGGCCGCGAACCGCGATCTAGCTTAATCCTTTATCACTTATTTAAGTGGTCAGTGGTTAGCCCCATGCTGCATATCTATTTTCGGGGTCGCATTTATGGCGCCGAAAAAGTCCCGCAGTCCGGCCCTTTGGTGGTAGTCAGTAATCATGCCAGTGATTTTGATCCGCCGATTGTCTCTAACTGTATGCGGCGACCTGTGGCGTTTATGGCCAAAGAAGAGTTATTTCAGGTGCCGGTACTGAAAGATGCCATTCGCTTGTATGGAGCTTATCCAGTGAAACGCGGCTCCGCAGACCGCAGTGCGATGCGTTCGGCTTTATCATATCTGGAGCAAGGATGGGCAACGGGGCTATTTTTGCAAGGCACTCGCACCCCCGATGGTCGGATTACAGACCCCAAGCTGGGGGCGGCATTGATTGCGGCGAAAGCGAAAGCCCCCATCCTGCCGGTGAGTTTGTGGGGGACTCAAGCCATTGTGAAAAAGGGATCGCTTTTGCCCAAACCTGTACCCGTTACTATTAGAATTGGCGAACTTATGGAGCCACCGAGTTCGAGCGATCGCGAAGAATTAGAAAGAGTCACCAATCATTGCACTGAAGCTATTAATGCGATGCTTGATTTGGGACGATAAGAAATTGTTATTATTTGTTGGTTATTGGTTATTGGTTATTCGGCGAATTAAACAACAACCAACCAATAGTTATCAGGGAACAGGCAACAGGGAACAGGCAACAGGGAACAGGCAACAGTGGTGAATAGTGAATAGTGAATAGTGAACAGGGAACAGGGAACAGGCAACAGGCAACAGGCAACAGGCAACAGGCAACAGGCAACAGGCAACAGGCAACAGTGGTGAATAGTGAATAGGGAATAGGGAATAGGGAATAGGGAATAGTGAATAGGGAATAGTGAATAGGGAACAGGCAACAGGCAACAGTGGTGAATAGTGAATAGTGAATAGTGAATAGTAAATAGTAAATAGTAAATAGTGATACTTCTTTTGTACGGGCGTCCTTGCGAAGCATAATCCGTCAGGCTATATGGCCATTCGCCCTTACCACTTTTGTACGGGCGTCCTTGCGAAGCATAATCCGTCAGGCTATATGGCCATTCGCCCCTACCACTTTTAACTTTTAACTTTTCACTTTTCACCTTCCCCGTTCCACGCCACTTGCTAGACTTGGGGAGACCCCAAGATCGCAGTGGCTCCTGATAACTGTTCCCCTTTCTCCAACCAACAACCACCAACCAACAACCAACAACCAACAACGAATATTAACTTGGTTCCTTGCGGTTAGCCAAACTCGATCCGGTATATCCGGTTGTCACCCACAACACCGATCGCACCCCATCCCGAATGACTTTTTCTATGGGTTCAGGCGATCGCCCCGAAGGAACAGGTAAGGGCTGAAATTTAATCCCTCGACTCCCCAAAACAATCTCCCCAATCACTCGTGCCCGCAACATGTGGTCATCGGATGTCACCAAATAAACCGATTCAACCCCTTGGGACTTGAGTTGATCCACCACCGTCGTAAAGTTTGTCACCGTATCCACCGCTTGATAATCTAGATGGACTCGATTTAGATCGATTCCCTCGTTGGCAAACAGCCATTCGGCATATTCTTCATTACTGCCTCCAGAAACCCAAATCTCTAATTCTGGGTGTTCTAAGGCAAATTTAGCAGCAAATTCTTCCCGTTCGATCGCCCCTCCCAAAACTAACAATGCTTCTGGAGGCGAGGGACTTTTGAAGGGTTGATAATGCAACCATAACGCCATTAAGAATCCTATGAGTAACCACCAGAAAGTCTTCCGCATAGAAAACTTTTGAGTACGTCTTTTTCTGGAAGTCAAACAGAGCCTCATATCGATTCGGGAGTTGGGTAGATTTTCAATTAGAGAAAGGTAGGATCCTTTTTTTGGCGTCAGGGCTTTCGCATTGGCACTGAAACTTTAGTTGTAAGGCAATGGGAGAATCGCCAAGATTTTCAAGGGAATGCGAAAGACCCTATCCGGGCTGCATGATAAACCAAAGCGATGCCTGTTCGCTAGACATCGCTTTAAGTTTAGCAAAGGAAAATCAATTTCCACCGGAAAATTTAACGCTTATTTAAGCCTTGTTTGGACGGGACTGGCCGGATTTGAACCGGCGACCTAGCGCTTCAGATTCGTGAGAGTTTCCCCTCTCTCTGGACTATTCCTTCACCTTATGCTAACAGCCGTTAGGTGGTGGCCGTTACGTTTGAGGAGGTTTCTACTTTGTAGAGCATCGTTTCCGGGACATAAGGCCGAATTCGTTCAAGAAATTCTTTCCCTGCCTTGGTTCCCATGCGTAGACGGTAAAAGTTTTTCCCTTTAGTTAACCCCCAGTTTATTTCCCAAACTTCGGAAAAATAAGCGATAATTAGCTCATTTTCTGCCTGAGAAATTTGGGTATTTAAGGTTATTTCTAAGCTATGAATTTTACCGTTTTTTTTTGAACGATTTACTTCCTTTGTCTAAGAACCATAAGGCAATTCCTGGCAGAGTTAATAAGTTTAAAAACTCTCTGGTTATTTTTTGAGTGCCTCCAGGAAATCGCTTTTTGACCAATACCCTAATTAAAGGGATTAACTTGGGTTCTAAACAGAGGAGACGAGCGCCCTTTTTCGTGAACCGACTATACAGGCTAACGGGTTTTTGGGTAATCTGTTCCAGAAGTCGCTGTTTAAAGAGGACGTAATCTTCTTGAAAAGCTGGGTGTTGAATATAAAAGTTGTTTTGTCTTTTATACGCATTTCCCAACAACATTCCCACTAAAACCCCGCGTTTCTCTACTTTTGATGAGACATAATAGTCCATCTAAATTTCGCTCCCGCAAACCAGTCTCTGCACCTTCTCTACCTTTATTGGGTAGAGCTTGGCTCAAGATTACCTTATTTGTGACTTAGAGTCATCTGGGATTCCTCTCAACACATCTTTAGGCTTTCTTGAATTTGACCACATTCACTCCTGAAGTTTCCCCCAGGGTGCCCGATGATTCAGGAGGCGCTTGCTCTATCCATCTGAGCCACAGCCCCACGCATTTTTAGATCATAGCAGACCTTTACGGCAACAAAGCAGGATTTTGACCTGAATCTTTGACTCTGAGAGAGATTTCCGCGTTGATAAATCCATCGATGGGAATCGGTGTTCGGTTGAAATTCTGTCCCCAGCCCCGGAACCGGATCCGGCGATCGGGTGTAAGCTGCGATCGCAATTGATTAGTTGATTAGTTGATTAGCTGATTAGTTGATTGGTTAATTGATTCGTTTTTGCATCGGAGTCGCCATGAATAGCCGCAATACTCAAAATCCTGTACTCTTGGTTCATGGGATTTGGGACAAAGAGAAAATTTTCTGCCGTCTATGTGATTATCTGCAAAATCAGGGTTGGACTTTGCATACCCTAAATCTCAGACCCAATACTGGGGCAGCCCCTCTGGAAACTTTGGCGCAACAGGTCGCAGCGAAAGTCGATCGCACCTTTAGACCTGATGATATGTTTGATTTAGTGGGTTTTAGTATGGGGGGACTCGTGACTCGCTACTATGTCCAAAGACTTGGGGGTGTGGAACGAGTGCAGCGATATATTACGATTTCTGCGCCTCATCATGGGACCATCACGGCTTATTCTCTGCCGTTGAAAGGGGTGATGCAAATGCGTCCTGGGAGTGATTTTCTGCAAGACTTGAATGGGGATGCGGTGGAAATTTTGAGCCGATTGCAGTTTACTTCGATCTGGACTCCTTACGATCTGATGATTGTGCCCGCGAGTAGTTCCAAAATGCCTGTGGGAGAAGAAATTGTGCTGCCTGTGCCAGTGCATCGTTGGATGGTGAGCGATCGCTGCTGTTTGGAAACCGTGGCTCAAGTGCTTTCGGTTGAGCGGCGCTCTAGCGGCGCACGAGATGTATCATCGATTTATGCCTAGCCAACGTATGATAGTAGCAGATTATCAGGCAAACAAGGCAAAAATTATCTTTGCGCTTCAGAAACGCCAATATAGTAAATAAAACATTACTAAACTAATGACTATGGCAAAAACGACAAAATCAACAGCAATTAAAGTTCAGCTATTGCGAGAAGGGATTGTCGAATCCGTTCATCAGGTTGAAGCCGTAGTTTGCGATCACCGAGGACGGGTGCTTTCCGTGGCAGGTAATGCTCAAACCACTGCCTTTGTTCGCTCCGCACTCAAACCATTTCAAGCCCTGGCAGTGACTTCTACCGGCACATTGGAACGCTATGACCTGAGCGATCGTGACTTAGCGATTATTTGTAGTTCTCACAAAGGTTCTATTGAGCAATCACGGCAAGCGTTTCATATCCTCTGGTGCTGCGAACTCGAACCCTCAGCCCTGCAATGTCCCATTCCTCCTGGGAAAAGTAGTCCCTTGGAACATGGTTGTTCTGGGAAACACGCGGGAATGTTAGCGGTTTGTCAGCAGCGTAATTGGGCAATTAACACTTATCTGCAACGCAATCATCCGGTGCAACGCTTGATATTAAGCAAAATTGCCGAACTGTTGCGGATGCCTGCGGAAGAGTTTATCTCCGCTTACGATGACTGCGGCGCCCCAACTTATCTGATGGAACTGGCACAAATGGCCACTTTATATGCTCAACTCACCTCTGGGGAAAATTTGGAGATGGAACGGATTATCCGCGCTATGACCATTTACGCCGGTTTAGTCTCTGGAGAGGGAGAATTTGACACAGAACTGATGCAGTTGACTCAAGGAGAATTGGTCAGCAAATCTGGGGCTGAAGGAATTCAATGTATTGGTCAAGCAAGATCGGGGCTGGGATTGGCAATTAAAGTCCTTGATGGCGGCAAACGCGCTAAACGAGCCGTGGCGATTCACTTGCTGAAACAGTTGGGCTGGATTACCCCAACGATCGCCGAAACTCTTTCGGACAAGTATATTAATCTGACCAATTTTACCCGGTTAGATACCTTTGGCGAATTGTCTATGGTCTAAGTCATCGGGTATTTTCGCTCCCCCTGGCGACAGTTTAAAACTTGTCTCTGGATCAAATAAGTCCGCTTTGGCGGGCTTATTTGATATTAAATACTTATTATTGAATATTTATTATTGGTTATTTGTTATTTGGGACAAAAGTTTTTTTAATTAGGGGTTGCAATTTAAATCAAAGTGTGGTTATAATAGTGAAGGCAACGCGGGATAGAGCAGTCTGGTAGCTCGTCGGGCTCATAACCCGAAGGTCGGTGGTTCAAATCCGCCTCCCGCCATTTTACTTAAACCCTTATAGGCTAATGCTTATAAGGGTTTTTATTTAATATCCTATGCTTCTGGTTTTGTTGAATCGCCATCGTAATACGATTTGATACTCCGCCGCTAAGAAACGGGGGATTCTAAGTAGAAAGGGGAAAAATCAAGTCAAGAAGACTTTTGCCTGCGATCGCTTTGATCGGGTAAATTGTTCAATAAAAAATCGATCGCCTCTGGATCCATTGGCCGATAAAATAAATAGCCTTGTCCATATTCACAACCGAGCGATCGCAAAATTGCCATTTGTTTAGGGGTTTCCACCCCTTCCGCAATCACATCCAATCCCAGACTATGCGCTAAAGTCACAATTGATTTAACCAGAGTGAAATTTTTGGAATGTACTTCCATATTACTCACGAAAGAACGGTCAATTTTCAGGGTATCAATCGGTAAATAATGGAGATAACTTAAAGAAGAATAGCCGGTGCCAAAATCATCAATCGAGACTTGAATCTGTTTCGCTTTTAACTGTTCTAAAATTGCCGTAGCGCGTGCGGCGTTCTCCATTAACACAGTTTCAGTAATTTCCAACTTGAGGTTGGCTCCTTTTAAAGAATATCCGGCTAGAAAATCATCAATTTCTAATAACCAATCGGGGTTAGCCAGTTGAATTGCCGAAAGATTGACACTAATCGTCATTGATTCAGCAATAGGGAATTTTTTTTGCCATAAATTTAACTGGCGGCATACTTCCGTTAACACCCATTTACCCAGGGGAATAATCAATCCGGTTTGTTCCGCCATAGGAATAAACTTTCCAGGAGAAATCATTCCCAAACGGGGATGTTTCCAGCGCAATAAAGCTTCAAAACCTTTAACTTTTCCGGTTTTTAAGCAAACAATCGGCTGATAATTTAAATGGAGTTTTTCTAATTGAATGGCATTTTGTAGCTCGACTTGTAACTGAAGCGATTCAATCGCGCTGCTTTGCATTTGTGGGTCAAATAGCGCGGTTTTTCCCTGTCCGTGGAGTTTGGCATGGTGCATCGCCGTATCCGCTGCTGTGAGAAATTTCTCTGGGGTTTGATAACCGATATGGCTCATTACAATGCCAATACTGGCGGTAGAAAAGACCATTGGGCGAACGCTCAGTTGAAAAGGCGCTTCCATCGCTTGATGAATCCGCTCGGCGACGGCGATCGCCTCACTAACCTCTTGAATATTAGGCAGTAAAATTGCAAATTCATCAACGCCAATCCGGGCAATTTCTATGTCATTTTCCAGACAAGTTTTTAACCGACGTGCGGTCGCTGCTACCAATTGATCTGCCAGCCGATGACCGAGGCTATATTTAATAATTTGATAACGGTCTAAATCAAGATATAAGATAGCAAAGCCACCCGCAGGCTGATTTGGCTGATTGTCTAATTCGGGAGGGATGTCTAATTCATCAGATTGATCGGCATAATAATGTAGAGGAATAACGTTACAAATAGCCGACGTTTGCTGCTGCTTAATTAATTGACTCAGGTGTTCCAAAAATAAAGTTGTGTTGGGTAAACCTGTGAGGTCGTCGTATAAAGTTAAATACTCTAATTTGGCGATCGCCTGTCGGCGTTCGGCTCGCAGTTCTGCTTCTTTTAGCTCCCGATCGATCACGGGAACCAGTCGAGTCAGCTTATCTTTTAACATACAATCATGGGCTCCGGCTTTCATCGCCGCCACAACGATTTCCTCGCTCACCTTGCCGGATATAATAATAAACGGAACATCTAGTTCTCGTTCGCGCAATAATCGCAAGGCCGAAAATACATTGAGGTGGGGCATAGAATAGTCAGCCAGAACAATATCCCACTGCTGCATTTTCAGGGCTTTGGTCATTGCCGTCGCATTATCCACCCGTTCATAAATCAAGTCATATCCACCTTGCTGAAGCGCGATCGTCAGCAATTCAGCATCATCTGGTGAATCTTCTAGAATCAAAACTCTCAGAGACTTAAGCATATCAATTTTCGATAATATCAGGAAACATTAGCAGGAAACATTAACAGGAAACATTAACAGGAAACATTTAGTTAAGATGGCACCTTAACCTTTCCTTGACAGAATCATCGGCGATTTGAGACGAATAGCCAAAAATTATACTGAACTTCAATCTAGACAGATCCGTACCAAAAAAACTGTGTCACAGATCACTATATTCAATGGTCAGATTTAACCGATCCCTTAAATTTGATCGGATTTAACGGATCAGATTTAACTGGTAAGATTTACTTATGAGATGGCTAAAGCAATTCAAATTAGCTTTTTGTTGTTGAGATTTGGCTCTTCAATATGTTCGATCGCATCCCCTGATTTCCAGATATAGATTACCGACGATTCGTTAAGTTTGGGTATTGATTCGTTTAAATTAATAATTATTAAATTTTTATTAATTTTTTTCGGTTCTCTATAGTTTCTTTCAACAAGTATGATATCACAGTAAATTTACTTATACAATCAATATTCTTTCAAGGTTTCCTCAAGATTAACTGAGTTGACTGATTACATCAATAACCCGATGTCATAGAATTTTGTCATAGAGGGTTAATTGAATAGTTAAAGCTGTGGAGATAGATGGCGGATTCTGTTCAGAATCCGCCATCTATCTATTTTAATCGGTAATCATTAAATAATACTTAAAATAAATTCAGCCAAAGAAATAAAGATTCTGGCTGGAGCAAAATAAGGTTTCTTCTTTATATGATTGTTATTATTTATTTGTTATCAGCTAGTTATGACATATAATAACAAATAACTAATAACCAATAACCATCCCAAACAACCAATAACGCTTAACCAATTAGTCAAGGCGGCGAAGCCAAATGTTAGATTTTCTAGATCCATTAAGTGGAAGGTATGGGCGCTTCATTGAAAATTAACCAATAAATCGCTAATTGCCGAATTGTTGCTTGAAACTGAGTAAAATCAACGGGTTTGCGAATATAACTATTACATCCTAGATGATAACTATTAATCAAATCTTCGGGTTCCCCAGAGGTGGTCATCACCACCACCGGCACAAATTGGGTGTCAGGGTTCGCCCGCAAACGGCGCAATACTTCAAAACCACTGATTTTGGGGAGTTTTAAATCCAGTAACACGAGGGAAGGGATGACTGGACGATCGCATGAACCAGACTCATTTTGAGCAAATAAATAATTGAGTGCTTCCTCCCCATTACGAGCGATCGCGACTTCCGGCAATAAACCACTTTCTTGAAAAGCTAATTCAGCTAATTCACAATCATCGGGGTTATCTTCTACCAACAAAATGGTCGGTCTCATGGTCATATTTACCTGGAAACGATGTGAAGTTTTGTAAAAACCATCTAGTCAGTCATCCACGGTTGAAGGCTAATTTAGCCGATTGACAATTATTTGTGACTGGCTGAGGTGAAGATTTTATTAAAAAATGTAACAATTATAAGTAAGAATGACTCAGAATTTTTTTGGGCGACAATAAAAGTAATATCGCCATTTTAACCAGAATTTTCAGGGACAATATTTTCAGAATAATGTCAGGAATTAATTAACGTTGAATCATTAGCTTAATTTTCCGAAAAAAACTCTCTTTAGGCAGCGATCGCAGAGACAGCAAATCCGTGATAAATCAAACCAAAAATAGTGAGCCAACCTAGAGATAGTCTGTGATAGGGATCACTCAGTATTTTTAATTAGATTTATGATTTTTTTATGAATTTAAATTAAGACAATTCTGCCAAAGATTCATTCTTGGCTGAAAAGCCTCTATATTTTTACAGATCGATCGAGAAAACTTTGATAAACTTTCATAAAGTTTTGATAAAGTTATGACATAAAACCTTCATGGCTCAGTGTTTTCTCCGCCAATTCACCATTGGATGTCAACTGGGCGCGAAATTCTCGGTGTACCGCTAAGTGGCGTAATTTTTTTTCAGTAAAATTGCGTATTCGCGGCTGGATCTAGGAGCCAGCAATTTCCAGGGCTAACCCATCGTGGTGATATTTAATCGAAGCATGAAGAATTGCTGGTCGTAAATTCACGAATGGGTCAGGCGATCGCGTCCGGCTAGGATAAGGTAAAATAAAAAGTAGCCCCTTGATTCACCGCACTTTCCGCCCAAACTTGCCCGCCATGTTTGTGGATAATCCGCTTCACCGTGGCTAGTCCGATACCAGTACCGGGAAATTCCTCCTCAGAATGGAGCCGCTGAAAAGCGCCAAATAATTTGTTGGCAGAGCTCATATCAAATCCGGCGCCGTTATCTTTAACAAAATAGGCTAATTTTCCATGATAATTTTCGATCGCGCCAAATGAAATTTCTGCTTTGGGTTGTCGGCAGGTGTACTTCCAAGCATTATTGAGTAAATTTTCCAGAACAATTCGCAACAGTCGCGTGTCCCCTATAGCGATCAGTCCTGGAGTGCTGCTAAATTTAACATTTCTTTCGGGGGCATTTTGGCATAAATCGGCCATAATTTCTGAGGCGATCGCACTTAAATCCACTTGAGTCCGCTGCATCTGACTCCGGGTAAGTCGTGAAAGACTCAACAAATCGTCAATCAATTCTCCCATCCGCAAGCTATTCGCTCTAATCCGGTTTAAATAATGTTTTGCCCGTTCATCTAATTGATCTTGATAAAACATGAGCAAAGCCTTGCTAAATCCATCAATGCCCCGCAGAGGAGCCCGCAAATCGTGAGAAACCGAATAGGAAAATGCTTCGAGTTCTCTATTAGTAGCTTCCAGTTGGGCGGTGCGTTCTTGAACCCGCTGTTCTAACTCCTGGTTAATGTTTATAATTTTTTGTTCCGTTTGTTTGCGTTCGGTAATGTCCCAAAACATAGAAACCCCGCCAATAATCGTGCCATCGAGATGGCGAATCGGGGCGGAACTCATCAGCAAAGTTCCGAGAGTTCGATCCTCATATTCAATGACAATTTCTTCGGCTTTGATCGCTTCTCCCGTGGTAATGGAACGGATAATCGGCCATTCTTGCGGTTGATACAAACTTCCATCTGGGTGAAAACCCCGCCAGTGAGAATAGTCCTCAATGTTTGTGGTATCTAAAAAAAGATTGCCAGAAAAAAGAGTGCCAGAAATTTGTTTGGCTTGTTGGTTGCGCCAAATTAAGCGCCCAGAAGGGGCTTCCGCCACGATCGCGCCCACGGGCATATATCGCAAAACCGCTTCCAGAAGCGATCGCTCTTTGGCTAATAATGATTTAGATTCTTGAGTGACGATCCCTTGGGTGTTTCTGGGCAAATTCGTTAACTTTTTGATAGGTAAACAAGTGCTTTGGATGATTAATCCCGCAATTTCACCAGTGCGATCGTACCAAGGACACATTTGCCAAATTACCGAATAAATACTGCCATCGGCTTTCACCCATTCGGCAATTTCACTGGTTAAAGTTTCCCCAGCTAAACATCGTTCTTTAATCACAACCCAATTGGGCGGGAGTAAAATTGGTAATCGCTCGTAAACTTGACTGATAGTTTCGTCATGTTCTAGGTTATAATCCTTGAGCCAAAGCTGAGTGACTGCCAAAATCTTGCCTTCATAGTCCACCCAGGCGATCGCCGCTGGGATAGAGGATAAAAACTGTTGATAAGGTAGCAACTGCTGTGGTTCTATTTCGTAATTTTGCTCTGAATCTTGATCTGGTTTCGCCATCATAGAGATCAGCCTTAATACAACTGAAAGCTTGCCGCAATGTTTTTGGGCAAAATTTCCTGGAAAAATTGGTTTAAAAAAATGGCTAAAACATTACGGTATTTTTAGGGGCATAAATTGACCAATTTGAATAAATTATTCTATAAATGAGAGCCAATGGCTTTATGGTTATGGCCAGTAAATCTCAACGTACCTAAAATTTAACATCAAAACTATATTATAGATAAGATAGCCCTGATTTTTTTAATAATTTTTTTGCTCAAATAAAATAACTTAAATTAAGTATTAATAGAGACAACATGGCATCGAAGAAATGTTTCCTGGAATACACAAAATCCTCGGAATTACCAGGTTAAAATTTTTTCATTAATTCCTAGATCGGCAAAGGTATCGGTAAAGGTGTGGTTTACTGGTTAGTGGTTATTTATTTGCTATATGCAATTTAAAAGTAAGTTTTTGTTAACCAACAACCAACCACCAACCCTTCTTCGACCGCCATCGGGCTAGGGGGGCAACCACCAACCACCAACCACCAACCACCAACCACCAACCACCAATATGGGCGAACAGCCGTTAGTCCCTACAGAATAATAACCAACAAGTAGTAACAATTACATCTGATATTTACCACCTTTTTGAGGATTTGACCAGTCACATCCATAGTTTTTCGTCTCTTTAATTAATTGACTCCACGGATTTGGCAAGATAGGCTTGTCTGTAGAGTGAATAATCTCAAATAGGCCATCATCTCTTACCTGACCAATTCGCACGGTTTTCGATAAATGGTGATTATTTTCTATTCTGACTATCCCTTCAGGAGCCATTATTTGTTGACCCAAAGCCGCTGACCGGACTGCGGTTAAGTTCGCAAATGTTCCGGCTTTTTCTACTGCTTTTTTCCACAAAAATACCATAATATAAGCTGATTGCATTGGGTCACTAAGCACCCGTTGTTTTCCATACTTAGCCTGGAAATTTTGGATAAATTTTTTATTTTCTGGACTATTTAGCGTTTGAAAATAGTTCCAAACCGCATAGTGTCCTTTGAGATATTGCGAGCCAATAGCTTTAATTTCCGTTTCGCCGATACTGACGGACATAGTAGGATATTTTTCGGGGGTTAAGCCAGCGTTTTTAAGTGCCTGAAAGAAAGCGACATTACTATCTCCGTTCAAAGAGTTAAAAATCACCCCCCCATCAGGCATTGCCGCTGTAATTTTATCAATGATTGGTGTTACTTCTGTGCTACCTAGCAGCAGATACTCTTCGCCGAGGGCTTCTCCTCCTTCGATCGCTAACTGTGCTTTAATAATTTGATTCGCTGTTTGGGGAAAAATATAATCAGAACCCACTAAGAAAAATTTTTTACCTTTATTTTTGAGTAACCAGTCAACAGCCGGTTCAATTTGTTGATTAGGGGCAGCGCCGGTATAAAATATATTTTGAGAACATTCTTGTCCTTCATATTGCACTGGATACCACAGGAGATGATTTGTTTCCTCAAAAATTGGCAAAACCGCTTTACGACTGGCAGAAGTCCAACAGCCAAAGACCGTGACCACTCGATCTTGAGAAATCAATTTGCGGGCTTTGGCCGCGAAAGTAGACCAGTCAGAAGCTCCATCTTCTATAATGGGTTCTATTTGTTTACCCAGGACTCCACCCCCGGCATTGATTTCCGCGATCGCCAGTTGTTCGGCATCAACAACACTTTTTTCACTAATGGCCATTGTTCCCGTCAGAGAATGAAGAATTCCGACCTTGATGGTCTTGATGGTATCATCAACCGCTGATGATTGGCGATCGCACCCTTTTAATAAAAAGCTGGTTCCCAGGGTTCCAGATGCATACAACATAAATTTGCGACGATTCAGTTGGCTAGTCATGGTACTTTGTCCTCACTTGATTAATTGTTTGAACTCAGTGAACTCTGATTAGACTTAGATAAAATGACAAATGTTTGTTTTTTTGTTACAATCCTAGATCGAGCTTATGGATGTTTTTCAAAAGCCTTTTTTGTCGTCTAGGATGGGGCTAATTAAGGATTATAATATAATATTAATGATTTTTATTATTTTTTTATCACATCACCAATAATTTTATTTAAATAATTTAAATTATTAAAATAAGTTTTTATTATAAAAAGTATTTTTTAATTAAAATTTAAGTATAATTAATTGTTGATTTGAGCAATAATAGCGAAAAAATTCCCAAAAAATATGGCAAAAATATTAGTGATTGATGATGATATTACTGTCCAATTAGTGTTAGTTCACTTACTAGAAAGAGAAGGACATCAGGTGAACACCGCAACCGATGGAGCAACCGGAATGCAACTGGCCAAGCAACAGCATCCAGATGCGATCGTTTGTGATTGGATGATGCCCGGTCTTGACGGTCTAGAAGTCTGTCGTCAAGTGAATGCCGATCCCGATTTGGCCACGACTTTTTTTATTTTACTAACCGCGAGGGAAGATGTGGGCGATCGCGTCAAAGGTTTAGATGCGGGGGCTGATGAGTTTCTCTCGAAACCCATTGAAGCGGAAGAATTGTTAGCCCGAATGCGAGCCGGTTTGCGATCGCGTCGGTTAACCCAACAAGTGGCACACACCAATCAGTATCTAGCGGCCTTAGTAGAAGTGCAAAATTTATTATTAGCCTGTAGCGGTCACTGTATTTTATACAACCAAGCGATCGCCACCTTGGGAAAAGTCTTTGGGGCGAGTCAGGTTTATGTTTGTCGATTATCTTTCGACTCCGAGGGCAACCTTAAACCTTTACTCCAAGGGGAATGGTGTGAACCCAATTCTTGTGAGACTTCGGAAAAACTTTCTCCACCCACACTGATCGAGACTCAGCTTTTCCCTAGCTGGTTAGAAATGCTAGAAAAAGGCCAAATTATTACCGGGAAAGTGGCGGAATTACCAGAATCCGAGCAAGAGGTTTTACAGGCTTTAGGGATTTCAGCCGTCTTAATTTTACCTTTAATTGTAGATGATCAACTATTTGGCTGGATTAATTTTGAATTTAAACATCAAGATTACTCATTTAATTCCTCAGAAATAGAAATTTTACGAGCCGCCGCCGCCGCATTTTCCCTGCATTTTGATCGCTGCTTGACCGAGGAAGAACTCCGCAAAAGTGAGGCGCATTATCGGGCGATTGTGGAAGACCAAACCGAACTGATTTGTCGGTTCGCTCCCGATGGCAAACTGACTTTTGTCAATGAGGCTTATTGTCGTTATTTTGGCATTAGCCGTGCCGAAGCCTTGAATAATTCTCTCGTGCCATTCATTCCTGACCTGAAGCGAGATATTATGCAATATCCCGTGATGATTCACGAAAGTCGGATCGTCTTAAACAATGGCAAAAATCGCTGGTTACAGTGGAGCGATCGGGCTATTTTTGACCACCAAGGAATCTTACTAGGTTTTCAAGCGGTTGCTCAAGATATCACGGAACGCAAGCGAGCGGAGGAAGAAACTATCAAAGCACTGCAAAAAGAAAAAGAAT
This sequence comes from Planktothricoides sp. SR001, assembly GCF_001276715.1. Classification (GTDB taxonomy): domain Bacteria; phylum Cyanobacteriota; class Cyanobacteriia; order Cyanobacteriales; family Laspinemataceae; genus Planktothricoides; species Planktothricoides raciborskii. The sequence goes on along the minus strand of NZ_LIUQ01000011.1, from coordinate 59,816 downwards.
TGTCAGAACTGAGAAGTCGCTTTGTTTCAATGGTGTCCCATGAATTTAGAAATCCTTTAAGTTCGATTATTTCAGCGGCAGACTTGTTGGAATATTACATAGAAACTGCCAGCACCGAGAAAAAACTTCAATATATTGAGCGGATTCAAAATGCATCGACTACGATGAATGAGTTATTAGAAGATGTTTTAGTCATTGGTCGTCACGAAGCGAATAAGGTAGTTTTCCAGCCGACTGAAATCAACTTAATTGAGTTTGGTCAAAAAATCATCAAAGAAATTGAGTTTAGTTTGAATCGAGCCAATCAAATTATTTTTAAATATCAAGCATATTTGGATTCAGATAGAAATGACTTAAATCATAATATTTGCGGCTTTTTTGATGAAAAACTGTTGCGACAAATATTATCTAATTTACTATCCAATGCCATTAAGTATTCGGCGAATAATGCTTTAATTTATCTGGATTTAATCGGGAGAGATAGTGAGGTTATTTTTATGGTTAAAGATAGCGGTATTGGCATTCCCAGTGATGATTTGCCTCACCTGTTTGAATCATTCCATCGCTGTCAAAATGTTGGTATGATATCTGGAACTGGACTAGGTTTGACCATTGTTAAACGCAGTGTTGATATGCACGGAGGCCAGATTTTTGTGGAGAGTGAAGTTGGTGTTGGGACTACGTTTACAGTGACTCTACCATTGCAGTTATAACTGGAAGAAAATACCAGTCCTTAGCCTTGGAAAAATCAGGTGAACCGATGACAAGAAACATGGCAATTGTTCCTCGTATCTTATAGGAAACGCCGCTATTTTTTCCTGTTGTTTCTCAGTGTATTGCTCAGAGTCAACAAAATACATTGAGCCGCGATCGCCACTGGATTTTGGAGTAAAGCCAGTGGCGATCGCGGCAATTCGTCTCGAATAGGGAAAAGAAGAATTATCTCCTCTGATTCCCCTAACATCTTTCTGAGTTATGGAAAATTTTGGGGCATTTCAACCTTGTTGGGAATATTTAAGACCAGAGGGTTTTGGCTTGAATCCACTCATTTGACTCATAGACTTGCGACGGTACATGACTTGTCACTCCTTGAAGAGTTAAAGGATCAAAACCCAACTGCTGAGTAATTCTTTCCCTTGCTAAAATACGATATTCCCAGAAATGCTCTCCTGCACCACATAATCCTAAATAGATATTCAGCAATTGAGGCTTTTGCTGGAGAATTTGCCAGAGTTGTTGCCAAAACTGACTACGAATTTCTGGGCTTTGCCAACCTTGTCGCCATAGTAATCGAGCTATGAATACCAGGAGTTTACGTTTAGGAAAATACATCGGTTGGTGTAGCAGAGGATTGGTTTTGATTTTAAGACATTGTTGAAAACAACGTTTTAAATAGTTTTGCGGATCATATAATGTCCAAATTGCTTCAATATACTCGTGTGCAATCTCAGCAAGGGGACGAGTGGGTTTAAAATTCATCAGGGCATTTTGATCCCCAAATTCTTCTCCTCCTGTTCCTTCTAGGAGGCGTTGTTCTTTTTTGAGGCGTTGCCACAGGGCAGTATTGGGTATCGCTTGTAAAATCCCTAACATCGGTTGGGGAATATTGGTGGCTTCGACAAAGGCTTGAATGCGATCGCCCGCTCCTTTGCGTTCACCATCAAAACCCAGGATAAATCCGGCATAAATGAGTAAACCTGCGTCATTAATAATGTGACAGGCATCGATGAGGGAATGACGAGTATTTTGAAACTTCAGCGTGAGTTCTAAGCTATCCTGATCCGGTGTTTCAATCCCCAGAAATACCGCATAGAAACCCGCTTTGACCATTAAATCAAGCAACTCTGAGTCTTCGGCTAAATTAACCGAAGCTTCTGTCATAAAAGTGAAAGGATAATGACGTTCTTCCATCCAGGGAATTAAATCCCGTAATAATCGTTTGACATTACGAGTATTCCCGATAAAGTTATCATCAACTATCAAAACTGAACCGCGCCAACCTAAATCATAGAGAATTTGTAATTCGGCTAAGGTTTGACTAGGGTCTTTGGTTCGTGATTTGCGTCCGTAAAGGTTGGTAATATCGCAAAATTCACATTGAAAGGGACAACCCCGCGAAAATTGAACTGCCATCATTAGGTAATCTTCTCGTTTCAGCAAATCGAAACGAGGTGGAGGGCTTTGGCTTATATCAGGTTTTTCTGAAGCCCGAAAAATTCCTTGTTCTTGACCGGAATTAATGGCATCAAGGAATTGGGAAATGGTAATCTCTCCTTCATCTAAAATCAAATAATTCGCACCTGCTGCCAGTGCCGGATCGGGAATTGAAGTAGGATAAGGCCCACCCACAGCAACCTTTTTGCCTAGTTGCACTGCTTTTTTTATTTGAGCGAGAAAATCGTCTTTTTGGGCTAACATTGCGGAAAGAATCACTAAATCACACCATTCCCAGTCTTGATCGGTTTCGGATTGAACATTGCGATCGCAAAACCGGATTTCCCAGTCTTGGGGTAATAAAGCGGCAACAGTAATAATACCTAACGGGGGAACTGATGCTTTGAGTCCTACCATTTTCATAAAGGCATGATAAGACCAAAAAGTTTTAGGAAAAAGAGGATAAAGCAATAAAGCTTTCATACAAAATTGATTTTAATAAAAAACTGAATAGTTTATTTTAGCAATCCATTTTATGTTTGCCCACATTTATTATAAAACTTTATATTTATTTTATTTTTATTAAAATAAAACACCATAAAATGCAAAGTTTTTGCCATAAGACTTGTTTATTCTTGATCCCAAACTATATATATAAATCAAAAATGTATTTGTAAATTAATTTTGATAAAAAAAACCAAATAAAAAATTTTTTGTTTTAATTACATTATTTATTGTTATTTAATATATTAAAAACATTAAAAAATTTAATATATTAAATCAATAATGATTTTAGGCTTAAATAATCTCACCTCACCATGAGAATAAACAATGACATTTGGTAGAAAAAATATTTGTTTACCTTGTTTCAAAGAATTAATAGGATACTTATTGTTTGATGATTTTGTGGCGTTTGATGCAGGTAATCTCAGGCTAAATCTAATAAAAATATTTTTTTTCCCCTGGATATATATTTTAAAAACGTTGATTTATGGCGATGACAATAAAAAAATAATTTTACGACGGAATTAATCAATCAAAATCCTCTGAACTTCTTTCATATCCAGGGGAATATCTCTAACTCATTTTAAAATAAGCCAACCGAAAACTTAAACATTCTTTAAGAATGTTTAAGTTTTTATAACGGTCAGATCGGATCGCTAACCCCGAAAAAGTTTTTTGGCAATCCTCAATAGCATCTCTGCTGCTTCCTGTGTGCATATACAGACCACAGGATAAAAAAGAAAAGCATAAAGGATTCTCTGGGAAAATCGGCAGGGGCGATCGTTATCGAGCCACTAAAGCGATATATTTAACAAAGGAGACGATCGGGTTCATCTTCAAACCATGACACAAAAAGATCCGTTTTATTTGGCGCTGGCGTTTACCCTAAAATGGGAAGGCGGTGAAGGACATTCCCAGGATCTAGCTGGGGTGGTGAATCGAGGCATTAGTCAAGATACTTACGATACTTATCGCCAAGGGAAAGGCTTATCTTTAAAATCCGTGAGTGAGATTACTGAGGCGGAAGTTGAACAAGTTTATCGAGAATTATTTTGGCAACTTTGCCACGCAGAGTTAATGTGTCTGCCGTTGGCGATCGCCCACTTCGATACCGCCGTTAATTTTAGTGTTCGGGGTAGCATAGAATTTTTGCAAGAAACCCTCGGTGTGGCAATCAATGGTAATTTTGGGTCAACGACCCAAAAGGCATTGGCTGCCCAAAATAATCTGGCAACGGCCAAGCGCTATTGTGAAAATCGGATAGCTTATCGCTACCAGCGGGTTGAGAAAAGTCCCTCGCAGCAAATATTTCTGGAAGGATGGCTGAAAAGAGATCGCGACCTATTGGAGTATATTAGTCAGCAGGAAAATTCTCAACACGATAGTTCAAATCTGAAAAATTCCCAAGAAAACAAGGAAAAATCTATGAAACTAGAAGATTTTTTAGGCACCCAGAGAAAATATGATGTGAAGGCGATCGCAGCCGATAGTGAACTCAGTAAACAGATTCAAACTCGCCTCATTGACTTAGGCTTACTAGCTCCTCCCGCAGACGGAATGTTTGGCCCAGTTTCCACCGGATCTCTAAAGCGGTTTCAAGAACTGATGAACTGTGGGGAACCGAACTTTTTAGGAGCGAAAACAGCCAAAGCACTGCTCGAAGCCACTCGCGATAGCTTGGCTGCGGATGCCCCAACCCTGTACACCACCAGAGCGACTGTCTTTAAAGCCCGACCGATTCAATCCACGCAATTATCCGATGCGGAAAAAGAAGCAATTTCTGATGGCAGATCCTTTAAACTGAATAACTATGAAGTCGAGCGCGATCACATCAGAATCACCCTGCGAAATGACTCTTTTAAAGGCTCAAAAGTTTGGTACGTTTTTGGCGCCCACGCGGAAATTTTTGAAGGGAATAAACGAGTTTATCCGCCCCTCAAACCCCAAACCGTCAAACTGAATGTTCCTTACAAATCCCAACTAGATAACTATTATAATCCCACCGGGTCTTGTAATGTGACTTCCTTGGCCATGTGTATGGAGTATGTGGGCATTCCTCGGCGAGATAATATCGGCCAATATGAGGATGAACTGTATGAATACGCCTTAAATAAGGGCTACAGCCGTCACGACCCCTACGATTTAGCGCGGATTGTGCGGGATTATGGCGGCAAGGATAATTTTAAAGACAATGCCACCATTGAAGAAGTCAAAGACTGGTTAGCCGCCGGAAATCCAGTGGTGACTCATGGCTACTTTACTTCTTTTGGTCACATTGTTGCCCTGGTTGGCTATACTCCTTCCGGCTTCTATGTTCACGACCCCTACGGAGAATGGTTCCCCACGGGCTATCGCACCGACCTACCGGGCAACTATCTCCTCTACTCCTACAATTTAATTCGCAACGTTTGTATGCCTGATGGCAGCTTCTGGGTTCACTTTATTTCTAAGTAAGCAAACTAAGTCAGCAAACTAAGTCAGCAAAAAGAATTTTGGGCGATCGCACTGAAATCTGATTCATCAGCGATCCCCAACGAGTATGATTACCCTAGCTAACCATTTCAGGGAAAGCAAAAACCCAGATGCGAATATTATTTGTAGCCGCAGAAGCGGCACCCCTGGCCAAAGTTGGTGGGATGGGTGATGTTGTCGGCGCCCTCCCAAAATACCTCCGACGCATGGGCCATGATGTCCGAGTATTCATGCCCTACTACGGATTTATGCCCGATAAAGTGGAAGTCCCCAAAGATCCGATTTGGTGGGGATATGCCATGTTTGAAAACTTCGCGGTTTATGAAACCGTGTTTCCGGGAACCGATGTACCACTCTATTTGTTTGGTCATCCCAGTTTCTGGCCTCGGCGGATTTACTCCGGCGAAGACGAAGACTGGCGGTTCACCCTATTTGCCAATGGTGCCGCTGAATTTGCCTGGAACTATTGGAAACCGGACATCATCCATTGCCACGACTGGCACACCGGCATGATTCCCGTTTGGATGAACCAGTCCCCGGATATCACCACGGTTTTCACTATTCATAACTTGGCCTATCAAGGGCCGTGGCGCTGGTACTTAGAGAAAATTACCTGGTGTCCTTGGTATATGCAAGGCCATAACACTATGGCTGCGGCGGTGCAGTTTGCCGATCGCGTCAACACCGTGTCTCCCACCTACGCCGCACAAATCCGTACCCCTGAATATGGGGAACAAATTGAAGGATTGCTCTCTTTTATCAGTGAGAAAAGCTGGGGCATTCTCAATGGAATTGATACGGAAAGTTACGATCCAGCCACGGATGTGAGTCTGAAACAGACTTTCACTGCCGAAACCATTGAGAAACGTCAAGCCAATAAGGTGGCCTTGCAAGAAGAAGTCGGTCTAGAAGTAAACAAGGGTGCCTTTTTAATTGGCATGGTGACTCGCTTGGTCGAACAGAAAGGGATTGATTTGGCTTTACAAATCCTCGATCGCTTTATGGCCTATACCGACGCCCAATTCGTCTTACTAGGTACGGGCGATCGCTACTATGAAACCGCGATGTGGCAACTCGCCACCCGTTATCCCGGTCGCATGGCCACCTACTTGCTATATAACGACAACCTAGCGCGGCGCATTTATGGCGGGGCCGACGCCTTCTTAATGCCCAGTCGATTTGAACCTTGCGGCATCAGCCAAATGCTGGCCATGCGCTACGGCTGCGTCCCCATCGTGCGTCGGACTGGCGGTTTAGTGGATACGGTTTCGTTCAATATCCCTGGGGATTCCACCAGTGAAGGATCTGGGACGGGTTTCTGCTTCGATCGCTATGAACCCTTAGACCTATTCACCTGTATGGTGCGAGCCTACGAAGGTTTCCGTTACAAAGACGAGTGGCAAAAACTCCAACAACGGGGAATGCGTGAAGACTTTAGTTGGACAAAATCCGCCAAAGAATATGTGCGGATGTACAACTCCATCTATGGCATCACCGAAGAACCACCAGATCCAGAACCCCCGACCACCTAGCAATTAACAATTGACAATTAACAATGAAAAGAGAAAAGAGATGCATAGAAAAGAGAAAAGAGATGCATAGAAAAGAGATGCATAGAAAAGAGATGCATAGAGACTCTATCCTCTATCCTCTATCCTCTATCCTCTCTCCTCTATCCTCTATCCTCTCTCCTATATCCTCTATCCTCTCTCCTCTATCCTCTCTTCTTCTTTGGGGTAATTGTCAATATTTAAATCGGTTCCACATATAAATGTTGCATTTTTCGCTGTCGTTTTTTCACTTCTTCGGGAGTTAATTCGGCAGCGAGTTTTTTCTCTTCTTCCTGGCGTTCAATGTCCGGTAATTTCAAAATCACCCCCGCGAGAAACCAATAATAAACCGCCACTGGATCCACATCCAAAGGGTAGTAATAAGTATTCACCGTAATAAACAAAATAAAGACCCAAAAACTCGCCCCATAACCGCGTAAATGTTTATCTTTCACCGAACGGTAAGCCTTGAAGGTAATAAAAGTCAAATGTAACGCCGTTGCCAGGAAAGCAAACATCCCTGGATAACCCAGTTCATAGAGTAACTTGGGATAAAATGTTTCGATTAATTGGGCATCCCCAAATACCCGCGTAGAATTGGTAGCCTTGCCCACCCCTTTACCCAAAATACTCCCTTTCAGAAACTTATGACTTTCATGGAATTGATTAACAATAAATTCTTGGGGCGGAGAAGCTTGCCAGCGACTGACAAAACTATTCACTCTCTCTTCAACAATTGCGGGATTTGATGCTGCCCCAATCACGAGAACTAATGCCAAACCTACGGCAATGGGAACAAATCGTTTAAAGTTGGCAACTTGTCCGGTTAGCAGTAAGAGAATTACCGTTAAAGCGGGCACCAAAGCTAAGGCAATTCTTTGTCCAGAAATTACCGCATTGACAAAGACTAATGCCATAGAAAATAAACCAACAATTCGCCAAAATCTGGAGGTTTCATTAAAGGCTGGGGCAAAACTAAACACCGCATTGCTAATTAAGAACCAAGCCCATTGCCAGGGAGCAACAAAGGTGCCCGGTAAACGCACCATTCCCACTTCGGGACTAAAAACTAAAGACCCTCCCACCAGACATTTGGCATCTAAAGTGGCTTTAAACAAGTCATCTCCCACTAAGCCCCTGGTGCCCCCACATTTTCCTGAATATAGTAAAAAATATTGCAGCAGACCCAAGCCACAACAAATAATCGCCAGAACTGCGTGTAGCCGACCACAGAATAGTAAATCTTTTTTATGCCGAATTAGGTAATAGGCACAGGGAATTAATGGCACATATCCGATTAATACTTTTAACCCAAGAATTCCTTGTAAAAAGGGTTTATAAGGCCCCGAATAATTCGGTGGAGGTGGGGTCATTTGTAAAGAACCGTTGACAAATAATAAAGTGAGTAAGGTGACTCCGAGTAAAATACTGAAGCTGGGCATCCATTCTTTGGCGATCATCAGGGGTAACTTTTTTTTGTTGCAGATCAGTGCCAGAGCGATCGCTGCTGGAATAAAAAACCCATCTTTCGCCAATTGAAATATCGGACTACCTCCACCGATCCAGTAAGTAATTGTGCCGGAAAAGGGCATATAAATCATAAATGCCCATAACCCTTGTCGGGGATATTTATAGCAAAGACCTAAGACCGCAATGCCACCCCCTCCAGCAATGGCAAGTTTCGCTCCGGCAGCGAAAAATAGCCCAATGCCAACCAGCAACCCTATGGCTCCATAAGTAGCGATCGCGGATATGGCTTCTTTAAGATATTTTTGGGCTTTTTTCTTTTGGATAGTCAGTTCTTTTTTGCTCAGAATTGGAGTACCAACTTGTGCCAATTCTTCGCTTGCCGATTTATTCTTTTTTTTAGATTTTTTTTGAGATTTTTTTGCAGATTTTACCATCAGAGGCAATTCTTTAATTTATTCAGAAATGGCCATCGCTTGGGGGATCTTTAGGGAGCGGGGGAGAAGTGAAAAGTCGTAGGGGCTTTCTGGCCATATAGCCTGACGGCATGGGCTTCGCAAGGACGCCCGTACAAAAGAAATATCACTATTCACTATTCACTATTCACTATTCACTCTCTCCTCTGCCCCTCCGCCCCTCCGCCCCTCCGCCCCTCCGCACCCGCCCCTTCGCCGACGGCGAGCCCCCGCTTCTTCCTTATGCCGCTAAGTAGGTCTGCACTACTTGCACCAGATGTTCTGTCCAATATTCGGCCATTTCCTCGGTGGCGGCTTCTACCATGACGCGGATCAGGGGTTCCGTACCGGAAGCGCGGACTAATACCCGACCCCGATCGCCCATTGCTTTTTCTGCTTCGGCGATCGCTTCTTGGACTGGGGCGCATTCTTGCCAAGTGAGACGGCGATCGCGGTCTTCCACCCGGACATTGCGTAACAATTGGGGATAGGTTTGGAAACTCTCATCCCGTAATTCCGCCAAAGACCGGCCACTTTCTTTCACCAAAATGGCAATCTGTAATGCAGTCATCAAACCATCGCCGGTAATACTGTAGTCAGGGCAAATAATATGGCCGGACTGCTCGCCGCCCAACTTAGCACCCGATCGCTGCATTTCCGCATGGACATATTGATCGCCCACGTTCGTGCGAACCAGCTTACCACCAAGTTTTTCCCAAGCTCGCTCAAACCCTAAGTTCGACATCACTGTGGCGACAATGGTATCACCGGGAAGTTTGCCCATTTCCCGGAGTTTTTTACCCCACAGGTAGAGAATGTAGTCGCCATCGATGGGGCGCCCCTGATTATCCACGGCCAGGGAGCGATCGGCATCCCCATCAAAGGCAAAACCCATATCGGCACCATAGTCTTTCACCGCCGTTTCTAACTGTCGCAAATGGGTAGAACCACAATTCACATTAATGCGATCGCCATCGGGCCGATCATGTAAGGCAATTACCAGGGCTCCCATCGCCTCAAACACAGCCGGGGCCAATTGAGACGCGGCACCCCAAGCTAAATCCAAAACAATCCGCAATCCAAGTAACGGCTGTAACTCGTCACTATGTCCGAGAGAACGCTGCAACGACGCAACATAATCCTCAACCAATTCTGGGCGATAGTAATGATGTCCCCAATCATGGTTTAAGGCAGATAAATGGGACTGACCTCTGATTCCCGCTTCAATTTGGGCTTGAACAGCCCCGGAAAGCTTTGTCCCATCCAAACCAAAAAACTTAATCCCATTATCCCCTGGTGGATTATGGCTGGCAGAAATCATCACCCCGCCGATCGCCTTAGAAATACTGGTCAGATAAGCCACACAAGGAGTCGGACATAAGCCCAAATTCCAAACATCCAGTCCAGCAGAAGTCAAACCGGCAGATAGGGCCATTGCCAACATATCGCTAGAATTTCTCGAATCTTGGCCTAAAATAATCGGCCTAGGGGAGTTTTGGTTGACTGTTGACAAAGACTTCAACACTTGCCCAGCCCAAAATCCCGCGTGCAAGGCTAATTCTGCCGTGAGAAAATCGCCAACTTTACCACGAATGCCATCAGTGCCAAATAGAGGACTGTTCGGTAAATCCAGTGCTTTCCCTCTCTGGAGAACCTCATGGAGTTCCAAGGGGGTAGCGATCGCCTCACTTATTGGCGGCACTAACGATAAATTCGCGGTTGCATCTCTAGAACCTTGATTCCAAATTTTTGATGTCACCATAATTTTTTCCACTCCACACAAACACACACAATGTGGAGAATAACATTTTCATCTCCGCTTCTACATAATCCATCGGTAAATTGCCGATCCGGAAAAGCGAAGTCATAAACCTGAGAACTGGCAACTTCCGAGCAACACCCTGGATCTTTCAGAAAAAATCGGGTTTCTCCAGTCTGATTTAAATTTAAATACCCTAATTTTGACTTATTCAACGCTTCTAGAGTTGCCAATTTGCCAATTTGGACAGAGAAATCGGGTTTCTGGGAAATGCCGATCTAAGTCTAGGGGTCAACAACCGTTAACCCCTACATGAAATAATTCCGGTTTTTTCCATCTATATATATTGCTGCAAAACCTTGGCGGTTGCTGCCCCAGTTTTTGCCCAACTAAATTCAGTCGCCCGATTTAAACTAAGTTCTCGTAACTGACTACGCAATTTTGTATCTGTTGCCACAAGATTCATCGCCTCCGTGATTTCTGCCGTATGGTCAGGATTTATTAACAAACCAGCATTGCCCACCACTTCCGGTAAGGAAGAAAGATTAGACGCGATCGCCGGAGTCCCACAAGCCATTGCTTCCAGAATTGGCAGACCAAAGCCTTCCCAAAGACTGGGAAACACTAGGGCGATCGCCTGATTAATTAATATAGGCAATTGGGCAAAAGGCACATATTCTAAAAATTTCACTTGCTGAGTTAAACCCAACTCTTTTACCTGTGCTTTTAGCTGGGGAGTATAGCGATGATCTGGTGTTCCTGCTAACCATAATTCATAATCATAACGATATGGCAAATTAGCAAAAGCTTGGATTAAACGATGCAGATTTTTATACGGATCGCAACGACCAATATAAAGGAAATAATTTTTAGTTTGTAAATCCAGAAACCGAAAATGTTCCGCATCATACCCCAAAGAAATCGGGGTAATTTTTTCTGGAGAAATCTGGCAATATTTAATAATATCTTTGGCGGTGGCTTGGGAATTACAAACAATATGCACTGCTTGCTGGAGTACCAACGGAATATAATAACGGTGGTAATAGGTGAGGGGCGATCGCCAATTGGGAAACCTCAAGGGAATAAAATCATGCACCATCACCACCCACCGACAATGGGAAAATAACGGCGCTTCTGTGACCGGGGAAAATAATAAACTGGCGTTTAAATTTTGGTAAATTTTTGGTAAATTTAATTGAGTCCAGAGAATCCGGGATAAATGTCCTTTTTTGCCATAATCAGGGGTTAAATTATGCGGCACTTGATAGCAGTCATAGCCCCGAATTGTTTGGGATACTAACAAAGTAGGATTTAACTCCCTTAAATAGGGAATAATATTTTTGGCATAAGTGGTAATTCCCGTGGCTTTGGGAATCATAAAAGATAAATTTATCAATAACTTCTGATTTTTAATCATCACTCATTTTGAACGCATAAGAACATTGATTTTCCCAATTAAAACCATTACCTTGACTGAGTGATATTGCTCCGCAACCCTGTCGCGATCGCACATTTTACTAATGGGAAAAAATAACTCTCAATATCATAATCAATCGCCTCATTTTCCGTACTAGCGGCGATATTTTCAAATAATTCTAGAGATTGACGATATTCTTTTCTCTCGGCTAATGCTTGGGCGATCGCCATCAAAGCACTACTTTTAGTATCTGCGGAAGCAATCCCATTGGCCAAATCCAAAGCTTTGGCAAAATCCCCCATCGCGGCATAGCCACTCACCATAGAAATCAAAGCCCGATTTTGCCAATATTCATTTTCGATAGAATTGGTTAAAGTAGTAATGGGATTAATTTGGCCGGTTTTGGCGTATTCCGCAATAATTCCTGGCAACAACCAATCATTGCCCAACAAAGTCTTAGTTAACTCTGCCGCTTGGTCAAATTGCCCTGCCCGAATATACAGCATCACAACTTCTGCTAAGGCGGCGATTTTATTAGTTTCATCGGTAATCCGATTAATATTCTCGACAATGGGCGGAAGTTGATCTACTGTAACTTTTTTGGCAATATCAGTCAATGCCTGAGCTTTATAATAGTCATCTTGAATACTTTGAGCAACTTGTAAAGCTTTGCTCAATTGCTGGGCTTTTGCCCATGCCGTCGCCATTCCCGCTAAAGCCATTGCTTTGCTATTTTCATCCTGAATTTCGGCCACAAGCTGCATCGCTTCCTGTTCTTTTCCTGCTGCCGCATATTCAATAGCAATTTCGGCCAAAGCCATTGGTTGAATCGATTCTGCATCCAGAGTTTTGGCAAAGGCGATCGCCTCAGAAAACATAAGATTTGCCGCTGAATTATTCCCGGAGATCGCATAATACTGGCCAATTCTGGCTAACCCTTTCGCCCGATAAGTTTCATATTCTTTAATAGTTGCCACAAGCTGTTTAGCTTGTTCATAGTTTCCCCCAGCAGCAAGCTGACCCGCGAGTTCTACCAACGTCTGATTTTTCTGTAAATAATCGCCCATTTTTTCCGTCAGAGTGATCGCCTGGGCAAAATCCCCGACCTTGGCATATTCCAGAGCAATTTCTGCCCATTGTGCCGATTGGAAATTCTCCAATTCTACGGTACTACTGGTAATCGATGGATGAATCCCTTTTGGCCCCACCTGGACATAACAAGACAGGGGAATTCCTCTAATTTGGGTGCTGATTTCCGTAGCGGGTGGCCTAGTTTCGGTTTTGGTTTCTTGGCGATCGCTGCACCCACCGACTTGCCCCGTTGCCAAAAGAATTGACATAGAACCCATCATTAGTTTTGAAGAGAAAAATGCTTTCATTTTTATAGGCTCTCAATTGATTATTTTTTGCCGCTTGGTTAGCTCTGACTCGCTGATTATAACACGGGGGAAAAAATTTATAAATATTTTCTAAATTATTTAGAAATAATATTATTGCCCGATAAATCACGAATCAATTAAGCACCCAGGTCAGGTAGGGAGTTAGGTAAATTCAGAAATAGGCTATTGCCAGCGCGATCGGCACATCCCTTCTATCCCATCCTGAGAAGTTTGGGGTATTGGTCTAATCTTTCTTCACAAAACCATCACCAGATCGCCGGGATGATTTCTGTTAGATTCATAATCAGTTAATTCAGCTTTTTTGCCAAAAGCCGACTCTAAAGGTAAAACTTTTAATCCCTCTAATTTGATGCCATTATAGGTGACACCTTGTAACGGATGCCAGCGATAAAAGGGAGCAGTTCCCTCCTCATATTCAATTTTCGTTATTACTAGATAACTAACCGTTAAAATTTCTGGAACTAACAGCACGGGGATTTCTTCTCCCGCTGGAGCGATGAGTTTGTGGGTAGGCTGAAAACTTTTCATGGTCAAAACCGAGGTAAAAGTGAACCATTCAGAAAAAAGCCTTTTACGCTTATCTTAATCAGTATGAAGTCTTGCTTGCCTTTCTTGTGCGATCGCCCGCACAGAATTCCTGTGATTTAACAATGCTTATTTGGTGATTTCTATCACCGAATATCCGATGATTAAACCAGTTTGTAAATTATTGTAAATTATTAAAATAATCTTAAATTATGTTAGACAAATTAACGGCTTTTGCGTTCAGGATTCTACCGAAAAAAAGATCCGCCCGTAGCCCAGAGAAACGGGGTTTCTTGACTAAAATCATGCAGCAACGCCGCAAATTTTAGCCAGAAACCCGGTTTCTGTATTCCTAAACTAGCCCCCCTACACCACTGCATAAAACATGATTTTTGCCAATAATTTGCCACTAATCTTAATAATTATTTACATCCAGCAAACCGGGGGGTGGGGTAATCTCAATTCGCCCCAATTCGAGGTCTACCACGGGGACAATTTCCATCACAAAAGGAATCAATAACTGAGGTTTTTTGGGCTTTTTTGCCTTTTGCTTTTTGCCCGACCCCAAATCATCCTCGCTCAAATTAGCGGATAGGGATTTTGACTCAGCCGCCACCACCAAAACATCGTGACCGGCAGAAATCATATCCACCACCGTCCCCACGAGTTCGCCTGTTTCCTGAAGGAAAACGGGTAAATTAATCAAATCACGGACATGATATTCACCTTCTTCTAAAAGGGGGCGATCGCTTTCCGGCACCAGCAGCAGACTACCGCGCAATGCCTCCGCCTCTTCCACCGTCTCCACCCCAGCCAACTGCACTATATATAAGCTTTTATTAGACAGATAGCGACCGTCCAACAACTCAACGGGCTGAGGTTCCCTGTCACCAGGAGACAATAGCCACCGTTGCCCCGGTTCCAGAAAGCGATCGGGAAAATCCGTACTCGGATAAACGCGCATTTCCCCCCGCAGTCCTTGGGGGGCGACAATTTTACCAATTTCAATCCATTCAGACATCGATTCAGACATACACAAAAAACCAGGGATTATTGTGGATTTAATATTTTTTAACTGTTTTCTAATTGCGATCGGGTGATTTCGCTCAATTTTCCATTGAGAAACTGATATTCATTGGTCGATGGTTCACCCAAGCACTTCAAACACCAGGCAAATAGCGTCCTCAAAGATGCACAGGTGTCAGGGTTGGACAAAACTTTTTCTACATCAAGCTTCTGTAAAATTTTACCCCCATCTTTTTTTTCGTCAAAACCCCGATCCCGATCTAGTTGTTTTAAATCACCCTTGGGGTGGCGGATAGTTTCCACATCTCCCCGATAATCCTCCAAAGCTGTTCCTAATACCGCATTAATTGCCTGAGCATCAGCAAAATAGTAAGCTTCCAGCATATTCACCAAAAAATGCACCGAAGCACGATATTTTTGGTCTGGTGGCAATATATCCAGGGCATTCCGGTATCGATCGAAAACCGCTTGTGCTTGAGACTTGCGACTATGTTCTAGGTCGTCCACCACGATCGCATAGGTGTTTGATTGATTCAGATATTGCTTCGCAGGCCATGTAATTTCCTTTTCATCTTTGCTGGGGATTTTTTTGTCTTGAACTCCCGTAACTGTTAGCTTTTGCTTCCGATCCGTTCTCGGATCTAGCTGTGGTATTCGCCGGATAACTTCAAAATAACAACTACCTAGATCCATCAACGTTTTGAATAACTTTGGCAAGTAGATTTCTTCCGTTTCTCCAGTAAAGATTAATCCGAACTTAACATAGCGATAAGGTTGAGCGGGGGTGGTTGATTGACTGGTCATTTCCGGGACTCCTGAAACCGAGGCTTACTTTGAGCAGCAACCATTTCAGCCATATACAGTGAACCCGTATCATAATCTGCGAGCAAATCTTGAATATCTTCTATTTCATTGACCCGTTTTATGATTGTCCGACCCAATTCGTCAACCTCCGCAGTTAAGATATTCTCTGCTTCAAATTGACTAATGAGGACGGGGGAATGTGTGGCAATAAAAACCTGCTTATTCCACTGTTCAGTAGCCAACTTTACGGCTTTAGCAAAAACCGCTAATGCCCAGGGATGCAGAGATATTTCTGGCTCATCAAATAAAATTATAGTGCGGTTGTCACCTTCGGAAAATAAAGCAGTAAGATTCAGTAGCATCTGAATATGACCATCAGAAACTCCTGATGCAAATATTGGCTGACGACGTTTTTTTTCTACAAAGTTTCCATAAACAGATCGCGGCCCAGTTTGCTTAATAAACATTCCATTAAATGATGGAAAACTTTCTTTCATAAACTGGAGAATTGTATTGTAGCGCTCGTCAATTTCCCGGAGATCGTGTAAGTTTCTCAACACCGACCACAAGTTATCTCCCCGCTCTTGTAATCTTTCTCCATAATCTGATTCAGAACCGAATCTTTTAATTTTATATAAGGAAGCTGATCGGGAATGATAAAAACGCACTTTGCGAAGCAAGTTATCTACATCAGCGGCAGCCGGATCGCTTTCTTCAAACGCTACATAACTTGTTAAAGCGAGTTTTTCCGGTTTTTTTAAAATTTTTGAAACTAATTTACCACTACTAAATTGATAAAATTCAGCCTGGTTACTGCCGATGTCTCTATTAATTAACCAGAGATTTTTTTCTTTAGAATATAGTTTTTCTCCCACAAAAGGTTCGATTCTACCTGCAGAATACCCAAATAACACTTGATACTTACTGGATTCTGTCTCGATCGCGATTGCAATATTCTCGTAATTTTCGGACCCATCCCAGAGCAAACCAATCCCATGATCTCTATCGGCAGAAGCTAAATCCACCCCTCGGATGGCACAGTCGCGGATAAACCAGATTGTATCCAATAAACTAGATTTTCCTGAGCCATTTGGTCTAAAAAAAAGATTCAGACAATTGGTTTTAATCCGCAGGTTGACCAGGGAGCGAAAATTATTAATTTCAATACAATCTAATTGATTAGACATCATCAATATTTTTTTACTGCCAACAAATGAGAGGTAATTTTGTAGTGATTTATCGGGTGGGCAATGCCCACCCTACCTTTTAACTAACCAATACCTTTTGATGAACTTCTGCCGCAACTTTGGCTAATCGCTGCATCCCGGTGGTGAGTTCTTCATCGGTGGCGGTTAAACTAATCCGAATACATTGTTGAGTATGGGGCCAATCTTCGCGCAAACCAGGGAAGAATGAACTACCAGGCACCACAATCACGCCGACTTTTTTCAGTTCTTGATAGAATTCCCAATCGGTCATGGGTAACTCTGGCAACCATAACCAGGAAAAGATCGCCCCTTCTCCACGGTGGAGACACCAAGGCAAATCTTTAGGCATGGCTTGATCTAGGGTATTTTCGACGACGGTGAATTTTTGCTGGTAATGAGGGCGAATTACGGTTTCGGCAATATCCGCTAGTGTACCAGAGGCGATCGCCCGAGCCGCGATCGCCTGACCGTAGCGGGGGGAGTGAATACACATATTCGTCTGGAAACATTCCAGCACTTGAATCATCTCCGGATCGCCGATCGCAATCCCAATCCGTTCTCCCGGTAATCCCGCCTTAGATAAACTAATACAGTGGATGATATTCTCACCCATAATTGGGGTCATATCGGTAAAATTCAAAGCTGGGTATGGGGGAGCATAAGCAGAATCCACCAACACCGGCACATTATATGGCGCTGCCAGGGCTGCAATTTTTTCCACTTCCTCCTGAGTCAGCACATTTCCCGTGGGATTACAAGGACGGGAAAAAATCACGCAGCCGGTATTTTCATCAATCGCAAGCTGACTAAAATCGGGACGGTACTTAAACCGATTGGCTTTTTCATCAATATCCAAAGTGGGTTTATAGGCGATCAAAGCCTCTGGCACCAACGTCACCCCGCCATATCCCGTATAGTCAGGACTCAAGGGCAGGACAATTTTTTTCAGTTGACTGCCATCAGCGGTATAGCCCCCAAACGCATTCGCCGCATAAAAATAAATCGACTGACTGCCCGGAGTAATTAAAATATTGTTGTTGGACAGGTTCAACCCATAGCGGCGGTTAAAATCATCCCGGACGGCTTCGATAAACGGCTGATATCCTTGGCTGGCGCCGTAGCGACAAACCACCTCCCCATATTCCGAAGCCACTGCGGTCTTGGGGTCTCCCCAAGTAGAGCAAGTGGCGTGACTAGCCAACAAATCGGCAGTACAATCGCGCCATAGTTGCTCAACTTCCGGCAAAATCACCGGGTTGCCAGCGCTGAGATTAATAAATTCCTGCCCCTTCCCAGCACGGAGCGTTTCTACGATATCTTTCATGATTGCCCGCACTCCAGTTAAGTGGGACATTTGGGCGCCAATTTTACTCAGGGCAGGATTCATAGGACTTAAAGATATAAAGGACAAAAGAAGTTTATTTTTGTATTGTAACTACGGGACTCAGAACGGTTCAAGCCTCGACCCGATCGGGGGTTTCAGGGAGCAGCCCATAAAAGTCAACCAGAAAAACATGGTTCTCTTTTCCACCTCCGGGTCTTTATCGAGTGCCTGACTCGGTTAATTTTCTATTATATTTTAAGGAATACAGTAGATTAAGAATTTTTAACTTTTTTATTTAAACTGTATGTTGTGGGGCTGAAGTTTCCGGTTAGCGCCGAGAAAAGCTGCCATTAAAAGGTGCGATTAATGGGATTCGCCCCTAAGCGCGATCGCTTCACCCGCCCCTTGACTGCACCATCAGTTTGACCACAATCCTTGTGTTAAGATATTAGGCCGAACTTAAAGGGTCTTCAGTCTATTTCCACCAATCATATAGATGCCAAAATCTCTATGTCAGGATTTTTAAATATTTAAACCGGGTAATTAACCATTAAATTCACATAATTTCAACAAAAAATCTTTTCTTGATTAAAATGCCCTAAAAATTAGATATAAGGATTCACTTTCACCGCCTCACCTAGCACAAAAGACGATATAATCTGGTCTACAACAGGGCAAAAATCTGCCAAAAAACGCAACAATAAATTTCCTGAAACTCAGGATTGCTAATCAAGGTGATGAATCCATGAAAGCTGTCGAAAAACTCAAAGCAAAGTTACCAATTACCCTCAAACCTTTAGCGGAAATTGCCTATAACTATTGGTGGAGTTGGACTCCAGAGCGCATTTCCCTATTTCGGAACATCGATCCAGAAACATGGCAAAAGTGTAATCATAATCCGGTTGCCTTGTTACGATTTGCTGACCAAGTGCGCTTGAGTCAGCTTGCCAACGATCCGATTTATATCAAACGAGTCACGTCCGTCTTCAAGCAATTTCAGCGTTACATGAGTGAGGCGGATACCTGGGCATCTCGCGTGGCTCCGCAAATTTCACCCACCAGTCCCGTGGCTTACTTTTGCGCGGAATTTGGCATCCATGAATCCCTGCCCATTTATTCTGGAGGCTTGGGCATATTAGCCGGAGACCATCTAAAATCCGCCTCGGATTTAGGGGTGCCCCTGGTAGCGGTGGGTTTGATGTATCGCCAGGGCTATTTCCGGCAACGCATCAACCGTCATGGCTGGCAAGAAGATTATTATGTGGATAACAATTTTGAACTTATGCCTCTGGAGTTGATGGTCAACTCACAAGGACACCCCATAACCGTTGAAGTGGAAATTCGTCAACGTCTTGTGAAAATTCAAATTTGGCGAGCCCAGGTGGGACGAGTCAATCTCTATTTATTAGATACTGACCGCGAAGATAATGATTTGGTTGACCGTTGGCTGACCGGCCATTTGTATGGTGGGAATGCAGAAACCCGCATTGCTCAAGAATTTATCCTGGGAATTGGGGGTTTCCAAGCTTTAAAAGCTGTGGGAATTGAGCCTGCTATTTGTCATTTGAATGAAGGCCATGCGGCGTTTTGCACTTTGGAAGCAGCGCGGCAAGAAATGCTGAAAACGGGTAAGTCTTTCTATGAAGTGGAAGCGACGGTGCGCGATCGCTGTGTGTTTACCACCCATACCCCAGTTCCTGCTGGCCATGATGTGTTTTCTCGTGACCTAATTGAGTCCTATTTTTCCCGTTATTGGACAAAATTAGGTTTATCGGAAGATCAGTTTATGGCCTTGGGCGCCCGTCGCCTGGACGATCCCTGGGAACCTTTCGGCATGACGGTGCTGGCATTGCGGATGTGTCGTACTGCCAATGGCGTCTCAGCCCTGCATGGGGAGGTTTCTCGGAAAATGTGGCATATTCTCTATCCCCAGGGTTCCGTGGATCAGGTGCCTATTGGCCATATTACCAATGGGGTTCATGCTCGCACTTGGACGGCGCCTCTGCTAGATGACCTTTATACAGAATACCTGGGTCAAGACTGGTCAAGTAAAATTGCCGATCCGCAAATGTGGGCGAATGTGGAGCAAATTCCCGATCAAGAACTCTGGTGGCGGCACCTGATGCTGAAAGATTACTTGATTGCCCATACGCGGGCTAAACTCAAGCAAGCCCGCAAAGAACGGGGTGAAGATCAGTTTTGGATTGAAGCCATAGACCGAATGCTCGATCCAAATGTGTTGACCATTGGTTTTGCCCGTCGATTTAGTACCTATAAGCGCGGTTATCTGTTGCTACGAGATATCGAGCGATCGCTGGCAATTTTGGGCAACCCCGATCGCCCAGTGCAGCTAATCTTTGCCGGGAAAGCCCATCCCGCTGATGAAGAAGGCAAGCGGATTTTGCAACGGTTGTTTGATTGGTCTCGCAACCACGAACAATTGCGCGATCGCGTGGTGATTATCCCCGATTACGATATGTACACCGCCCGGAAATTGGTGCAAGGGGTGGATGTGTGGCTGAATACGCCCCGTCGTCCCCTGGAAGCATCGGGCACCAGCGGCCAAAAAGTCTGCTTCAACGGGGGGATTAACTGTAGCGTCCTCGATGGTTGGTGGTGTGAAGGCTACCAAGCAGGCCCCGATGGCAAGGGAATTAATGGGTGGGCGATCGGGGAAGATGCCCATACCACCGACCAAGAACTCCAGGATAAAATCGACTCCGAAGCCCTCTACAAGTTATTAGAAGAGGAAATTGTCCCGTTGTACTATGACCGAGATGCCAACGGCATTCCTCATGGCTGGATTCAGATGATGAAAGCCTCCATCAAAACCAACGGCCCATTATTTAACACCGATCGCATGATTGCCGATTATGTGGCTAAAGTCTATGCACCGGGTATCGCAACTAATGTAGAGTCAATTCGAGCCAGCGTTTTGGCATAGTCTATCTGTAAGGGCGGCGATCAAGAAGAGAGAATAGAGGAGAGAGAATAGAGAATAGAGAATAGAGAATTCTCTTTCCTCTCTCCTCTTTCCTGGTTTTATGTAAGAGTGTTGAGGTGGGATATAGTTGATATGATTATGAGTGGCGATCGCATATATGCTCCTAGTTTATATTTTTATGGGTTTGAGTTAAAAAATGAGGGCAAGCCCGTAGAAACACAGCAGATTTATCAACATGGTGAAAAATTGTTAAACCAAAGCCACTGCGGTGCGCCGTCGGGTTCCGTAGGCGCCAGAGCAAGTGGCGTATTAAAATCACCGCCAGAAACGCCCCAGAATACGTCAGAAACAACACAGGAAAACCCAAATATGCTGAGGTTTTTCTATGAGATGACTCCCCAAAAGAGTCAGTCTCGCTTTGCTCACAAGATTAAAATCCGGGAAAAAGACTATCCGGTCTGGGGATATGCTAACTATCAAGAAATCGATCAAAGTTATGGGTTGTGGTTTAATCTGCATATTCCTGAACGGGAAGCAGGTTCGGGAAAGTTACTAGAAGTGCCCATAGAAATTTTCCGGGAATTCAGCCAAAACTATCCGTTAATTATTGACCGGAAACATGAGAATAATACTGAGGATAATACTGAGGGTAATTTAGAGAATTTTATCGGCCAAACTTTGTTGGTTACGAGTTTATTGACTCCCGAACAAAAGTTGCAAGCCAAAACTGACCAGAAATATTTAAAATCCTTGAGCGATCTCGTTTTAAGTGAGCTTTTGACTGCCATTGAAATCAAACCGTCATTTAAAGGGGAAGGTAGACTGCTAGGTTCTCCAGTTTTTGAATATGGTCTCACTGCTAATGTCACCACGATTCCCCATATCTTAATTTGGTTTTTAGTCGAGAGGCAAATCGAACAAGTTTATCAAAAATGTCAAAGAGAATTTTTTCAGTTATTTTTTTATAGCCATCAGATCGTAGCAGTGGCTGTCGAAAGCGAAAAAAAGCATGATTTAATTGCTGAAGCTTATCATAATATTCATAATCAGATTTCACAAATGGAAAGGATTGGCTTTGACAAAAATGGATGCTCAAATCAGGTTTTAGAGTGTTTGTGGAATCAATTCGGCAACTTTCCCCAATTGGCTTTAGGCTATGCCGAATTATTAAGAGATTTAGAAACTTTACAGGAAGCGATCGCCTTCAGCCGCGATCGATATCAACAAACGTTGCAGCGGATCGAGTCATTAGGAATTAAAGATGAATCATCGGTGAAATTTTTGTCCCGATTTATCCAAAAAGATGCTGAAATTTGTCAAAAAAAGCTCCAAAGTCATGTCAACAAGTTTAAACCCGGACAATTCTTGTTAGAGCAAACTATTTCCTCTATGCGGGGCTTAATAGAATTAGCTCAATTGCAACGACGAAGGCGTTTAGAAACTCAACTGCAAGCCTTAGCCGCTGGGTTAGGAATGGCAGGAATCATCGCTGCCAGTCTTCTCTATATCATCGTCCCGGATCGAGCTTTAATTATACCATTAATCAATCTATCCGTCCATCCATTTTTCGCCAGCGTTATCTTGAGTCTGGCAATGGGTTTTGGGACTTTTTCGAGCGTTTATAAATATTTAAGTAAACCTTAAAAACCCTTAGAAACAGAATAGTTTCACTAACTCGCGCAAACCTCTGGGGATATGGAGATTTACTAAGTAAATCTGATGCAGTAAATTAGAGTAAGTTCTAGAAACTTATAGAAACTTATAGTAAGTTATAGAAACGGTTATAGAAGATATCGATATCTGCGGATTTTTTGGTGCTGAAAAAATTTAGCAACCAAGGAAACGCCCCAAAACTGACCTAAAATAAATTCAGAACTAAAAAATAAAAAAAACTTATTGCTGTTCTGATAATTTAAAAAGCTGTTCATATGATTTAAAAATTTGAATCCCGGATCGTAAACATATCGCTTGAATCGCGGTATGCTAAAAATGCCCTTTAAGGTGTTTTGCTTTTGGTGAACCTAAAGCAGAAAAAATAGTCAAGTTAAACGCTTATTTTTTTCCTGCTAAGTTTTCCAGAGCAGGGAAGAAGTAAATTATCTCTCTATGTCCTCCTCTAACACCACTCACTATATGTCTGATTGTTTCATGTTGTTCCCACGATCGCTAACGGGAAAATCAACCAAAAAACCCCCCGCGAGTTCACGGCCTTTTCCCGGGCTGAAAATAGCTTCCTCCCTGGGCCTGGCGTTCTTAACTGCCATCATCACCACCGCCCTACCCTCGCAGCAAGCCCAAGGGGTAATGCGTCCCACCTGCCAACTGTCCGCAGACGAAGTGGCAAAGAAAAATGACCTGCGGCAGGCAGCAGTTGCCGGGGACAGCCAAGCCCAGCAGGAATATGATGCCCTCTTACAAACACAAGCAGAACGGCTGAACACTTGTCGTAATCAGAACTGGCCGAAAAATCAAGCAATTTGGTTGCGGTTATATCCCTGTGATGCCAGACCCGGAAACCTCGACGCTCTTTTGGATCGAATCGTCAATAAAGGATATAACCAGGTATATGTAGAAACCTTCTATGATGGTCAAGTCTTGCTGCCCGTATCTGACAATCCTACTCCTTGGCCTTCGGCGATTAGAACTCCTGGATTAGAAAACCTAGACCTCCTGGCAGAAGTGATTAAAAAAGGCCGCCAGCGGGGACTGAAAGTTTACGCTTGGCACTTCACTATGAATTTTGGCCACACTTATGCCCAAGACCCTATGCGACAGTCTGCCCTAGCTATGAATGGTCAGGGTCAACACACCATGAATATCAGCCAGGAATTAGGACTTCATAGTCAGGCAGAGTCTCAGGAGAGTCATGTCTTTATCGATCCTTATAGCCCCCAAGCTAGGCAGGATTACGCCTTAATGATTTCAGAAGTTCTCGATCGCCAGCCCGATGGAATGTTGTTTGACTATGTGCGTTACTTGCGAGGTGTCGGATCCGCGTCCGTGGTCAGCAATGTACAGCAACTTTGGATTTATTCTCAAGCTTCCCGAGAAACTCTTTATCAAAGGGCATTGAATCAGAAAGGCAGGGAGTTGATTCGCCGGTTTGTTGCTAATGGTACGGTGACAACCCAGGATATTGCTGATGTTAACCAGTTGTATTCCGGTGAAGGCGAACCCTTGTGGCAAGGGCGTTCGGTCGTTGCCACCAAAACCGTGGCTACCCCAGAACAGCTTCAATCCCAGTTGCAATGGGAATTGTGGTATCTGAGTGTAGCCCATGCGGTGCAGGGAATTTTGGATTTTGTAGCTTTAGCGATCGAGCCGATAGAGGCGCAAGGTTTACCTGCCGGGGCGGTGTTTTTCCCAGGAGGAAATCGCCCTGTGGGAGAGCGGGGTTATGATTCTCGGTTGCAGCCGTGGGATAGATTTCCTGCCAGTATGGAGTTCCATCCGATGGCTTATGCTAATTGTGGGAAAACTCAATGTATTGTGGATGAAATCCAGCGCGTGGTGTCGATGGCGTCCCCGCAAACGAGAATTATTCCCGCTTTAGCGGGAGACTGGGGTAAGTCGATTAAGGATCGTCCCAGTTTAGAGGCGCAAATGGATGATATCTATCGTCGATTGGGTAATCGAATTGATTCGGTCAGCCATTTTGCTTATGCGTGGCAGGAGCCTGAGTCCGAGCGCGATCGCAAGTTTTGTAATTCTAATTAACTGGTTACAGCTTAATGTAGGGGCGAAGCATTCCCGCCGATAATTTATGGTTAGAAGCGTAAATTTTTTACGGGAATGCTTCGCCCCTACGGATATACTGATTCTAAAGCCTGTTTAAATGCCGCCGCCTTTTTAAAATAAATATGCCCTCGATCGCCTAAAGCCAAATCCACCAACTCTGCCAAAGCCTTGGGGATACCTGGGTGGCGATCGCCAATTGGCACTGGTTCTGTTTGTAGCACCGTCAACCAAGGATTTTCGCCAACAAAATTGCGAACAAAACGACCAGTCAGCATAAAATATAAGCAAGCTGCTGCTGTCCACACATCCAACTCAGCCTGTACGCATCTAAAATCAATAGCTTGTTGACGGCAAATAAAAATCGGTTGACGAGGTTTAATTCCCGTCATAGTTAAACCCCCCAAACCTGCCAAATCAAACGCCTTATCTAAAGCATAATCACTCAGCTTAACTCGGATTTTTACTTCTTGGGGCGTATTAGGCTTTACACCAGATAATACACCAGATAATACACCAGATAATACACCAGATAAAAAGATGTTTGCTGGTTTCAAAGTTCCATGAAACAAACCCTTACCATCACTCAAAACGTTCGCTTGTTTTCCAAATGGCACATCCAGATGATGAGCATAATCCAGACCGTCCAGCACTTGAAAAATAATTTCTAGGGATTTTTCTACTGATAAACATTTTCCTTGTTGCTGCATCAGTTTAATTACATTTTCCCCAGGGCAATGTTCAAGGATTAGGAAAAACTGTCCGCCCCAATAGCCGTAGTCAATGAGTTGGATTATGTTGGGGTGACGCAACTTTTTCAGGTTTTCTAAGTCCCGCAGGAAGGAGGCGATTTTTTCCCATTGATTCCCGGACTGCTTCCCGGACTGAGGTTGCAGCACTTTCAAAGCCATAATTTGCCCGGTTTCATTGTGACGAATTGAGTGTACTTGACTGGTGCGTCCCCGACCCAAAACATCCAAAATAGTATAGCCTTCAATTGTCGGTAATATTGGTAATCCCGATGAATTATTGGCCGAATCGTTGGGCAAATTAAAGAATAAATTGCCTTTTATTGATGAATTTAAATTCAAAAAATTTTGATCAATATTCTCTTTTGACGGTTTACTATTAATCAAAACTGCGAAAGATGTGTAACCAAGTTTAAAGCGATCGCCATCATTCAGTTTCATTTCATACTTGATATTTCCTGCGACAGTATCTTTGATATCTTTACCCAGAATTTGGCCATTCACAAAAGTGCCATTTTTGCTATTTAAATCGCGAATTCTAATAGAAAAAGGTGGGTTAACATCTAACAAACAGTGATAGCGAGAGACTGTTTGATGACTGGAGTCGTTGGGAAGAAGCGGAATACAGCCTTGACCCCGACCAATTACGCAAGTAGTGCGACTATTAAAATGAAACTTTTGTCCTTTCAATGGACCTGATTCGATTACTAAAGTAATCGCGTCAGGGTAGGTGGGGTGCGGGGAAGCGGGGGTGCCGGGGATCCGGGGATCCGGGGATCCGGGGAGCAAAAGCCCCTCATCCGACGGCGGGCCGATCATCCGACCGCGGGTCCCTCTGCCGACGGCGGGTTCCTCTGCTCCTCTGCCGATGGCGGGCTCCTCTTTTGACACACTTTCTGGGGCGTAATAAGTTAGCTGAGTTCCTTCATATTCTAACTCCGAGTAGGAAATTTCAGCGATAAAGGGAGATAACCACTGCCAATTAGCGGCCATTGCTTCTAATTGAGTTTTCAACCCTTCTGGTTCTAACCAACCGTAACCACTCCACGAGAGAATGCGGAGTAGTTGTTGAAAATCTGCCTCTGTCCAGGTGGGTATTTCCTCTGAGGAATTTTCCTCACTATTTTCCCCTACCTCGGTTCCTGGGATATGGGTTCCTGGGATATGGGTTCCTGGGGTGTGTAAAGTTAGAAACACTTCTAGGTAGGGGCGGGCGGCTTCATCCCAAGGTGCTGGGTCGCGGTTTTCTAGTTCCCAGTCCAGCGACCAAAGTTTTAGGGTCATAGCGCTGCTACAGAGAGCATAACGGCCGTCTGCACTTAAAGAAACACTTAGGGGGGAAACACTTAGGGAAACGTCGCCCCCAGAACTGGGTATTCTCATAAAGGTATGCAGACATTGACGATTAGCTACTTGCCAAACTTTTACGGTTTGGTCTTGACTGGCAGAGAGGGCGTAGCGACCTTCTTGGGTTAGGCAAACAGAAGTTACTTCAGCGGTGTGTCCTATGAGGGTTTGCAGGCACTTTGACTGATGGAGGTGCCACAGTCTGAGGGTTTTATCGGTGCTGCCGGTGAGAGCGATCGCACCGTCGGCGCTGATTTGCAGGGAAGTAATGCTGCCTTGATGACCTTTAAAAGTCCGCAGACATTTTTGCTGACGTAAATCCCAAACCTTGAGGGTTGTATCGGCGCTGCCAGAGAGGAGGTAGCGACCGTCAGGACTGGGATATATGCAGTTAACTGCTCCGTAGTGACCTTTGAGGGTATAGAGACATTTGCCCGTGGCGATATCCCAAAGTTTGATAGTGCGATCGCTACTTCCAGAGATAACATAGAGTCCATCGGCACTAAAGCTTACGGAATTAACTGCATCCTGGTGGCCGGTTAGGGTACAAAGACATTTGCCCGTGGCCACTTCCCAGAGTTTCACGGTTTTATCCGCACTACCAGAGAGGGCGGTGGAGTTATCTGAACTTAAGCTTAAGCTTCGCACTTGGTCTTTGTGACCGACGAATTCCCGATCGCCTCCGACCGCCCTACTCGGTGCTTCGTCGGTAGATTCGCCGCTACAGCAACGCTCATCAACGCTGAACATTCCCACAAAAGACTTATCTAAACTTCCAGCAAAAAGGGCGATGCGACCGTCAGCACTCAGAACAGCGGGGCCAATAGTACTACTGTGTTCTGCCAGGGTAATTTCTTCAGCAGCGGCAACAAATGATTTTTTCGGCAAGTGGAAAATCCTGTATTTTTTAGACTGTCTAGGGATGCTCTTGTGCTCTTGTGTTCTTGTGTTCTTGTGCTCTTGTGCTCTTGTGCTCTTGTGTGGGGGAGCGGGGGAGCCGCCATCGAGCGGAGGAGCCGCCAATCGAGCCGGGGAGCCGCCATCGAGCAAAAGCCCCTCATCCCCTCTGCCTCTTATCCCCTCATCCCCTCTACCCCGGTGTGGGGTGCAGAGGAGCTTTGTCGCGATCGCGGGAGTTTGGGGGGGGCGAATATACCAGAGTTTCAGGGTATGATCCATGCTGCCTGAGAGGGCTATTTGCCCGTCAGGACTCAAGCACAGGGAAGTAATAGCGCCATTGTCACCTTCAAAGGTGCGTAAACAACGTCCGTTTTCCAGATGCCAGAGTTTCAAGGTATGGTCGGAACTGGCGGACAAAGCGTAGTTGCCATCAGGGGTTAGGCAGACCGAAGTAACTTCATCCCCGTGACCGAACATGGTTTGTAGGCAATCCCCGGTAGAAAGTTGCCAGAGTTTTAGGGTGCGATCGCGGCTGCCGGACAGAGCATAGTCACCATTATTGCTGAAGCATACGGAGGTGACTTCTCGCTGATGACCGTGGAGAGTTTGCCGACAAATTCCCGTATCAACCTCCCAGAGTTTAATGGTTTTATCCAGACTGCCAGAGAGGGCATAAGAGGGGGCATGGGAGGGGGCATTGCTATTTAAGGCTAAAGCAAGGACATCTCCTTTGTGACCAACAAAACTACGCAGACATTCGCCGGTTGACATATGCCATAAACTAAAGCGATCGCCACTACTGGAGAGGGCGAAAACCCCGTTGGCACTGAGAGCTATGGTAAAGATTTCCTGTTGGCCTTCCTGTTGGCCTTCCTGTTGGCCTTCCTGTTGGCCTTCCTGTTGGCCTTCCTGTTGGCCTTCCTGTTCGCCAAAGTGCGGGTTGTGAGGAAAAATCCTCAGTGAGTTGCCGGAAATAACATCCCAAAGTCTCATGGTGCGATCCCAACTGGCAGAGAGAGCATACTTGCCATCAGCGCTAACGCAGACGCATTTAACTTCCTGGGTGTGACCGACGAAAGTGTGCAGACATTCGCCGGTGGCTACGGACCAAAGCTTAAAAGTGTGGCGATCGCTAGTGGACAGAAAGAAGCGACCATCGCCGGTAAAACAGACGGACGAAATCAAATTGGTGTGGTTAGGAATCTGGCGAATTAGTCCCATCAGCCCTTCGCCCCCGTAGCCCCGCGAGGAAGATGGGGGGGATGGGGAGGGTGGGGAGGATGGGGGGGATGGGGAGGATGGGGAGGAAAAAGGCTGCGGTAGAGGTTCACCTGAAGTAGTCGCTCCTACGCCTGCCCCTACGCCGCGTTCTAAATTAACCAGATTCAACAAATCATCTACCTGTTGACTATCATAGAAATCCCGGAGAGCTTCCAGCTTACTTATCAAAGTCACGTCATCAATTCGAGCGGTGCGCCAGAGAAACAAGCCCTGATTGTAGACCGACTCTAAATGAGCGGGGTTAATTTCCAGAGCCTTATCCCACAGTTGGAGAGCGCGAGGGAAAAAGCCCAAGTCTAGGGAACACAATGCTTTATTGTTGAGAGATGCCAGATAGTAGGTGGGATTTCGTTCCTTAGCCCAACTGACAAAATTATATGTACAGGTATGTTTACAGGGATAGGCAACCCCAGTAGAGAGCAGATAGATTTTTTCTAACTCTGAGGAAATTTCCTCAGAGGTGGGGCGATCGGTGGGGTTCTTGCGGAAACAGCGGCGCAACAACCAGCATAGTTCACTGGGCATTTGCGGACTGGGCATCTCACCGGGCGTTTGCGAACTGGGCATTTGGTCGGTGTTCCTACCAGACGAACCTGGGGAAAATGGGGAAAATTCCCCAGACTCCTGATAAGACTTCAAAGCTTGGGCAGCGGCGGATCCCGCAGACCAGGTGCGTTTTCCTTGGAACATTTCCAGAACCAACAGCCCCCAACTCCAACAATCCACAGTTGGGGTTAAAGACAAAGACTTGACTTGTTCTGGGGAAAAATAGGGATCGAAACAGAAATTATTGGATGGATCGCTTTGGGCAGAGGCACCGAGTCCCCAGAAAGTAACAAAGTCATTTAGTTTAACCAAACCATCAGGGCACAGGAGGAGATTTGCTGGACGAACCCCTTGATGAATTACGCCACTCCGGTGGATATAAGCCAGCGCCCAAGCGGATTTTATTGCTATGTCTAAAATTCTGGCCAAAACCGCGTTACTGGTTCCTTGGTACAACCTACCAGACCGAATTTCATCATCTAGGGTATTGCCAGTGACAAACTCGGTGAAGATGGCGAAACGGCTTTCACCGGCGAGTTCAAGATTTTTTGGGGGCAAGGAGCGCCCATAGAAGCAATTGACTAATAGCGGATGCCATGCCAAATCTGCCCAAGCTTTAACCCGGTCGGCGATGGAGCGATCGCCAAGGAAGACTTTCGGTTTAGGAACGCTCATTATCAGTTGGACATCCCAGCCCAGGTGCCTCACGTGATAACGCGTTCCCATACCAGGAGACTCAGGAGACTCAGGAGACTCAGAAGATTGGGTCTGCACTGCCAGAACTTCATATAGTCCCAGGAGAACATCGCCTACTTGCCAAGAATTAGAAAACTGTATTTCCATAGACCTATCAGACCTATCACTATAGCGGACGTAAGCATTACCAACCCACTACAACTTTTTACAAACAATCAACCTACCAATCAACCAGCCAATCAACCAGCCACCAGACTAACGATGAGCTTTTAGCAAAGCGTTTTTCAAATCAACCGCAGACTTAAGCTGAATTTCTGGGTTATCTACCAATGCCCAGTCAATAACTTTTGCCAGAGGTCTGGGGATATCGGGGCAACGTTTGGCGATCGCCACTGCCTCCGTAGTTAATACGGTCAAAAATGGATCTCTATTATGAGTAAAATCCCTAGGATAAGTGCCTGTAATCATGTAATAAAGACAAGCGGCGGCGGCCCAAACATCCACTGATCGTTCAGCATACTTAAAATTGAGAACTTGCTGCCGAGGCATAAAAAATGGCATTGACCCTTTAGTTCCCGTAAGACTTTGGCCGCTAAACCCAGCCAAGTCAAAAGACCGATCTAATCCAAAAACTCCCAGTTTGGCAAAACATATACCTCCTATATCAGTCAAGAAAAACTCACTTGGTTTTAAATTCCCGTGGACTAAACCAGCACTATGCCCATAGCTCAATCCCTCCAAAACCTGTAAAACAATGGCCACCGCTTCGTTCGGGGGTAATTTACCGCCTCGTTGAGCCATCAGTTCCTCAACATTGCCGCCGTTACAGAACTCTTCAACTAGGAAAAATAGCCCGTTGGCAAAACAGAAGTTTTTCAGTCGGACGAGGTTGGGATGCCTCAATAATTTGCTTTTTTCCATTTCTGCCAAAAACCAGTTTTGGGCTGATTCCTTGACTGCCACTTGTGGCACCATGATTTTCAGCGCTGATTTTTCTCCGGTGTTGGTGCGACGAATTAAGTGTACTTCCCCATATTTGTTACTGCTTGCTTTGCCCAAAGTTGTTTGAATTGCGTAACCTTGGCAGCACGAAGGGCGATCGCTCCCGGTTTGGCTGAGTAGTTGCTCCACAGTATCTCTGAGATTTATTGCTCGAAGAGGGGCACAGGAGCGGTTGTGTTCTGGTGCGGGGAAATTTCCCCCAGACAAGAGAGGAGATAGGCCGCCATCGGGAAGAGGAGCAGATGGGCCGCCATCGGCTTCTACGCTGACTCGGAAAACTGTGTTGCCTATTTTGATTTTATCCCCGTCGGTTAAGTCGTATTCGGGGAAGTTGAGCTTTGCTCCTTGTTGAGCAGTTTGATGGGGTTGCCGTTGGCCAATTTTTGCCCCGTTGACGAAGGTGCCGTTTTTGCTGCCAAAATCTCTGATTCGGATGGCGGGTGGGTTGATGTCCAGCAGGCAGTGATACCGAGAAATTGCCCGGTTGCTTCTGCGATCGGGGATTCTTGGGTGGCACTCCTGGGCTCGGCCAATAATACAAGTGGCGCGAGAATCAAACTCAAATATCTCTCCTTGGAGTTGACCTTGACTAATGGTCAGAATGACTTTTGCGTGCATGGGATTGTCGATTATGAGTAATAGAAGCCTCAGATGCTTCCCGATTAACGACGCAAGTCTATGCTAATTTTTTCTTAGCCGTGACAAAAAATAGGGGTTAACTACAGAAGCCGAAAACTTACCCAATCTTACCCAATCTTACCCAAAATTCCTCAAATCGTCATAAATTTCCAGAGGAAAGACCTGCGATTGTTAGATTCAAATTGTCAATCTGGTCATTAGTGGTGGTAAGATTGGATCTGGTTAGGCGCGTGGGAATTATGACTCCATGTTATTAGGGTTTAAAACACAACTTAAAATCAATCAAACCCAACGGCAACAACTTGCTCGCCATGCGGGAGTGGCACGTCATGCCTACAATTGGGGTCACGGTTTATGTTTAGGTATTTTATCACATAATACTCATTGTAGCCCAGAAGAAAAAATTAAATTTTCTACAGCCATTGACTTACATAAATGGTTAAATAAATTAGTCAAGCCAGAAAGTCCCTGGTACTATGAAGTTTCCAAATGTGCGCCTCAGTACGCTTATTTGTCATCTCACCCAACGGTGGCAAGATTGCTTTAAAAAAAAGAAAGCACGACCAAAATTTAAGAAAAAAGGTAGACAGGACAGCTTTACATTGGATGGGACAATTAAAATCTTATCATCAAATAAACTGAAAGTACCAGTTATCGGCTGTCTAAAAACTTATGAAAGACTCCCGGTCGTTCCCGACCCCAAAAATGAAGGAGAGAGAAGAGAGGAGAGAGGAGAGAGAATATTTTTCATGGTTCACCTCTTTACTCTTTACTCTTTCATGGTTCACCTCTTTCATGGTTCACCTCTTTCCTCTTTTCTCTAGATGTTCCCGTTGCCCCCACAGATAAAATAGTAGATGTAGTTGGGATAGATTTGGGGATAAAAGCCCTGGCTAACCTATCAACCGGAGCCTGTAGAAAGCAATCGAAGAAACTGGCAAAACTCCAAAGAAAAGTTAGTCGAAAAGTATCGGGGTCAGCCAATCGCCATGTAGGGGTTCACAGAAAAAGCCAAAGAGAAAGCCAATAGACAAGAAGGCAAAATTCTCAAAAGCCGAGTGGCGCTTTTAAGGGGAATTGGGGGATCGATCCCTTATTTTGCACTCTTGTCTAATGTGATTTGTATTTATTCGGTTTAAACCCGAAAAAATGATCCAGGATCAAAATCAAGTCAAAATCAAGTCAAAATCAAGTCAAAATCAAGTCAAAATCAAATTATCAAGGTATTGAGCCGATTCCCTAGATGAATTTCCCCCATTCCTTTACCCCATTCTCTTCAGATATCTGGAGAGCCAACGATTTCGCTATTCAGAAAAGGGAAATCAAGCCGATCGCCTCAAATATTTTCCATTAACCCCAATACCTGAATTAATGATATAATTGCTAAAATTCAGAAATTTTCTATATTGTTTGATTGTCATGAAAAATTGGCTAGAACACAGCGTTTTTGTGGAAGTAGACATCCCCATAGACTTTGTTTGGAGTCTTTGGTCTGATTTAGAACAAATGCCTCGGTGGATGAAGTGGATTGAATCCGTGGAGATTCTAGAAGACGACCCTGATTTATCTAAATGGAAACTCGCATCTGGGGGATTTGAATTTAGTTGGCTTTCTCGGATTTTAAAATTAGTCCCAAATCAGATTATTCAATGGGAATCCATTGATGGACTGCCTAACCAAGGGGCTGTTCGTTTTTATGACCGCCACAATAAAAGCATTGTGAAACTGACCATCTCCTATAAAATTCCCGGATTTTTGGGCGAAATTATGGATAACCTGTTTTTAGGCCGAGTGGTGGAATCAACCATTCAAGCGGATCTCGACCGATTTCGTGATTATGCACTCAAAGCTTACGCCGAAAATTAAGCCCTGTGATAATGGAATCAAGATTAGATGACTGATTGGGCAAAAAAGCCTTCCAAACATTCCCGGATTTAGATATCCCCCATAGAGACGGAATCTTTCAACCACCAACGTTGCAGATTCCGTCTCTTTATTCTTGTTTCTATCACCAAGCGTTCCAGAGAGTCCCTTGCCCAGGGCGAAAATATTGCTGATTAAGAGTTAGATATTAAATAATTAGATATTAAGGCAGTAAGCTGTCGGGGATTGCTTCTGTCGATCGCCATTAATCGCGATCGCGCGTTGCTCAGACGAGGGAATCGAGCCTGGGATCCAGGATGTATTGATTGGGGTAAATTTTTCTCAGAGATCGTCAAAGGCGATCGCCATCAGAAGCGATCGCATATCCGTAGAATCACTGACATACATAAAAATTGGCTAAGGATTTCTCAATTCTGAAGTGAAGATTTAACAGGTCAGCCTAGGTCTGATAATCCAATACTGCTAAGACATCAGAGCCTAGTTTACAAAACTACACAATTGAAATGCTCTGAAAAAAAACTCCACCAGAATATTTTAGGGAACCTATCAATGACCTTTCCCGTCTTGGAGGGAGTAGGTTCACTAGAGTGGTGCCGATCAAATTAGTGAGCCTCCCATCAGAATAGATCGAGGCAAAGCAGATAAAAGGTAGAAAAATGAAGATGGATACTGGTAGCTTTGAAAAAATTAATCACCCTGGCATCCTTCACTCATTAATTCTGGATCAAATCTCCGGTTTAATTGAGATTTTCAGGGGAGTTAATCTGGTGGGTAAAAATTCATTGATTATTTCTATTTAATTAATAAAATACATAATGATTAATGATTCACGAGCCATGTCTTTGGTGCAAAATCTGTGGCTTTAGGTTTTTTTGTTGATTTTTTATGCAAAAAATATAAAGTTACTAAAATTAATTTATAAAATATATGATTAAGAATTAAATTTCTAGCTTAATTATATCAATTTTTTTAGTGCTTTTTTTATAAAAAATATTGAATTTTCTGCTGAATGTTTCTTAATTACAAAAAAATACATCTATGTTCACGGCTCTGAATAAAAGCTATTAAAATTTAATAGCTTTTAATTTAATATTTTTGAAGTTTTTATAAAGCTTAAGCTTTATAAAAACTTCAAAAAAACATCTAGACAGTTAGAAAAAAATAAGCTACAGTAGAAAAAATAAGCTACATAAATTATAGGATAGAAATAAAATTTATGCGTTGTCTTGGGCAGAAACAATAGGAAAATCACCGAACACCCAAAAAACGACTGCATTAGATAGACCATATATCAAGAATATTCAGGGTAGCACTTATACAATCCGCAAAAAAACATGAAATTGCGATCGCCTAATCAGTCGATGCCTAAGACAAGGAAGGATGGCAAATGTATATTTTCTGAACAATCCCCAAGAAAATTTTCCTCAGAAAATTACCACAAACATAAGACCAGAGTTTAATTCAGGAAAACCGGAGAATTATTATGGACGACCAAAATCAAAACAATCAATTTGTCACCATCGATCTCATTGACGTGACCAATGGAAATGGCACAACCGCTCAAGTGAAACTTGAACAAGTCGAAGCTGGGGTTCAAGTCAGCCTTGATAAGATAAATCCCATCGGCGATATCCGGGGAGTTTTCTTTAATGTTGCTGACAATGCTGCATTAGAAGGAATGACCGTCACGGGAGACAATGTAACCAGTTCTTCTTTTGCCGCTGATAGTGTTAATGATTTGGGTGGTGGTGTGAATGTTAATCCCGATCTATTTGATGGTGGGGTAGAAATTGGTACAGAAGGAATCGTTACTGATGACATCCAATCCACGACTTTTACTCTATCTAATGCAGCGGGTGATTTAACAGTCGATCAGTTTTTGAGTCAGGACTTCGGATTACGTCTAACCAGTGTTGGGGAAAATCGCTCCGCCAGCAGTAAATTAGCAGGAACCGCCCCAGCAACAACGGAAGCGACTGAAGAAGTAACCGAAGAAACAACGGCGGAAACCACTGCGGAAACCACTGATGATGTAACCGCAGAAGCGACGGCGGAAGTAACGGAAGACGCGACAGAAGCGGAAATTATTTCTGCCGAAATCGCTGAGGTAGAAGATTCCGGTATTTTTGATGAGGATGTTTATCTTGAAGAAAATCCAGATGTAGCTCAAGCGGTGGCAGCCGGTGAAACTACTGCGATTGAACATTTTGTCAAATATGGCAAGTATGAATTCCGTCAATTCAGCCGCATTTTTAGTGTTGAGGCTTACTTAGAACAAAATGCTGATGTGAAGGCAGCG
Organism: Planktothricoides sp. SR001; assembly: GCF_001276715.1. Taxonomy (GTDB): domain Bacteria; phylum Cyanobacteriota; class Cyanobacteriia; order Cyanobacteriales; family Laspinemataceae; genus Planktothricoides; species Planktothricoides raciborskii. The sequence goes on along the minus strand of NZ_LIUQ01000011.1, from coordinate 23,729 downwards.
GTAGAAGCGGGTGAAACTAATGCGATCGCGCACTACCTCCAATATGGTCAATTTGAAAAGCGTGAATTTAGCTATATTTTCAAGAGCAGCTACTACCTAGAACAAAATGCAGATGTAGCCGAGGCGGTTGAAAGCGGTGTCACCAGCGCCCTGGAACACTTTAAAAAATACGGCATGAAAGAGGGTCGGAAGTTTAATCCCTTGATTAATACTGAAGAATATCTGAGCTTGAATGCTGATGTGAAGGCAGCAGTAGAAGCCGGTGAAACCAGCGCGATCGAGCATTTGTTTAAGTATGGTTGCAAGGAAAAACGCAAGTTTAGTCGTGCTTTTGATGTCCAAGAATATCTCAGCCTGAACCCTGATGTGGCTGAAGCTGTAGAAGCTGGTCTGACCACAGCATTTGAGCATATGTTTAATTATGGGTTCACAGAGCTACGCAAGATCAGCAAGTTTTTGGATCTGGGCTTCTTTGCTCAAGCGAATAGCAGTTTACTGCAAAGTGTTTTCAATGTGACTGAAGTTGCTCAAATTGATGCGACTGCACTGGTTTCTTATGCGATCGACCAGTCCTTTGCCCAAGGGTTACAAACTTCGGAATCTTTCAACCTCAGCAGTGCGATCGCCAGTCTTTCTGGTTTCAGCAGCCAACAAATTAGCAGCTTGTTTGATGTCAGCAGTGCCACTGAAGTTAGCTTTGGTTCCCTGGTTGAATTCTTTAGCAATCTGTTTACCTCTCTGGAAACTAGCTTCACCAGCCAACAGATTAGCAGCTTCTTTGGTGTAGCTACAGTCAGCGAAATCAGCTTTGAATCTCTGTTAGAATTTGTCAGCACCAGTTTTAGCACTCTAATCAGCAGTTCTTCTAGCACATCCATCTCATTGGAGTCATTGTTAGAGTTCATATCCTCGAGCGAAGGTCAAGAAGCGATCGGCGGTGCAATGGACGATGATGCCGATAATGCCAATAATGCTGATAATGCTGATAATGCCAATGGTGATGCGGAGCTAGTGCTAAATATTCCCCTGCCTTCTGACAGTCAGCCGATCACCCCAGTATCTCCGGAAGAACCGGGCGATCAACCGGACGATCAACCGGACGATCAACCGGACGATCAACCGGGCGATCAACCGAGCGAAGAACCGGGCGATGATGCTTCCCCAATCCCAGCACCCACGGCGTTTCTTGATGTTCAATACATTATCAAGAACAACCAAGACAAGTTGGCAGAACAGTTCCCAGAGTTTGACTTCGCGAACCTGACCCAAGAGCAAGTAGACGCTATCTTGAAATTTGCCCAAGACACACGGTTGAACACTTCCGCTTTTGTGAATGTGTCTTACTTCTCAACGGTGATTCAGACCAAAGTCACCAGCAAACTGATTGCCCAAGGCTTGACTGAAACAGAAATTGCCGGACTCAGCCAGGAAGAGTTGATCAAGAAAGGTATTGAACTCGGTTTCAGTCCGACCCCATTGATTAAATTAGGATGGCTGAAGTCAGCGAACGGCAAGAAGCTGGAAGCATTGGGCATTAAGATCGAGAATAACCTCGAACTGTTCGAGTTTATTACCTCTAAGGAAGGTTTAGAACTAGGTCTGAATTTGTCGCCATTCTTTAACCCTGGTTTTGCCAAGAAAATTCACAAGGATAAGATTCGGGAAAAATTCGATATTGCCGACGGGGAAGAAGGCGTTGCTCAACTCGAAGAGGCACAAGTTCTCGACAAAATCTTTAGCAATGGTGGCATCGTTATCGACATCCGCTTCTATAAGGAAGTTCACATAGAAGCACTGAAAGCATTTGCGGCAGATTTAGGGGTTGCAGTTGATGACCTGACCGATGAGCAAATTACTGATTTTGCTCTGAATGAAGGGAAGGAACAAGGACTCGCACTGTGTCCGTTTAAGTTCGATGTTCTAAGTGAGACTTACAGCGATAAACTCAAGGAATTCTTTGGGGTCGAAGATGTCGAAACCCTGACTGAGTATGAACTAAAACAGTTTATCTTTCGGCCTGCTGTAGAAATGGGAATCGATCTTACCCAAGTGGTCGATGTCCAATTCTATAAGACTAAATTTACGGCGGCGCTGACTCAATATGTTGGGGCAAGTTTTACCGATCAAGATGTGATCAATTTTGTGTTCGGTAATGGCGCTCCTTATGTTGATGAGGAGTATTACAAGGCTCAATATGGCGAAGAAGTCACCGCTGATGGTTTGCTGGTGAAAGACCTGGAAGGTGAAGAATTGAAAGCCTATATCTTCACGGAAGGTTTGGAGGCTGGTTTGACGAAACTTTCAGCATTTGATATTGCTAAGTACAGCACAGATCATCAGGACAAATTACTCGCTTTCTTTGGTGTCACCGATGTGGCAGAACTCAGCCAAGGTCAAGTCCGTGAGTTCATGGTCAAGGAAGGCTGGAAGTTTGGCATTAATCTGTCTGATTATGTTTCTGCGGAAGATATCGAACTCTATCGCACAGAAAATGCAGCCCTGCTGAAAGAGTTGTATGGGGTGGAAGATGTCAGTACCCTCAGCGCTGAGTTGGTTCTGGATGCCGAGTTTGGCGGGTTGACTGATGGACTAGATGCTGACTTCTGCTTGAGTGGCTTGGTGACTAAGCTGGGTGAAGCGGCTGTACTGTCAGCCTTTGGGGTAGATTCGATCGCCAAAGTCTCCTATAAGCAATTGGTTGAGTATCTGTACTCCCAACCAACTTTGGAAGGCGTTGAAATCTCACCATTCAAGGTGAGTGAATATGTCAAGGCTAATGGTCAAGCGATCGCCGATGCTTTAGGTATTGATCTCAAGGAAGTGGCAGAACTCAAGCCTGATGAGATTGTTGAGTTTATGCTCGGTGAAGGGGCCGCACTTGGTATCAGTCTTGAAGGGTTCGTGGCAAGTGCTTACTTTGAAACCACCTACGCGGCGGCGATCGCGGCTTCCGGTAAGGATGTTCAGACCTGGTTAGCGGAAGATTACAAGACCATTGATGCTGGCTTCGTCGGCTATCAGTTTGAAAACTTGACCGCTGAGGAGCAAACCACCATCTTAGATGCTTTAGGTATCACTTTGGCTGAAGGCGCTACTTTAAGCACTAAACAACTGATTGATATTGCCTACAGTGCTGAATTCAAGGAAGTCTTAGGGGCTGAAGAAGTCAAACTGTCTGCGATCGACATTGCTGGCTATGTTGAAGCCAACAAGCAAGCACTGATTGACTACTTTGCGGCACCGGGTATCAAGATTAAGAGTGGTTCTCAGAAGTTTAAGAGCGGTTCTCTCAAGTTCGGTAAGAGCGGTTCCCTCAAACCCAAGAGTGGCGACCTGAAGTTTGGCGGCGACCCTGGTGACTTTGGCGATCGCTCGATGAAGCTCAAAGCCAAGTCTCTGAAAGTTCAGAAGAGTGGCAACCTTAAACCCGATCAAATCGCTCCGGTTGATACTTTCGATGTCACCAAGCTGACCGATAAGCAAGTGATCGAGTTCATGTTCGATAAGGGTGTGGAACTCGGAATCAACCCCATAGAATTCGTGGAAGTTGATTACCTGAAGGCAGAATTCGCAGTTAAAATCGCCGAACGTTATGGCATTGATGTGACTGCGGTGGCTGAACTCCCTGATGCCATAGTGGTTGATGCGATCTATGGCGGTCTGTCTAATGACATTGACTATGAGTTTGTCCGGGCTGAGTACGGCGCTGATTTAACCAGTAAGTTTGGGGTGGCGATCGAGCAAGTCACCGACTTACAAGTTCTGCAATATGTCTATGAAGTCGGCGTTGCCAGCGAAGTCAATCCTAGCGGCATCAAGATTACTCCGGTTGATGTGGAAGGCTTTGTTAAGGCTAATGGTGAGGCGATCGCCCAAGAACTCGGCTTGAAACTGGAAGAGTTACCCACCTTCAGTTATGAGGATGTCTTTGGCTTCATCTTCAAGCAAGGTGCTGACCTCGGTCTGAACCTCAAAGGTTTCGTCAACTTCGATTACTTCAAGGCCGAATTCACTCAAAATATTGTCTTCAACTATCGCGAAGAGAATGTCTTCAACATCGGTGCAGACAAAGTTTATGAATTCATAAACTCTCCCGAAGGGCAAGGTTTGTCCGCATCACCCCTGTACGATCCAGCATGGTATCGTGAAACCTACCTAGTCGATCTGAATGTCGATCTCAATGGTGATGGTGCTATTGATGAGGCAGAAGCTGAAATAGTCCTGGATCTCAATGGCGATGGTCAAATCGATGATGTAGAACTCAAAGACTTTGCCACGGGTCAAGGTTTAGACAAAGGTCTGGAAACTTCTAAGCACTATGACTTTGACAAGGACTTCGCCGAAGGTGCGGTTGCTCAAGATAAGCTCTTGGCTTATGCAGGCGTCCAGTCGATGGAGGATGTCACCTTCAGTCAGAAGTTAGAATATCTCACCAGCCAAGGTCTGATCGATGGTTATGTGTTCAGTGGCTTGCAAGCGATCAAGGATAAGCCAGAAAACCAAGATCCGCTGTTGAACAAGACTGGTGCTGCTTCTCTGGATGAAATTACTCCGGTAGATTTGTACCAAGCGGCTACTGAGTTGCAACTGTTCTCGGTCTAACGAGATTGTCTAACTGACTTTCTAGCTGTGTAACGATTTGTTGATGACACCAAAGGGCTGCAATCTTTTCCTAGGGGCAGCCCTTTGGTAAGCAAAACAGTTAAATTTTGATCTCTCCAATTGTGATTTCTCCAACCCCCCGAAACATCCGGGGAGTTTTTTTATGTCAATGGCCGCAAATTTGTAGCACTTACGCAAGTGGCGATCGATCTCAAGTTCAGCCTTAGTAGAGATAAATTAGGTTGGGTTTCCCCACAACCGGGTTAATTATAATAACTACGCTGATTTTTGCGGGCGCACCCGGAGTAAGGAAACATGGGTGACTGCACCGATCTTTCTAGTAACTTGGCTAGAATCGATCCGTATTTCACTTGCCGCTGACTTGGCTATAATTTGACTTGGCGATCGCTTACCATAAGCAATTATTACCAGGATTGATTGATCTGACGATGCAAAGTTAGCCAAAATATAGTCAAGCGATCGCCACCAGAGTAATCATACTCCGTAAATCTACGGACATTATTGCGTAATATTACGCATATTCGTTAGTTATACTGGACAACTCGGTGGATTTACTGATATACTAGAGGTAGATCGAGTCACCAAGTATAGCTAATTTTCTTGGAAAACGATCAAAGGGGGTTATAAAATGGGTGCTATTTTAAAGCTTACAGCTACAGCATATTTGCTAATTGGGCTAGGAATTGATGCCTCACTTATTTCATTACGTTCATCAGAGACTCAAGACAGAGCATCTGGCAAATCTTATGATCGGCCAACTTTTGTGCAAATAATTATGCCTCAAATTGTGGCACAGGATCCACCTCCACCAGATAAACCTCACCCGGATGGGGGAAGTGAAGGAGCAGGTGGACGCTGTGTAGTAGAAATATTTGATTTAGCTGTTTAATCAGACTGCCGTCGATCCCGTGAAGCGAAGCTATCGCACTTAGGGGCGAATCGCCACCATTAACCACCAACATTAGCCGTTAACCCTAGTAACCCCTGAGTCTATGGGACAAATTGTCGTGGGCTGATAAATCAGCCATTGGTGATTTATGCGCTACCGGAGTCTGAGTTAGAAACCAGGGCAGACTTCCACCAAGTGTTTCTTTTTACCATTGTGTGAACTTGCCAATTAGGATCCGTGTGCGGAAAATCGCTCCGATAATGCCCCCCTCTACTTTCGGTTCTAAAAGCAGCACTGGTAAGTATTAAATAGGCGACATCTAAGAGATTGCGGGTTTCCGCCCATTGACGTAATTGCCCATCGGCATCCGCGAGAGATAGGCTAATGGGCAGGCTGGGTTCAAGGTCGATCAGATATTGGGTAATGGGTAAAGCGGCAAATTCAGTTTGCCACGCGGTGACTTGGGCGATCGCCTCAGCTAAACCCGCTTGTCCCCGACATATCCCGGCACTTTGCCACACCACGCGAGGTAAATCCTGCCGGATCTGTTGGATTTTGGCTTGTTGACTCGGCCAAGTTTCCCAAACCGAGATGTTCGGGGAACTGTTCGGGGCAGTATTGGTTAACGATTCATTGGGCGGGGAACTGGGTTGAAGATGACCGAGTTGTGCGCCAAATACAATACATTCGAGCAGAGAATTACTGGCTAAACGATTCGCCCCTTGAACTCCGGTGCTGCTGGTTTCCCCCACGGCATATAAACCGGGGATAGAAGTGGCACACATTAAATCGGTGACAATTCCCCCCATCCAATAATGGGCTGCTGGTGCGACGGGGATCGGTTCATTAAATAGGTCAATGCCCCACTTTTGACAAACTCGAATAATGTTGGGAAAACGATAACGAATTTTCTCTACGGGAATTGGGCGTAGATCCAACCAAACATGGCCGGTGACTGGATCTGACCCCCGATGTTGCAAGTGGCTAAATATGGCTCGACTGACGATATCTCTGGGAGCTAGTTCTCCCGATGGGTGGTAGTCAAACACAAATCGACGCCCTTGATCGTCTACCAAGTGCGCCCCTTCTCCCCGGACGGCTTCACTGATCAGGAAGCGGGGGGCACCGGGTTTGGTTAAAGCGGTAGGGTGAAATTGAAAAAATTCTAAGTCTCTTAAAATTGCCCCGGATCGCCAAGCGATCGCTACTCCATCTCCCGTACTCACCGAGGGATTGGTGGTTTGAGCGAAAACTTGACCTCCTCCTCCAGTAGCCAAGACTACGGCACCGGATCTCACCCAGTAAATTTTCCCTTGATAAACTAAGCAGACTCCCTGACATTGAGGCGTCGTGGCCGAATTCTGCGGACTGTCGGGGGGCGAATTTTCTTTGAGCCAAAGACTAATCGCCAGGGCGGGAGAAAAGATTTTAATATTCGGTCGTTTGAGTACCTGCTCGGTTAAGGTACTGACCACGGCTCGCCCAGTGGTGTCGGAGGCATGGAGCACCCGGCGGCGCGAATGGGCTGCTTCTAAGGTCAACGCCAAGTCGTTTTCTTTCCGGTCAAAGCCAACCCCAAGTTTGATTAAAGATTCGACACATTCTTTGCCATGTTCGGCGAGAAATTTGACCGCTGGAAGCTCACAGAGTCCGGCGCCCGCTTTGAGGGTGTCCAGAATATGCAGTTGAGGTGAGTCGTCAGAGGCGATCGCCGCAGCCATTCCCCCCTGAGCCCAATCACTGGCAGAAATTGTTAGCTGATCTTTGGTAATTAAGCCCACTTGTAACGATTCTGGTAGGCACAATGCCGCATAAAGACCGGCGGCTCCAGCACCCACCACCAGGACATCAAAATAGTCCAGAGAGTCTTTAGCAGAAGAGAGTAAGTCTGATGGATTCACCAATGAAAAATCGCCCCTTGTCGGTTGCTTGGTTTGATCTAGAATTATGGATCTATTTAACCTTACTCGGCAAAGGGCGATTTTATTCAAAGTCTAACTTTTTAGTGATGTGGCGACAGGAAATTCTGGCCAATCAAAGCGCAATTTTACTTATAGTAGCCTTTGTTAATGCGATCGTCGCCTTCGATCAACTCTGGCAGTGGTTCGGTGGCGGTGAATTTGTCTAGATTCTCTTGTAAACGAGCTTTTTGCGTTTCGGAGAGTCCAGGAATGTTTAACACATCCTCAACCTTTTCATACGGGGCATTTTTGATAATTTTACTGGCCAGATTCGGATAGAACCCTTGTAACTCGCGAAATGAACGAATATTGGTGTTATTTAAATCGATTTTGTTGCCGATTTCGTAAAATTTGTCTTCCAGGGGATTGCGAAGCTTGACTTCGGCGAATAGGAAGGGCGCATTTTGGGCGAACTGGGTTAAATTAGCCGCTAATGCACTCTGGGCAGAACCCATCCATCCCAACAGACTTAGGCTAAATACACATACAACCGCCAATGAGCGCAGCAATCGTCTCATAAATTACTCCCAATCTGACTCATAAACATTATTGGAAATTATTGCAGAATTCTGGCAATTTAATATCTCTGACTAGCAGATCAATGCCCTTACACCAAGAAAACCCCCTAGGTTTGGTGACGAGAAAGTACCAAACCGGGGGGCAATGATATTTAACAATAATCAGGCATCGAACACAATAGCTTGGCGGTGAGTCGCTACTTTGAAGGCGGCAGGAGCGATCGCTCCCTAGGATGAGTGCCTTGCGGAGAATCCGTGGTAAGGGCGGTGGATGGTTGGTGTCCGCCCTTTTGGGTGAATTGTAAAGATTGATGAATGATTTTGATTCCCAGGCTGACTGGCTTCGATCGCCGGTCAATGTCAAAATGAGGATGATCATTTTCGCAGGGTAGAACCATGACGATTCAACCAAAACTACAGAGAGCATTCCAAGAAGGCCGCGCTCTTAAAATTATTGCCGGACTGACCAACTTCGATCCGACCAGCGTCGCCAAAGTGGTTCGGGCTGCCGATCGCGGTGGGGCTACTTTTCTGGATATTGCCGCTGACCCAGAATTGGTCAAATTAGCCAAAAGCTTAACCAACCTGCCTATCTGCGTTTCTGCGGTAGAAGCCGCCAAGTTTGTCCCGGCAGTCGCTGCCGGTGCGGATTTAATTGAAATCGGTAATTTTGATGCGTTTTATGCCCAAGGCATCCGGTTTGAAGCGGCAGAAGTGCTGCAACTGACCCGCGAAACTCGCGCCCTGTTGCCGGAAATTACCTTATCTGTCACCGTTCCGCACATTCTGGAACTGGATCGACAAGTAGAATTGGCCGAAGCATTGGTCAAAGCTGGGGCGGATATTATCCAAACCGAAGGCGGCACCAGCAGCCAGCCCGCTCACCCCGGCACTCTGGGCTTGATTGAAAAAGCTGCCCCCACTTTGGCAGCAGCGGCGGAAATTTCTCGCGCCGTATCCGTGCCCGTGTTATGTGCCTCCGGCATTTCTAGCGTCACGGCCCCAATGGCGATCGCTGCGGGCGCCGCTGGTGTCGGTGTTGGTTCTGCTGTCAACCGTCTGGAAAGCGAAATCGAAATGATCGCTGTGGTGCGTAGTTTGGTTGAAGCCTTGGCTACGGTCAGCCGTTCTCAAGTTGCGGTGTAGGATCAAATTCGCTGAAAAATGTGGATTCCCGCATTCGCGGGAATGACTTAAAAATGTAGGGTGGGCAAGATTTGCCCACCCTACGAAACCGTAAATTAATGTACTGAAAAATGTGGATTCCCGCATTCGCGGGAATGACATATGGCGAGTAAAATGGGCAAAAATTTGCTCACCCGAGGAAACAATTTCTAAACAATTTCAAACTCTAAACCGTCGGATTTACGGAAATTATATGTGAAGTGATCCACCACATTAGTATCACTCAATTCTAGATTATAAAAATCCACAAATTCATGCTCAAAATAGGGGCCAGCGTGCCAAGTTCCTACTTCTAATTTAATAAAACAATTACCGGGAATCCGAAACGCTTTCATCTGTTCCCGGTTGGGGACTGCACTCTGACTGGGTGGGGCAACAACCATAAACCAGTCTTTTCCTTCCAGAGAACCTAAACATTGAGTGCATTGCCCGTGACGGGTAATCTGATGAAATTTTCGCCCTATTTGATTCAGGCGCATAATATAAAATCGGGGAATGCCATTTTTCAGGTTTAATTGAGCATCTTCCGCATCAAACATTTTGCCATGACCCTGGGGAAAAATTACTTGACCGTAAGGGTTAAAGTTTTCCTTTGTAATCAATTGCGCGGGTATTTTTTGTAACAAAATTGATGGATTCATAGCCAGTAAAATTAAGGTTCGGGTGGGATAAAAGCCCACCCAAAAAAGCGATGTTTACAGGTTTAAGCCTTGCAACCGTTCTAAGGTGCGCTGATTTTCCTCTGGGGTGCCGATGGTAATTCTTAAACCACCTCCGGTATGGCGAATCAAAGTCCCCTGGGCTTTGAGTTGTTGGGCAATTTGACTCAAAGCTGGATCCATTTGAGCGGGGCTGGTGTTTTTTAGGCGCACATAAATAAAGTTCGCGCCACTGGGCCAAACTTGCAGTTGGGGAATTTTGACCAAGGCATTATATAGGCGATCGCGTTCCTGAATAATTTCGGGAATAGCTTGAAGTAAAGTTTGGCGGTGAAGTAGGGCGGTTTGGGCCGCTGCTTGGGTGAACCCAGGCAAGTTATAAGGCAAACGGACTTTTTCCAGGATGGCAATTAGTTCGGGATGGGCGATCGCATATCCCACCCGATGACTCGCTAAACGAAACGCTTTGGAAAACGTCCGCAAAATCACCCAGTTGGGATGTTGGGGCAATTTTCCCACCAAAGTGGTTTGGCTAAATTCAAAATAAGCCTCGTCAATCACCACCATAATTTCTGGGGGCAACGTTCCGATCCAGTTTAATTCTGCTTCGCTGAGGGGGTTCGCGGTTGGGGAGTTGGGATGCACCAGAAACACCGCCCGGATTGGGGGATTTTCCGTGGAGGCGATCGCGGAGCGTTGCGGATGCAATATCGCTTCCTGGGCAGCAGTGAGGTCAATTTCAAAAGTTGTTTCAGACCGTCCCACCTCTACCACGGGAATTCCCAGGGTTTTGGCGATAATGGCATACATGGAAAAAGTGGGATTCGCCACCAAAATTGCCCCCGACCCCCCCAAACAAGTGGCAATCAGCAGGGAACGAATCAGTTCATCAGACCCATTGCCCACGGAAATATTCAACCCTTGGACTGGGGACTCTGGAGAAGCTTCATTCACATAAGCGGCGATCGCCTCTTTTAGGGCAATATGTCCCCCGTCGGGATAGCGATTATTCTCAATTTCTTTTTGGTAAACCCAAGCCAACTTTTCTTTTAAATCCCCTGGCAAGTCGTAGGGACATTCATTCGTATCCAGGCGATCGATCGCCATCACCGGGCGATCTGTCTCCGGTTCGCATCCCCCAGGATGAGGAGTATAGGCAGTAAACTGGGCCAGGTCTGACCGAATAAAACTTAGCATGAATCATTCTCTCTGCTTCAAAGCAGCACACTAATATATATCAGTATCCGTTTCTTTAACAACTTCTCGCAACCGGGCGAATAATTTCTGATTATTAATTAGAAATCAACCAAGCCATTGTACGATGCAATCACCCATCACCCTAGGAATATTTACTACGTTTATCTTTATAATGATTGCTGTGGTTATGCTAGGATGAACCCTGACCATTTCGACCCCAAAATTGCATCTAAAATAGGAAGTTGCTGTGGAAAAAATTAAATTAGCAGTGGTAGGCGTTGGTAACTGTGCCAGTTCTCTAATTCAAGGAATTGAATATTACAAAGGAAAAAATCCTGAAGAAGCCATTGGATTAATGAACTGGGAAATCGGCGGCTACAAACCATCAGATATTGAAGTCGTAGCAGCCTTTGATATTGATAAACGCAAAGTTGGCCTAGAAGTTTCTGAAGCCATCTTTGCCCCACCCAATTGTACCATAGTTTTTTGCGATTCACTACCTAAAACTGGTGTAAAAGTCAGTATGGGTAAAGTCCTGGATGGTTTCTCAGATCACATGAAAAACTATGATGAACCATACACCTTTGTTCTCAGTGATGTTCCCGAACCATCTAAAGAAGATGTAGTCAAAATCTTAAAAGAATCTGGCACAACAATTCTGATAAATTATCTTCCCGTGGGTTCGGAAGAAGCCACTTGTTTCTATGCGGAATGTGCCGTAGATGCGGGCGTAGCTTTCATTAACTGTATTCCGGTATTTATTGCCAGTAATCCTTTATGGGCGGAAAAATTTAAACAGAAAAATATCCCGATTATTGGAGATGATATTAAAGCACAAGTTGGCGCCACCATCACCCATAGAACTCTCACTGATTTATTTAAAAAGAGAGGGGTGAAAATTGAACGAACTTATCAAATAAATACTGGCGGCAACACCGATTTTATGAATATGCTAAATCGCAGTCGTCTTTCTTCCAAAAAAGAATCGAAAACCGAAGCGGTGCAATCGGTTATGGGGGAAAGACTCGAAGATGAAAATATTCATATTGGCCCTAGTGATTATGTGCCTTGGCAGAAAGATAATAAAGTGGCCTTTATTCGGATGGAAGGCAAACTTTTCGGAGATGTGCCGATGAATTTAGAACTGCGGTTATCTGTCGAAGATTCTCCTAATTCTGCCGGGGTTTCCATTGATGCCATTCGCTGCTGTCAATTAGCCCTGAATAACCAAAAAGGGGGAGTTTTATATTCTCCCTCAGCCTATTTTATGAAGCATCCCCCGCAACAGTTCACTGATGATGAAGCCTATCGCATGACGAACGAATTCATTGCCGGTCAGCGTCAAGAATAGAGACTTTTGTTTGACTTTTTTGTTATTTGTTGTTTGTTATTTGTTATTTGATGGATTATTTCGGGGCTGCCCCTAAACCACGAATAACGAATAACAAATTTTTTTATACTTCCTGGGAGTAAATATACGCCGTAGGGTGCGTTAATGCAATTTTCTCCGCGAGTAAACCACATATAGCAGTCCTATAGAAATCGTAATATTTTTGTAGGGGCAATCCGATGGCGGTGGTTGCCCCGGCGCGTTTAGGGGTAAGCTCACGCTTGCCAAACCTGTTACCCCGACAATTCCACAACTGATATAGGACTGCTATATATCTGTAGGGGCGAAGCATTCCGGCAGATAAATTATTACTTAAAATATTAACCTACCTGCCGGAATGCTTCGCCCGCTCGTGGTTTAGTAATCTGAAAACCCCTGTAAAATATTGTAGGGGCGAAGCATTTCGGCAGTGTAGGGGCGAATGGCCATTCGCCCCTACAATATTTTAAGTAATAAGCTATCTACCGGAATGCTTCGCCCCTACGGAATGCTTCGCCCCTACGGAATGCTTCGCCCTACTTAGGAATGTAAACCACCGAATTTTAAGCTTGTTTCTTTTTATTTTCGATTTCTTGAATGCGTTGTTTAATTGCTTCCTCAGAAATTTTAATGGTTTCTTCGGTTAAAGGTGCGGGATACCAAGTAGCTTCTGAGTCAGGACTGCGACGATCATATAATACTCGCAAAGGTTCCATATCTTCTCGATGGGCCAAGGCATAAGCTCTTAACTCAGCATTAGTCATTGCTTCAAAGTTCGGTCTCATTTAAAAACCTCCATTGCCCGTTAGCATATACAACAATTTGCAGTTCTTCACTAGAAAAAAAGGTTAAGGGCGATCGAGATAATCTTTGTCGATGATTTTCTCATTCGCCTAACCCAATTAACTCAAGGAAAAATTAGGAAACTTTAACGGAAACTCCTATTCAGTCACACTATCACGTTGATACGCCCAAACAGCAAGAGTAATAAAAATACCGCTCGCCCACAATAGCCAACTCAAATGCAATAAAAGATACGTCTTACCGTCTATGGGAAAATCCGCTGACAAAAATATAAGTTTTTGAGCGTGATAAACAGGTGATAAAACCGTAGCTTTTTCCAAAAATAAATTAGGAATTTCAATTGTTCTTGAGAGTAATAAAATAACAAAAAATGCCAAACCATTAACATTATTAACCGATTTTGGATTAACCAAATAGCCAACTGTTAGACTAAATCCAAGCAGGGGAATAGCCACTATGATAAAAGCAACAAATAAAGCTATCCAATGAAGGGGATCAAAGCTAAAGCCAAGTGTTAAAGATCCAACAATTAAGGTAAGTAATACGACTCCGACGGAAATCAACAAAGAAACAACTATTTTGGCAGCAATATAAATCTCTGAAGAAAGTGGAGTAGATCGGAGCAACTTTAGCCAGCCTTCTGCTCGTTCTGTTGAAATTTGACCTGGCAGTGCTTGTAATGCGAATGCAATCATATATACGAAGGATAATCCAAGAAGAATATTCTTAGCCTCATCGCCTTCTTTTTTTAACGCAATGCTAACAATAATAGCCAAAATAGGCACAACAATTCCTAGCAAATAAAGTGGGGTGCGATAAATTTGCAATATCTCAGACCAAAGCTGTGCAAAAAAAGCATTGTTTGAAGATGTTGGCTGGTCAGCATCTAGATTTAAGTTGGACACAGGACTTACTGGCACGTTGGACTCTTCAATTTCAATTTGAGAGCCTTCTAAATCTTCAGAGAATTTTTTCAGTGTTATATAGCGGGTGGCTAGGCTATTTAGTTGCTCCCAGTCTGATTGGTTATTTGTCACCATTAAAATAGTGATACTTTGCTCTTTGCACCGATAAATTTGCTGCCAAAATTCCTTATATCCATCTTCATCTAGATTTCGAGTTGGTTCATCTAAAATCAGAAGTTGAGGATTGCCAATTAAGGCTAAAGCAAATAATAGCCTTTGCTTCTGCCCCCCAGAAAGAGATATGGCTTTACTGTTCTGTTTATCGGTCAGAGAAACGCGATCGAGCGCTTCTTTGGTAGAAATTGGATTAGAATAGTAACCGCGAAATAGATCGAGCAGTTCTAGAACGCTGAGATGCTTAGGAAACTGGGTTTCCTGTAAAACTACACCTACGCGGTTTTTTGATTCAGGATTTTTGGATTCGATACCCATTAATTCAACTTGGCCACTGGTGGGTTTAATTAAACCCAGAATCAGATTGAGAATTGTGGTTTTACCGGATCCATTATCGCCTCGTAAAACCACAAAATCTCCGGGCTTCACCGTGAAGTTAATATTTTTCAGAATCGTTTTTCCTGTAGAGAAAAAGGATTTCTCAAAGGTCTTAGATACATTTTTGAGTTCAATTAAATTTTCCATGAAGAAGATAGTGCTAATAAAGGGCGAAATCTATGGTCAATGAATGAATTGAAAAATCAAAAAACTGATCGCGCCTAATCCCAGTGCAGGGAGAATAGACATTCCAAATACACCGGCCATCAGGAGAACAGTTAACCCAGCGGCTGTAACAGGAACTAATTCAGCAAAAGGAGTAGTGGCGTGAGGGTTGCTAGAACAAATACTTAGGAGGCACAAAAAGTTATCTCCCTTGACAGCTATGGTAATCGCTAATATCCACAGAGCAATAACTCCTCCTATGGCCAAAATAAATTTAGGAGTCAAAAACCCATATTTTTCTGGGGAGGTTTCTTTTTGAGGTTCAGATTGAGGTTCAGACATAATACTTAAGAATTCCGGAGAAACAACAGGGGATAGAATAGATGATTTAGCCAGATAAAAAATATATTTCTGGCAGCCAATCAAAAAATCAAATGGCAATGGCAATGGATAGTCTAGCTAAGACAACGACTATGATAAATCGTTGCAATTCATGTCACCCCAGTTTATATCTATTTTAAACCAGGAAAATGCCTAGCTTGGTCGCCAAGGAAATGCCAAACTTGGTTGAAGCTTTTTTTCCCTTTGGATATCAAGGAATCATCGGTTTTAGGGTCTTTGTTTGGTTGACTCAATTGAATCATGGGTTCAGGTGAGGGTTGGACTTTCAAGGTTTGGTAAATTAATAGACCAGAACCGAACCAGAATAAAATTATCAACAAAATAGACCAAAAGCTGTTTAATTTTTTGTTGACGGTTGGATTTTGAGAGATTTTTTCGGATTCCATCGGTAATAAGTCAGTAAAAGTTAGTGAGGAAGAGAAAATATAGCGTTTACCTTGGTAGTGCTATAGAGTATTATTTATGGATTGCCGCCTGCGCGGGAATGACAGATGTTGTTTTGTCCCTCATGTGGGTGAGATTGTCTAATAACAATTGCGAATTGATGCGAGGTGATCGGCGCACTGCTGTGATATCGCTGGGATTGGTGCGTTACGGCGGATTTGAAAGCTTATCGGATGTACATAAAATCGATCGCCCGCCTAACACACCCTACCGATCGCGATTGCCCCTTTAGACTCAATCGGTAAAAATTGTATATTTCGATGATAAATCCCTTGGTTTCGAGACTGATAGCCGAAAAATAACTGATTTTCTGGCAATTTTTGTAAAGAAATATTAAGCAAAAACCAGAAAAAACCAGATTTTATTGCCGCAAAGTAAGCTATAATGCTTAAAACCCTTACCCTGCCTCAAGTCTATGACTATTACGGAAGTGTTACAATTTGTCGATCGCCTGGTCGAGAAAGAAACAGGAACACACCTAGACGATCTGCAAAAAGAGGTTATTCAAGGGATTTGGCAGGGAAAAACTTATAAAGAAATTTCTGAAAATATTGCTAATGGTTATAATGAAAACTATATTGGAGATACTAGCCGCAAGTTATTTAAAATATTGTCTAAACAGGTGGGTGAAGATGTTAATAAATCTAATTTTTGTTGGACGATAGAAAGAGTTATCAATTCTCCTCAGTTTGTTGTACTATTTAATGGAAATATTAACTATTGTCCCTATCGCGATCGCGCAGATCCGGAGGATGCGATCGCCTCTCCAGAAACAACCAATCCAACTAATAAATATCAGAACGTAAAATATCAGGATTTAACCTTAGCCCCAAAAATTAGACAATTCTGCGATCGCACCTCGGAACTAAGCACCCCATCCCAGGAGTTGTGCGATCGCCCCACGGCGTTAATTTCAGTATTAGGTATTGCGGGAATTGGCAAAACCACCCTAGTTAAACGGTTTGTTGACCTTAACTTAGAAAAATTCGATCTAATTGTCTGGAAAAGCCTAAAACTTTGCCCATCTTTCAACACCATCATCGCGGAAATTTTAACCGGGATTAATCCTGACAGCGATCGCCATGAAAACCAATTAACTCAACTGTTCAATCTTTTGCGTCAGCAAAGATGTTTAATCATCCTGGATGACCTGCAAGAAATCTTTATCCCTGGACAATTTGCCGGACAATATCAACCAAAACATAACGACTATAAAACCTTTTTCACCATGCTGACCCAAATGGAACATCAAAGCAGCGTGATTTTGCTTTCTCAAGAACAATGTCCCGAAATGATCTGCTTAGATGAAGAATTCTACCCGGTAAAATGCTTAGAATTACAGGGTTTAGCAACTCCAGATATTTTGCAAAATTTGGGCTTAAGCGATCGCCAAAGCTGGGGGCAACTCATAGAATTATATGAAGGTCATCCGGTTTACCTCAAAGAAATTGCCCGGACAATCAAAAAAGTTTTCTTGGGCAAAGTCTCTGATTTCTTAACAGAAGATACCCCGATTATTACAGAAGGAATGAAATCTCAATTTCGGGAATTATTCCACCGCTTATCCCCAGTAGAACAACAAATTGCTTTAGAATTGAGCAAAGCGGAAATATCCATGTCCAGAGAACAGTTAAAAACCGCTTTATCATTGTCCTCAACGGAATTAATTAATGGATTAGACTCTTTACAGCGGCGCTATCTTGTCTCCCCCAAAGCAACCCCAACCATCTCGTTTAATTTATCGCCAATATTTCGAGCTTATTTGCAAATTTATGATAATAATCGATAAATTAATGGGTGGTGGGGAATATCCAAAAAAATATCGTGGCTGGTGTTGGGTTTCGTTCCTCAACCCAACCTACGACTTAACAGCTTCTCTTTGTGTCCTCTGTGTCTCTGTGGTTTTTTTCCCTCTTATTCCCCTCTTTTTATAAGGGTGGTTAGGGGGGCAAACTTATGTTGGGTTTCGTTCCCTATCCCCCACCGCCAATATATATAAGAAATGTTACGTTTTGTATATTTTAATTTAATTTTTGATGAAATAGGGAACAGGACAATCCGACTCAACGACAAAATAACGACAAAATATTTTGTCCCAACTTTCCCAAGTCGTCAAAATCCTCCTTTGCTCATTTTCCGTCAGGTCAATTTGGTGGCGATCGCCTCTACAAAATCAACCTTGTCTTAATTCACGGATATTACTCTCTTCAAAACAACCAGATTCTACCATAAAATCCATCTCACTTTTTACCCCAGGGTATATTTTATGTCCATTGACATTAACCAACTATTTGATGCCAGATACTATGCATTAATGAACCCAGATTTAGCGGCAGCGGGAATTAACACTGACGATAAATTATATCGGCATTTTAGAAATAATGGGTTAGCAGAAGGTCGCCCTTTTTCTCCATTTATCGATATCCAGGTTTATCGGGCGGAAAATCCCGACTTAGAAAAGAATGGTCTATACTCTAATGAACAACTTTATCGCCATTTAGAAACCTATGGGATCAAAGAAGGTCGCAAATTTTCTCGACTGATCGATCTGAATTTATATCTGAGCGAAAATCCCGATGTTAACCAAGCTTTTGGGGGCGATCGCGAATTAGCCTTTGAGCATTTACGCAACCTAGGCATCCGCGAAGGTCGTAAATTTTCGCAATTAATGGATTTAGATTATTACTTAGCCCTAAACCCCGATGTAGCGGCGGCATATAATAACGATAAACTCGGTGCTTTTAATCATTGGATTTTTGCCGGACGGGGGGAAGGAAGGCAATATTTTCCTAATAATTTGGGCATATTAACCGGGGCGGATAATATTAACCCGGTTAATTTAGTCAAAACCGATGTAGTTGGCCCCAGCGATCGCGACGATTATTATCAATTTTCTCTCAATGATTTGAGCGATATTAGTATCAAAGTAGCCGGTTTGTCCCAAAAAGCCAATTTAACCCTCATTAAAGATGACAATCAGAATAATTTTCCCGATGATAAGCAGCAGTTATTGCCGATAGTTGCGAAAGATGAAGCAATTGAGGCGATCGACTTATTTGGAGTTTCTCCCGGTAACTATTTTATTCAAGTTTCCGGCAGTGAAGGAGACACTAATTATGATTTAAACATCTATGCAGAAACATCAGAACTATTGCGGAAACCCAGTGGCGCGGGGAACAGTCCGGGGACGGCATTAAATTTGGGATTATTAATAGAATCTCAAGTAGTTCGGGATGTGGTTAATCCAGGGCGATCGCAGAACTTTTATCAATTTCAAACTAATCGCCAGAGTGATGTATATATTACCCTAGAAGGGGTGAATACAGACATCCGCTTACAATTAGTCAGAGATACCAATGGCAATGGACTGCTTGACCCCGATGAAGTCGTAGAAACTATTGCCAACTATAAAGAACCTGTAGATATAGATCGCAATGGAGAAATTGATTTATCGGAATTTTTTGCCTGGTTAGATGGCACCAATCAAGAGGTGCCTTATCCTGATGCAATTATTGCCCAAAATTTACTCCCAGGCAACTACTTTGTCCAAGTGGGTCAAGTCGGTGAACCCACAGGTTACACCCTCAAAATCGATGGGATTCCTGCCCCCGTCCCCGCAGAAGGTGCGACTAATGAAAATCCCGTTTCTTGGGGCAATTTAGGTACTCTCAACAAAAAAGCTAAACCCGTAGTAACTGACTTTGTAGGCTATGGCAACCCTTATGATTTCTATGCTTTTTTCCTAGAAAAAAGTAGTGAAGTAAGTTTACGTTTACAAGGTATTAATAACAAAGCAGATTTAATTTTAATTCACGATATCAATGAAGATGGAGGATTTTCGGGTCGAGAAATCATTAAGTTTCCCTCCGCAGAAGATGGGGCAGACTATACTTTAAATCGCCTCTTGGGACGGGGGACTTATTATGTCGGAGTTGCCAAGGCAAAAGGCGAAACTGCCTATACTTTGAGTGCGGAAGTTATTTCTGAGAATTTGCCCCCAGATGGGGCGGGAAATTTTATCGGTCAAGCGGCTGATTTAGGGGTAGTCAATGGGGTACAAACCCGCCGAGATTTTGTTAGTGCTGAAGACCCGGATGATTTCTATCGTTTCCAAGTCAATGATTTTAGTCAATTGACTCTATTTTTGGATGAACAAACCGCTAATAGCCAAGTTTATTTAATCCAAGATGTGAATGGCAATGGCTTGGTTGATGGGGATGAAGTGATTGTCGGTTCTGAATCCCAAGGGGCTTATCGTGAATATATTAATCGTACCCTAACTCCCGGCACTTATTTTATCCGCGTAGCTCACGCAATGGGGCCAGGTTCCTATTATTTATGGATGGAAAATAACCCAATTACTCCTCCTGCCCAAACCGCCGGAAATAGTTTAGCTACCGCCAAAGATTTGGGAGTATTGAATGGCTGGCAACAGGAAGCAGGATTGGTGACTGGCAATAATGAAGGGGGCGATCGCAATCATCTGTACCGATTTAACCTGGAATCAGCCAGTGATGTGACTATTTTGCTTGATGAAATGTCAGCAAATGCGGATATCCGGTTGGTTCAAGACCGCAACAATAATGGCCAAATTGAACCAGAGGAAATTATCGCGATCGCTGCTGCAACTGGAGCAAGTCCAGAACAAATTAGCCAAAGTAATTTAGCCCCAGGAACTTATTATGTTTGGGTATCTCAAACCCAGGGAAATACGGCCTATCAACTCAACTTAATTCCTAACAATTATAACCGGGATACGGGTCATGGATTAGTCGATGCAGCGGCAGCAGTTGCTCAAGCCATTGGTTCAGAATCGTTTCCCGAAGTTGCGCCCTTGGGTGGGACGGACTGGGGCTTAGATGCGATCGGTGCCCCCAAAGTTTGGCAGCAAGGATATACCGGGAAAGGAGTAGTTGTCGCGGTGATTGATAGTGGTGTTGACTACACTCATCCTGATATCGATGATAATCTTTGGTTTAACGAATCTGAAATTCCCGGAAATGGCATTGATGATGATAATAATGGCTTTATTGATGATTGGCGCGGCTGGGATTTTCTGGATAATGATAACGATCCCAAAGATACAGATCCCGTCGGCGGTCATGGCACTCATGTAGCGGGAATTATTGCCGGGGAAAATAACTCTTTTGGCGTGACTGGAGTTGCCCCCGATGCCAAAATTATGGCCATCCGATCGCTGGGTATTTTCCGAGGCGAAGAAGACCCGATTACTGGTGGGATTCGTTATGCTGTTGATAATGGCGCTGACGTAATTAATCTTAGCTTGGGTTCTCAGGGAGAAAATCCCGAAATTTCCGCAGCGGTGCGCTATGCCAATGAAAACGGTGTAGTAGTAGTCATGGCATCAGGAAATGATGGCCTCAGTGCAATTTCTGGCGGTCAACGTTTTAGCCAAAAAGTTTATCCGGCACAATTAGCATCAGAAATCGGCTTGGCAGTCGGGGCAGTGGAAAAAAACAAGGCGATCGCAGATTTCACTAATCGTGCAGGCAGCACTCCCCAAAATTATGTAGTTGCACCGGGCAAAGAAGTCTATTCTTCCCTATTAAGCGATCGCTATGATTTTTGGGAAGGCACATCAATGGCTGCCCCCCATATTGCTGGAGTAGCGGCCTTAATTATCAGCGCCAATCCTAATTTAAATCTGGCACAAGTGGAAAATTTAATCACCAGTACAGCAAACCCATTTGGGCTGACAGAAAATGGCATTTTTGATCCCTTAGAATTGTAAAATTTCTGGTGAATTTTTGGTAAACTTATAGTAATTAGGGACAGATTAAAGACACCGCAATGCGGTGTCTTTAATATCTTAATACACTTTAATCCATTTTAATACCAAATCCGGTTTATTATAATAGAGTTATTGCAAAATTCTAAAAAGCCTCCCTTAGATCGGGGGGTTGGGGGGGTTGGGGGGGTTGGGGGTATCGATCCGGTATTTTGCAATCTTGTCTAATCCCAACTATCCCAATCTTTCAGATTTTATGTCATCAATTATTGTCAACGCTGACCCACAATTTATCTTTACCATTTTCTTTCTCAGTCTAGGGCCTGTCAAAATCATCTTTCCTTTTGTCAAACTCACTCATAATGCCACTCCAGAATATCGGCGAAATGTGGCAATTTGGGCGGCCATCTTCGCCACAATCGTTGTTTTATTGGTAGCATTGTTTGGACATCATTTAATAGCCAAATATCAGCTTTCTCTCGACGCCCAGCGGCTGGCTGGGGGTTTAATACTGCTCATTTCTGCCCTGTTTAACACTTTTCCTCATCTTCAACCACCTTTAGACATTCCCAAAACTGAACTAACAGCCATACAACTGGCGATTCGTCCCATCGTATCTCCGATTATTATTCCCCCTATTGGCATCGCCGCGATTCTGATTTTTACCACCTTGTTTCAAGGTAATTGGGATATGCAATGGATTATTGTAAAAAGTTTGTTAACCATCATGATTTTTGATTTAATCGCGATGCTATTTGCCGATAAAATTATCAAAATACCGGGACTGATTCAATTTCTCACTTTAGCTACTTTAGTCTTAAATTTTATTCAGGTATCTTTGGCTATCGAGGTTATATTAATTTCTTTAAAAAGTTTGGCAATTATTATCAAGTAAATTGGCATAGTCTTCTCACTTTGACCCGTTGGACGATGCCGCCTTGATGGTTCGGTTCGGGCCGTTCGATGTATTGCATTTACAGGCATCGTGGGGGCAATTACTCACTCAGCTTTCGCTCACTGTACGCACAATGAATGTTTTAATTTATTCCTAACTTTGCGGGTGGCTGATAACGTATTCAAGTAAACCATGTTAGGACTAACTTTACCGCCGTATCCCGTCTGCATATACCGGGCATTACCCCAGTCTTTTGCTTCTAGATACATCTGACCTCCACAAAGGTTTGCGCTTACACTTATCACTAATAAAATTGCTTTGAGAGCCAAGAGGGGGATACTTCGTTCCGTGGTTTCGGGTATAATTAGCTAATAGTCCACCCTATCCCCCTGGGTACTTTTAGGACTTCAATATCAAAGCCTTGTCTACTGCTTACTTTGACTTTTGTGGGTTAATCAAATAATTACCCACTTATTCCCCATGTTCATTTTGAACGCAGCAGATCAACCAGTTTCGCTACTTATTATTAGAGAGGATTCAGGACGGGCGTTTGCTTGCGCTAACCCACGCCTAACCCTAATTGGCTCTTCGGGGATTCCCCATCTGGTTAAGAGTTACCACCAATAAGCCCGCTTCACACTGTAGATAGTAAGTCTCCGGGTGGGGTTGTTGCCTTCTACCCCTGGTTTGTAAATTTTTATTACCATTCCAGGAAATCCGGGCAAATTTTCTACCTTGTTTTAGGATTGCTATATATCTCAAAAAACCCGGTTTTTTATATATATTTATTCCCTTGAAAATCACGAGCAAATTTTTTCAATAAACTTCTTGCAAAATTCTAAAAAGCGCCCCTGCCCCCTTTTTTAAGGGGGGATCAAGGGGCGATCAAGGAGCGATCAAGGAGCGATCGATCCTTTACTTTGTACTCTTGTCTAATAACGACTCTATAAATTACCGACAAACGACTGGCAGTTAGACGGGCAGTTAATCGCTATTTAGAAAAATTCCGCAACTGCCATTTATTCAGCATATTTTCGCCGATGATGGCCATTGAACGGAAATTAGAGACTTCCGCTTGCAACACAGAAATCGAACGAGCTTGTTGTTCAACTTGACGTTGCAACGCTTGATAAATTTCCGAGGACACTGTTTGTGATACCCGGTTTTGGGACTCTTGAAGTTGTTTTTCTAAAGTGGCGATCGCCTGATGTTGCCATTCCGACTTTTGCCGCACCGCATCATACTCAGCCGCTGCCACCTTAGAGTTAGCTTCAGCTTGTAAATGGGCCACTTGTTGCTCAAGTTCACCAATCCGTTGGGCTTGCCATTCCGACTTTTGCTGCACCGCATCATACTCAGCCGCTGCCACCTTAGAGTTAGCTTCAGCTTGTAAATGGGCCACTTGTTGCTCA
>NZ_LIUQ01000146.1:481-1646 GCF_001276715.1 Planktothricoides sp. SR001 | reverse complement strand
CCGCAGTTTTCCTGATCTACCCCATCGGTCAAGGTTCTTTCTCCGATGGTATGCCTCTGGGTATCTCTGGAACCTTCAACTTTATGTTGGTGTTCCAAGCTGAACACAACATCCTGATGCACCCCTTCCATATGTTAGGTGTGGCCGGTGTGTTCGGTGGCGCTCTGTTCTCCGCTATGCACGGTTCTTTAGTAACCTCTTCCTTGGTTCGTGAAACCACCGAAGTTGAATCTCAAAACTATGGTTACAAGTTCGGTCAAGAAGAAGAAACCTACAACATCGTTGCCGCTCACGGTTACTTTGGTCGTTTGATCTTCCAATACGCTTCCTTCAACAACAGCCGCTCTCTGCACTTCTTATTGGGTGCATGGCCTGTTATCGGTATCTGGTTCACCGCTCTGGGTGTGTCCACGATGGCCTTCAACCTGAACGGTTTCAACTTCAACCAATCCATTGTTGACTCTCAAGGTCGCGTCATCAACACCTGGGCTGATGTGATCAACCGCGCTAACTTGGGTATGGAAGTGATGCACGAGCGCAACGCTCACAACTTCCCCTTAGATTTGGCTGCTGGTGAAGCTGCTCCTGTGGCTTTGAGTGCTCCTCAAATCAACGGCTAATTCTTAGCTAACTAAATAAATAAAAAACGCTCTCCTGAAAAGGGGGGCGTTTTTTGTTGTTTAAATATTGTGAAGGGCTATTTTTACCACTTTCGACACGAAGAACACAAAGGAAATCAAGAATCATCTTTGTGTTCTTTGTGTCTTGGTGGTTATTAAAATTTCATAATGATTTGAGGATGTATTAAATACAGGATTTAGCAGAAAGCGCGATCGCCCTCCTGTGGTCACTTTTTCGACTAAGCCCCGTCTGCCTAAAGATTGCATGGCTTCGGTTAATTCTGATTTGGCAAATTCCCGTAATCCAGATGCTTGAGAAATATCTACCGATTCATATTCTGAAAACGTGGATATGACTTTTTTTTCTAACTCCGATAAACGGTCTAAGTGAGATTCGAGAATGGGGGATAAGTCGCCGATAAATATCTCCTCTTGGTCGGCTAAAAATAAGGAAACGCTACCATCAAATAGTTCTAATATCGTTGAGGCGATGATATTTAACCAGGTGGGATGACCTTGGTATAGGTTGATTAATTCTGGCCATT
>NZ_LIUQ01000146.1:0-209 GCF_001276715.1 Planktothricoides sp. SR001 | reverse complement strand
GTGACTGGGCAAAAAATTGTTGTAGTTGGTTTTTTAGGCAGGAAAGGGTGGGAGTTTCTGTGAGACTTTTCCAAATAATATAGTCAAATTCAGGCTTGATTTGTTCGATGAGTTGCCTGGTTAGTAAGCTTTTGCCAATGCCACTTAATCCATAGATGGTGATTAAGCGGATCTGGTCTTTTAAGATCCACTGTTTGAGGGTATTTATT
>NZ_LIUQ01000032.1:46196-79540 GCF_001276715.1 Planktothricoides sp. SR001 | reverse complement strand
AATCCGCATCAATATCGAGAGTTAAAATAACTCCATAAACTGTTAATTAAACCCATTGAAGATTTATTACCGACTAACCCAGATGAACGAGTAATTTTTGTTCCCACAGATGCTTTATTTTATCTACCTTTTGCGGCTTTGGTAGATGAAGAAGGAAAATTCTTAATTGAAAAACATACAATTGTAATGTCTCCTGCCATTACTGTGTTAGAAACAACTCACAAAAAACGGCAAAATTTATCTTCTTCTGCCCAAGATATTGTGATTGTGGGTAATCCGCAAATGCCGAAACTTGCACCGAGTCCAGGGGAAGAACCTAAACCGTTAGCCCCCCTTCACTATGCTGAAAAAGAAGCGATTGAGATTGCTAAAATGTTCAATACTTCGGCTTTAATTGGATCTAATGCAACAGAATCAACGGTAGTTGAACGCTTGAAAACTGCTCGAATTATTCATTTTGCTACTCACGGATTTGTTGATAATATTCAACCTTTAAATAGTGGCGTAGCGTTAACTCCTGGGGGTTCGGAGGATGGATTATTAACGGCAGATGAAATTTTTGACTTAAAATTAAATGCAGAATTAGTGGTTTTAAGTGCCTGTGACACTGGACTTGGACAGTTAACCGGGGATGGGATGATTGGGTTATCTCGTTCGTTTTTGAATGCAGGAGTTCCGAGTTTAGTGATGTCGTTATGGGCTGTAAATGATCGAACAACCTCTCAATTGATGATACAATTTTATCAGAACTTACAGACGACACCCAACAAAGCCCAAGCGTTACGACAGGCGATGTTAACGATGAAAAATCAATATCCTGATCCTTATTATTGGGCGGCGTTTACTTTAATAGGTGAAGCAGAATAGCAGAGAATGAAGATCGGTAAAGGGGGTAGATAAATCCCCGGGGGTTAAAACCCCTTTAACCGACTGTAGGGGTCAACGGCCGTTGACCCCTACGGGGATTTATGTACCCCCGCAATCGTCGGTTAATTGCGGAGGTACATAAATCCCCGGGGGTTAAAACCCCTTTAACCGACTGTAGGGGTCAACGGCCGTTGACCCCTACGGGGATTTTAATCCCCGCAATCGTCGGTTAATTGCGGGGGTAGATAAATCCCCGGGGGTTAAAACCCCTTTAACCGACTGTAGGGGTCAACGGCCGTTGACCCCTACGGGGATTTTAATCCCCGCAATCGTCGGTTAATTGCGGGGGTAGATAAATCTCCGGGGGTTAAAACCCCTTTAACCGACTGTAGGGGTCAACGGCCGTTGACCCCTACGGGGATTTTAATCCCCGCAATCGTCGGTTAATTGCGGGGGTACATAAATCCCCGGGGGTTAAAACCCCTTTAACCGCCTGTAGGGGTCAACGGCCGTTGACCCCTACGGGGATTTTAATCCCCGCAATCGTCGGTTAATTGCGGGGGTACATAAATCCCCGGGGGTTAAAACCCCCGGCTAATAGCGCAAGTCGGTTAAAACCGACTCTGGATTATTTTGAAATTGGTAATATTATTTACAAAAATTCATACAACAGTAGGGGAGCAATGCTTGCGCCCAAATAGACCAGTACATAAATCGCCGGGGGTTAAAACCCCCGGCTAATAGCGCAAGTCGGTTAAAACCGACTCTGGATTATTTTGAAATTGGTAATATTATTTACAAAAATTCATACAAAAGTAGGGGAGCAATGCTTGCGCCCAAATAGACCAGGGGTTAAAACCCCCGGCTAATAGCGCAAGTCGGTTAAAACCGACTCTGGATTATTTTGAAATTGGTAATATTATTTACAAAAATTCATACAACAGTAGGGGAGCAATGCTTGCGCCCAAATAGACCTGGGAATTGTATAGTTTCTAAAATTGGTATTAATTATGTTCACCTACTTAACAAGTTTAACCGTAACAATTCCCTTTCCATTAGTATTGGGGAAAAAATTTGAGATGGGCGATCTCGGGTATTCGCCCAAACTGTTACAGAACGAACAGCAGAAGTCGCCCGGTAAGCTTTCGCTATGCCGCTAGGCTATATGCGTGGTACAGACGGTCATGGCCCGCGCATTCGGATCAAGAGTTTTCTGTTTACTCCATACAGGAAGTGATTGTCTGAGGAAAAAGTCCACGATTGACAATTGACAATGGATAATTGACAACTATTTATTATCAACCATAGAATCCCTACCTATCAACCATAGAATCCCTAACCATTAACTATCGACTATTAACTATTAATTATCAACTATCAAGCATCAATTTCCTCTATTATCCATTATCCATTAAAGTTTAGTTGGACATTGCGTCCCTGCCTTGTGGGTTTTTTGTTGCCCAGGTGACAGGGCGATCGCGGTAGAGTTGCGGAGCAATATCGCGATAGCAGTGCGGAGCACTTTCGCCTAATTCCGACAATTCACACAAATTCACTCTTAATTATCAGTCACACCACAAATTTGCTATGAGCAAGATTAATACTTTAAGGAATAAACTGTACTTAGGATTTTTTATTATCCCAGCAGTGATTCTCTCAACAGTCAGTGGTTACTCGTTATATTCATTTTACCGCATGGATCGACAAGTGGGAAAAATTTTTGACGATCATGTAGTTACTTTAAGAGAAGTGAATGCTTTACTGGATCATTATGCTGTGGTGATTGTTGATGCCACCAATAAAGCTAGGGTGGGGATTATTACAACTGATGAAGCTTTAAATTTAATTTCTCGATCTCAGACAGAAATTCGGCAAAGCTTAGATAGATATTCATTGACAGAACAAACTGAGGAAGAACAATCGATTATGCAGAAATTATATGGTTCATTTATCAAAGCAGATCGAGAAATTGAAAGAGAAAAAATATTATTAAAAGCAGGAAATATTGCTCAATTAAACCAAGGTCAAAATGCCATGTATTTAGCCATTGATCCGATTAGCAATTATTTAAGAGAACTTAGAGACTTGCAACTGGAAAATGCCGCTAAAGAACGGGAAAAAGCTCAACATATTTTTTCCCAAACCCTCTGGATTTTTGGGTTTTTAGTCTTTTTAACTGTAGTCGGTGCTTCGCCTTTTGGCTATCTGATTAGTCAAGCGATTATCGGTAAACTGAAAAATACGGTGAGTGATATTAGTGAGAGTGCGAGGCGGATTTTGATCGCGAGTGAAGAACAAGAGCGGATTGCTTCTAGCCAAGCTAGTTCGGTGAATGAAACAACTACTACAATGGATGAACTTAAAGCTTCTTCTCAGAAATCAGCAGAGCAAGCGGAAGCGGCACTGAATGGAGCAAGACAAGTGTTATTATTAGTTAGAGGAAATGAACAAAAATCAGAAGATGAAGCATGGCATAACAACTACAATTCTAGCTTAAGTGAAAAAGTTGCAGAAATTGCCGATCAAATTAAAAATCTTAATAACCAAGTACAGCAAATTAATACCATTGCTGTACTGGTGAGTAGTTTAGCCGACCAAACCAATATGCTGGCTATTAATGCGGCAGTAGAAGCGGTGCGGGCTGGGGAGCAAGGGAAAGGATTTGGGGTGGTGGCGACAGAAATTCGTAAACTGGCCGATCGCAGCCGAGAATCAGCGGTGCAAATTAATCATTTGGTTCGGGATATTCAAACGGCTACGGTAGCCACGGTTTCTGCCACGCAAGAAGGCAAAACAACAGCCTCCATAATTGTTGATGCGGTCAATAATATTGTGTTAAATTCACAAAAAATCTCTCTGACTGCACAGCAACAAGCAACGGCCATTCAACAAGTGGTTGGGGCGATGAATATTTTAAACAGCAGCGCCCAACAAACGGCGATCGGGATTGCCGAAACCAAAAACAGTACCGAGCAACTAAAATCCGCTGCGGAAAATTTGGATATTATGCTTTAACGGTGAACCTGTTCAACCGGGCTGTAGCAACGGTAAGTTAAGTCAGGGGAGACGGGGTAAACCCTGCCGTTGATATGGTGATTTTATACCTGCTCAGAAGGTGCGAATAATTCAGGGAGTAGATATAATTGATTTCAAGGAATCATTTCAAGCCATTTGTAGGGTGGGCAAATTTTGCCCACTTTACTGACTACTACTGATTACTATATTGATAATCGTTGATGATTAATTTATAAAAATTTTGCCCAATCCGTTGAAGGACACAAACCGATGATGATAGAAGATGATGAACTCCGCACTACCTTTCAGTTTGCCAGTGAAGAACATTTGCAGAAATTAGATGAAGGGTTGTTATATTTAGAAAAACATCCCGAAGACCAGGAAAAGCTGGCAGAAATGATGCGAGAAGCTCATAGTCTAAAAGGGGATGCCGGGATGTTGGGGGTGAAAGATGTGGCAACTTTAGCCCACCAATGGGAGCATTTGTTGGGGACATTAAAGGATGGCGAAGCTTCTTTGCGCGAGGGGATTTACGATCGCCTCTATTCTGGTTTAGACGCCATTCGTAAATTAGTGCAGGAAGCGATTACTGGAGAACCGAGTGGAGTTAATACCTTTTATGCCTTGGCTGAATTAATGGGAGCGAAATCTCACTCGGAATCCCCAGAAAGCCGCGCTAACCTGGAAGCATCATCGTCGGTGCCATCATCTGTCCCACCATCTGTCAGTGATGAAGTACCACCACCAGCCCCAATCCCATCAGAAACGTCGCCTGTCAGCCCGGAAGTACCAGAAATTATTCCCCCACCTGTGAGCCTTGAACCCGGAAGTACCAGTTCTCTGCTGATTGATGATGAAGAACTGCGGATGACTTTCAAATTTGCCAGTGAAGATCATCTACAAAAGTTAGATGAAGGTTTGCTGTATTTAGAGACCCATCCCCAAAACCAGGAAAAATTGGCGGAAATGCTCCGAGAAGCCCATAGTCTCAAAGGGGATGCGGGGATGTTGGGGGTGAAAGATGTGGCGACTTTAGCCCATGAATGGGAGCATTTGTTAGGCAGTTTAAAGGAAGAAACGACTTTCCTAACCGGGGAATTGTGCGATCGCCTCTATTTCGGCTTAAACGCCATCCGTCAACTGGTGCATGAAGCAATTACCGGGGAACCCAGTGGGATTAATGTGCCGGATGTCCTCGCTCAGTTAACCGCTCAAGTGGCAACGGGCAACGGGCAAGTGGCAACGGGCAACAGGCAAGTGGCAGAGGAGATGAGGAGCAGAGGAGATGAGGAGCTTTCCCTCCCCGGCTCCCCTGCACCACCGCTCCCCGGCTTCTCCGGCTCCCCGGCAGCCGATGGCGGCGATGGCGGTTCCCCCGTTCCCAGTTCCCTGGACAACAACATTGCCGACTCATCATATGAGAGGAAAACCTCGGACTTAGAACCCTTCACCAGCACACAGTCGAGCACATCGAGCAGAACCGGGGCTTATCGGATTGAGTCCATTCGGGTGGAAACGCGAAATCTGGATGAACTGATGACTCAAGCGGGTGAATTGACCGTGACCAAGAGTCGGATTAACCATCGACTCGCGGAAGTAGAAGAAATTGTCAGCCTGTGGGAAGAGTGGAACCGCGATGTCTTTGTCAATCGCTTCTGTATTGATGAAGTAGTCAAAGGCAATCGTAATGGGTCTGTGGAGCAGTTAAAAAACTTTCATCATCGCACAGAAGACCGTCTGCAAAAGTTCGGTGAGTTGATTAGCAGTCTAAGAAGTTCTATTTATGAAGATACGGCGCGATTGGATCTGATCGTAGATGAGCTAGAAGAAGGAATTCGGACTTTGCGGCTGTTACCAATGTCCACGATAGTGAATTTATTCCCCCGCATGGTAAGGGAACTAGCTAAAGAGTACGGTAAACAAGTAAACCTGATTTTAGAAGGAGCCGAAACCAGAGCCGATAAGCTGATTCTAGAAGAAATGAAAGACCCCTTGATTCATATTATTCGGAATGCGGTGGATCATGGGATTGAAACCCCAAAAGAACGGATACAGCAGGGCAAACCGGAGACGGCAACGATTCGGATTAAATGCTACCAAACCACTAACAATATTATTATTGAAGTGAGTGATGATGGTCAGGGATTGGATCTTGAAAAAATTAAGCAAACAGCCCTGAAACGCGGCATTTGTCGTCCTGATGAACTGGCGAATATGACCACCAATCAGATTCAAGCATTAATTTTTGCCCCCGGTTTTTCTACCCGCACCTTTGTCACGGAAGTTTCCGGCAGAGGTGTGGGTTTGGATGTGGTGCGGACGAATGTAGAACGACTCAAAGGCGCGATCGCGGTTCACTCCACTCCGGGCAAAGGTTGCACCTTACGACTCCAATTAGGCACCACCTTAGCCACCGCCCATGTTTTGTTGGTGCAGGTGGATCAACTGGTCTATGCTTTGCCCGTCGAAGCCGTTCAAATGGCCAAGTTTATCTCCAAAGATGAGATTTTTTCTTTGGAAGGGCGGAAAACCATGATTATAGAAGGGCAACCTATTTCCGTGGCCAGATTGAGCGATTTACTGCCGATTAATTCAAAGATTCCAGAACATCTGCGAATCAGTCGGAATCATACTAGGTTTGAGACAAAAAGTCATCAAGAAGACAACACCAATTCTCAGGAGCATAAAATACCTTGTATTATTCTACAAATCGGCGAAGAACGATTAGGATTATTAGTAGATGCCCTGATCGATGAGCAAGATGTAGTCCTGAAACCTCAAAGTAAACTGCTCAAGCGAGTCCGCAATATTTCCGGTGCGACAATATTAGGTACTGGGGAAGTTTGTATGGTACTAAACCCCCAAGACTTGATCAAATCTGTCCGCCAACAAGCTATTATTATTAGCGATGCTCAACCTCTGGAAGAGAAAATTACCGAACAACGCAAAAAGGTCATTTTGTTGGTAGAAGATTCTATCGCTACCCGCACCCAAGAAAAGCGGATTCTCCAAAGTGCTGGCTATGAAGTGGTGACAGCAGTGGATGGTTTGGATGGTTGGAATAAGCTGAAAACTCGTCAATTTGATGCGGTGGTTTCCGATATTCAAATGCCTAATCTTGATGGGCTAGGACTCACAACAAAAATTCGTCAACATAAAGAATATAGTGAGTTGCCGATTATTTTGGTGACATCTCTGGCCAAAGATGATGATAAGCGACGCGGGGCAGAAGCGGGGGCAAATGCCTATATTACTAAGAGTAGTTTTAATCAACAAATGCTCTTAGAAACTATCGAAAGATTAATTTAAGCAACCTAAAAACCGGGTTTCGGCAAGAAACCCGGTTTTGGCGATGATAGGCGATGATAATTTATTTTTGTTTTGGTGTTATGGTTGGTGTACATTGGTTGGTAAACATGGTTGGTAAACTTTGCCCTCTAAAATTTTGCACATTTGGCGCGTTCGCGATAGCGGTGCGGAGCGCGATCGCGATAGGAATTTTTTTCAGAATTATTTGTCTGGGTAGGCGAGAGTTTTGGTACGATGAAGTGCTATCTTTACTTTTGAGTAATGGCCAAAAAATTGCCTACCAAACCCCAGGAGATTTGCCGGTAAAATTGGCAGACTATTCTGCTTTGTTAAGCTTACCTCGTACCTCTGGGGTGAGCGACTTTCTGACTAATTTGGTGAATTTACTCAAAGGAATTGCCGGAGGTGAACCTCATCCCCCACTATTTTATCTGAGTCAACATTTTTGGCTGTATCTGTTTGGCAATAGCGAGGCAGGAATGCGGAGTTTGGGGGTGGTTCTCAGTATTGCCGCGATCGCTGCTGCCTATTTTTTGGGCAAACTACTTTTGGGACATCGTGGCGGACTTTTACTCGCCGCTTTATTGGCCATAAATCCATTTTATCTGTTTCATTCCCTAAATTTGCGAATGTATGGCCCCCTAGTTCTTTGGGTGACATTGACTACCTTATCTCTGCTACAACTGATTCGCCTAGAAATAAATGCCCCAGAAATAAATTCCCCAGAAATAAATTCCCCAGAAATAAATTCCCCAGAAATAAATTCCCCAGAAATAAATTCCCCAGAAATAAATTCCCCAGAAATAAATTCCCTAGAAATTAATTCATCTAAACTCCTGTGGACATTATTACTAATCGGTTCCGTAACTGCGGGTTGTCTCACTTTTTACTTATTTGCCTATTGGATGATTACCCTGGGAGTCGTGGTACTTTTTTTAGATCGGCAACATTGGTGGCAACATGGATTACGGTTAATCGCCGGAGTTTTACTCACAATTCCTTGGGCACTTTGGGGCACCTTGCAGCAACTTAGAAATGCTGATTTTGGCCGATTTAATGCCAGTAATGGATTTTTCGCGAGTATGCTGCAACATTTACAAGATTTAGCCAGCACTCTGGGGATTCATTTACTAATCGGCGATTGGGCTACTAGCCTACCGAATTCTATGCAGGCGATCGCGGGTTTTCTGGTTATGGGATTACTCACCGCAGGGATAATCTATGGGTGGCAGAATCCTCATAAACCGGGTTTCTTGAAGAAACCCGGTTTCTCGGAATCATTCATCAAGTCTCCGCGCCGTCTCCTGATATTAGGCTTTTTATTGAGTCTTTTTCCCCTATTAATAGCCTTAGCAGTGGATATAATCACCGGCAAATTTACCCTAGGCTTTGGGTGGGGCAGAAGCATGATTTTTATTCTTCCGGGCTGCTTACTATTACTCACTATTTTAATCATGCAATTAATCAGGGTATCAAACAAAATATCCGCTTCTACCCCTGAATCCCCTCAGCCGCGCCCATTAAATCCCCGTTGGCCTCAAATATTCGCCGTAATTCTTCTCTTATTATATTTAGGAATTAACGTGGGAGATTTTACCCTTCGACCCCGCTGGATGTTTCATCAAATTGCCGATATTCTTCAGGGCGAACCGAATAGTCCCACCTTAATTGCCATGAACTCAAAAGCCTGGGGTCATGTCATGCGGTTAGCGTATTATATTCCCGCAAACTTGCCGGTCATGCTATTAGCGGAACCCGCCCCAGAATTAGCGATATCCTTAGAAAAAAGCTTAGAAAAAAGCCAGGAAAAAACCTCTAGTCAATATCAGCGAATTATCTGGATAGATAGTCATACCCCCATTTGGTCAAATCCAACCACAGAAACCGAAAAAGAAGCTATCACAAAAGTTTTAGAATCTCAATTTCAATTAGAAAAAACTTGGCAAGTTTCTGGCACCATGAATAGTGATGAATTTACGCTCAAACTTTATCATCTATCTGCTCAATTGATAATTGATAATTAATAATTAATAATTAATAATTCATAATTATCAATTATTAATTATCAGAGCAACTATCGATCGCTCATATTTGCTAAACGCAAATACAGTTGAGGATCTTCTGCCACCCAACCGAGATCGGAATTTGATCGCACCTCAAAATGCAAATGGGGTTCGTGAACATCCGGGCTTCCCGTGGTGCCTACAGTGCCAATTTGTTGTCCCTTTTTCACCTGTTGACCTGGTTGCACCGACATTAACTCCAAATGGGCATAACGAGTTTGCTTACCGCTGGCATGGTTAATCACCACCAAATTGCCATAAGCCCCACGGGAGTCAGCAAAAGCCACCACCCCATCCCCCACAGTCAACACGGGAGTACCCACTGCTGCTTGGAGGTCAACGCCACTGTGAAAAGCCACTTCACTGCTGGTCGGTCGTAAGCGCCAGCCATAGCCCAGTAATTCTACTGACTGCCCTGGTAAGGGGAAACCGCCCAAAACTCCTTGTCGCACTACTTGACTAGCAGATGCTGCGGAATTAATCGGCGACCAATTGACTCCAGGAACAAATACCACTCGCGGGTTAGCTTGACAACCATTCACCTCAAACAAAACATCGGGCCGCAAGTTATACTTTTGGGCTACGTCTTGCCAAGTTTCACCTGCCGGAACCTCGACGCGGATGCCGTTGTAGGGGGGAATCAAAATCTCTGCACCGACCGGCGCATTCCCTTGCTGTAATATGGGATTCATTCCCATCAGGGTGGCAGGAATCAGATTATATTCTGCGGCAATAGTTTCCAGGGTTTCACCGGCAGCAATGCGATGCTTTTGCAGCCGGGATAAGGCCGGTAACGGACAACCTGATTCCTGTGAAATTTGCCGATTTTCTGTTTGGGCAATTTGATTGGCCGTGGCATTTAACCCGGGCATAAGTAAATATATAACTGTAGAGAGCAAACACAGCCTCAACGGTGAATTCATATTAATAATAGATGTGAGAAATTTCTAAGTTATTAGTTATTAGTTATTGGTTATTTAACAAACAACTTGCCAACAAATAACTAATAACTAATAACAATTTATCTGTGCGATCGCCTGAAGCAACCATACCTCAATGCTACCCAACTGACTTCAGCGATCGCCACTCCATACCCGGACAGGGGGAGCGGAGGGGCTGGGGTGCAGGGGAGCGGGGGAGAATTTTTGCCCTCACCCCCCCTGCCCCTCATCCCCCCTGCTCCTTATCCCCGTTCCCCGCTCCCTGATAACTGTTCCCCTTTCCCCAACCACCAACCAACAACAACTAAATTTTATTTCTGGCAGGGATTAACCTACGGCGATCGCTCATATTACAATATGTAAAGAAAGTAAAAAAATTCAGTAGGAAAGGGCAGAGAATGCGAGTTGCGATCGCCGGTGCGGGACTAGCAGGTATGGCCACCGCAATAGACTTAGTAGACGCGGGACACGAAGTAGAAATCTTTGAATCCCGTCCGTTTGTCGGTGGCAAAGTAGGCAGTTGGGTAGACCCCGACGGCAATCATATTGAAATGGGGTTGCACGTCTTTTTTGGCTGCTACTACAACCTCTTCGACTTAATGAACAAAGTGGGGGCAGGAAATAACCTCCGACTCAAAGAGCATACCCACACCTTTGTCAATCACGGGGGCAAAATCGGCGAATTAGATTTTCGGTTTTTTACCGGAGCCCCGTTCAATGGCTTAAAAGCCTTCTTCACCACCTCACAGCTATCAGTCCAGGATAAACTCCAAAATGCGATCGCCCTGGGAACCAGCCCGATCGTCCGTGGATTAGTGGACTTCGACGGCGCCATGAGAAATATCCGCGACCTAGATAAAATCAGCTTTGCGGACTGGTTCCGCAAACATGGGGGCAGCGACGGCAGCATCAAAAGAATGTGGAACCCGATCGCCTACGCCTTGGGGTTCATCGACTGTGAAAACATCTCAGCCCGGTGTATGCTGACCATCTTCCAATTCTTTGCGGTCAAAACGGAAGCCTCAGTCCTGCGAATGCTAGAAGGTTCCCCCCATGAATACTTGCATAAACCCATCGTCAAGTATCTCGAAGACCGGGGCACCAAAATCCACACCCGACGGCAAGTCCGGCAAATCTTATTTGAAGATCGCCCCATTACAACCGTCACAGGTCTACGGGTTGCCAACGGGGAAAGCGAAGAAACCATCACCGCTGACGCCTATCTTTTCGCCTGTGATATCCCCGGCATTCAGAAAGTGTTGCCCCAGGAATGGCGGAAATGGCCGGAATTTGACAATATCTATAAACTCGAAGCGGTCCCCGTCGCCACCGTACAACTGCGCTTTGATGGCTGGGTGACAGAACTCCATGACGCGGAAAAACGCAAACAATTACAGGAAGCAGCAGGATTAGATAATCTGCTTTATACCCCAGACGCGGACTTTTCTTGTTTTGCAGATTTAGCCTTAACCTCTCCCGCTGATTACTATCGCCAGGGACAAGGTTCTCTAATGCAGTTGGTGTTAACTCCAGGAGATCCATTTATTAAACAGAGTAACCAGGAGATCGCCGACCATGTACTCAAACAAGTGCGGGACTTATTCCCCTCAGCCCGCGACCTCAACATGACCTGGTATAGTGTGGTCAAACTGGCCCAATCCCTCTATCGGGAAGCCCCTGGCATGGATCCTTATCGTCCCGCCCAAAAAACCCCCATTCCCAACTTCTTCCTCGCGGGTGCCTATACCCAACAGGATTATATCGACAGTATGGAAGGGGCGACCATTTCTGGACGACAAGCGGCCAAAGTGATTCTGGAATTTGCCGGTAAATAGTTGATTTTTATCCCTTCAAACAGAAAAAACACGAGGATTTCTCTTCGTGTTTTTTCTGTAGAAATTCGTCCGATCCAGAAGTAAAGGTTTAATCGATATTTTCGATATTTTAATCCAAATTTTTAATCCAAATTTTGGCGTTGCCACGATGGGGTTGCTTCAGTCGATCCATTATTTTCCATCATCCAAGGAATGTGATTAGAAACTGGCTTAGGGGAGAACGGAATTGATAAAGGTGATATTCCTTGACCAAGTTGTTTGGTTTCTCCTAAAGTCTCTAATCCTTCTAAAAGCGCTTCCCGAACCAAAGGTTCAGGTTCTCGACTCCACATTAAATGAAAATAGTCGGCGATCGCCTCTTGTTGTTCTCGCTGACCATAATTTTTTCTGATTAAACTGGTTAGCTGACGCACAGAAATTAACCGTTTCAGGGGATCGGCATCGGTTAAATTGACAATTAACTGATTCAGGCTCAGTTCTGCTTCACTGG
This sequence comes from Planktothricoides sp. SR001, assembly GCF_001276715.1. Classification (GTDB taxonomy): domain Bacteria; phylum Cyanobacteriota; class Cyanobacteriia; order Cyanobacteriales; family Laspinemataceae; genus Planktothricoides; species Planktothricoides raciborskii. The sequence goes on along the minus strand of NZ_LIUQ01000032.1, from coordinate 67,020 downwards.
ATTTATGGGTCAAAAAATGCCAAACTAATAAGCACAAAGTGGCAAAAATCCCCATTGTTTGCAGTGCAATAATCCCCTGGGTCGCCCCGGTAGCTATCCAGTGGTCTTCCGTTGACAACCAGATAGACACAGCCAGATAAGTCAACAAGCTAGTCATGCCACCTGTAGCCACGGAGATCGCCACCGCTTGATTTGTCCCCCGGAAAAACCGATGCCACTGCTGAAAAATTCGCCGCCAATCCCATTGTTGCATAAAATACATCGCCAGCATCGCGACGATGCCAGCCCCGGTTGCCAACAACAGTTGCCAATTCCACAATAGAATTGCCACCGCCATCCCTAATACCACCAAATGGCCGGTCTGTTTGCGCCATCTCAACCGAGTCAACGGCTTGAGAAATTGCTGCACCTCTTTTGGATCCCACAACTCCGAAATCAGATTAACCAGTTGTTGCCATTGCGACGAAGCTTGTGCCACGTTAATTTACCTAGTTATTGCCCAGCAAAGAAAATCACCTAGTTTAGGACTTTATCACTGAAACCAGGTTTTTATCATAGCTTTTTTTTCTCCAGTCTCTATCACCAGGGTCTTGGTCAGCCCCCAGGTCGATGATTCAGGATTCATTGAGCGTCGATCGCTCATAAGCGATCGCCACTTGCTTATTTCCTAAAACTAATCGCATCCAAAGTCAGTTGGCCATCAAATGCGTAGAAAGTGACTTTATGGATATTCCGTGCTTGGACAAACAATAACTCATTGGGCGAAATCGCTGCATTACTGCCTGCTAAATTGGCGCTGGGGAGTTTTTTCCGCATCAGTTCTTGGCCTAGAGAATTATAGGCGGTAAAAATCGTGGGGCGAGAACTGGTGACTCGGCCACTGACATAAGAAACGGGTTGGGCAAACGTCATAGAAATGAACCCATTGTCAGGAGATGCTAACAATAGCATTTGTCCTGAGTAGGTGGGAAAAGCGGGATTGGAGGGTTTCAGGGCGATCGCATTGTTAAAAGTAATGCCTAATGACTCAAATTGGTGATCGATCGCTTCAAAAGGTGTCAACGTTTCCAAATTCAAGCAGTGTAACTCAGAAGTTTCCCCTTTGACCCTCAACCGAGCGTCCTCAGACTCACCGGCAAATAAGCGCGATCGGTGAAACGGCGGCAAAGTTGGCTCGAAAGCTTCGATGATGCTACGGGTGGTAAAACTAGATGACTGAAACATAAGACCCTATTGACCTATTGCGTGCTGTTTGCTTGTCGTGGGATGACAAACCAATCCTTTCACGGGCTTGATGAGGGGTCTGACCCCTCACTAAACTATTATGTATGATTTCTTCAGATTTGGCATCTGAGAACAGGATTCACCCACTCCGATGCTTTATCCGGAAAGAAAAAAATTCCCGCAAAAATTTTTTAAGCTCATCAGGTATAATCAGAATAATTCCGTTAATCTAATCAGCGAATATGCTTTAAATTAGTCATTCAGAAATATTTGAATTCAAACAACCAAAAAATCAATGCCTCCCTGGTTGCTTAATAATTTTTCAAAATCCTTCAAAATCATTTAACAATAATTGCCTAATCAGCAATGATTGGGGTTCAGATTCCTAGGAATATAAATGAGTCAATGATATCAATAAACTGGCGGAACAAATCTTAAAATAAGCTGAGGAATTCACCAAAGATAAATGATTTAAAGCGAGGGAAAACAGAAATCAGTGACATCAACGGAGGGGGCGCGATTCGCCCCTAAGCGCGATAGCTTCGCTTCACGCTCGCATCACTCGCATACTTAGATAGAGGCTATACAATAGAAGATAAGTGACTAGAATGTTCCATGTTTATGGTTATGGAGTTTTACTATGGCACAAGCGGTAGGTGAGAAACCCACAAAAGGGTTTGATTTCTCACAACTGGAAGAAAGGTTCAACATGATGATGTCGAGTATCACGGTGAAGGATAAAGCCGTGTTCTCCCGTCAGTTAGCCATGATGTTCGCTTCTGGGATTGCCTTGATGAAAGCGATCGACATCTTGGGCAGTCAAGCAGAAAATGCCAAAATGAAGTACGCCCTCAAAAGGATCAAGGCAGACCTGGAAACCGGGGTGCCTTTGTCCGTGTCAATGGGCAAATTTCCCGATGTGTTTGATGACCTCTATTGCGCGATGGTAGAGTCCGGTGAAATTGGGGGGGTTTTGGATACGGTGCTGAACCGGCTGGCGATCGCCCTGGAAAAGTCCGCGAAAATGGAAAACGAAATTAAATCAGCTTCGTCTTATCCCAAAGCCGTGGGATCGATCGCGGTGATTGTGTTTTTCGCCATGACCACCTTTCTTCTGCCCACATTTGCGAAGATTTTTGAAGACCTAGGCGCTAAATTACCGTTTATCACCGTTGCGCTGCTGGAAATTAGTAAATTTTCCCGAGATCCCATGAGAATGGGGCCGGCGATCGGCGTGTTGTGGTTTGTAATCTTCTTGATCAAGACCTATTACAAAACCCCGGTAGGTCGTCTGATGATCGATCGGGGGATGCTTTACTTGCCCATTATTGGAGAACTGCTGAAACTGATTGCCGTGGCTCGTTTTTGTAACACCTTTGCCATGTTAACCGCTGCGGGGGTGCCCATGCTGACCTGCTTTGATATTGTGGGCAGAACCGCTGGCAACCAGGCAATCTGTAATGCGATTACCAGTGCCAAAAGCGAAGTCCAACAGGGTGGCAGTTTAACGGAAGCCTTTGAACGAGAAAAAATATTTCCCAACATGGCTATTTCCATGATGAGAATTGGGGAAGAAACCGGGGAACTGGATAAAATGCTTTCTAAAGTGGGCGAATTCTACGAAGATGAAGTGGAACAAGCCATCAAAGGTCTGACCAGTACCTTGGAACCAATTATGATGGTGGGGATTGCGGCGTTGGTAGGTTCCATTCTGATGTCGATGTATTTGCCCATGTTTGCTGTGTTTGACAAATTAGGTTAATCCCAATTTGTGTCCATGAATCCAGCCATGAATTATTTCAAGGGCGATCGCAAATCTTGTCACATTAAATTGAGTCGGTGCAGTGCATCTAACTTGATAATTAGACCGCTGGCCAAACCGCAACTCATCTCTTAAGCATATGCGACGGGCTGGATTCTTCAGACAGCAATATTCTCATAAAAATGATGATTTTCTGAACGGTAAAAATTTGTCCATACCTAAAATACTGGAGAGGGAAATTAGCAAAAATATGCCTATTCAACAATCTCATTACGAAGAGCTACTTTCTGACTATAGCGACTCCACTAAAGTAGTGGAACTGTTGAAAAAATATCGACCTTACATGGAAATGATTCCCAGTATGCGTCGGCCAAAAGAAAGTGTGATTCCTATTCCTTTGCCCACAGTGCGAGTCCGTGAACCGATATCACCGTCTAAACCCGGTGGCTTTAGTGCATCGGCACAAGAAGTGATTAGCCTTCCTTGCGATCTGGGGATTATTATGTGCGATCCAGAATGGCAAATTAAAGTAGGAGTAGAAATTTTTGTCTTTATTTATCGTCCCCATGAAGAATTTTCTGAGTTACTGATGCGTTGGCGGAATACTCAGGTCTGGTTGAGTCACGGGTATGAATGGTTAATGCCCCTACAACATAAATATATTCTCGGTGAAGCGGCTGAATCCATTTATCCACTTTTTGTCATTTTTGAGGAAACCCCTGAGCGAATTAAAAAAGGCTTAAAAGGAGCATCTCTTCCCTTTGTTGTGGAAACTATCAGACAACCTTATGAATATCAACCAGAAGAAAGTATAGAAGAAGTGATTACGCCTGCGGAGTAAATAATTAAGCATATTTGAGCATATTTGCTCTGCGGGCAATTGAGCGTCTACTGATTCAGCTAAGTCTCCGTTAATATTTCCCTAGCCATACTGCATACACATAATCAATAATGAATTTAGATGATTTCGCTAGATGAAGTGAAAGCGGCTTTTGATGCCGGTGACTATCGAGAAGCCACAAAATTACTGAAAATTTTACTTAAGGATTCCCCAGATAATCCTTGGGTGCAATTTTATGTGGGAAAGTTGTATGAAGTCACTGATAAGCTAGAAGCGGCAGAAAAAGTTTACCGCAAATTGCTCAGTCAGGGGAGAAATCCCAAGGTGGTTTCACTGGCAAGGGAAGGTTTGAAGCGGGTGGAAATGATTCCCAAAGAACGCCGCCAAGCCGCGATCGCCCGTGCCAAAGAAGACCCCAGTCAGCTTTTGCCCGGACTACTGGTACTCGAACCCATTGACCCAGAGTTGAAAACCCAAGCGGCTCAAAGCTTTGCCCGAATTATGCAGTTGGATCCATACTCAGCCCGACTGCTACTGCCAACCCGCAGTTGGCGGATGTATCGGACTGGGGTGATCGGTGAATTGCGGGTATTTGTCGATGAGCTTCGCAAGGCGAACATCCCTGCGTTTTGTGCCACAATAGAGCAAATTAATCGGATTCGCGTCTTTCGCACCAGCTATTTTCAGTCGATTTCCCCTCAAGCCACGGTGGTTTGTCAGAATGAAATGAATCAGGTCGGGCAAATTTCTTTTAACTGGTCAGAAGTCACACAACTTGTATCGGGATTACTGCCTATTTTTGAAGAAGTGGGAGTACAAAATCATCGGCGGACTCGGACAAACTATAAGCAGAAAATTAGTAATTATGTGGGGGTTTGCGATTTACATCTACCCCAGCGGGGCTGTATTTTACGTTTGTGCCAAGATAGTTATGAATTTCAGCAAGGCTTTGATTTCACTCCAGAAGCCAATCAGCCTGCTAAAGGGTTGACGCCAAAAATTGAAAAGTTCAGTACACAACTCAAATGGCAAAATATGTTAAAAATTCTGAAAGAAAAATTACCCCTGATTGCCTGTTGGTCTGATTTTACTGCTTTTGCTGAAACCACTTTACAAGAATTAGATATGCTCGATCGCATTACTTCTCATATCGATTTATTGCGCGAAGTACCGACAAATTGGGATCCAGCATTTCAAGTTTATAGTGGCTTAGTGTTTCTCAGGCCAAATTTGTAAAAAATTTGTCAGCAAACTTGTAAAATTTGCTTGATTTTAAATCCGGCGATCGCTCTACGATCGCTCTATGATACCTCTATGATCCCTCTATGTTGAAAGATGGTGATGACAATGTTGGGTAATAAATGTTGGGTAATAAATGTTATCGACGGCCTCTAACATGGATCGGGTCTTTTTCTCCAGCATCACTGACTTGGCCATTTAGGGCTGCATAAGCTTTAGCTGTTTGATGCTCAACTGGAAATGACTTAATGGTGATTCCCACACTGAGAAGAAGTAAGAATATCATCGATGTGTAAAAGCGCATATTAAATCTCCTGTTTTTTAGGCTGCTACTCCTGATTACGCAAGTTCGATTCTGGAATCAGGACAAAACACCCTAAAATGTGAATTTTTTTAGAGAAAGCTTTATTTTATGATGCTGAAATATTTTTTTTGAGAGATTTTCCCTAATTTCCGTAAATTTGGATTAAGATAGTTACAGATAAGTATATCGATGTCTCTTGAATTCCTCTTGGCAAGTCCAGGAGGTATTTTTTGCGGGTATTTTTTGCGGGTATTTTTTGCGGGTATTTTTTGCGGGTATTTTTTGCGGGTATTTTTTGCGGGTATTTTTTGCGGGTATTTTTTGCGGGTATTTTTGGCTAGGCCCGATCGCGGTCTTGTCGAGTGTTAACCAATTGATTTTTTTCTAAGTATTAATACTGCTTATTAAACAACTCAGATCATTTTTTGCTGATCCCCGATGATTTTTATGTCAAATCTCCGGTGAATCATCAAAGGTGAATTTTTCTCATAATGTAAAGTTTTGTAAAAAAAACGCGCAACTTTGTTCAACTATGCTAAATTAACAATAGACACCAAGTTAAAGAAAACAAGTCCGTTGAGCTTCCGTGAGGTGTCGCCGACTGGAAGCTAACTCGCAGCCAACTGCGATACTTGTAAACCCTAGTTGTTGACCTTTTCTTATAGGAACGTCGTTTTATTTGTTCCTTTTAAATTTTTGAGGGCGTAGGATAAGCTCCATAGACAGTGAGAAGCACGAAGTCTCACCCAAATAAAGTCTTTTTGAGACGATACAGACGGATAGCTAACCCGTCTAATGCCTGTGGAGAGTTAGAAAAACCAGTAGCTTAGGTTATTGGGAATCTATGAAGCAGGAACAGAACAGATAATTCTAGATTTTTCTAGAAAATCGTAAGTTTCTGATAGCGGTAATTTGTTCTCATTTAATCCAGACCTAGCCAGCGTTGGCTAGGTCTCTTGTTTTTGAGTAAAAACAGGGAGATTTCCAGAGATGTAAATGCGTAAGTCCTGATAGAGATTTAAAATTGACTATGAACGATCGATCGCTTTCCGGGTTGATTCACTGAGTCATCTACGCGAACCAATGGTTTAGAATACTGACAGGGAAACCCCATGTCATAATATTTATGCAATTGCAAGTAAAAATCTGTCCAATCTTAATCGGCTTAAGCTGGCTGCTGTGGGGTTCGGTATCGACAGTGCAGGCTAGTGAAGTGCTCTCTAGTGAAACTTCGCCGATATTATATGCTCAGTTTAATCAGCAAGACCAGGCGATCCAGTGGATGACTCGCGGACTGGAATTGGTTCAGGCAGGCAATTTAACTGAAGCGATCGCGGCTTTCCGGCAAGCGATCGCGATCGATCCGTCTCTGGCACCGGCTTATTATAATTTGGGATTGGCGCTGCGACAATCGGGCGATTTACAAGCCGCTGCCGATGCCTTTTATCAAGCCATTCAAAACGATCCGGGGTTTGCTCTGGCTTACGCCAACTTAGGCGCAGCCCTCCTCGAAGGCAACAACCTACAACAAGCTAATGATTACTTGCAACGGGCGATCGCCCTTGACCCGAAAATGGGGATTGCTTACTACAACCTGGGACTGGTACAACAACAGCAGGGAAAAATTTCCGAGGCGATCGGGTCATACCGCCAAGCCATGCGACATAGCCCAGATGCCCCAGAACCCGGTTACTATCTCGCACTACTTTATTTACAACAAAACCAACTCCGCGAAGCCGAAGATGCATTGAAAAAAGTGCTGCAAATAGCGCCCAACTACGCCGAAGCACATTATCATCTTGGTTTCGTTTTTTTTAGTCGGGGCAAACTCGAAGATGCTTTAAACGCCTTCCGGCGTGCGGCGGAGTCCAACCCCAACTATGCCAATGCATACTATGGTGCTGGTTTAGTGTTTTTACGGCAAAACCTATACAGTGATGCAGTCCGGGTCTTAGAATACGCGAGGGATCTCTACAGTCAGCAAGGCGCCCGGGAATGGGCTAGAAAAGCCGAAGAACTGATTCAACAAGCCCGGAGTCAACAATAAACAACAATAAAATTGTTGTTTATTGTTTGTTGTGGGTTATTCGTTATTTGTGATTAGAGCCAAATAACGAATCACAAATAACCTATAACATTAAAACGGCCAAACTTTTCTCCACCAGGAGTCTGAATTTTTGGGAATATCCATTTTTTCGCGGATTTCATTAATATCCCAATTGGTCAACTGGGCTAAAGTTTGCGCCTCTTGTTCATACCGTTGGGGTAAAGAGCGTTGATATTCTCGTGCTTCCTGACATTCCGCTTTTCCCGTAAAAGGATGGCGGAGAATATAACGACCTTGGAAAAATTCTTGATTTCCTGTTTCCTGAAACATCAAATCTTCGGGAAACTTATCGCGGCTGTAGCGCACATGAATTCGGCTGATAAATACATTGCTTTGGTTGGGATTGTCCAGCCAATATACTCCCGCTTGCCGGAGTTCTTCTGGACTCAGCGGATCGGCAGAACAAGGGTCACAACTGGCCATGTCCCAAGCATATTCCAAAAAGGCTACTTTTCTGTCTTCCCGCTGATAAGCAGTTTGAAACATATCCTGATAAAATTCGCCAAATTCATTTTTGACAAATAGAGGAATTTCTGCATCAGAAGGAATCTTCACAGTCCGATAGTTTGTCACCTCGGCTTGCCCCCGTGGGGACAGAACATAAATGATTAAATCTTGCTCACTGGTGGCATTCATCATCCCTAGACGAATTGGCAACATGAATCGAGAAGATTCATAAGCAATTTGCAAGGGTCGCAAGAGTTTATAACCGGATTGGGCAAATTCTTCTAGGTTGACTTTAGCCACAAAGAATTTCATATTTTGGCGAATATAAGGTTGCAGCAATTGCCCGGCACCTTGGGGCAGTTTATACCCATTTTGTCGCAGCCAAGTTTCTAATCCATTGGATTCCGTGGCGCTGAGAATTAAAATTTCATATTCTCCCGCAGTAAATTGGGCTTCGATCGTGACTCCTAATGCTTCTTCTCTATCTCTACTTTCTGCTGTAGCGGATTGCGGTGCTGGGGCAGACCTCACCATATCACCTTCAAGATACCTCATGCAGGGATCTGAGTCAAAATATTCCACTAATCGTGGGGCTGTAAATCCATCTAGCCGTTCAATAATTGTCGGTTCTCCTACATGAACTTGTTCCGGTTGTAAGACCACGGGAACGGGGACAACGAGGGCAAAGTCTTTGACTTCTCCCTGATAGTCATTGGCCATTGTGATAATGTTGCGATCGCCATCTCTGGTAATAATCACTTGCGAGGCTTGGTTATACAGTTTAGTATCCGCTTTGGCCACATAAAAGCCACAAAATGCCTGGGCAGGATTCGCCCAAGCAAAAAGAGCGATCGCGGCCAATATTAACCCGATAAAATTCCTGAGTAATTTCATAAATCCTCTTGCTCCTAAAATCATCTTCACAATTATAATTTGGTATAATTTGGTAGGGGCGAAGCATTCGGGCGAATAATTGATTTCTCCCAACGGATAATTTCCGCCCCGAATGCGAAAGCCCTAAGCATTCGGGCGAATAATTAATTTCTCCCAACCGATAATTTCCGCCCCGAATGCGAAAGTCCTTACGAGTAAATTTCCCCCATCGGGCTATTCCCAGTTTTCCACCAATTAAATCGTGGTGCATTCCACAGATAATCTAACACAAGCGTTAAAGGAGACAGGGTAAACAATGCCCAAAATACAGCATCAGCCATGAAAAAATAATTTCTCAAAAGAAAAGTTAATATCGCAATGCTGACCGCCCAAATAATCCGACTAATTCGGGCATTGGGAATCGAGCGCGGATCGGTGATCATAAACAGAGCAAACAATAATAATGATCCACTCATTAACCGATGACACAGCACATCAAAAGTCCAGCCTAACCAAAAATTACGCCCCACTTCTAATAGGGCATAAACCGCCAGGAAAGTTGCCGTAGTGTCCCAGCGTCCCACCCGTTTTAACACCATGCCTCCGGCACCGAGAAATAGGAATAAATACCACCAATCTTCGCCCCATTGTCCGGGGGAAACCCAAGCATCTTTGGTTAACAGCAATGCGCCAATAATGCCAAAGTTGCCCGGATTAAAAAAATGCTTGTGCTTAAACTGGAAAATAAATTTACTGGCAATAGCCAGAAAAGCCGCGATCGCAATTGTAGTGTAATTGTCTGCCCGTAACAGCAAAGATAAGCCTAAACCCGTGATTAGCGCACTTTTCAGGGAGGCTAACACTGAGAAATTATCAGTAAAGTGGTTATAGCGTTTCCCAGATTGATGATTTGTAGAGTCAAGACCTGTCATTCCCGCGAATCGACCTGTCATTCCCGCGAATGCGGGAATCCATGACTTTTGCGCCAGAAAAAATGACCCATAACCCATGACTAACTGAGTAGCCAAGCAAGTGGCGATCGCCACCAAAATAAACTCAGGTCGAATCGTCCAGTCTCGCGTTCCAATGCCTAAAACCAAAAATAACGATAGAAACAGAATTTGATAATCTCGGGCATCTTTGAAAATCATAATTTAATTGTCATCGGGGTAATTTTTGATTACAGATTGACTCAGACCTCCAACGGTTCCTTTGTAACAAAAATGTTACATGAATCACCATTTGTCCCAATCCTCGTCAAAATCATCAAGAACAAATTGAATCCATTACCCATTTCATCCTGATTTCATATTTGGATGGCACCATAGATAATATCTGGCACATCCAAACCCTAACCAGTCACCAATCATCGTTATAGCGGTTTTTATTGGATGAAGTACAGAGGTTTTCTGGATTCCCGCGCGGGAATGACAGGTTTTTTTTGTAATTCATAACTCCAAAAATTGCTATAAATACCAGTTATTCTCAATAGTCACTCATCAAATATGATCAACAGACGTAAATTCCTTTATTTTACTACTGGGTTGGGCATGGCATTAGGATGCAAACAACTGATTCCTGTATATGGGCAACAACCCGGTGATATTCAGCCATCATCCGCAACCCATGAATATCCTGATCTGATTGAAGTTTTTATTCAAGAAACACCCTTCACCATTGGCAGAAAAACCGGGACAGCGGTAACGGTTAATAACGTATTACCCGCACCAATTATCCGCTGGAAAGAAGGACAAACCGCCACCATTAAAGTCACCAATAATCTAAAAGAAGACACTTCAATTCACTGGCACGGTATTATCCTCCCAGCAAATATGGATGGGGTGCCAGGGATTAGCTTTGCGGGAATTAAACCAGGACAAACTTTTACTTATCAATTTCCAATTAATCAAAGTGGGACATATTGGTATCACAGTCACAGCGGAATGCAAGAACAACTGGGTCACTACGGGGCGATTATTATTGATCCGATTCAACCAGACCCTTTTGCGTGCAATCGCGACTATGTAATTCTGATCTCAGATTGGACTTTTGAAAATCCCCATCAGATTATGAAAAATCTGAAAAAAATGGGGGCTTACTACAACTATCAAAGACGAACTGTTAGCACTTTCTTTGAAGATATCCATTGGCGACAAATGCGAATGGATCCGACAGATATTGCGGATGTTACAGGTGCAACCTATACCTATTTAATGAATGGTTTAGCACCCGAATCAAACTGGACAGGACTATTTAAACCCGGTGAAAAAGTGCGACTCAGATTTATTAATGCTTCAGCGATGACCTTTTTTGACATTCGCATTCCTGGTTTAAAAATGACGGTCATCCAAGGAGATGGTCAAAATGTCCAACCTGTCACCGTAGATGAGTTTCGTATTGGTGTAGCAGAAACTTATGATGTAATTGTTGAACCCCAAGATGAGCAAGCCTACACTATTTTTGCTGAAACAATGGATCGCAGTGGTTATGCTCGCGGAACTTTAGCCATTCGTCAAGGGTTGAGTGCAGCCATTCCCGATCGCCGCGAACGTCCTCTGAGAACAATGGCAGATATGGGAATGGATCATTCCGAACATTCCGAACATTCGGGACATAATATGTCTGGAAATTCCGAACATTCGGGACATTCGGGACATTCGGGACATGATATGTCCAGTCATAGCGAACATTCGGGACATTCGGGACATGATATGTCCAGTCATAGCGAACATTCGGGACATGATATGTCTAGCGAAGATATGCCCAATTTTGACTGGCAAATAAATGAATCCAGGAATCATGGTCGGGGTCAAGCTGGTACACCAATGATGGTAAAAAATCGGTTGAATGAGCCGGGAATTGGCTTAGAAAATACCGGAACTCGCGTATTAGTTTATACTGACCTCCGCAGCGTAGCGCCCCGTGAAGACCAACGCAAGCCGGAACGAGAAATTGAGCTACATTTGACCGGGAATATGGAACGGTATATGTGGTCATTTAATGGCAAAAAATATTCAGAAGAAAAAGAAATTACTTTTTATTACGGGGAACGACTCCGTTTAACCTTTGTAAATCAAACAATGATGGAGCATCCGATTCATTTACATGGAATGTGGATGGAATTAGATAATGGGGCGGGAGAATATAAGCCTCGCAAACATACGGTGATTGTTAAACCTGCGGAAAAAATGTCTGTGGAAGTGAATGTGGATGCGCGAGGAAAATGGGCATTTCACTGCCATCTAATGTATCACATGGAAATGGGAATGTTTAGAACGATCGCAGTTGTTGACCGTGCGGCGGAGGTAGGCTAAGTGAAGGGAAAACAAATCAGTATTTGTTTGAATGTAATCTTAAATCTAATCGGCATAACCGGCACTTTAACTTTAGCCAATATTTTGGCTTATCCTCTGTCAAGTTACGGTGAACCAGCTAAAGAATTGGATAATTTTTATCCAACTTTAGAGTCATTGGAGTCAACGGAGTGGCAGTTTTCCCAGTCCCACGATCACTCAGATCATCACTCAGATCATAACTCATATCATCACTCTAATAATCACTCCGATCATAACTCTAATCATCACTCAGATCATCACTCAGGAGAACATGATTGGCCCGAACCCATCCATGATAATCACACCTATTCGTTAATATTGCTTGAGCAATTGGAATATCGAGCCAATGAAGGGGAAGATTCATTAAATTGGGATGCGGTCAGTTGGGTGGGTGGAGACTATGAAAGACTGTGGATTAAAACCGAAGGAGAAGTCGGTTTAGAAGATGGCAATGGTGAAGCTGAACTTCAACTGCTTTACGGTCAATTAATCACCCCCTTTTTTGATGGACAAGTGGGTTTAGCCTATCAGCAATTGTATGGCGATACTTACAAAGGACGTGCTTTTGGCGTGGTTGGAGTCCAAGGAATGCTGCCTTATATGGTTGAAACCGATGCCGCTATTTTTATTAGTCACAAAGGGGATATTTCCGCGAAATTATCCGCCGAAAAACAATTGCTTCTTTCCCAACGGTTAATTTTAGAACCAAAATTAGAAACTCATTTGGCAATTCAAGACGTAGAAGAGTTTGGGGTCGGTTCAGGAATTAATGACCTGGAATTGGGCTTACGCTTGCGCTATGAAATTAATCGGGAGTTGGCGCCGTATATGGGCATTAACTGGACGCGCAAATTTGGCAAAACAGCGGATTTTGCCAAAGAAGAAGGGGAGGCGGTGGATAATTTTGCTGTAGTTGGGGGACTGCGGTTAATGTTTTAAATAAAATGTGATTAATGAAATGTGATTAATAAAATGTTATTAGCTGACTTTCTGTTTTCTTGATCTAATAATTTCCTGGCGTTAGACGTAGGGGCGGTTCGCTTTCCCGCCCCTACAAGCATCTGGTGGTTTGGCATATGTAGTGGCGCAAGCATTGCGCCTCCTGATAATTGTATCAACCTTAATTTAAATCAATATAAATCTAGGTTTTTTTATAAAAAAATAATATATTTAATAATTAGATTTATTACGGCGATGTTCTTTATATAAATGAAATAAAGAAGTGCTACAAGATGTGGTGATAATTAATAAAATAATCGGCAATAAATATTTATCGATATCTTCACCAATTAAATTTCCTAAAGAATATCCGAGTAACGGCATTCCAAAGCCCCAAACGACTCCCCCACCCACGTTATAAATTAAAAACGTCCGGTAGTTCATTTCCGCAATGCCCGCGACAATACAGCCAAAAGTCCTAATAATGGGCAGAAATCTGGCCATTAAAATAGTTTGTTTGCCGTGCCTTTCATAGAAGTTATGGGCGGTGATTAAATGCTTTTTATGAAAAAACCAAGAATCCTCTTTGGTAAATAAGCGGCGACCAAAGCGATGACCCGTGGCATATCCCACATTATTCCCCAGTACCGCACAAACAAATACTCCCATTGTCAGGACGCCAATATTAAATAACCCTTGGGAGGCAAAAACCCCAGCGGTAAATAACATACTATTTCCAGGCAATAATACCCCAAAAAATAATCCGGTTTCGACAAAAACAATCGTCCAAACTCCGAACAAGCCAAAGGTTTTAATCACTGCTGGCAAGTCACTTAAAAGACGGATTAAATCTCCTAGTTCAGATAGCATAATTGGGTTTCCCTGGTAATTAATTGGGGCTGGTTGTAGAGACGCAAAATTTCCTGTTTATCCCGTTTCTATATAATTCAATTGCGTCTCTACCGAGCATAGTATCTGATACCTGATAGCTGTTAGCTAAAAGTGATGGGTGATTATCTGCCCAGCCATGCTTTAATGATGTCGAGCAGACTGGATCCACCAAACCAAAGGGCAAACAGGATCGAGGAAGTCAGAGTCAGTCCCATCAGACAAACGACTAAACCTGCCAGGGTAATAGCGCCATCGTCATCCATGAGGCCAAAGCCGGTGAGAAATATTCCCATTGCTGGTAGGGTGTTGGTGCCGGGGATGGGTATCATCATGGAAATGGCCATGAGGGAAATTCCCAAACCCATGATAATTCGCCCGCTTAACCCCTTGCAAATAAAAGTTAATCGAGGACGACAAATGATCTCAAGTTTTTGCAACCAAGGCATTCCTGCTTTGACAAAACCTTGTACGGTCTTGAGATCCAAGGAACGAAGCATAATTTTGTTCGGCAGCCAAGGGGATTTGCGACCGCTGATTAATTGTACGGCCAGTAAAAATAGCACTAATCCAAAGGGAGTGGAATAACCGGCGGCAGGGAGTGGCAATGCAGAAGGCAAAGACAGCAGCACAAACAAAAACCCAAAAGTTCTTTCCCCAGCAAGCTGCAAAATATCTGCGAGGGTGACTTGGGGCGATCGCTCTTCTTCAAAAAAATACCGTTGTAATTCAGTGGAAAGTTTAGCCACAGGTGACAGAAACCTAAAAGTTTAAAGGTAAAAGTTTAAGGCATTTTCAGGCATTTTCAGGCAAACATCAGTAATATAAACAATGGGTGAGCGATCGCCCACCCATTGTTTATTTCTGGCGGCGTTTCTTAGGTGCCAGCAGTCCAGGAGTTCATATAAGAAATCTGTTCAGGGGTCAAAGTATCAATGGTAATGCCCATTGCCTTCAACTTCAGACTGGCGATTTCTTGATCCAATTCTGTAGGAATGGAGTGCAAACCCGGTTCTAACTTGCCCTTGTTCTTCACCAGATATTCGCAAGCTAAGGCTTGGTTAGCAAAACTCATATCCATCACGGCGCTGGGGTGGCCTTCGGCGGCGGCCAAGTTAATCAAGCGACCTTCCCCTAAGACGACGATGGATTTACCGGATTTCAGCACATATTCTTCGGTGAAAGGACGCACCGTCCGCACTTCAGAGGACTTGCCTTTCAACGCTTCTAGGTCAATTTCAATGTCAAAGTGACCAGAGTTGCAAACGATCGCCCCATCTTTCATCACGTCGAAATGTTCGCCACGAATCACGTGCTTGTTGCCGGTGACAGTGATGAACATATCCCCATAAGTGGCGGCTTCGGCCATTGGCATCACTTGGAAACCGTCCATCGCGGCTTCGATCGCCTTCACCGGATTGATTTCCGTGACAATCACATTGGCGCCCATGCCTTTAGCCCGCATAGCGGTGCCTTTACCACACCAACCATATCCGACCACGACGATAGTTTTACCCGCCAGGAGGATATTGGTTGCCCGGATAATTCCATCGAGAGTAGACTGACCTGTACCGTAACGATTATCAAAGAAATGCTTGGTGTCCGCATCATTCACGTTCATCGCCGGGAAAGAAAGCACCCCGTCTTTGAACATGGCTTGTAAACGGACGATCCCGGTAGTAGTTTCTTCCGTGGTGCCGATCAGATCCGCGATTTGATGTTGCCGTTCTTGGATCAAGGTAGCGGTCACGTCACTGCCATCATCAATAATAATGTTGGGTTTGTGATCCAGGGCGATATGCACGTGACGGTGATAGGTGGCGTTATCTTCCCCTTTGATCGCAAATACGGGAATCCCTTCATCTACCACTAAGCTGGCGGCTACGTCATCTTGGGTGCTCAGGGGGTTGCTGGCAATGAGGACGGCATCAGCACCACCGGCTTTGAGGGCGATCGCTAAATTAGCGGTTTCCGTGGTGACATGGCAACAAGCCACTAAGCGGATACCGGCAAAAGGCTTTTCTTGGGCAAAACGTTCTTTAATCAGTTTAAGAACAGGCATTTCCCTGCCTGCCCAAGAAATCCGCTGTTTCCCCAGAGGCGCCAAGGAAAGGTCTTTAACTTCGTGGTTTAATTTCGTTGCGGTTGCGATCATCGATTGGTTGTCCTTTACAACTGAAATTTAATTAGTCAACCTTTCTAGTTTAATTCATTAAATCAGAATCTTGTTTTGTTGTTAATTATATTCTGTTGCGTATCTGTTATATTTTATGCAACTGATTCTCCGCTTTTTGGCGGCGACCCGCATTAATAATTATTAATTATTAATTATTAATTGCTTCAAATAACGAACAACAAATAACCAATAACAAATAACCAATAACTATTTTTTGTTAAATTTCGTAAAAATTAGGTTGGCAATAACTTTTAAAGATTTATGATCGACAGCGATGGCTCGATCGCCAAAAACCAGAGAAGCGATCGCTCTTCTTCGGGGATCTAGTTCAAGGACTGGAGTTCTCCTCAGATCCCTGTGGTAGAAGAAAAGCTTTCGGTTAAAAAAACTCATCACAACTAAAGGATCGATCATGGAACAAACAAATGCTGCTAAATTATATACAGCCGTGCAAGAACAACAAGCGTTAAGCGAACAAAAAGAAGCGGCAGAAAACATCCAGGCTTTTATAGAAATGGCTGAACAGCGCGGCTATCATTATACGGAAGAAGAAATTAAGAGCGAACTCAGTCATTTATCAGAAGAAGAATTAGCTTCTTTGCAAAATCCTGGTGTTGGCCCCAGACACCACCTGTTACCCCGATAAATGCCCGATAAATGCCCGATAAATGCCCGATAAATGCCCGATAAATGCCCGATAAATGATTGCTTTGCCGATCTGCGTCAGCAGTTAGCTATCAGCTTGTAAAACTTTTTTAGGAAACGGCGATCGCTCATATTACAGCAGTGAAGCCGTGAGCGATCGGGCAATATTTGCCTGAATTACGGGCAACTGATACCCACCCCCGTCTTCACGGGGGCAGGCTTCAAAATAACCAAAAATATCGGTTTTTTTCAGGATATTTTTTTTGATATATTAATCTTGAAAGCAAAACCTATTTTTAGAATATAAATTTATTTTAGGTATAAAAAATTAGCTTTTTAGCTTCCTATTTTTCAAATATTATACGCATCTAATTTTAAAATTTAGCCTCAAGGCATAACCAGGCATTCAGCCAAAGTTACGGGACTGGCAACCCCAATAAAAAAACGATTTTCAATCTGGGTAAAAATAGGGCTAACCAGAGGTAAAAAATATGGGTTTTTCTCCACGAAATAGACAACTGTTGCTGTATCCAAAAATAGCCGCGATACCCCTAATAAAGCTTGGTTAATTCTCATTCTTCTCCTCGGAGTAATTTTTCCCGATGTTCATCTCCTTCACGCCGAGTTCGTGTCACCCATTCCTGGGCATCTTCTCCGAAAAAGGGATACTGCACCATCCCCCGAAACTCACTAATTTTATGTTTCCGCTTCGGTTCTGCGGGGGGAGACTTCATCTGTTCTACCACCTGTTGAATTAACTCCAACCGCTCATCATTAGAAAGCTGTTCTACTTGTTTTAAGATTGCTTCGAGTAAAGGACTCATTGCCCTAACATCCTGAATTTTGCCTGGTTATTTTTATGATATAATTTAGATCGGTTTTATGGTTAGCGTGTATTGCCCTAAAACCCTAAAAAAACGGGTTTCTTAATTACAGCGGTTTTCAGATTACTAAACCATGATCGGGCGAAGCATTCCGGTAGTAGGGGCGAAGCATTCCGGCAGTAGGGGCGAATGGCCATTCGCCCCTACAATGCTTAAAATATTAAGTGGACTGCCGGAATGCTTCGCCCTTACAATATTTTCAGCAATAATTTGTCTGCGGTCATGCTTCGCCCCTACAAATTATTGTGGTAGATTTAATAAAAAACCGCTGTAAGAGTTTGCTGGAGAAGTCAACTTAACGCATAAAGCCGGTTTTTTATACGCGCAAATCAGTGATTTTTTTTATTTAGAAATCATTTCAGAATCCCTAGCATCCGCTTGAATATTTTGTAAGCGCTTTAAGTCGGCATAGCTAATAATTGCAGCTATAGGTTGACCGGATTTTTCAATTAAAATTTGCTCGCCATTGTCAGCAACTAGGGCAATGAGTTCGCCAAAGCGTTCTTGAGCCTGAGTTAAATCTAGTTTAGTCATATTTTTTTGAACATATAAAAGTCTCGTTATTTTAATATAGCGTCTCGTCTAGTCCACGTCACCCAGTCTCGGAAAAGCGCCCCTAACCACTTCGGGACCAAGAGGGCGCAAGAGGGCGCAAGCATTGCGGGCGCTTTTCCGTACAGCCCCTACATAAAATAACGATTTTTCCCATCCAGGCAAAAACCCCTACAAGATTAGCTGAAAAAGAGGGGTTGGGGCGATCGCGCCGGTCTGCTGCAATCTCTTGAATCGTCATTTCATGGCGAAAATCAACTAAAATAAATTCGTTCCTCTACTTGCCTCAAAGATATGTCTAGTTTCCATGACCCCAAATTTCTCGACGAACTCTACAACGTCTTTGAACCTTTTAAGCCGTTATCACCGGGAGATCCGCAATATGTAGACTGTCGCGAAGTCCGGGGGGATGGGGATATTTTAGAGGAATTGGGTAATAAAATTCGTCGATCGCAGCGCATGACTTGTCAACTCTATGCGGGACATCGTGGGGCGGGGAAATCCACGGAACTGCTACGTCTCAAGCAATATTTGGAACAAAATCAATTTTTAGTAGTATATTTTGCCGCCGACGAAGCGGATATTGATCCGGAAGATGCCGAATATGCGGATATTTTACTCGCTTGTACTCGCCATATTCTGGAAGACCTGAAAGATATTGCTAGACCAGATCCATTGACAGAATGGTTGCGGGGTCGGTGGCAAGAATTAAAAGACTTAGCCCTCACCGAGGTCAAGTTTGAAACCTTATCGGTGGAGGGACAAATTGCCCAGTTTGCCAAACTCACCGCTAATTTACGGGCAGTTCCTTCTCTACGGCGACAAATTCGGGACAAAATCAATCCTTATACGGTCACGTTGACCCAAGCATTAAATGAGTTTATTGCCGAGGCGAAAAATAACCTGCCCAACGGCTGTGAGAAACTCGCGGTGATTGTGGATAACTTAGACCGGATGGTTCCCGTGCCCCAGGACAGTGGACGGACTAACCATGAGGAAATTTTTATTGACCGCAGCGAACAACTGCGATCGCTAGATTGCCATTTAGTTTACACAGTGCCCATTTCTTTGGTGTATTCCCGTCGGTCAACAGATTTACGCGATATTTATAGCGACCCCCAAGTATTACCGATGATTATGGTGCAAAATCCTGATGAGACAACTCATCAACCAGGGGTGGATAAATTAACGGAAATTATTACTAAACGAGTCGAAAGAGTGGCTAAAGCTGCTGTAGAATCAGAAGTTTTGACCACCGAGATTTTTGAAAGTACCGAAGTAGTGGAACGGTTATGTTTAATGAGTGGCGGTCATGTACGCAATTTACTCCTATTAATTCAAACAGCAATTAATCGCACGAATCAGCTACCGATTTCTAAGAAGGAAGTTCAACGGGCGATTACCGAAGCGCGAGATACTTATCGCCGTACTGTGGAACATGATGAATGGCAACTTTTAGCCCAGGTTCACCGCAGTAAGCAAATTATGAACGAAGACCAAACCCGCAATTTATTATTTAATCGCTGTTTGTTGGAATATCGTTATTTAGATGATGAGGGAGAGTTGCAACGATGGTCTGATGTTCACCCGTTAATTAAAAATTTGCCCGAATTTAAAGCAGCAGTGGCAGCGTTGGAAAAATCGTAAAACTATATCTTGTAGGGTGGGCAATAAACCATAATTAGGAGATAAAATTATCCGGTTGATAAAATTTGCCCACCCTACAGTTCTCTGTGCCTCCGTGGTTCATATTTAATGTAATTCACAACCATGAATCCTGAAAACATCGATTGGGAAGAAAATTTACCACCCCCAAGCCCAGAAGAAGAAACACAAGCATTAATTAACGCGATTAGAAGATCGCGTGGATTTCGGCTGCTATTTGTCCAATGTGCTCCCCAAGCAGGGCAAAAAGTGATTGAGAAAGTTAAACAAGAATTACCCCAGAAAAAAATAGCGGTTTTGTCTTTGGATGAAGCGCGAGATAAATTATATCCCTTGGTGGCAGAATATCAAGACCAAGAAGTGTTATTCATTCGCGGCTTAGAACATTCTTTATTAGCTTATGAAGCCGAAAAAAGAACCGAAGGCTGGAATACTGAGGAAATTTATTCTTATAGTTGGCATGGAGTGCCCAGAATTCTGAGTCACTTAAACCAACAACGGGAACAATTTAGAGATAATTTTCCCCTCTGCTTCGTTTTTTTGCTGCCTCGGTTTGCCATTGACTATTTTATTCATCGCTGTCCCGATTTTTATGATTGGCGATCGGGCTGTTTTCAGATATCTTCAGATGATGCGGATTTAAGAGAAACTTCATCCAATTTATATAATTGGGTATTCAGTTTAAAGCCTCAAGCACGACAACAAGAAATCTTAAATATCCAAGCCCAACTCAAGCATCAGTCTTTACCTTTACCAAACCAAGCTAATTTATCTCTTCAACAAGCCCTATTACTTCACCTGGAAGACCGCTACAGTGAGGCGATCGAATCTTACGATAAATCCCTAGAAATTAAACCCAATAACCATAAAGCTTGGGCTATCCGGGGCATTAATTTGGTTAATTTACAACGCCACAGTGAGGCCATCGAATCTTACGACAAAG
>NZ_LIUQ01000032.1:45902-46048 GCF_001276715.1 Planktothricoides sp. SR001 | reverse complement strand
GCTATCCGGGGCATTGCTTTGGGTAAATTACAACGCTACAGTGAAGCCATAGAATCTTACGAGAAAGCCCTAGAAATTCAACCCGATTACCATGAAGCTTGGCACAACCGGGGCATTGCTTTGGATAATTTACAACGCTACAGTGA
>NZ_LIUQ01000032.1:27679-45697 GCF_001276715.1 Planktothricoides sp. SR001 | reverse complement strand
ACCCGATGACCATGAAGCTTGGAACAACCGGGGCTATGCTTTGCGTAAATTACAACGCTACAGTGAAGCCATAGAATCTTACGAAAAAGCCCTAGAAATTAAACCAGATTTACATCAAGCTTGGAACAACAGGGGCTATGCTTTGGGTAATTTACAACGCTACAGTGAGGCGATAAAATCTTACGACAAAGCCCTAGAAATTCAACCCAATTTACATGAAGCTTGGTACAATAAAGCTTGTGCTTATGCTGTGCAAAGCCATATTGAATTAGCGATTCAATATCTAGAAACAGCCATTGAATTGAATCCTGAAAAATATCGAGAAATGGCTCAAACTGACCCAGATTTTGATAATATTCGGTCTGATGCCCGGTTTCAGACATTGTTAACGGGAAATCATTAATTCTCTACGGACAAAATCCCTCTTTGTGTCCTTTGTGTCTCTGTGGTGAATTATCCAATCAATTTTATTTTCCCATAGCTGGAAGATTCACCACAGAGACACAGAGGACACAAAGAATGTCTGTAGTCTGTAGGGGCAAAGCATTCGGGCAAGAATTTTCGGTTTTGACAATTGATTATATGTCCGAATGCTTTGCCCAGGGACATTCTGGGTGTTGACCAATAAATTCTTTGCCGTGAATTAGGGCGAAGCATTCGGGCCGTTAATTCTGGGTGTTGACCAATAAATTCTTTGCCGTGAATTAGGGCGAAGCATTTGGGCCGTTAATTCTGGGTGTTGACCAATAAATTCTTTGCCCGAATGCTTCGCCCCTACAAGATCCTACAGCCGCTATCATTAATAAAGAATCCAAACGAAGACCTAAACCATGACCATGCAAACGCCCGTAGATTTTCAAGACGCTTTTGATGTCGTAGTGGTGGGGGCGGGACATTCCGGTTGTGAAGCGGCCTTAGCCACCGCCCGTCTGGGGTGTCGCACCCTGCTGCTGACCTTAAATTTAGATAAAATCGCTTGGCAACCCTGCAACCCGGCAGTGGGTGGCCCAGCTAAGTCCCAGTTGACCCATGAGGTTGATGCCCTCGGTGGGGAAATTGGCAAAATGACCGATCGCACCTATTTGCAAAAGCGCGTCCTCAATGCTTCTCGTGGCCCTGCGGTTTGGGCATTACGGGCTCAAACCGACAAACGGGAATATGCCGCCGTGATGAGAAAAATCGTAGAAAACCAAGAAAACTTATCTCTGCGCGAAGGCATGGTCACGGACTTAGTGCTGAATAATCACGATGAAATTATCGGCGTAAAAACTTATTTTGGTGTCGCCTTTGCCTGCAAAGCCGTAATCTTAACCACCGGCACTTTTTTAGGTGGAATAATTTGGGTAGGAAATAAATCAATGGCGGCTGGTCGGGCCGGAGAATTTGCTGCTGTGGGCCTAACCGAAACCTTGAACAAATTAGGCTTTGAAACCGATCGCCTAAAAACCGGAACTCCTGCCCGCGTCGATAAGCGATCGGTGGACTATAGCAAAATGGAACCGCAACCGGGAGATGAAGATGTGCGGTGGTTTAGTTTTGACCCGGAAGTGTGGGTCGAACGGGAACAAATGAACTGTTATCTAACTCGAACCACGGCGGAAACTCATCGGTTAATTAAAGAAAATATCCACTTATCTCCGGTTTATGGCGGTTGGGTGGATGCCAAAGGGCCGCGCTATTGTCCCAGCATTGAAGATAAAATAGTCCGCTTTGCGGATAAAGAAAGTCATCAAATCTTTATTGAACCGGAAGGGAGAGATATTCCCGAACTTTATATCCAAGGATTTTCTACGGGCTTACCGGAAAATTTGCAACTACAAATGTTGCGGAGTTTGCCCGGATTAGAAAAATGTGTTATGTTGCGTCCAGCTTATGCGGTGGAATATGATTATTTACCCGCCACCCAATGTTATCCCACCTTGATGACCAAGAAAGTTTCGGGATTATTTTGTGCCGGACAAATTAATGGCACCACGGGCTATGAAGAAGCCGCCGCCCAAGGACTTGTAGCGGGCATTAATGCCGCCCGGTTAGTGCGCGGTCAGGAAATGATTATTTTCCCTCGCGAACAAAGTTATATTGGCACATTAATTGACGATCTCTGCACCAAAGAATTACGCGAACCGTATCGAATGTTAACCAGTCGGTCGGAATATCGGTTATTATTGCGATCGGATAATGCCGATCGCCGCTTAACCCCGTTAGGTCGAGAAATTGGCTTAATCTGCGATCGCCGCTATCGTTTATTTACGGAAAAATATGCTAAAATAGCCGCAGAGAAAGAAAGGCTAGAAACGACCCGAATCAAAGAACATGAAGCAATAGGAAAAGCAATCTTTGCAGACACAAATCAGAAAATCAAAGGGTCAATTACCTTATCTGAACTGCTGCTGCGTCCGGGATTTCATTATAGTAAATTTGAAAATTATGGACTGGCGAACCTAGAACTAAATCAAGCGGAAAAAGAAGGAGTAGAAATTGACATTAAATACTCTGGTTATATTGAAAGGCAGCAACACCAAATCGACCAAATTAGTCGGAATGCTAACCGCAAATTACCCGCAGATTTAGACTATGCTCAAATCAATACTTTGTCCAAAGAAGCCAGAGAAAAACTGGCCAAAGTCAAACCCTTAACCATTGGCCAAGCTTGCCGAATTGGGGGCGTAAATCCAGCGGATATTGATGCTTTGCTGATTTACTTAGAAGTGAGTAAACGTCAATTAGCGATGAGGTAAAATTTATTGGTTATTGGTTATTGGTTATTTGTTGTTTGGGGGTTGAATCGAATAACGAATAACCAGTAACAATCAACAGTCAACAGTCAACAGTCACCAAAAGCCCAGATATAATACGATAATCGATGACGCTGGTTGTAGCTGAATCAAGGTAGCAATTGTCATAGTTATGAAGTACAAAAAAACCTGTCATTCCCGCGCAGGCGGGAATCCAGAAAAACTCTGTACTTCATTAGGACAATAACCGTTGTATAGCTTATATAGCTGGCAATATCACATCACAGGTTTAGGAAATTATGTCTCAGCAAAATGTCACAACCAAACCGGCTTCTGAGGAGCCGGTGGTAGGCTTTAAGGAACCCCAGCCACGCGGCTCGTTTTCCGTAGATGCGTATGCCGATCGCCTAATGGATGAGCTATTTGACGACATGGAGCATATTTTGGACGGGGGAAGACTGCCCACCCAGACCACCCCCCCACCGGATCCAGTCTCGTTAAAATCCATTCAGGTGCCGCAAATTATTTTGCCGCAAATGCTCATCCCCCAACCGGAAACCCATCCGGTGAAAACCGCTGAAGCGGAAACCACCGAAACCCAAAAGCAAAAATCTGGGCGGTTACTAGATAAACTCTTGCTTGGTGGGGCTTGTGCGTCTTTGGTGATTTTGGTTGGTTTACTGCTGTGGAACCGAGGGGATCTCCAGCGCTTTTGGGTTCTGGTGACTGGAGAAACCCCACAACCGACCGATCGCGTCGTGCCAAAAACTCCCGAACAACTTAAAGCCGAAGCTGATATTAAGTTTATGGAGTATATGCAGCGATCGCTGGCAACCATTCAGAGAGAAGGCGCAAAAGCCACCATTGCCACACCCCCACCAGCGGCACAAAATCAAGCAAACCTACCCATTCCGATGTCACCACCGCCTGTGAATGTGACAGTTAATCCCACGATCGCCGCCCAACCAGACTCCGGGAATTTAACCGAGGTACTCAACCGCATTGCGATCGCCCTGGAAAGACTAACCCTCACCGGCGCCCCTCCCACTCAAACCGTCAAAGTCCCGGCAAATCCTCCAGGGGCGCCCACCACTGCCGCCGCGCCGAAACCCGCACCGGCTCCCGCCCCCACCCAAGCGGCGAAACCCGCCACCCAAGGGGCGAAACCCGCCGCCCCTGCCGCCCCAGCCCCCAGCCCAGCCCCCAGCCCCTCGCCTAAACCCCAAGCAGAAGCGCCCAAACCCGCACCCGCTGCGCCGCAACAACCTGTAGCATCCCTTCCCAAACCGGAAGCCGCACCACCCCTGCCGGAACAACCAGCGGAAACCGCTGCCACCGCTCAACCAGAATCAGCCCCCACTGCTGCCCCCGCTGAATCAGCCGCCGCAGCGGTTCATACTTTGGTGGGAATTATCCAAGTGGGAGAGCGATCGGTTGCCTTATTTGAAATCAATGGGGCATCCCGCCGCATCAACATTGGTGAAAGCATTGGGTCTAGTGGCTGGACACTCGGCGAAATCAAAAACAAAGAAGCGGTGATTCGCCGCAATGGTGAAGTGCGTTCCATCTATGTGGGACAAAGCATTTAGCTATTTATTTTTGTTGACCGTTGATTGTTGATGGTTGACCGTTGATTGTTGATGGTTGATGGTTGACCGTCAACGTTCAAGGGTCAAGGGTCAAGGGTCAACGGTCAACCATCAACCATTGAGTAAGGAATTATAAATAATGAGTTTGTTTGATGATGTCAGTCGTTTTTTTGAAGACAAATTAGATGAATTTCTCCGCAATCATCCTCATCTGGAATTACAAGCTATTGAGGAGCAACTGCGAGAACAAGAAGATGATACTTTGCGATTAATTCGCGATGCCCAAAATAAAGAGAAACAATTACAAGAGCAAATTTTATCCACGGCTCAAGATATTCAACGCTGGCATGAACGAGTGAATAAAGCCAAAGCATCGGGCAGACAAGATTTAGCTCAAGCGGCACAAGAACGGGAAGCGGATTTATTGCGTCAGGGCAATCAACTTTGGGGAAAAATGCAAGCCGCCAAAGAACAAATCGAAAAAGGCAAAGAGTTATATCGTAAAATTCATGGTCAACGTTTGGAAGTGCAAAAAAAAGCCACAGAAGTAAAAGCAGCAACTAGCGATACCACTTCACCAACCGTCGATACTAAGATTTGGACTCAGAATTATAAATTTAATGACAATAGTAGCGCTGACCCCTTAGAAGATACTTTTCGTCGTTGGGAAATGGATCAGGAGTTAGATCATATGAAAAGAAATATTGGCAGATAAATTAGGGTGTGGGGAGCGGGGGAAAGTGAAAAGTCGTAGGGGCGAATGGCCATTCGCCCGTACAAAAGTCGTAGGGGCGAATGGCCAAGAGAGAAAAGAGAGGAGAGAAAAGAGAGGAGAGAATATCTTTCCTCTTTCCTATGCATCCTCTTTCCTATGCATCCTCTTTCCTATGCATCCTCCCTTTCACTATTCACTCTCCCCTCATCCCCCCGCCACCCTGCTATTTTCTAATTATTCTCTGACTCCTAATCTGCCGGTCGCACCGCGTTGCATTGAGGTAATCTTTTCCGCCCCGGCAAAGACCCCTTCTCCTTGAATTTGAGAAATACTGGGTTTGATTTCTATTTTAATCACTCTAGAATTGGCGATCATTACGGTTTGATCGAAGAGATGGAAAATAAACCAAGGTTTTTGTAAAAATTTGGCGATTTGTTGTTGAAATTGTTGGGGGGGAATGGGAATTTTATAAGAATCAGATTGTCCATCCACATAATAAAAGGTGACTTCGGTGCTATTTTCCGCCTGCATGGTGGCAAAAGAACCTCGAACCATAATGATTGACTCCTAATTTTTTTTGGTGGTTATTGGTTATTGGTTATTGGTTGTTGGTTATTACTTTTTGGGTGATGTCAAGCAACCAATAAATCATGACCAATAACCAATAACAAAAAACTAATAAATGTTAACTTTTAGGCATCGCACTCATTTTTTCTAAGTCTAAAACCTTGGCTAATTCTGCTTCACTCATTAATTGTTTTTCCAGGACAATTTGTCGCAAGGATTTGCCAGTTTCTAGGGATTCTTTGGCAACAGCAGCGGCGTTGAGATAACCGATATGAGTGTTTAGTGCTGTGACTAAGGATAAACTGCCTTCGGCGTAGGCTAGACACCGATCGCGGTTGGCGGTGATTCCTGCTAGACCTCGCTGAGTTAGGGCGGCCAAGGTATTGCCCATCAGTTCAATGCTGTGAATTAGATTATAGGCAATTAAGGGCATCATTACGTTGAGTTCTAGTTGTCCAGCTTGGGAGGCTAGGGCGATCGCGCTGTCATATCCCATGACTTGAAAACAGACCATTGAAGTCATTTCCGCCATGACCGGATTATATTTTCCGGGCATAATCGAGGAACCGGGTTGTACTGGGGGCAGTTGGATTTCCTTGAGGCCGGTTTTTGGCCCGGAGTCCATTAACCGCAAATCATGGGAAATTTTAATGCAGTCGGTGGCTAAATTCCGCAAGCAACCAGAGACATTCACAAACGGGGACATACTTTGCATAGCAGCCATCATGTTTGGCGCCGGTTGCAAGGGTTTGCCGATTAGTTCGGAGAGAATTTCTGTCACCCGATAGCGATATTGGGGATGGGTATTTAATCCTGTCCCGGTGGCGCTGCCGCCAATGCCTAAGATCGTTAAATCTTCCTCAGCTTTTTTGATCCGGTTGAGGTGGTCGGTGAGAATATACGCCCAAGCCCGGAACCCTTCCCCCAGTCGGACGGGTACGGCGTCTTGGTTGTGGGTTCTGCCGGATTTGACGATATCTTGAAATTCCTCGGCTTTTTTCTCCAGGGTGGCGATCGCCTCTGCCAAAGCGGGATACAGGCTGTGTTCCAGGGCTAATAGCCCGCCAATGCGAATCGCCGTAGGGATCACATCATTGGTAGATTGACCATAATTAACATGATCGTTAGGGCTGACTCGTTGGTAGTTGCCCTTGGTATCCCCCAAAATTTCTAGGGCGCGATTGGCCAATACTTCATTAATATTCATGTGATGGGAGGTTCCGGCGCCTGCTTGGTAAACATCCACCACAAATTGATCCCGCAGTTTTCCTTGGAGAATTTCGTCCACGGCTTGAATAATTGCTGTGGCAATTTCCGGGGAGATACAGTTAAGTTCTCCATTGGCTTTAGCGGTTGCTTTTTTAATCAGTAAGCAGGCATCTACATAAGTGGATAAGGGCTTGAGTCCACTGATGGGAAAATTTTCAATCGCCCGGAGTGTTTGAATGCCATAATAGACATGGGCGGGAATTTCTCTAGACCCCATTGAGTCTCTTTCGAGCCGATATTCAGAATCTTTTGTCATCAAAATTTTACATTTTAGTTTACAAATTTTTACGCTTTAACTTTGCCGAACCACGATCTTTGATCCCCGATTCTTGAATCAAGATTTTGGGGCATAAATAGTTAAAATATATGTATTTAGCGATCGAGTTTAGACAAAAGCGATCGAGGCGATAACCTTTAGTCACAAAAGAAAAGGGATAAATTTCAGATGGTCAACAATGGTGTTTTTAGCATTTAACTTGCTGACTCATCTGAGCGGTTACTAGATAAAAACTGAACAGTCACCGCAGGTTGGTCTGGATTTTGTGACAAAAAAGCCGCAATCACAGCTTGCATAGTATCACTTAGAGGATGTAATCCGGTGTTGAATTTACATTTTTGGCCTGAAAATCAAGGAAATTTGACAGTAATAAACGAGATTATCAGGAGTATGCTTATGTAGAAGGATTCAAAATCAAAAACTTTCTGGGAGATATTTTTATGAGAGCAAATAAATTTTCTATCTACCATAAAACCTTTGAGTGCAGACCTGATAGTTATTGGCAGTGGTATCAGCAAGGCAATGCTTTGCGGGATCTGGGGAAATACTGGGAAGCTTTGGATAGTTACAATAAAGCCCTGGAGTACCAACCGAACGATTATTGGGCTTGGTATCAACGGGGTCAGGTGTTTGATACTTTGGGCTGCTATGCAGAGGCGATCGCTTGTTTTGAGAATGCCCTGAAGACTAGACCTGGGGACTACTGGTGTTGGTATCAAAAAGCTTGTGTGATGCAACAGCAGGGGTTTTACTCGGAGGCGATCGCCTGTTTTGATCGAGCCTTGGAAGCGAAACCCGATGACTATTGGGCGTGGTATCGTCGGGCAGAAACCTTGAGAGAGTGCGATCGCTATGATGAGGCCGCCGAAAACTATCGCCAAGCCCTGAACTGCCGAAATAACCGAGATTATTGGGCGTTGTATCGCCTAGGACAAACCCTCTATCAGGCGGGTTCATACCCAGAAGCCCAGCAATACTTAGAACAGGCGATCGCCCTCAAACCCGGAGATGCTGAATGTTGGCACCTTCTGGGGAAATTGCTGGATATCCTCGGTGAAAGCCATGAAGCCCTCGCTTGTTACGATCGCTCCTTGGAAATCAATTGCCTCGATCCGATCTGCTGGTATGACCGAGGGTTGACTTTGGTGGATCTGGAAGATTACGAAGCGGCGGCAGAATGTTATGAACATTCAATTGAACTCAACCCAGATAATTACTGGACTTGGTATCAATTGGCAAATGTGCTCAAGGATATGGGCTGCTATGAAGATGCCCTGTCGATTTATAACAAAGCAATTAGTTTGCAACCGGATTGGTATCAGTGGCCAGAATTACAATCTTTGGCCAGTTGGATCTGGGAAGAACGGGGGGAGGTTCTCCAGCAATTAGGTCGTGAGGAAGAAGCCCAGTTAAGTTTTGCTCAAGCCAGCGAAATTCAATCGGTGAAATTGAGCGACCGTGAAGCCAACAAATGAATTGCGGTAATTGAGTATCTGCTCATTAAGAACTAAATGAACTTTGATGTCAGTTCTATACTCAGTTTAAAAATATCCTCCATGTTTTGGGAGGTTGAGTATGAACCTAAATCCAGCAGGATCATCATTAAAAAGTGAAGCAACTGAGCGATTAGAATTGACCCAAACCGCTCACGATTATTTAGACTGGTATCAACGGGCTACAGTGCTGCGTCATGGGAGACGATACTCAGAAGCCCTTGCCAGTTATGACCGGGCTTTAGAGTTACGACCGAATGATTATTGGGCTTGGTATTATCGCGGCAATGTGTTGGCAGATTTAAAGCGCTACTCAGAGGCGATCGCCAGTTATGATCGGGCTTTAGAGTTACGACCGAATGATTACTGGGCTTGGTATCATCGCGGCAATGCCTTGAGCGATCTGAAACGGAGTCACGAGGCGATCGCCAGTTATGATCGGGCTTTAGAGTTACGACCGAATGATTATTGGGCTTGGTATCAGCGGGGTAACGTTTTAGACGACCTGAGTTGTCCCGAAGAAGCGATCGCCAGCTATGACAAAGCGTTGGACATTAAACCCGATGATTATTGGGCTTGGTATCGTCGCGCCGAAGTGCTCCGCCACGCTAAACGTTATCAAGAAGCCACTAAGAGCTACCGTAAAGCGTTAGATATTAGGGGGGATGATTACTGGGCATGGTATCGTCTCGGTTTAACTTGGCAAGAGATCCAGGACTACCCCCAGGCGATCGCCTGCTTGAAAAAAGCCAGCGGGATCAAACCTCACGATCCCAAAGTTCACTATCAAATTGCCTGCTGTTACGCTAGTGACGAAAGTATTGCCGATTATATCGATCACGTGGTGGAATTTTTACAAAATAGTCTATCTCTTGACTTTGATTTCTACCAAACTCAGGCGGCGAAAGAACCCAAATTTGCCAAAATTCGGGACGATCGCAGGTTTCATGCTTTAATGAATTCAAATAACGATTAATCCCATCGCTCTAGACATAACAAACCCCCGGCTTTTTTAAGCAAGCCAGGGGTTGATTTATGGGGGCTAAAAAAGCCTTTCAGTTATAAGAAATACCATAAGATTGCTGTGCCAAGAAACCAGATAGCGATCGCCAGGAAACTTTGTTGCAGTCTTTTTAATATCGGCTGAATCTGATAACTCACAATCAACTGATCGCGAGTCAAAATTTCTGAAGTTTTCGTCCAAGATTGACCATCATACCAACCGGATTCCTCATAGGTGATGGTGGCACTTTGCAGGCGATCGCTCACATATTTCCAGCCTAAATAAAGCCGCAGCAGCACCAAAGCCACAAAGAACATCGCCCCAGCGGCGCCACCGAGGAAAAATGGCACCGGATATTTGCCGGGAGGGAAACTCGCCGCCGACACAGGCCCGGTGACGAACCAGCTAATCCCCCAAACCCAGGCTAGTTTCCGCAGATAAACCAGCCAACCTTGAGCCGTCCAGCCAAAAAACCATGACTCTTTTAGCTGTTCATATTCATTAATCGGCTGCTGTTCCAGTGGCACTGGACAGGTAGACAACCCTGCATCCCTCATGGTGCGATCGCTCCCGTGGCAAAAGGAACTCGTTCCGCGTGACTCCAGAACGCCTCTAAATTGTAGTATTCTCGTTCTTTGGGCATAAAAATATGCACGATCACATCCCCGTAATCCTGCACTAGCCAATTGCCGCTATCTTGTCCTTCTTGACGCAACGGTTCACGGACGCATTCTTCAGCGGCGCTGTGTTTAATCGCGTCGGCGATCGCCCGGACTTGGACTCGGGAAAACCCGGTGACAATCACAAAATACTCAGCCAGATAAGAAACATCGGCGACGTGCAATAAGACAATATCACCGCCTTTGCGATCGTCCGCAGCGCGGGCAATGGTTTCAGCCAATAAGCGACTTTGCTCCTGTCTCCCGCCACGCCAACCTTTATTTTGCTCGGAGTGGATGGGAGAAACTTGCGTTTGGGGATATTCTGTCATGAAATCTTCCATTAATAATGTTACACAGGTTTACAGAAATGTTTTCAATCGTGCTGCTACGCCTTGATGTCGTTTTGTTTGTGAGAGTTTTAGGCAACTTCAAACCTAAATCTGCCGGAACACTGAAAAGTTTTACACACTATCGTAACAAATTCTTAGGCAGTCTCGGCGATCGCCCTTTAATCGCCCCTTAATTGCCTCTTTTGGTTCAATAATTAGGGCGTGACTGTTTTTCCGTGGCCATTAACAGCGCCCAATTTCTAGTCATAATGGTTCATCGATTTCAATTCCTTCCGCATTGAGGGATAAGCTGCCCTGAGTCACCAGCTTTTCCCCAACCGACAACCCTTGAGTCACCGAAATCAACTCCCCTTGGGTTGCACCCGTTGTCACTTCCAACGGCTCATAAAAATTCTCATATTGGACAAAAACAAACTGCTTGCCGTCCGCATCAACTAAGGCAGTAAAGGTAATCATCACTCCAGAGCCCTAAGCAGTCGTAGCGTTGATCGGTGTAACAACAATGCCCAACATTTGAGCGGTTTTCGGGTTAACCTGCACTCGCTCAATTCCCCCGGTTGCCTGAAACTCATCCCCATGACCGATATGGCACATCGCCCGCCTGGGGAACAGATAACAAGAAAGAAGATTGTGATCGGGAAAGCCTCCACAAAAGCTTTTTGGTTGTAACCCATGGTTCACTGACTCCAGGTTGATATCGGTCTTAGTCTGCCAGAGCACAGATGAAATCCCGGTGAAAAAGCCTTGGTGTGAGTAAAATCAATCTCGTAGTTAATATCTCTGGCGTGATGTGAATTTTGTCTTTTCCACAAATCAACCTTTATGCTAGAGGCATTCATTTATTGATTTTAGATAGCTCACCATGTCTTCGATCGCCTTTGAAATTCTACTAATTGTGATGCTAACCATTGCCAATGGGATTTTTTCAGGCTCAGAGATTGCAGTCGTTTCTGCCCGCAAAGTCCGCTTAGAGCAATTAGCAGACCGAGGCAACCGTAAGGCACAAGTTGCCCTGAAACTGGCCAATTCCCCCAATGATTTTCTCTCAACGGTGCAAATTGGGATTACTTTGATTGGGATTCTAAGTGGCGCGGTGGGCGGTGCCACGATCGCTCAACGCTTAAAACCCCTATTTGAGAGCATTCCTATTTTGCAACCATACAGCGAGGGAATCAGCGTTGTCATCGTGGTGACAATTATCACTTATCTTTCGCTGGTAATTGGGGAATTGGTGCCAAAACGGATTTCCCTCAATAATCCAGAACAAATTGCCTGTATGGTTGCCCCACCGATGCGGCTTCTTTCCCGTTTGACCGCACCGCTTGTGCATATTTTGGGTGTTTCAACGGATGCCTTGCTCAACCTACTGGGGATTAAAGCTTCAGACGAGCCCAATATTACCGAGGAAGAAATTAAAGTATTGATTCGCCAAGGTGCCGACTCTGGGGTATTTGAGCCAGCAGAGCATGAGATGGTGGAGCGAGTTTTTCGCCTGGGCGATCGCCCCATCAAAGCAATAATGACGCCTCGAACTGAAATTGACTGGTTAGATATTGAATCCTCTTTAGAGGAAAATTTACAAGAAGTAATCGCCAGCAACCACTCTCGCTTTCCCGTTGGGCGGGGTAGTTTAGATGAATGTATTGGAGTCATCCGTGGCAGTCATTTGTTAACTGCCCAATTATCTGGTCAAGCCCTCAGCCTGGAAGAGATCATTCAACCACCTCTATATGTGACAGAAAGCGCCCGTGCGCTTTCTGTCATAGAACAGTTCAAGAAAACCGGGGTTCATATTGCGATGGTGACAGATGAATATGGTGGAGTTGAAGGCTTGGTGACTCTAAATGATTTGATGGAAGCGATCGTTGGTGATTTGCCTTCCCTAGAAGACCAAGAAGAACCTCTGATTATTCAACGGGAGGATGGTTCCTGGTTACTCGATGGTTCTCTTGACATCCATGATTTGAAAGACCTGCTGGAAAAAGAGTCATTGCCCGACGAAACAACGGGCAGTTTCCACACCCTTGGTGGGTTTGTGATGCATTTCCTGGGATATATTCCCCAATCCGGTGAATATTTTCAGTGGAGTGGACTCCGCTTTGAAGTGGTGGATATGGACGGTACAAGGGTGGATAAGGTTTTAGTGATGCGATGTGTTTCGGAGAATGCGATTCCAGAAAATCATTCTGATTAAATGGATTTCGGCGAATTGTCGGTGTGGCTGAAATGAAATTCAGATGAAATGGCCAATGTTTGGATAAAATCAACCCCGTGGTTGATTTCCGTGAATCGATGCGAATTTTACTGGTGGAAGATGAGACAGATTTAGGACTGGCAATTAAGCAAGTTCTGATGGAGGAGAAATATGTGGTGGATTGGCTGACCGATGGTGCTCGGGCATGGGACTGCATCGAAAGCCAATGAACAGATTACACCGTGGCGATATTGCATCCGCAACGCTTCGCGAACGTGGATTGGCTGCTTCCAGGGTTATCGGGTATTGAGTTGTGTCAAAGACTCAGATTGCATAAAAATCCTTTACCCGTGCTGATGTTGACCGCATTGGGACAGCCGGAAAATCGGGTAGCGGGGTTAGATGCGGGAGCCGATGACTATTTAGTCAAACCCTTTGTGATCGAAGAATTGCTGGCACGATTGCGGCCACGATTGCGGCGATTCCCTCGCCTGAGCAACGCGCGATCGCCCCAGCTACAACCTCTAACCTTGACGGTGGGATGGTTTACCCTCGATCATGGGAACAATCAGTTATTGGTTCAACGAGGCGAACGACCGCTCGCGATCGTTCCTTTAACCATCAAAGAATTTCAGGTACTTGCCTATTTGATGCAAAATCCCAGTCGAATTATTTCCGGCAGCAAAATTCGCCAGCAACTTTGAGATATCGATGAAGAACCCATTAGTAATGTTGTCGCCGCCCAAATGCGACTGTTGCGGCGGAAATTCGCCAGCTATCATTGTGATTGCCCGATCGCGCGAAAGCTCAGGCGAGGGAATCGAAACCGTTGCCGGTCAAGGCTATCGCTTTACTTTGAAACCATGAAAACCATGAGTAGCCATTAGATCAACAAAGCCGGATTTTTGAGCGGTTTTATCGCGTCGATAGCGATCGCGCGAAAGCTCAGGCGAGGGAATCGCTCTCGCCAAACTGGTGGCACTGGATAGGGTTAGCCATTGCCCAGGCGATACAGCACTTGGCGATATTATGAGGTCCAATCAAGAGGAAGTGAAAAACAGATAATCGTGAAATCTGATGAAATCGTATTCCGTTGACCTCCGCTCAAAAATAGTAGAAGCGCACTTGACCCAAAAAATATCAATCAGAAAAGTAGCCCAAATATTTGCTTAGTATTTTGTGCAAAAAATAGTTAAGCAACAACGAACCGAAGGAAATGTGCTTCCCAAAAAAAGGGGTAAACCTCGATTCAGTCAGTTGAGTGATGCGGAAGAAACAGTCCGAGCATTAATCGCTGAATATCCCGATGCGACTTTAGCAGAATTACAGCACTTTTCGATATTATGAGGTACGTTATATCCCCCCTAGCCCCCTTCGATCGCCTGCTGCTTTCGGCCCGCCATCGGCTTTGTCCCCCCCCCTTTTAAGCTATGCCTTACTCACATATTTCTTAACAATCGAGAAAGCATAGCCTGCCTGGGGTTGAGCGTGGTTACGAAACTTAACACATATTTAGGGTGGTGAGAATCCCGCGCTCAACCAAATCTGGCTAAACTATAAGTCCAAAGCGGGGATAAATCTCTACCACTCGCGCTTCAATTCCGGCAATTGTGCCGGAATTGAAGCTCTGAAAAATTGAGGATAAAGTATGGATTCTTGGGCAAAAGAGGAACTTCAATATGCGGACTTGGGTGATGCCCGTCGGAATCGGCGATTGGTCAAGATTGTGTCCGATTTAGTCGCCCAACCGAATAGCAGCGTCCCACAAGCCTCGGGAAATTGGGCAGCCACTCAAGGAGCATACGATTTTTGGGGGAATCCCAGAGTGAAAGCAGATGATATTAGAAAAGCACATCAATGTAGTACCATCTACCGAGTCGAACAACAGCAGGTTGTTTTAGCGGTTCAAGATACTACAGAACTCAACTTCACCCATCATCCGGGCAAAAAAGGAATGGGCTATTTGGACTCATCCAAGAGTCGGGGGTTAAAAGTACATTCTACATCAGCTGTGTCAGCAGTTCGGGAGTGCCATTAGGTCTATTAAACCAGCAAGTTTGGGTGAGAGAGGATCAAGATTTAGGCAAAAAACATCTTCGACACAAAAAAAATATTCAAGAAAAAGAAAGCCAACGATGGATTACCGCCTTGGCTGAAACCCAGACGGCGATCCCCCTTGCAACTACAGTGGTGACTGTGGCCGACCGCGAAGCCGACATCTATGATTTATTGATTACCCCGAGAAGCGTCAATTCTCATCTACTGATTAGGGCGTCCCATAATCGCGCCGTGTCATCCCTGGAACCTAGTGCGCCGAAGGGTCAGCGATTGTTAGACCGGCTGCATCAGTGTCCGGAAATGGGACAAATAACCATTGAAATTCACCCCCAGGCAGACAAAGAGCCTCGTCAGGCCATTTTGACCATTCGGGCTACTTCTGTAGAAATTCAGCCCCCTTTAGGACACCCTAACTATCAACAATTATCACCGATGACAATCCAAGTCATTCAGGCCAGGGAAGAAAATCCCCCAACTGGTGTCAAGCCAGTCAGTTGGTTATTATTAACCACTTTGCCCATTACTGGTTTGACGGATGCCTTGCAGTGTTTGCGCTGGTACTCTGATCGATGGTTAATTGAACGATATCATTATGTCCTCAAAAGCGGCTGTCGTCTTGAGCAACTACAGCTAGAAACTGCTGACCGAATTGAACGAGCCTTGGCCACTTATAGCATAGTGGCTTGGCGCTTGTTGTGGCTAACATTAGAAGCTCGTTACAATCAGTCGGCTCTGGCTGACACAGTGTTTCAGAGCTATGAGTGGAAAGCTCTGTACTGTTATGTAAACTCAACCCCTATACCCCCTGAAACCCCGCCCACTTTGAATCAATGTGTTCGTTGGATTGCGAAGTTGGGTGGTTTTTTAGGACGCAAGGACGATGGTGAACCGGGCGTTAAAACGATTTGGTTGGGTCTACGACGACTTGATGACATTGCGAGTACATGGAAGCTACTTTATGGGATTACTTAAGCGGATGTCAAGCATAATTATGTTAAGAAATATGTGAGTAAGGATAAGCCCTTTTAAGGGGGGCTAGGGGGTATCCCCCGCTGGCGCGGGGGCAGGCTTAATGTACCTTATTACATCGCCAAGCGCTGTATGAGATCGCCCCTCTCCAGAGCCTCCATTTTTAAGGGGGAGTTGGGGGTATTGAATAACATTGGTAATCGTAACTCCCCAATAAAAATATGCGATCGCTGTATAACAAATAGGGAATCGCTGTGCCACGGGCGATTGGCACCCGGACTTTACTCAGCAAGAGATATTCTTACACATTCACAGACAGCTTTCCAATCACGTTCTCAAATATGACCAATCAGGATTAAATTCGCAGCAGGAGGTAATGTGACAATGACGCTAAGAAATACAGATGGAATCAGTAAACTGCTGACCAATCTTGAATGACATCATCAGTGACACCCAGTCCCTTGGTTTGAGTTGCGATCGTTTCCACTATGGAGAGTTGCATGATAGGTGCTAGAGGATAAAACCACAGCAGGACGACGTTTAATTTCTTGGACTCCAGGAAAGTCCACTGTGACGACATCACCAGGATTAAAAGACACTGTTAAATCTCCTCATTATCGGCAAATAAATTAGCGGCATATTGTAAGGAAAATGCGGTTATGTCAAGCTGATATTGTTCAGTCCAAGTATTACTTTCATCAAGTACCGCCATGTTTTGGTGACTGAGATATTTTAAAATCATAGGGGCGAAACGCAGGCGATCGCTAACTGATAGCGTTCCTTCCAACGATATTATGGTAAATATTTGTAATTTTTTCACGGCATTTAGCAGATATATTTCCCGATCGCCATCATCCTAAAAACCATCCGTTATCTATTAACCATCCGTTATCTATTAACCATCCGCTGCCCACCATTATTCAATTAAACCAAATAAATTTGCCAAAAATAAAACTAGATTATATGGGCAAAGATATTATATCAATCAACAAAATTATCGGATTATATAATATAATTTGCCCATTTTTGCCGTATGCTGGTTTGTTGAATAAGTAGACAAAATTATCAACTCATAGATATAATTTGACCAGCCTAACAGATACCGATTAAAATCGTTTGGGACAAAAATACTTGGCATCGATGATATAGCCGTTTTCTTTTCGTTGAGGTACTATTTCTGGATTCCCGTTTTCAACTGACAGGTTGTCGGATGTACCTCATATATTCGAGCGACGCTATATATACTATTATTTTGGCGGACGGACTTTTTTTGGTCGCCATCCGCCTTTAAATCCAGTCCACCCAATTGTTAAATAACAACTGGCTAAGAGTAAACAACTAATTCCCACTCGCCATAGAGATTTTAAAGTCCCAACTTTTGATCGCTCTTCTGAGGCTTTTTTTCGGTCTTCTATCTGTTTTTCTAAATTAGCTCGAACTGTAGCCATTTGGATTTTAAAGGCATTAGGATCATCTTTAAACTTTTGTAATCTGGCTAATTCATCAGCACTTAAATTGCCTTGCTTGACATAATTATCTAAGTCCGGCTGAGTGGCTAATAAATCTCGCAGTTGAGTGGCCTGTTCTGCCAGCCTAATTTCTAATTGTTGTTTGGCATCTTTGGCTTCTTTGTTGATTTGCTCAATAGTTTGATTTCTGGCTTTAACTACATTACTCATATGAATGGGAGCAATTGCCAGAAACACCAACCCTAAAATAGTAGAAATTAAAAATACCCAAAATTTTAAATCAATACCCGGTTTGGGCTTTATCTCGCTACTACTCCCTAGATTTTCAAAGGCATAGCCGCTAAAAACTAAAGCCATTCCCAACATGGGGACAATTCCTCGATCGACCATTTCGGTGGTGATCTTGAGTGACCACTCAACCCCAGAACTTATCGGAATTGGCAATAATATAAAGTCCAGCAAAGAAATAAGAATCATGGCCATCCCTGCCAATTTGAGAAATCGGGCGGCTTGTAGGGTAATCGGAAGAGGTGTTCTTGCTTTCATCAGTAATAGACTCTGAGGTATTGATGGTCTAAAATATCTCTCAGTATATCTTCTGCGTGTCAGCCGCCCATCAGCCATCAGCCATCAACCATCAGCCATCAACCATCAGCCATCAGCCATCA
>NZ_LIUQ01000032.1:16869-27614 GCF_001276715.1 Planktothricoides sp. SR001 | reverse complement strand
CCATCAGCCATCAGCCATCAACCATCAACCGAATAGTAGACCGACACAGCTAAAATGGTCGATTATGGATTCTCGCCTTCGCGGGAATGACATTCAGAGATTGGACAAATTCTAATACACCAAATTAGATGTGTCGGTCTACTAGGCTGACGGAGTAGGGTCGATACAAATTCCGATTTAGTATCTCTGTATATTTACAGAGAAGTTGAACCGAATTTTGTAAAAATTGACTAAATTAAGAAAAATTTCTACGAAATTTTACGGATTTTGCATCAAAATCTGCTCAAAGAAAAATGCTTCAGAAAAAACAATCAAATATGAGAATGCCCAGTCATAGTAAGTAATCAGACTATTGACAAATCTCAAATAGGTGGTTAGGATCGAAGATGAAAGGAAACTTTCAGCAATTATTTAGGAGCCATTCCATCATAGTTGATATCTGTATCCAAAACATTCAGGAAGCTATCTAAATCTTTATTTCTTCAGGAGATCCGGTTCTACAGCCAACATTCAATTTTGTCCTATACCAAAAGAGATGATTATGAAAAAATTACTATCAGCGATCGCCGGGGCAGGTATTTTGGCTATGGCGATCCTAGCGTCGGCTCCAGCACAGGCTCAAATCGGCGGAAACACTGGCTCCGCTGGGGAAGATCTCACATCAGTTTTTAATGATGACTCCTATGAAGTCAGCGACGAGCTTGAACAACTCGTGACTGAACTCCCAACCATTCTGGAAGATATTGACAGTGCAGGTTTGCTGAGTGATCCAGGCCAATTAGATGAATTGTACAATGCCTACGCCAGCGACAGTAGCAGTGGCTACAATGCCGATGCCTGGGTGATTTCCAAGGGTGGCTGTTCGGTGGATGTTAACTGTACCATCAGTAAAATTGGCGTCGTCACCGCATTGCAATGCTATGCCTCAGCCGGTCTAGAGCCAGAAGCCGTGGCGAATTGCCTCCAAGAAAAGGATCAACAGAAATATCTGGCGGCAGCATCCTGTACTTATGGCAATTGTCCGGCATTTGCAGGGCTGCCTGGTCAGTTGTTCGCCGCTTCCACTTGCCAAAATGCGAAACATCCCAGCTTGGCTGGCCATTTGTTGTTGAATGCACCGGCTAACTTTGAGGAAAATACCGCTCAACCGCTACCCGTGGATTTACTGTTCAAAGGTTAATCAACAGCAATGCTCAGAATGATCTACAGCTTTTTTCTACGGACTGAACCACCCCCCCCCTACAGCAATTTTCTATTGGTTGAACCACAAATATTGGTAGGGGCGAAGCATGATTGCCAGTTAATTCTGGGTTCTCGCAGTAGTTGTCACTCATCATGCTTCGCCCCTACATTCCCATGATTGCCAGTTAATTCTGGGTTCTCGCAGTAGTTGTCACCCATCATACTTCGCCCCTACAGAGGTGTTCTATAAAGGCTGAAAAACGCTCTAGAATTACCTAGAATAATTGTCACCATCACCCCATGACTTAGCAAGGCTTTTTTGCCTTTAATCCTTAGTGTCATCGTGGGCAAAACGGTTATAGAGGAAATCTAGGGCATAGTTACGCAAATCGTAATATAAGGGGTCTTCCATAATGCGATCGCGATCGCGAGGACGGGAGAAAGGAATTTCCATAATTTCCCCTACTTTTGCTTCGGGGCCATTGGTCATCATCACCAATTTATCCGCCAAGAATAATGCCTCATCGATATCGTGAGTAATCATTAACACCGTGCAGCGATGATCGTTCCAAATCTGCAATAATTCCTCTTGTAATTCCTCCTTGGTAATCGCATCTAATGCCCCAAAAGGTTCGTCTAAAATCAGCACTTTCGGACGAATTGCCAAAGCGCGGGCAATAGAAACCCGTTGACGCATCCCCCCAGAAATTTGCTTAGGTTTTTTATCAGCCGCTTCGGTTAAACCGACCATTGCTAAATGATCGCGGACGATCGCCCGTTTTTCCAATTCTGACTTATTCTTATAAACCTCATTAACGGCTAAATAGACATTTTCAAAAGCACTTAACCAAGGAAGCAGGGCATAGTTTTGGAAGACAACCATGCGATCGGGGCCTGGTTTGGTGACAGGTTCTCCACCCACCGTCACCGAACCTGTAGACGGGGTATTAAACCCGGACACCATATTTAACAAAGTGGATTTTCCACAGCCAGAGTGACCGATCACACAGATAAATTCGCCCCGATTAATCGTCAAATTGACATCTTTTAAAACCGTGTAAGGGCCTCGCGAGGTCTTATAGGTTTTAGAAACATTGTCAAAAACCACAAAAGGCTTTTTAGCCGATGATTGAGTGACTTTATTCGCTTGAATTTTTTTGTAAACGGTTGGTTGCATCGCTAATTCCTTCTATTTGATCGATGAGCTTTTTCTTGATACCAATTTCATTAAACATTGCTACATATGAACAATCCCCCTAAACCCTGCTTAAAAACGCGACTTGACTTTGATTTGATTTTTGGTTCCCCCCTTTTGAAGGGGGGCTAGGGGGGGTCTAGGTTTCTGTGGCATGATTTCCTGAATTTGGTATTATTCCCAGACAATTATCATCCTTGCGCTTTAGGCAAAAACCTACTATCAAGCTGAAAGCGGATCTCTTTCTCTGGTATCGAGAATAATTTCTGCCATCGTAATATTGCGTTTAATCTTCAATTTATTCAGATAATCAAGCGGGTTTTCATCATTAAATTTTACCCCATCAAAGAGATTAATTCCCGTGCGTTTGTACTGAACATCAATCCCTAACTCACGAGCCGCCGTGCTGAATACGTTCACGCGACAAACCCGCTCTAAAATTTCCACCCAATTACGCGGGAAAGGAATATCGCCCCAACGAGCCATTTGGGTCATCATCCACAGGTGCTCTGTCCGAATTGGCCGGTTAATTCCTTCCCCAAAAAATTCGTGA
This sequence comes from Planktothricoides sp. SR001, assembly GCF_001276715.1. Classification (GTDB taxonomy): domain Bacteria; phylum Cyanobacteriota; class Cyanobacteriia; order Cyanobacteriales; family Laspinemataceae; genus Planktothricoides; species Planktothricoides raciborskii. The sequence continues at coordinate 24,684 of NZ_LIUQ01000032.1, read as the reverse complement.
TGAGCATATTCCCGCATCGGATGATCTAAACTGCAACTCATCTCATTGGGAGTGCCTAAATGAATGTAGTCAATATCGGTACTTAAATATTTGCGAGTAGCTAACAATTTGCGAATTTCTGGATGGTTATTTTCATCAGCACAATAAGCACAAGCTTCTAATAAAGCTTTGACCAAAGCAATGTGGGTATTCGGATATTTATTCGCCCAATCTTCTCGGACTCCTAAAACTTTACCGGGGTGTCCTTGCCAAATTTCTAAATCAGTGGCCACGGTAAAGCCTGCCCCTTCCATTGCAGCCCGAAAATTCCAAGGTTCACCGACACAGTAGCCGTCAATGGTATTGGCTTTCAAATCCACCACCATTTGAGCCGGGGGAATTGTTTTTAATTCCACATCTAGATCCGGATCAATTCCCCCCGCAGCCAACCAATATCGCAATAAAATATTGTGCATTGAGGAAGGATGAACCATGCCCAAACGATGTTTTTCATCGCTACTTTTCCGAATGGCTTCTTTTAAATCTTTGGCCGTTTGAATTCCTTGCTGATAGAATTTTTTCGCCAATGTAATCGCATTCCCATTGCGAGTCATGGTCAAGGCTGTCACCACAGGTAAGGGGGTATCTTCATGTCCCGCATTGGTGAACCACATGGGCATTCCTGCGGGCATTTGGGCTGCATCTAAATAGTTTCCGGCAATGCCATCGACAATCCCACGCCAACTGGTTTCTCGGACTAAATTAACTTCCTCTAATCCATGTTTGACAAAAAAGCCTTTTTCTTGGGCAACTACCAAAGGAGCACAAGCGGTGAGGGGGACAAAACCAATCTCTAAGTTGATTTTTTCTAAGCCATGACGGGAGACAACATCAACTTTGCGGGCGCGGATTTTCTTGACTCGTTTTTGTTGATTTAAGAAGTAGATCATTTCACTTCTTAAAATATAGTAGCTGGGGTGATTCACCACTTCCATGCGTTTCCGAGGGCGGGGAATATCTACTTCTAAAATTCCACCGATTTTGGAGGATGGTCCGTTGGTTAACATGACAATGCGATCGGACAGTAATACCGCTTCATCCACATCGTGAGTCACCATGACTGATGTGACTTGGTATTCTTCACAAATTCGCATCAGTTGCTCTTGTAAATTGCCGCGAGTTAAGGCATCTAAGGCGCCGAAAGGTTCATCTAATAGTAACAATTTGGGACGGATGGCTAGGGCACGAGCGATCGCGACTCGTTGTTTCATCCCACCGGATAATTCCTTGGGTAATTTATCTACCGCATGACGTAAACCCACCAAGTCAATATGGTTTTCAATAATTTCCTTTCTTTCACCTTCGGGCAATCCTGCCATGACTTCATTGACAGCGAGGGCAATATTTTGCCGCACCGTTAACCAAGGCAAAAGGGAATAGTTTTGGAAGACGACCATGCGATCGGGGCCGGGTTTTTGAATCCGTTGTCCTTCCAGGGCAACCACTCCATCGGTGGGTAAATCCAAACCCGCAATCATGTTTAACAGGGTTGACTTGCCACAACCAGAGTGACCAATTAAAGAGATAAATTCACCTTTTTTAATCTGTAAATTGATGCCTTTGAGCGCAATATATTGTCCACCATTGCTTAACTCAAATACCTTATCAATTTGATCCACTGCCACAAAGACGCTCATAATTCATTCCCTCATTGATTTTTATTGGATTTTTCTTGGATTATTGAGATGTAGTTGGGTTTGGATTTGGGTTGACCAAACCCAGACAACATGATGGATTCAGGATTATTCCCCAGGGGCGATCACGGTTTGTAACCAAGCCATAAAGCGGTCAAGCATTAAGCCCACTGCACCGATATAAACCAGCGCCAAAATAATGTCGGAAATATAGTTATTTTGGTAAGCATCCCAGATGAAGAAGCCAATGCCCACAATCCCTGACATCACAATTTCGGCGGCGATAATCGCTAACCAAGCTAGACCGATCGCGATCCGTAATCCCGTGAAAATGTAAGGCAAAGCTGACGGAATCAAAATCTTGAAAAAGAACTTTTGAGGAGAAAGCTGTAACACCTGACGAACGTTAATGTAATCCTGGGGAATTTGTTGGACTCCGACGGTAGTGTTAATTAAAATTGGCCAAACAGCGGTAATAAAAATCACGAATAAAGCCGCCGGTTGGTTTTGTTGCAAAGCCGCCAGAGAAAGGGGAACCCAGGCCAAGGGTGGCACGGTTCGCAGGAATTGAAACAAGGGGTCGAGGGCTTTATTTAGAAACGGATTTAAGCCAATCAGAATCCCGGTGCCAATGCCCACAATTGCCGCCATAGAATAACCAATTAAAACCCGTTTTAGACTTTCCAGAGTTTGCCAGAATAATCCTTTATCCAGTCCGCCCCGGTCAAACCAAGGATACATTAAATAAATGCGAGTTCGTTGATTGGTGATGATATCCGACGGGGGGGGCAGTTTGATTAAGCCGACCATCGATACCAGTTGCCAAACAATTAAAAATCCCAGAAATCCCATTAACGGCGGGAGAATATTGTGGGAGTTTTTATTCCAAAAATCCAGAATGGGATTTCCGGTTTTTTGCCGATTGTTTCTCACGATATTTGCCATTGTGTATCCTCCTGTTTTTTTCTGTATTTGCGGTGAAATATTATCAAAGATTAAACTTTCTTGATCGCGAGACTGTCTAAATAAGCCTGGGGATTTTGCGGATCAAAAATCTTGCCATCAAAAAATTGCTCAATCCCTCGCGATGTGCTGGTGGGAATATCAGTGGCCGCGATTCCAGCTTCCGCTGCTGCGGCTTTCCAGATATCTTCTCGATTGACTTTATCAATCAATTGTTGGGCATTTGCTAAAGTTTCCGGTGGTAAGTAACCCCAGCGAACACTTTCCGTTAAAAACCATAAATCATGGCTCTTGTAGGGATAGGAAACACTGCCTTTCTCATCCTTCCAATATTTGGTGGCTTTTTTCGGATCATTGATGGGTGCTAAGTTATCTCCTAATTTATAGTTTCCAGAGAAAGAACCTTGTAAAACTGATGCTGGAACGTTGAAGTAATTGGCCGTCGATAAAATCGCCGCCAGTTCCCCATGATTTTCGGGTCGATCGCACCATTGTTGGGCTTCCATCAGTCCTTTTAATAATGCTTTAGTGGCCTTGGGATGTTGATCCACCCAATCGGCCCGAATTGCCAGGTATTCTTCTGGATGACAAGGCCAAATATCAGCAGTTAATGCGGCCAGAAAACCAATCCCATCTTGGGCAATGCGATCGGGCCAAGGATCGCCGGTACTGAACCCATCCATCGAGCCAGTTTTCATGTTGGCAACGGTTTGGGCTGCCGGAACCACCAGCAAACTCACATCCAAATCAGGATCGATTCCCCCAGCCGCTAACCAATATCTCACCCAAAAATCTTGATTCGCTTTCGGGAAGGTATAGGCTAATTTAAACGGAGTGCCTGCGGTATGTAAATCGATAAAATAATTCTTAGCAAGGCTTAAATCCAAGCCAATATTGTGGCCTTTATGTTTATTGGCGATCGCAATCCCATTGCCCTGAGTATTGAGTTGAGCCAGGACATACATAGGGATTTTGACATTATTTTTGGTAATTAAACCTTCGGAAATTAAATAAGGCATGGGCATTTGCCACTGCCCGCCATCAATGCCTCCCGCTTTGGAGCCAATTTCCACATTATCTCTTGCTGATCCCCAGTTGGCCTGTTTGGAGACTTCCACATCAGTCATCCCATATTTGGCGAAAAAGCCTTTTTGTTTACCCACGATTAATGGGGCGGATTCAACAATTGGCAGATAACCTAATTTAATTCCGGTGATTTCCGGGGTGGTTTCCGGTGTCAAATTAACCGGACTAACTTGTGGGGTAGAGCTACTGCTGCCCGCTGGTTCCGGTGGGTTGCCTAAACAGCCTTTTAATAAGACTGAACCTGCTGCACTGGCGCTGAGTGTGAATAAAAATCTGCGTCGTGAAATTTGACTCATGGTGGTTTCCTCAGATAGATAAGAGCGATTGAATAAGTAAGATAATTCGGCTTAATCAACACGGGGATCAAAGAGACTTCTCAGAGAAAATAAAACAATCAACAGAAATAACCGCTAAAAATGCTCCCGATTAACTATTCCATAAAGTTTTCCTTACGTTGTTGGCATTTATCATAAGGTTAAATCTTTTATTAGTAAAGACGTATTTTCTTATGTTTTTAATAAAAAAAAATTATATAAAGAGCTTTTGGACTTCAAAAGATAGAAAAGACCCAGATTCATAAATTACACACTATATGCAGTGCTATATATTATTAATTGCTCTACATATAGTTAAAGATTTCATATATGTTCATCGGGTCAGGTCAAGCAATAGGAGAAAGTATTGGTTACATCTCTGCAACCTCATTAGAGTTGGCAACGGATAACGGGTGGGCAACGGATGAGTTGCCTGTTTTTGTCACAGGTAAGTTATTCGCTGCCAAATATCTTTCCCCAGCAGTCATCTCATCCGCTGCCAAATCCCCTGCCAAATATTTAATGATGAGTTATTTGGCTGAATTATTTGGCTAAATTTTGGTGAATATTTAGGGATTAAGGAAAAACTGCCGGAAACTAGGCAGATACCCCTGTAATTTCATCATAACCAGGGCTGGAACCAGGGCAGACACTCGTTTTATCTAGGGGCAGAGTTAAATCTGTCGTTGATAGGAGATAATTATGACGAAAAGCTTAAATTTACAACAATTTTTTCAGGCGACCAACCCCGCAAAAACCTTATTTGTGGATAGTATTGAACAAGACCAAAAGTATTATATTGATTTTTCCTCTGTGCGCGGCGGTCAGATTATTGATGAGTTGAAGGATAATATTGCTCTATGGTCGCCGGATGAAGCCACTTGTCAATTGTTTACGGGTCATATTGGTTGCGGTAAGTCCACGGAGTTGTTGCGGTTGAAACAACAGTTGGAAGCAGAGGATTTTCATGTGGTATATTTTGAGTCTTCTCAAGATTTGGAAATGGGAGATGTGGATGTAGGGGATATTTTATTGGCGATCGCCCATCGGATTACCGAAAGTCTCGATCGCTTGCAACTGAACAAATCTACAAAAATGCAAAGTCTCCTCCAAGGGGCTGCAAAACTGTTGCAAACGGAAATTGAAATTTCTGGAGAATGGACAACCCCATTTGGTAAAATTAGTGCCAATACAGACGGGCAAGTTTCTTTAGATATGGGAATTGATAAAATTTCTGCCAAAGCGAAAGCATCTCCCGAATCTCGCAGTAAATTAAGAGACTATTTGGAACCGCGAACCAATAGCAGTTTAGAAGCAATTAATAGTGAACTAATCGAACCAGCGATCGCCAAATTACAGCAGCATGAAAAGCGAGGCTTAGTCGTAATTGTCGATAGCTTAGATAAACTACATAATTCTCGCAAACCTGGTCAAAGTCCCCAGCATGAATATTTGTTTGTGGAACGGGCTGAACAACTGCGAAGCCTTCATTGTCATGTAATTTATACTATGCCTTTGGGTTTGCGATTTTGCAATGTTTTTGCTAATCTATGCGCCAAGTTTATGTATGAACCGAAGGTGTTGCCAATGGTGCCGACTCAAACACGCGATTTGATTTTTGCTTAAAGAAGGGCAAACCCTAGCCAAAGAAGAGAAGTTAGCGGAGGCTATAGATAAATTTAAGCAAGTAGAAAATCTCGGCGGTTCGTTAGACATCGACCCAGAAGTAGGAAAATTAGTTGTGGATTTTTTGCTTGAACAAGGAGATACCCTAGGCAAAGAAGGTGAGTTAAAAGAGTCTTTACAAAATTACAATTTAGCCAAAAAAATAAATCCTGAATTGCCTGCTTTTGACGCGGATGCTTGGGCGCGGGGTTGAGATCCAAATCATAATTAAACATAAAGATACACAAAACATAATTTATTTAATTAACTATGTTTTTTTTTGTTTTTGTGCTGAATAAATTTATAGCTAATTGGGTTTGCTTAATTAATTTAAAGATGATTTACTTAAAAAGTAATAATTTATTAAATTCCATGACTTTTGCCAATCACCCAATGGCGTCGGAAAAATCGAGCTAAGTCGGTTTCTTCTAAGGATAAATAAATCGGTCTGCCGTGAGGACAAGTGCGGGGATTTTGCGTGCGTTGCCATTGATCTAAAATCGATTGCATTTCTGATAAACTTAGCGGCGTACCGTTTCTAATGGCGCTACGGCAAGCGGTGGCAACTTGGGCAGTTTGTAAGTCTCCCCCTAAACTTAATTCCCACAAAGCATCCGCACAATCATCCCGTTTTGCCAGCATTTCTGGGGCATTGCGGACTGCCCACAGTTCGTTGCCAAATTCGCTGACATCTAATCCTAACCTTTCCATTTGTTCTCGTTGGGCAATGGTTAAATTGCTGAGAATTATCGGCGGTTCTAATGGGACTAATTCCCAGCGATCGCGCAACTGTTCATATATAATTCTTTCATGGGCAATATGTTGTTCTACTAACCAAACGCCGTTGGGATGTTCTGCTACAATATAGGTATTTCTGAGTTGAGCAACGGCGGTTAATGGTATTAAGTTGCTGCTAGGTTCCGGGCGGTCTTCCATGTTAATTTTTCGACTAAGTTCATAGCCACCTTTATTTTCTGAGTTCGTCAATAATTGGCTGACTCGCTGTTGATTGGCCGGACTGTCGGTGATATTCAACCGCAATGCTTGCCCGATCGCGCTATTAAGTTGTTGCTGCCACCAAGCAATATTTTGTAAGTAAATCTCAGACTTACTCGGTTGTCGATTCCAATCAATTTGCTTTGGATTTAGTTGCAAGTCCACAAAACAAATCGGATAGCGATTTCTGGGTAAGGTTCGCCCAAAAGCACTAATAATTGCTTGTTCTAATTCCGGCGATCGCACCATACGATGATTGACTGCCACCTTCACCCAATCCGGTTTACGGCGTGAAGCGCGATCGGGCAAGCCCAAAACCACCTGAATCCGTTGTTCAGCGGTAATCACCACCGTCACATATTGCAAATCACTCACCACCACCCCGCGCACTAACTGGGGCAAAATCTCCTGGGCGGTGGTTCCCGGATGAATGGCAAACCAGGGGCGATTATTTTTATTCACCTGCCAGCTTACCTGGGGATGACACAGGGCAATGTGTTCAATGGTTTGTTGTACCGCCCGCAACTGTTGGGCGATCGGCGGCAGTCCCTGTCGCCGGGCTTGCCAGCAACCAAACAAGTCAGAAACCGTGACAATGGTTCCCGGGGCGATCGCCACAGGTTCAATTTGCATCGGTTCTCCTTGTTCCGTGTAAACCAGACGCCATGCTTCCGCTGACTCTTGGCAACGACTTCTGATTTCTAGTCGGGATAATTGAGCCAAACTATGCAGGGCTTCCCCGCGAAATCCCAAACTGTTAATTTTCCACAAATCCTCGCGATCGCGGATTTTGCTGGTACTGTGGGGGGTCGCACAACGTTGTAAGTTCGCCAAATCCATCCCCGCGCCATTATCCGTCACCCGGATCCGCCAGGACTCCGGCCAAATGGACACGGTAATTCGACTCGCCCCAGCATCTAGGGCATTCTCCACTAACTCTCGCAACACAGCAGCGATCGAATCGATCACCTCACCGGCAGCGATCAGGTTAACAACTTCTGGGGGTAGGGTTTGGATCGTAGGAGTCATAAGTAGGGGGTAGGGGGGCAGAGGGGGGCGCCCCGCCGTCGGCGGGGGAGCGGGGGAGCAGAGGGGAGAGTGAATAGTGAAAGGGAGGA
>NZ_LIUQ01000032.1:0-16855 GCF_001276715.1 Planktothricoides sp. SR001 | reverse complement strand
ATAGGAAAGAGGATGCATAGGATGCATAGGAAAGAGGAAAGATATTCTCTCCTCTCTTTTCTCTCCTCTCTTTTCTCTCTTGGCCATTCGCCCCTACGACTTTCCCCAACAACCAACAACCAACAAACAACAAACAACAAACAACAAACAACAAACAACAACCAACAATCAACAATCACTACAAAATACTAGACCTAACTTGGTAAATTGCCAATAAATCATTTTTAATATCCACCCAAACTTCTAAGGATTTCAAATAAGCTTTTGTCGCGGCAATTTGCTGGGATAAATCATAATATTCTTGCTGAGATTTGGCTGAATTAAGCTGTAAATGGGTTTCTAACTCCCAGACAAATAACTGAGCTTGGACAGGTTCAATATTTTTCGTGTCCAACAAGCCACTAATGAGATAATCCATCCATAAATATACTTGTTCCGGGTTGAGTTTACCCGATCGCGTTTGAATCATGGCAATAACATCACTCACTGGTCGAAAATCCCGGTTTTCCAATCTTTGTTTAATCTGGCGGTTTTCGGCGGCCAATTTTTCCTGACATTGCCGTTTAAACTCTGGTTTTTTTTTCACTTGATCGGTATCTGCCTTAATTTGCTGAATTTGCTGCTTAATGGCATATATTCTTGTTTTTGCGGCGGATTTGCCCTGATTTGGAGGCGAATCTTGCCCTTGTTGTTGCCAATACTTTTCGCGTCGTTTTGCTTCTCCCATGATTTTAATTATCCTATGCTACTACAATAACGATCATACCTAATTATGTCAAATTTTACTTTTTATTCAAAAAAATATTTTATCAAAAAAAAGTAAATTATTTTTATTGATAAACAAACAACAATAACGTATTTTTATGTTATTAATTAACCTTGGGTAGATTAATCGATTTTTTTGTTTGACGAATCCGGGCTAATCATGTCTAGGTTTTAAACATCCTAGGCATGGTGAATACTAACCATAAATTATCCAGATAGAAATATTTGTTAACTTTTGTTACAGTGGTATGCAGTCAAACAAAAAAACGCTTTTTTACTGATTTATGGTTTATCCGGCTTATACCCCCCCTTGGTTTCTCAAGAACGGACTGTTAATGACACTATATAGCTTTTTTTACGCCAGTCAAGTGTGGGAAAAGTTTACCGTTGACCCTCAACCCCCTTATCAAGAAAAAATTTTTATGGGTGCAGAGGATGTGCCCATTTTTGGCTGGGTAGCTATTCCCGAAAACCCACGGGGGACGATCGTTGGTACTTACGGTATTACGGGAAATTTAGAAGACCAATGGTTTTTGCAAGTGCTGGGACGTAAGGCATTTGCCCGGGGATATGCGGTGGTTTTATTTGATTGGAGAGCCCACGGCAAAACTGCCGAACTTTCCCCAACTTTAACGTCCGATGGTTTATATGAAGGCGAAGATTTTGTCAGAATTGCCGCCCAAGCTAAGGCAATTGGTTGTCCCGGAAAGTTTTGGTTTACGGGCTATTCTTTGGGTGGACATTTGGCACTTTGGGGTCTGAAAGCAGGGCAATTTTTGTCAAAAGCAGCGCGAAATTTGGGACTGCGATCGCGTGATATTGGGGGTGGGGCGGTGATTTGCCCTAATTTAGATTCTAATCGTTCTCTTGCTTATTTAGTTAATCACCCTTTGGGGCGATATTTAGAACAAGAAGTTGCCAAAAATTTGAAAACAATGGCCTGGGAAATTTACGGTTATCATCCTAATGATATAGATCCGGCAGCAATTGAACGGGCTAATAGTATTTGGGGCTTTGATCGCGAATTGGTGATTCCCCGTTTAGGGTTTAATTCCGTTGAGGAGTATTATGATGCTAGTTGTCCTTTGGTTCACGTTTTACCGGAGTTAAATAAGCCCACGTTAATTATTTACGCGGAAGATGATCCGATGTTTTATCCCGGTTTAGTTTCCGAGTTAAAGGCTATTTCAGAGAAAAATTCAGCGATTGATTTAATTTCTACGGAATTTGGCGGTCATTTGGGATATTTTAGTAGTAAAAATTGCCAAAAACAAGCCGGTGATGTTGACCATTGGTGGGCTTGGAATCGGATGTTAGATTGGTGCGATTCGCGTAGCGATCCCTCTGGGAATCGCCAAACTTTGACTATTCCCGAAAAGTCATCGGAGTTGGTGGCTATGCAGGGGCGATAGTCTCGGCATAATATCCCTAATATTGCTTAATATTGCTTAATCTTGAGATAGATTAGCAGCGATATTAGCAGCGATATATTTATCGTGGGGTAAGGGCAAACCATTCGCGGCGTAAATTCTGCGAGAATACGATATGTTTAGCGCAGGTTAAGGGCGAAGCATTCGCGGCGTAAATTCTCCTAAAAATCAATATATTATATGCGCGAATGCTTCGCCCCTACAGTGATTTTGGTTAATTGTAGCTATGATAGCGGCGTCAAAAATAACCATGATGCGTCATTCCTATATAATTATCTAGATTCCATTAGATTGTTTTCCAGCTTATGTTAAAGCTATATGGCGGTGCTCGCAGTCGGGCTTCAATTGTGCAGTGGTATCTAGAGGAACTTGGGGTTCCTTATGAATTTGTGCTGCTGGATATGCAAGCAAAAGAACATTTGCAACCAGAGTATTTGGCGATTAATCCCATTGGCAAAGTCCCCGCGATCGTAGATGGAGACTTTAAACTCTGGGAGTCTGGGGCAATTTTATTGTATTTAGCCCAAAAATACGGCAATCTGTCCACCCCAGAAGATTTGGCCGTGATGAACCAGTGGATCTCTTTTGCTAATGCCACTTTCGGCCCTGGGGTGTTTGTGGAAGCCAGCCGCGATCGCGAACTGCCCCGGTTAATGAGTGGCCTCAACCAAATCTTTGAAACACAGCAGTTTTTGGTTGGGGATGACTTTACCGTAGCAGATGTGGCCGTGGGCGCTATGTTAGCCTACACCCTTATGATGATTAAACCAGACTTAAGCCCATATCCCGCCGTCCTCGCTTATGTTGGCCGGATCCAGCAACGGTCTGGGTTCCAGAAGACAATCGGCAATCGCGGTTAATCTCTGACACTTATATATTCATTTCAATTGCGATTGAGACGAAACATCAGGGGCGCAAGCCGCCGCGCCCCTACATAATCTGCTGATTTGCTTCTTTGGGCGCGGCGGCTTGCGCCCCTACATAATTGTACTAATTTTAATTGAAATAGCTATATATAGACGTAGCCGCACATATATAGACGACAAAAAAAGGGTGCCTATTTTTAGGCACCCCGATCGATATTAAACAGACTAGGAATTTATTTGAAACCAACGGCGGCTTGCCAAACGAAAGCCAGCAAGAGGAAAAATACGGGGATAATCGGTAATACATCAACCAGTGGGTCAAAGATTTGATACGCTTCTGGCAGTTTCGCCAACAGCATTGCTGCTTCCATTTAGATACCTACCTCTTGAACAAGATTTTAATAATTGAGATAGATTTTAACATGATGTTGCCCGTTTCTCCGTTTCCGTCATTTCAGCCAATGACCAAATTCCTCGACAAAGCGATCGCCTATAATCGCTTCCCGAATGCGTCGAGTAAAGCGCATCAGTTCGGTGATGTTATGGATCGACAGCAGAGTTAAACCCAGCACTTCCCGCGATCGCCACAAATGACCCAAATAAGCGCGGCTAAAATTTTGGCAAGTATAACAAGGACAGGTTTCATCGAGGGGAGTGAAATCTTCCCGAAACTGAGCATTTTTAATATTCCAACGCTCACCGCGTACCATCACCGCGCCATGTCGAGCCCAGCGGGTGGGAATTACGCAGTCAAACAAATCCACCCCAGAGGCGATCGCCCTAGCCATTTCCTGATAAGTCCCCACCCCCATCAGATAACGGGGTTTCTCCTCCGGCAAATGGGGCGCCGTCACCTGCACAATCTGAGTAATTAAATCAGCGGGTTCTCCCACACTCACCCCACCAATGGCATATCCGGGTAAATCCAACTCACGCAAAGATTCTGCCGCTTGTTGGCGCAAATCCGCATAAATACCCCCTTGAACAATGCCAAACAACGCTTGATCTGAGCGCTTGTGGGCGGTGATGCAGCGTTCTAACCAGCGATAAGTTCGCCCCATAGCTAACTCCACCGCTTCCCTAGTAGCAGGATAGGGAGGACATTCATCAAACGCCATAATCACATCAGCCCCCAAAGCATTTTGAATTTGAATCGAACGCTCAGGGGTTAAATGGATCATCCTTCCATCCCTGGGGGACTTGAAAGTGACACCTTCTTCATTAATTGTTCTAAACTGACTTAAACTAAACACTTGAAACCCACCAGAGTCGGTGAGAATTGGGCCATCCCACACCATAAAACGGTGCAAACCACCGGCTTGTTCAACGATTTTTTCCCCGGGTTGCAGGTGCAAATGATAAGTATTAGCTAAAATCATTTGAGCGCCGGTATCAACTAATTGATCCGGGGTCAATGTTTTTACCGTAGCTAATGTCCCCACAGGCATAAAACAAGGAGTTTCAACGCAGCCATGAGGTGTGTAAAAGACTCCAGCCCTTGCTTGAGTCTGGCCGCAGCAAGCTTGACGTTGAAATGTAAAGTTATTGGCTAAATTATTGGCTAAATTATTGGCTAAATTATTGGCTAAATTATTGGCTAAATTATTGCCTAAATTATTGCCTAAATTATTGCCCAAATTATTGCCTAAATTATTGCCCAAATCTTCGCGTAAATCTTCGCCCACAATAATTGTCTCATTGAAATACAGTCACGAAACAATCAATTATAGCCGATACTTGGGCTTAAAATGGCAAAAATTCATCATCATCTTGTTCGGCATCCAGCTTGGCTGTGAGCAGTTCCGCTACCATTGTTTCCAGGTCTAGGTTATCTTCAGCCCTAGAGCATTCTTGTTTCAGGGGGTTGGATAAAGGAGTCAGGCGCAGCAGCAGTCCCTCTTGCACCAAATCAAAATAAGCTTCCGCCTTAGCAGACTGTTTTAGTTCCAAATAATCAAAACTATAAACATTGATATACACCGCATGATTGGCGATTAAGGTCGATCGCTGCGGGTCGGCAAACACATCCAGGATATATCCTTCTCCTTGACTTTTTAGTTCGCCATCTTGCCAATGAATATATTGGACATGAGTCAAGTCCGACAAAAGTCTGATGATATCCTGCTTGTTAACTAAGATGCCAGTGTCGATTAAACACGGTGCAGGCACCGTATCATTGGATCGGTTGTAAATCATGGATATATTACCTATTAATCTTCAACAAGATTTCCGGTGGCGCATTTAAGGACAGTTTACAGGCTGCCTGCGCGTCATCGTCTGCATAGTCTTCTCGATAGATACAATTCTGGCATAAACGAGAATTTTAGACATCAGTAAAATAGCTGATCGAGCATAATTTATATGAAAGATTATCCACAAATAGCTAAAACCCTTGAATTCGTGCGTCATCAAGGCTCAATTGTGGCGGCGGCGATCGCCTTTTATACTTGCTTACCCGTCCCCATGTCCTGGACTCTCGAATTTCGCGGCATTGCCCGGTTTGCCCCTTTAATCGGCGTGGCGATCGGGGCGATCGTTGGCCTACTTGACGCCTGGTTGCAATTATTAGAAATGCCCGTATTAACACGGAGTGCTTTAGTAGTTATCTGTTGGATTTGGATTACGGGAGGTTTACATTTAGATGGGGTGATGGATATGGCTGATGGCTTGGCGGTGTCTGACCCCAAACGACGCCTGGAAGTGATGGCCGATAGTCTGACTGGGGCTTTTGGGGTGATGGCCGCGATCGCCGTTGTCCTCTTAAAAACCGCCGCCCTCTCCGAATTGTCAGAATATCGGGGTCTCGCAATTATGGCCGCTGCCGGTTGGGGTCGTTGGGGGCAACTGGTCGCCATTGTTCGCTACCCCTACATCAAAGCCACCGGCAAAGGCGCCATTCACAAAGAAGAAATTTATCGCCCCATCGATTTGCTGCCCGGATTTTTGCTCCTGCTAAGTTTAAGCCTCGTGCAACTCATGGTCGATCCGAGCCACTGGATCCTGGCGATCGGTATGGCTATGGGCGGCAGTGCGATCGCCATCCTCAAAGGCGCCTGGATTAACCATAAAATTGGCGGTCACACCGGAGACACCTACGGCGCCGTAGTCGAATGGACTGAAGCCCTACTACTTTGTGTCTTGACCAGCTTATAAACTTGGGGTGTGGGGTGTAGGGTGTGGGGTGTGGGGAAGAGTGAATAGTGAATAGTGAATAGTGAATAGTGAATAGTCAATAGTGACAATTCTTTTGTACGGACGTCCTTGCGGAGGCCATGCCGTCAGGCTATATGGCCANNNCTTTTGTACGGGCGAATGGCCAGAAAGCCCCTACGACTTTTAACTTCTCCCCCGCACCGGAAGCCCCGGAAGCCCCGGAAGCCCCGGAAGCCCCGGAAGCCCCACCACATACCGTCACTCAAAAAATTGCTGTACAATTACTTCTAATAGGTAAACTGGTTATTAATCTCCTTATTGGGTTGCATCTAACGGACGCAAACAAATCGTAACTTAAACCTAACTTAGACCTAACTAATCTTTCTCCAATGGAGAATAAAACGATGATAAACATTCCTGGATACCAAATTCTTGCTCGCATTTATGAAAGCGCAAACTCATTAGTCTATCGAGGGCGTCGGCAAGAAGACAATCAACCTGTGATTGTTAAAGTTCTTAAGCAAGAATACCCCACAGAAGAACAGGTACAGCGATATCAACAAGAATATGAAATTATTCGCCAACTGAATCTTGAGGGAATTGTTCGCGCCTACGAGTTACAACAATATCAAAATCAATGGGTAATGATTCTGGAAGATTTTGGTGGAGAATCTTTAAGAATTTTAATGGAATCCCAACAATTGACCTTAGTCGGTTTTCTCACCTTAGCTATTAAAATTATTAAAAATCTAGGTATAATTCACGCCAAAAACATTATTCATAAAGATATAAATCCCGCTAATATTGTCTTAAATCCCGTCACGGGACAAGTCAAAATTATTGACTTTACCATCGCCACCACGGTAAACCACGAAATTCACCCCACAAAAAAATCGGCTTTAGAAGGAACATTTGCTTATATTTCTCCCGAACAAACAGGTCGAATTAACTCTCTGATTGACTATCGCACGGACTTTTATTCCCTGGGAGTAACTTTATATGAACTCCTCACCAAAACCCTGCCTTTTGATGCCACGGATCCAATGGAATTAATCCATTGTCATTTGGCGAAAGAACCCATCCCTCCCCACGCTAAAAAACCGGAAATTCCGGAAATTATTTCAGAAATTATTCTCAAATTACTAGCCAAAACTCCTGAAGACCGATATCAAAGTGCTTGGGGTTTACAAGCAGACTTAGAAAATTGTTTAACCCAACTCCAAGAAACGGGAAAAATTGCGCCATTTAAATTGGGCAGTGAAGATATTTCTGATCGCTTTAAAATTCCCGAAAAACTTTATGGCCGCGACCAAGATATTGCCGACTTACTCGCCGCATTTAAACGAGTGAGTCAGGGGGCGACAGAAATGATTTTAGTGGCCGGATATTCAGGAATTGGCAAGTCTGCCTTAATTCGGGAAATTCATCAGCCCGTTGTTCAATTAGGCGGATATTTTATTTCCGGGAAATTTGATCAATTCCAGCGCGGCACTCCTTACTCGGCAGTAGTATCAGCTTTTTCTGAGTTGGTCAGCTTGTTGTTAAGTCAAAGCGAGGAAGTCCTGGAAAAATGGCGAGAAAAACTCTTAGGGGTATTGGGAAATAATGCTCAAATTATTATTGATGTAATTCCCGAAATTGAGTTTATTATCGGCCCACAGCCTGCGGTGCCAGTTCTCAAACCCGCCGAAGCCCAAAATCGCTTTAATTTAGTGTTTCAAAACTTTATTCATGTCTTTTGCTCAAAAGAGCATCCCTTGGTAATTTTTTGGGATGATTTACAATGGGCTGACTCCGCGAGTTTGAAGTTAATTAAGCTGATGATGAGCGACGATCGCACCAAATATCTCTGCTTGATTGGGGCCTATCGGGATAATGAAGTCAGTTCGACTCATCCTTTAATGATGACTATTGATATGTTGCGTCACGAACAGGCGATCATTATTCAGCATCATTTATCTCCCTTAAACCTAGAACAAATTACTCAATTCATTGCAGACACTTTACATAAACAGCCTGAATTACTCGAATCTTTAGCCCAGTTGGTCTTACGCAAAACCCAGGGCAACCCATTTTTTGTGGCGGAATTCCTCAAAACCTTATATCAAGAAAAATTGCTCACCTTTAAACCTCTTTACGCCGACGATAAAGGGGGTTGGCAATGGAATATCCGGGAAATTGAAGCGGTGGGAATTACGGATAATGTAGTGGAGTTAATGATTCAAAAACTCCAAAAACTGCCTGAAGGTACTCAACAAGTTTTACGCCTGGGGGCTTGTCTAGGCAACCAATTTGATTTAAACACCATATCTTTAATTCATGGCAAAGAAGCCGTGGGGACTTTCCATGACCTTTGGCCTGGGATTAAAGAAGATTTAATTCAGCCAATTTCTGATTTACAGTTTACTCAAGAACAACTGTTTAATTTTCCTTTGTTAGTGCTCAATTATCAGTTTTTGCACGACCGGGTGCAGCAAGCGGCTTATGCCTTAATTGATGATTCCCAGAAAAAAGCGGTGCATCTACAAATTGGCCGAATGTTTTTGATGAATACTCCCGTAGAATATCGCCTCGATCGCGCCTTTGAACTGGTGGATCATCTGAATGTGGGTCGCGAGTTAATCACCGCAACAGAGGAAAAACTGGAATTAGCGGCTTTAAATTTAACAGCGGCGAAAAAAGCCAAAGATGCCACCGCTTACCAAGCGGCAAAAGATTACTTAAGTGCCGGGGTTGAGTTATTGCCAGGAAATACCTGGCACGAACACTATGATTTAACTTTTGCTTTATATAAGAACTTAGCAGAAATTGAGTATTTAAGCGGGGATTTTATCACATCAGAACACTATATTAACCAAACCTTAGCCCAAGCTAAGTCAGTGATGGAAAAGGCTGAGGTATATAATCTCCTAGTGGTACAATACAGCTTACAGGCTAAGTATCAACAAGCGGTAGATGCGGGGATAGAAGCCCTGAAATTGTTGGGGGTGGAACTGCCTCAAGAGAATTTTCCAGAGGCGATCGCCGCTGAATTTGCCGCCGCCAAACAACAGTGGGAAAATCGGCAAATTAGCTCGATTCTCCATGAACCAGAAATGACCAGTACAGAGAAAAAAATTGCCTTAAAAGTATTAACAAATTTGGGCGCACCAACCTATTTAACTAACCTGCAACTCTGGACAATTATTTTTGTCCGAGGAGTGAATATATCCCTAGCTTATGGCAGCACCCCAGAATCTTGTATCTGTCTGACCAACTATGGCATTATGCTCGTTTCTGTGTTTGGAGATTATCAATCGGCATACCAGTTTGGTCAACTTGCTATGGGCTTAATTGATAAATGGGATGCGCGAGATTTAAAATGTAAAGCAGCGACAGGGTTAGCCAATAGTGTCTTGTATTGGTTTAATCATATTAAAGAGTGTAATTTGATGAACTATGAAGCCTATCAAGCTGCCCTAGAATGTGGGGACTTAGAATATGCTGGCTATGCCCTACATAATACCGCCTGCAATGCGTTTTTTCAAGGAAAAAATCTCAATCATTTGCTGGCAGAAGTTCCCCGGTATTTAGAACTGACGAAAAAGACCCAAAATCAGCTATCTACCGATTTACTCCAAGGACTGGATCTATGTTTGTGGAATCTAACCAAACTGACTCCAGAGTTCTTATCCTTTGCCACCAATCAACTGAATGAAGCTGACTACATAGCCACTTGTGAGGCGCATCAAAATATTTATGCTCTCTGTATTTATCAGATTAGAAAATTACAAATTTTCTACCTTTATGGCGATTTAAATGCTGCCTGGGATTGCGCCAATTCTATCGAACCATTGCTACCTTATGTTCAGGGACTATTACCCTTCGCTGATTATACGTTTTACTCGGCGATGACTTGGGCTGGTTTGTATTGCCAATTATCCCCAAATGATCGGCCAGAATATTTAGCCAAGTTACAAGACGCTTTGGCAAATCTACAACTGTGGCAAACCAATTGTGCCGAAAATTTCCAGCATCAATATTTGCTGTTGCAAGCCGAAATATATCGGATTACCGCCAAACACCTGGAGGCGATCGCAGCTTACGATAGCGCGATTAAATCTGCCCAAGAAAATGAGTTTATTCAACATCAAGCTTTAGCCAACGAATTGGCAGCGAAATTCTGGTTAAATCAGGGATATAAAAAATATGCTCAAAGTCATTTAGTTGAAGCTTACTATGGTTATCAACGTTGGGGGGCAAAACGTAAAGTTGAACAGTTAGAACAAACTTATCCCCAGTTACCCAGTTTAACTCAAGTGGATAATCCTTTTAGTCCCTTGGTGACAACGGCGACTTTTACCTCTGGGAGTCGGGGTTCGGGAATTTTAGATTTAGCTTCAGTGATTAAAGCTTATCAAGCGATTTCTAGTGAAATTGTCTTAGATAAGTTATTGGCGAATTTAATGAAAATTTTGATTGAAAACGCGGGAGCACAAAAAGGCTGTTTGATTTTACATTCCCCCACAGAAGCAAGTCAAGTCAAATTTGCGATCGCCGTTGAAGCTTCCATTAGCCACGAAGAAGTCATCCTCGAAAATTATCCGACTAAATTATCACATATGCGGCGGATTTCCGAAGATACTTTACCGATCGCTGTAATCAACTACGTCGATCGCACTCGTTCTGATGTAGTCTTAAGCAATGCGGTCAAAGACAACCGATTTGCCACTGACAATTATATCATGGAGCATCAGATCAAATCTCTCCTCTGCACGCCGATTGTTAATGCTGGTCAATTGTTGGCGATTCTTTATTTAGAAAATAACTTAACTTCTGGGGCGTTTACTGCCGATCGCTTAGAACTTTTGCGACTGCTGTCTTCCCAAGCAGCGATTTCTTTGGAGAATGCTTTGTTATATGCTTCCGTAGAACAAAAAGTTCGGGAACGCACTCAAGAACTCAATGAAAAAAATCTCCACCTCAAAGAAACTCTGACTGAGTTGAGAAAAACCCAAGCCCACCTGATTCAAAGTGAAAAAATGTCCAGCCTGGGGCAATTAGTCGCGGGAGTTGCCCACGAAATTAATAACCCAGTTAACTTTATTTACGGCAATCTTAATCCCACCCAAGAATATGTTGAAAATTTATTAAATTTAATCTCTCTTTATGAGGAACATTATCCCGAACCAGTACCAGAAATTGCCGATGAAATCGAGGCAATAGATTTAGAGTTTATCCGAGAGGATTTACAGAAGATTATCACGTCGATGAAAATTGGCGCTGAACGCATCCGGCAAATCGTCTTATCCCTGCGGAATTTCTCCCGCTTAGATGAAGCTGAGATGAAACCCGTAAATATTCACGAAGGCATCGAGTCTACTTTAATGATTTTACGACCTTTGTTGAAAGGAAAACCGGGCAGCTTTGAGGAAATTCAGGTAGGGAAAGAATATGGACAATTGCCCAAAGTTTCCTGTTACCCATCTCAGCTTAATCAGGTGTTTATGAATATACTAAGTAATGCTTGTGATGCGTTGAGAATGAATCCCGGCCAAAATCAATCTGACTATATCCCGACGATTAGAATTCGCACAGAGGTGACAGATACCAACTTGGTGACAATTAGAATTGCTGATAATGGCAGTGGGATAGACAACAAAATCGTCAAAAAAATCTTCGATCCCTTTTTTACCACGAAACCCGTTGGGTCTGGGACGGGTTTAGGTCTGTCTATTAGTTATCAGATTATCGTGGAAGCACACCGAGGTAAAATTAACTGTGATTCGACTCTCGGCAAAGGCACAGAGTTTATCATAGAAATTCCTATTGCCCATAAAAAAGGAATTTAGAATCATGGATATTGCATTTATGATGTTTTTACCGATATGGTGACTATGGGTAAACTTTTGTTTTTCTTCCAGTTTTATCCCTCCAGTTTTATCCATTAAAGTGATTGATATGTTAAATCATCTTCAGCTAGTCATGTTAAGCGGCAAAGGTGGGGTAGGAAAAACCACCGTTGCGGCATCTCTGGGTTGGGGTTTATCTCAACGTTATCCAGATAAAAAGATTAGAATTATTTCCATGCGGCATAAAGGTTATCCGTTTTATGCCAAAACTATCGCCGCGTCTCGTCCCACCCTACGAATGCTTATTCGGGCAGTTAATTCTCGATGAATTTTCACCACCAAGACACAAAGGATTTTTAGAGGTATTTTTTAGGTAAATGGCGCAAATTAGCGGCGGAAATAATAACTAATACTGGTTATAAAAATAGTCCCTAATACCAGAATCCCGATCGCCCCTGAGTACGGAGGAAATAGCA
Organism: Planktothricoides sp. SR001; assembly: GCF_001276715.1. Lineage (GTDB taxonomy): Bacteria > Cyanobacteriota > Cyanobacteriia > Cyanobacteriales > Laspinemataceae > Planktothricoides > Planktothricoides raciborskii. Next base: position 4,334 of record NZ_LIUQ01000032.1, on the reverse strand, counting down.
TTGAGGTTGATGGTGGCTTTTCTGGGCTTACTTCTATGCTTAAGTTAATCGCTTTAAATGTATTACCGTCGAGACTGACAGAGATAGTTTGATTTTCCGGGGAATTAGCTTGATTTATCTGGCAATTAGCCGTGGTTTCACCCTTATTTTCGATTAAAGTAACGCAATTAACCGACTGATTAGCATTTCCAACTTTCAAGCGGAAAGTCTCTGGTAAAATTCGGCCTAATGGCAAGTTAACTAGAGTTATTTTATCCGGTATTTGGGGGTTAAAAATAGCTTTAAGTTTTGCTAAGTCTGGTTCGGTAATTAAGGCACCAGGAAGGAAGTAATTAGCGCCGACAATGGGATTTGCGGCATCACTTATTTGTACCGAAGCCTGAGTAAATGGCAGAAAAACCTCCCCAGAATCAAGTACGGGCAAAAACTTGCTGGGCAGAGATTTTACCCTAGGCAATTTAGCATCTATTGGGGCAAAATTATTTTCTACTCGGTTTAAAAATAAGTTATATTCTACGGTTGTGCCATCAGGAATTTTCGGCTTAGATGTGGTGACTAATTCATGTTTTACCGCCAGGTTATTTCGCACAATAGTTCCCGCGTGCGATCGCCCATCCGCATCAAATAGGAGAATGCTATTATCTAATGTATTATTAGAGACATCAATCTGGGCATTTCCATAATTAGGGTTACCAGGGGTTAAACCCCAAATGGCGATACTATTTCTAGTGGAAGTATTAAAAACAATATTATCATGGATTTTATAATTAGAATTACCCAACGGACTGCCCCCGGAATCTAAACGAATTCCTGCCCCCCCATTATGTTGGGTATTATCCAAATAAGCCCAAACATCGTGGACTAGGTTATAGGCAATTTCTGTCCCTTCTGCGTCTCCCCCATTCCAACTATTAATCCCCGCTGTATCGGTTTTTTGCCGACCGATATTCCAAACATGATTATAGATAATCTGAGAATTTTTCAACGTTGCCGAAATACCGACGCCACCGCTGTTAAAAACCGTATTATTGCTAAATAAAATATCCCTGGCATCGCCATAAAATTGAATGCCATCAGAAATAGCAGAGTTATAACCACTGTCGTGAAAAACGTTATTATAGATTTTATGGTTTTTGCCTCGGACTTGTAATGCTTCTGCGGCGGTTTTGCCCACCTGTGAGTTAATTAGTTTATGGTTATTTCCCTCAATTTTAATTGCTGGGTAAACTCTGCCAAAACCGTGACCATGACCGGCATATTGCGAAGTAATTACCTCTAAGATATTATAGTAACTGTTGGCATTCATGGTAATCGAACCGCCAAAAAAATCGATATTTTTGATATGGATATGAGAGCGATCGCCTAGTTGAAAAATTTCTGCCTTATTCTTTAATTCAATAGTGTGATTTTCTATAGTCCCCCCAGGGGGTTTAAAATATAAAGTATAGGGTTCTCCCTGAGTGCCTTTGGTATCAAAAAACCATTCTTGTTCGGCATCCAAGGCTTGGTAGTTTCCCCAGATATAAAAAGGATCGTCACCAGAGGGTTGATGATAATTTAGCCAGGACATGGGAAAATCAAATTCAAACTCTACTCGTCCCGGAGTTGATTGGGTAATAGTTCCCACATTTCCCCACCATTCGTGACCGGGGATAAAGCTAATATAAGCATCATTCCAAAAGCCGGAAGCAAATTGTTTTAATTCCGAGGATTTATAATAAGCTGATGCTTCATAATGATCTTTTTTTGTAGAGGCGATCGCCTCTCCCAGAAAATTACCCCCAGAAGAAATAATATGGCGATCGCGGGTTAAATCAACAGCGCGGTTAATATTAGGCCAACGCGCTTCAATCATCATTAAATCATCAAAAAATAGTTGATTTTGACCAACCCCTAAATCCCAACTTGCATCTAACTTTATTTTATAAATCCCATTTTCATGTTCTTGCCATTGCCCTTCCAGCTTTCTTGCAGCGGAAATCACCACTTTTTCGCCGTTGTAAGCTTGAAAAATAATTGGTGCATTGGGCAAACCGGAATTTTTGGGTTGCACCAATTCTCGATAGATCCCTTTTCTAATGAAACAAGTATCTCCCGGTTTAGCAACATCAGCGCATTTTTGGATAGTTTGAAACGGTTGTGCGATGGAACCAGGGTTATTATTATTCCCATCAGGGGATACAAAATATGTTTTCATTGCTTCTATCAGAGAATTATGGGCATATTTTACCACAAAGACACAAAGGGACACAAAGGAATTGACTTGTAGGGGCGAAGCATTCGGGCAGTTAATTCTCGGTTTTCACCGTTAACATAATTACCCGAATGCTTCGCCCTTATTCGGGCAGTTAATTCTCGGTTTTCACCGTTAACGTAATTACCCGAATGCTTCGCCCTGATCGGCAAAACGTAGCAAAATGTAGGGTGTGTTAGGCTGGCAACTAATTTTGACATAAACAATTAACCTCTATTCCAGCCGTAACGCACCATGCGGAGGGTGTGGGGCCGCCATCGGTGTTGGGACACAGGGGCAGAGGAGCAGGAAACGAAACGAGAATAATTAACAAACAACAATCAACAAACAACAAACAACAAACAACAAACAACAAACAACCAGCAACAATCAACAATCAACAATCAACCACCAAATCGCTTTTATGCCAAAATCATCGCCGCGTCTAACCCACCCTACGAAGGCTGCTGAGTTGCGTTTTTATCGCCACTGGGCTTAAGTATCTGTGCTGGATTTGCCAGAACCAGGACTACATTAGATGAATCGTTGTATTGTGGGTGATCTTTATCAAAAATTTTGACCGCAGCATTGTACGCTCGCTCGGACAAAACTGGTGACTGGTGAGCAAGAGATGTAAAAGTCTTACTAATTTCTTCTAACTCCTCTAATGCTTGTTTCCTAGTAACATCCCCAGCCTCAAGACACAAACAAAGTACATCTATTTTCCGTCTTAGACTTCCATAGTCTGCTCCAGCATCATGGTGTTCTTTAGCTTTCTCAGCAAATTTTGAACCGCCTTGAAGAGCACTTGATACCGCCGCTAAAATCGAGGCAATACTAAGCACAATTCGGTTCTTTTGCGGCAAATCGGCAAAAATTGAAGTACCCACCACTGCACTAAGTGCTGCGGCGATCAAAGTCAACCCATAATGCCACCGTTCATTAACAGTAGCGGCTCTATAGTGACCTAACTGTATGCGTCCTGCACCTTTGCCATGCTTTTTAGCTCGTTTAATCAGATCATCAATTTTTTCTACCATAATTTGTTCTACCTTTACCATTTTTGTAGGTGTTGTAGATACATACTGATAAGTAGAATTGTTGGAATAGGGGAGGACAAGCATTGCCCTCCCCTATGGGTCAGTCAGAAAGCGATCGCCTATTCTACGCCTATTTTGCGATCGCCGTTGCCATTCGGTGTCGATTTGAAAGTAAAGTTACCTTTGAAGCGTTCCTCCTACGCTTTACAGGACTGTTTGTAGCGATCGACACCAATGGCTCGTTCAACTTCACAACTTTGTCAGCTATCCTCACTCAAGTTGTAATGATGTTCCAGAGATGTTCCTGCCGTGCTAGATCGCGGACTTCAGGGGTGCGGATGGAGGTGGATGTATCAGTTAGAATGCACTTGACCTGCCACATCCCAGGTGAGAGTGTAGTTTTGAAATCGGCCTCAACTTGAGTTGATAAGGAAGTGAGTTTTTGAATTAGATATTTGTCATCCACGACGTTTTCCTACAATTGAAATTTCTCCTGTTTGGTAATGCTTTTGAAAAACCCTAAAAAAACTTGACTTCTTCAGGCTTGAATTCGTGTTAAACCTGCTAGTTTTATTGGAATTTACATGAGGGATAAAGGCTTGAATATTGCCAAGTTTTATGATTCAATCTTTACCTAAATTAGATCCAGTGAAAATACGACAATCTCCGTATCCCTCTTTTGTCAACTTTGCCAGAAAATAATCTGGTATGCTTGCAACATAACACTGTTCTCAAAAATCTTGATGTCAGCCATTCGGGCGAGAAAATAAACGCGCAAATGATCGCTCTATCGACAGTTGAACATTTTGCCCTGATTTTTCTTGTTCCAGAGTGAAATAAGAGGGATAAGGTAAAGATTCCTGGGAAAAAAACCTGGTTTCTATGTAAGTCCTACCTTAGTTGCGCGAGGGGCTGAGGTTGTGGAAGTCTTAGCGAGATCGCGGCCTTAGCGAGTTCCATGCGACCGTCACCGCTAAAATCGCCGCTAAAGAAGCGAATGGCATCGCGTGTGAGGGACCCAAACCCAACGGTATTGCCCGCAAACCCCCAGTTGAGACGCT
>NZ_LIUQ01000118.1 GCF_001276715.1 Planktothricoides sp. SR001 | reverse complement strand
CATTTTTTCACTTTGAATAAGTTGAGTTTGGGCTTGTTGGAGTTTTTGTTGATTTTCCTGAATTTTTTTTAAATGATCTAAGGCTCTTTGAATGGTGATTTCTAAATCTTCAAAGTCAATGGGTTTGTTGAGAAAATCAAAAGCCCCCCGATTCATGGCGGATCTAATATTTTGCATATCGCCATACGCGGACAAGACAATGGTTTGCACTGGTAAATCCAGGTATTGAATTTTATCCAGTAATACCAGTCCATTCATTTCTGGCATATTAATGTCAGTAATGACGATATGGATGGTTTGTTCTTTCAACGTATTTAAAGCCGCCAGTCCATTTTCCGCAAAGAAGAATTCCAATTCTTTGGCTTTGACTTTGCTTCTATATTTGGTTTTGATTAAGCGAGACAAAGCCGGTTCATCGTCTACGAATAAAATCTTAGGAATCATCCAAATACTCCCCTTTGGGTTTTACAAATTTTTCTTACAGATTTGACGAGCTTTTCTTGGGTATAACAATGATAAACTCTGTGGATGCTTCTGAATCGTTTTTTACCTTGATGTCTCCTTGATGTTCTCCAACAATGGTATCATAGGTCAGGGATAAGCCCAGACCCGTACCCTCTCCAGGCGGCTTGGTTGTAAAAAATGGGTTAAAAATTTTATCAACAATTTCTGGAGGGATGCCAATGCCATTATCTTGGATGGAGATGGTTATGGCTTCATCTTGATTTCGCGTTTTCACCGAAATCATCGGCTGAAATTTTTCCCCTAGGGCTTTTTGGCGATCGCTAACTGCATCACAAGCATTTTTAATGATATTTACAAAAGCCCGGGCCATATCTTGAGGGATGACCTCGATTTCCCTGATCGCCTCATCGTAGTCAGTTGCCAGAGTGATGGCACAGCGATTACCTTTGGCTAAATAGCTATTGTAAGCTAGTTCAATGGATTCGGATAATAACAGATTGATGTTTGTCATTTCTCGATGACCTTTTTGCGTGGGAGTATGCATCATCATACTCTGAATAATGGTTTCAATTCTTTTGCCATGACTTTCGATATCCGCCACGCTGTCTTTCAAATCTGTCAACATATCGTAAATATTTTCCACTTCGTCTGGGTCTACGCTGTCATTTTCGGTTTCCTCAAATACGGCTTTAATTTCTTCTACTAATTCTTCCGTGAGTTCCCCGGAAATCTGGGCAAAATTGTTAATAAAGTTTAAAGGATTTCTAATCTCATGGGCAATGCCAGCGGTGAGAGAACCGAGATAGGCTAACTTTTCTTGGGCGATGATTTGCTTTTGGGCGGCTTGAAGTTTTTGCAGGGTTTGTTCCAGAGCATAATTTTTATCTTTTAGTTCTTGGGTACGTTCTTCAACTTTGATTTCTAGAGTCCGGGCATATTCTTCAAGTTGTTTGTGAGAAAGCAGAAGGTTTTCCCACAGGGTATAGCCAATTTTAAAGGTGGTGGAACCGATCAGGGTGAGTAGGGGGCTGACTAGGGGAATCCACCAATTGCGTAAAAATGCAATATAACATAAGAGGATTAAAGCCAGGGAGGTGATGGGAATTATGATGCTAGTTTGGCCGATTAGTATTTTATTCAGGTTGCCGTCAGAACGCCATTGACAAGTTACAGTGGCGCCAATGAGCGACCAGAAGAAAATCCAGATCCACTCGATCGCTTCTGGCCAGGTTTGCAACAGCGATCGCCCGTCTAAAGCCGCACTAATAAAATGACTGGTGACATTGGCATGGACTTCAACTCCGGGCATGGGGTGGGGTAAAGAATCAAACAGCCTGGTACTATAAGGAGTCAATAAAACATCTTTGACGCTGATAGCGGTGGAACCAATGATGACAATGCGATCGCGCATTAAAGTGGGCGAAATTTTATCGTTTAAAACATCCCGAAGCGAGACTGTCTGAAAAAAACCCTGGGGGCCGCGATAATTCAGCAAAATTTGGTAGCCTTCATCAGCCGCCCAAACATAGCCTCCATCATTCCGCCGAAAAGGAGTAAAGAGTGCTTGACCGAGTTGAATTTTAAATTTTTGCTCATCGATCATTTTGGGGTGAATGCCCAAATCTTTGAGATACATCAAAGCGAGTTGAAATCCCAAACTAAAGACATTCTCGTCATTCTTATCACTAAGATATAAAAAAGCCCGACGCACTTTGCCATCCACATCGTAAGGGAAATCGTTGGCCGCGAATTGATTTCGGTCGCTGAGGGCTGGAGGCGCTGGGATCTGGTCAACCTGTTCGCCGACTATTTTGCTAATTCCAATCAAATTGGGCGTGGTTTGAAAAACTTGCACCAGTTTTTCATGTCCCGGTTGTACGGGGATATCGCGATAAATATCCAGACCAATGGCTTTAGGTTGTTGCTGTCTGACTTTTTTGAGTAACTCAGCCAATACCCCATCAGGAATTGGCCATTTTCCCACATAACGTAAATCTTGTTCGTCAACGCCCAAAATGACAATGCGATCGTCCGGTTCGGCAGCCGGACGCAAGAGAAAAAATTGATCCAGGGCTGATAATTCTAATGATTGTAATAAGCCGGTCATTCGCACTCCAATCACCAATGCGGCGATCGCGGGTGCAATGAACAATGTTTTTTTGGCTCGCCGAATTTTTTGTTTAAATTTTGCCCACATTTTGCCCACATCGTAGTGGGCATCGCCCACCAAAAAATGATCTACCGACTAGCCATTTTAAATGTCCCGATCGAACTTAGCCAACCCAAGCTGAGGACTGCGGTAGACAAAGGGCAAGCAAAAAATCACCAAGGACTGCCGATCATGGTAAATCCAGACCAATAATAAGGATGGTTTAAGTTTCGATTCCCTAGTTCTTTAAGTGCTGGTGGCAGTTCTATTTGTCCGAAGGTGCCAACCAAAAAACCATCAGTTAAAGATAGCTCACCCTGAAGCATAGCAATTTGCGCTTGTCGGAGCCCTTCGGCTTTGATCGGAGTCGATCGCAAATGGGCGTAAAATTCGCTCATTAGCCCCAAAGTCGCGGCATCATTCGCATACCAGAGACTGGCCAAAGCTGATTTTACACCAGCTTGCACTGCTAACCCAGCAAAACCATACTCGGTTTCTTGGTCGCCGATCGCCGTGCGGCAGGCACTCAAGACCAATAATTCTACCGGGGGATTATTCCAGTTTAACTCTGGCATTTGATCCAAGTGTAGCGGCTGATCCGATAGTTGGATGTATGAGTTGTGCAGTTGACCGGATTTAAATTGGGCATGAGTGGCAATGTGAATGATGCTCGGGTTGGCTTTGGAACGCAATCGGCGTAAATTTGCCAAAGTGGCCGATTGACCGAAAATGGTTTCCACTGACCACTTTTTGGCGATCGCTTGCAGTTCTACGGGCACCGCAGGTAAAGGATTTTTGTCAGGAAATTCTGAGATGCCCATTGCTAAGACGCGAGAATTCTGAATATCGTGGTAACGAGCATCCAATAAGTGTAAACTAGGGGTCAGACTGAGACTATATTTTTCGATGAGAAACTTTTCCCCATCATTTAATGCGGCCAAAGGTAAGGTTCGCAAACCCGCATCGACACTAAAAATGAGGGTATCAGTGTTTAATTTTTTTAAGTCCTCTTCTAGGGGAGAAATAATTAGTTGATAGAGTTGCTTTGCTAATGGTAAATAGGTCGTTGTTTGCCGGAAAATCGGATCGGTAATTTGGTTTTGAAATTCCTCGACTTGCTCCAAGAGAGATTCTTTGGAATTGATCGCCACATTCTTATAAATGGGCTTGCCAAGCGGGGGAACGACAATTAAATCTAACTGCTTTTCCCTGGTAAAAACATAGATAATCGCTGTTTGATTCCCCGTAGTTTTGGCAATCTGTTGTAGCTGAAGTTGCATTGAGGCAAACGACAGATGCGAGCGGTTCATATCTGGGCGTAAGTAATCCCAAAATTCTTCAGTAAATAGGCGATCGCCCATTTGGACTGCTCGTTCTAGTTGGCCACTGTTGATCAGTTGTTCCAGTTCTTGCCGGTTGCTCAAGTCCAGTCTCGGTGCTTGAAGACTGAGGCTGAGTGAATTATCGATAGAGATTTGAGGTTCACGAGATTGAGTAAACGGATAAATCGGATCAATTTGTGACGGAGTATTAAAGCTAAAATCCGCCGCATTTGTTGGTTCTGGAATATTGACTTCGTTGAGTAGGTTAGATCCTGGATTATTCGGATCTACAACTGGGGCGGTTTCTGATGGGATTTGCGCGATCGCTTCGGTGATTGGTG
>NZ_LIUQ01000159.1 GCF_001276715.1 Planktothricoides sp. SR001 | reverse complement strand
CCCCCTTTGATCGGGGGTTTGGGGGGATCGTTCGTAGGGTTAGGGGGATCTTAACGTACCTCAAAAAAGCGCAAACTGCTGTAATATTTTTTATTTTTTGAATCATCAGATAACTTTTAAGTGTCGCTTGTGTTGCTCTCGGTATCGGCAATACAAAAATCGAAGTGGTAGGATACGTCAGAAATATTAATATCTGACGCTCCCTAAATTATGGTGATTTAAGTCTAAATTCAGTGCAGAAATTATTTCCGATCTGGCGGCGATACTTTTAATTTTTGTTTTGCACTTTGTTTTGCACCCAATACTTGGTGGACATCTTGTGGAGTAATTCGATCGCCGAGTCGAGGTTCTTCTACATCAATCATCAGAGCTTCAGTGGCAGCATCAATAGCTTCAATTGGGTTCAACCCTTTGCGGCTAATATATTTGGCAGCTAAATCTTCAATTTGTGCTATGCGTTGAAGTTGAGTAACATGGAGGTTATCTTTAGGTGTTTCGTAGGATTTAACATCCAAAATTTGATTAATCGACTTTTTTGGCATCCCAAAAAGATGTTGATAAATCTTACCCAGAGCGGAAGCGTAAATCCCCCTCTGTCCTCCTTTGATTGAATATTGCTTTATGTATTCCTGAAGAGAGTCTTGATTTGCCTCAATCCATGCGCCAATTGCGGAGCGTAAATCTTTATTCAACATGATTGAAGCGTAGCGAAACTCAAACTTCTGAATATATTCATCTTCATCTCGAATGATACCAAAAGCATGATCCGCTCGTCTCTCGAAAGTCTCGTGCAGTGCAGCAGCCAAGAGAGTAATTGCTGGTTTACGCATACCGATTACGGCAGCGTACATAATCATTGCCATGAAATCTTCTGTGGGGATCAAATTACTCTCGATAAACCCTTGTCCTTGAGATTCAATAATCTCTCCTTTGAATCCGTAACCTCTCAACTTAGCCAGAGCATTGCCTTGAGTACGCAGCGTATCACTTAACCAACCTTCATTAAATCCAACTGCTTTACTCGCTTGTCGCATCGACCAACGATATTCCCCATCGGACATCATGTAAACCGGAATAGGAATTCCACCAATTGTAATTTCCTTACTTTTAATGCTTGCTTGCTTAGACATGAGTAAATACTTAAGTTACGACTATTTGCCATAGGGTTAACCCTATGGTAGATAATATAGTACCATAGGGTTAACCCTATGG
>NZ_LIUQ01000155.1 GCF_001276715.1 Planktothricoides sp. SR001 | reverse complement strand
GATTAATGATTGGACGATTCAACTGATTAACTTGCAAGATAAAGGAATCATCCCTCAAGTGCCAGCCAATCCCTACAACACCGATTGGATTGTCAATTTAATGACGGCTTTGTCTCCCAGAAAAGAATATTTTGATTTCAAAGCCCTTCTGGAAGAATTTATTCCTTTTCAGGAAATCAACGAGATTATTGAGCCGAACAGCCCCGTCTTAGTTCTAGGCGCTTGTGATATCCTGGCGGGTGAGTTTAAAGACTTTAACTCTCGTCGCGGGGAAATTACCGTTGACGCGATTCTGGCTTCTGCGGCGATTCCGAATGTCTTCAAAGCCGTGCAAGGAATCTACTGGGATGGACTATTTTCTCAAAATCCGCCGGTTCGAGAATTAGTCGCCGATGTTTTGGATCAACGTCCTGATGAACTCTGGATTATTCAAATTAATCCAAAAACTCGGAACGATACTCCAAAAACCGCCGAAGAAATTCTAGATCGACGCAACGAACTCGCGGGCAACCTTTCTCTCTACCAAGAAGTGCGATTTATTGAATTGGTCAATGAATGGCACCGACAAGGAATGTTTAATGAAGAAGTTCAACAAAAGTATCGCCCCGTGAAAATTCGTTGGATTGATATGAGTCCCGATCTCTGTCAGTCCTTAGACTATGCTTCTAAGCTGAGTCGCTCTCGGTCATTTATTGATAAGTTGATGGCTGATGGGGAAAAACAAGCGGAACAGTTCTTAGTTCAACTTAAGATGGACACAGCAGTTCCTGTGTAAGTTTTTTGGGTTATAAATCAGGGGATGATTCGGTTATTTCAGAGAAGAGATCGCCAATCCTGAGAATCACAAATCACTTGTGATTACCTAGTGCCTAGGGATCGGCGGCGATGACCATCGATCGACCTTGAGAGATTTAATCTAAAATCAAAAATAGGTGGAAGGTTTTCACTGTAAATCCTGCCACCTATTTTTTACTTGATGCATTTAAATCGCTGATTTAATCACTAATTTTCTTGTGAAAATCAGGATAAGTTTTGCGATCGCCTGGTCTGACAACTTTACTTTCATTGTCAGTGGCCGTGACGTTTTCATACACTCCCTCATCCCGTTTCACCAGCTTGCTAAATCCCATACTCTTATAGTCACTATTAGAGGTGGGAACCACAACACTGGGGGCGGTGATTAACCGCCGAACTGGGGAATTTTCTGGAGTGTCTCCGGGATCGCATTTAGCCATTTGGCA
>NZ_LIUQ01000114.1 GCF_001276715.1 Planktothricoides sp. SR001 | reverse complement strand
CTCCCATCGACCCCTACCGTTGCTCCGTTGCTAGTTCTTATTAAACAAATAACAAATAACAAACAACCAACAAATAATAACCAATAACCAATAACAAAAAAATAAATGCCCAGAACCTACACCCAAAAGTAAATCGCTGTTATAATCATCTGCGGATGTGTGTGTACATGATGTAAGTAAAATGAATCCTCTTGTTAATGCTTTCTTTGTAGGCCGAGCCCTGGCAGAAGTTGTCAATCAGACGATTTCGAAAACCATTACGAATGCCTTAAGCGAACTGGGTAAGTTTGATGCAGAACAACGGGAAAACTTACGCAAGTTTACCGAAGAAGTGATGGAACGAGCCAAGCGAGACGCCGAAGCGGTTAGCTTAGAAAGTACCGGATCGGGCAGCGGGGCGAATGGGTCAGAATCAGAAGATTTACAAGCCACCATTGACGAATTACGAGCAGAAATTGCCCAGGTCAGAGCAGAATTGCAACGTTATCGTAGCAATTCTCGTGCTTGATTAATTATGATAAATTATGGGGATTGTCACTGATAAAATAAAGACTGACAATCGCCGGTTAAACTAATTTAGATACCCTTAGATCCCCTCTGAAAAACGAGTTGCGCTTTTGCCTGTGTCACCTCTAACTGAAACTGATATTCAAAACCGTCAGCGTCCCTTAAATGGCCAACACTTAGCCAAGTCTAACCGGGACGCACAGGCTACTGATGCCGTCGGGATTACCCACTCTTCTGAGAAGAAAACTTACCGTTGGAGTCGGCCAAACTATTCTCGCTTTCAGCGCCGAATTCATATTTGGAGTTGTGTGTTCAGGTTTACCACTGAACTGTGGCTAAATAGCAAACCTTGGAGCTACCCAAACGGATATACCGAAGAAGCGAAAGGGGCGAGACGTCGTAAGCAAGCGATCTGGGTGCGGGAAACTTTCTTGGATCTTGGCCCAACGTTTATTAAACTGGGACAGCTATTTTCTACCCGGTCCGATCTGTTTCCTTCGGAATATGTAGAAGAACTGTCTAAGCTGCAAGATAAGGTGCCTGCCTTTAGTTATGAGCAGGTGAAACAAATTATTCAAGAAGAATTTGGCCGCAGTGTGGATGAATTGTTCCGCAGCTTTGACCCAGTTCCTTTGGCGGCAGCCAGTTTGGGACAAGTTCATAAAGCGCAGCTAATGAACGGGGAAGAAGTAGTGGTCAAGGTGCAGCGCCTGGGCTTACAAAAACTCTTCGGCATTGATTTGGCGATCGCCAAAACCATCGCTCAATACTTTAAAAATCATCCCCGTTGGGGTAAAGGTCGAGATTGGTTGGGCATTTATGATGAATGCTACAAAATTCTCTACGAAGAAATTGATTACCTCAACGAAGGGCGGAACGCGGATACCTTTCGGCGGAATTTTCGCGGGGTAAATTGGGTGAAAGTCCCCCGGGTTTATTGGCGCTATGCTTCCCCCAGGGTCTTGACCCTAGAATATATTCCCGGAATTAAAATAAGTCATTACGAAGCGATCGAAGCCGCTGGACTGGATCGGAGAACTTTGGCCAACCTGGGGGCGGAAGCTTATTTACGTCAACTGCTCAATCATGGGTTTTTCCACGCCGACCCTCACCCAGGCAATATTGCTGTCAGCCCTGATGGTGCTTTGATCTTTTACGATTTTGGCATGATGGGGTCTATCCGCAGAGATATTCGGGAAGGACTGCTGGATCTGTTTTTTGGCATTGCCCAAAAAAATGCCGATAAAGTGGTGACTTCTTTGATAGAATTAGGTGCCCTAGCACCGATGGAAGACCCAGGCCCGGTACGGCGTTCGATCCAATACATTCTAGATAATTTAATGGATCAACCGTTTGAGGAGCAGTCGGTGACACAGATTAGCGATGATTTATATGAAATCGCTTATGACCAGCCGTTTCGCTTCCCAGCCACCTTTACTTTTGTCATGCGAGCCTTTTCTACCTTAGAAGGGGTCGGCAAAGGTCTCGATCCAGAGTTTAATTTTATGGAGGTAGCAAAACCCTTTGCTCTACAGATTATGAGTAATGGCAATGGACTGGATCAATCTAGCTTTTTAGATCAACTAGGTCGCCAAGCAGCGGAAGTCAGTAGTACCGCCTTCGGTTTACCAGGTCGGATTGAGGATACCATTGAAAAATTAGATCGCGGTGACATCCGTTTGCGGATTCGCTCCACGGAAACCGACCGAGTAATCCGACGCCTAGGTAGTATTCAAATGGGTACGAATTTGGCTTTGCTGGTGAGCGCTTTTACCCTATCGGCAACGATCTTATTGGTGAATAATTGGCTATGGTTGGCCGGTGCGATCGCCCTGGTCGCAGTTTTACTGGCAGGTAGCTTAATTCGCCTATTAATGGGATTGGAGCGAATGGATAAAATGCTTTAAGGAGCAATTAATTAGTCCCAAACCATCGATTTTTATCGATTTTTTCTGATTTACTGTCGCCTGATGCTGAAAAAAAATTGAATTATGAAACGCTATTTTGCGGGTCTAACGGATACAGGAGTCGTTCGTTCGGTTAATCAAGATGATTATTATATGGACGAACCGGAGGGACGATTTTTTATCGTCGCCGATGGCATGGGAGGTCATGCGGGAGGTCAAGAAGCATCTCGAATTGCGGTGCAAACGATCAAAAATTATTTACAAAATCAGTGGCATTCCGATAAGAGTTCCGCTGAAATTCTCAATCAAGCTTTTCGCCTCGCGAATGAGACAATTGTTCAGGAGCAACAGCGACATCCCGCATTGAATGATATGGGAACGACCGCTGTGGCGGTGATTTTTCGCGATGACCAGCCCTGGTGCGCTCATGTGGGGGACTCTCGTTTATATCGTCTACGCGGGTCAAAATTGCAGCAAATTACCGACGATCATACCTGGGTGGCGCGGGCAATTCAGGCTGGTCATTTAACTGCCGAACAAGGGCGAAGTCATCCGATGCGTCATGTTTTGGAGCGATGTATTGGTCGCCCGGATCTCCCGGAAGTGACGGTGAATCCGTTTGAGGTGCAAACCGGCGATCGCCTCCTGCTTTGTTCTGATGGCCTGACGGAAGAATTATCCGATGCCGCGATCGCCAATAACCTGAAATCAATTAGAGCCGGGGAAAAAGCGGCGACCACTTTGGTAGACGCCGCCAAAGAAAAAGGTGGACGAGACAATATTACCGTGGTGATTATCACGATTGCTTAAATAGAAGATTCGCCTAGAAAAATATTCATACATCTAATTTGCTGGATAACCCGGAATTGTCATTCTCACCGCCATCGGTCTGGCTCAGGAAATTTATTGTAGAAGAATCTGAATTAAAGAAGCATATGGATTAAAATAGCCCAGGCTATCAAAAAAAGATATATCTAACCGTCGATCCGGCATCGATAATTCGTCGAATTCCCGGAGAATATCCGCCCATTAATGCCCATTAATTATATTTAATTATATAAATTAAATGAATTAAATCGTCAATCAATTGGGCAGATATCAGTCAGAAGAGATCGACTACCCGCCATCAGAAATCCTGCGTCTCTCCTCACCCGTAAGACTCTGACTAAAACCAATTAGAAGTTGTTACCCTAGGTATAAACGAGCGGAATAGATGTTGAGGAAAACAGATGTGGGAATGGTACTGCGATCTGGGTAAACTTGGTTAACTCTGTTGTGAACCAGCGTCAATCCCAGCCAACCTTCCTTGGACGGGATTTTATCAAATCAGTCGCGGAAATCCTCATGTTTAGAAAAATTTTGGTTTCTACAAATTTTACAGACGGTTTACATCGTCTAGGTCAATTTTTGCCGAGTTTGGCCGCCGGTGGAGTCGAGCAAATCGTATTTCTGCATTGTGTTCCCTTTTGGTCAAAAGGTCAGATTCCTCGGGAAGATACAGAGCAAATTAAGAAAGCACAAGATCGCTTGTCTTTCATTACTGAAAATATCCCCAATGGGATGGAAGTGGCGGTAGAAATTAAATCCGGTTTACCCATAGATCATATTCTCAAAGTTGCTCAAACTTATAAAAGTGACGTAGTTGTTGTGGGTACGGAACCGAAAACTTTACTGAGTGACCAACTGTTTGGTGCGACTATTATTGATTTATCGGCTCGGATTAAGGTTCCCCTGATCACTTTTCCTACTCCTTTGTTATATGCCTTGACTGCGGAAGAATTGGATTTACGTTGTCGGCACTTATTGCGCTATGTGGGAATTCCTTATGATGATACGGATGTTTCCCCGCAATTGGTGGCAGAATTTAAACGCTATGCGGCACAACGTCCCGCTAATTCTCTGGAACGTTGTATGCTGATTTGGATTATTGATGCCGGTATTCTGCGCGAGGTGCCGAAAGATTCTTTGCTCAAAGAAGCTCAGGCAAAATTAGGGGCAATCAAAACCGAGTTGGCAGGGTTGAATTTAGAAGTGGATATCGAGGTGCGCTTGGGAGAACCTGTTCCCGATATCTTGGAAATCGCCGCCATGAGTGATATTTGTGCGATCGCCGTGGCGGGTAAAAATTTAGGCGGTTCTTGGGATTGGGTTCGCAATTTCCGGCGCGATCTGCTGCGAGGCAGCAGTCAACCTCTGATCTTTTTCCCCTTACGCTCTTAGAGTTGATTTTGTTGATTAAGAGTCCATATTCATTAGCGCGACCTGAACTGGT
>NZ_LIUQ01000050.1 GCF_001276715.1 Planktothricoides sp. SR001 | reverse complement strand
TTGCCGCGATTGCGCTGGATATCTCCCAAGACTCCCCAAGAGGATGCCATCCCCGCGCGATCGCCCAATTCGGTTTCAATTGCCAAACATTGCTGATACAGACGCTCCGCCTCATCCCAGTTGCCGCGAAATCGCTGGATATCTCCCAACACTCCCCAAACGGCTGCCATCCCGGAGCGATCGCCCAATTCGGTTCTCAAAGCCAAAGATTGCTGATACAGACGCTCCGCCTCATCCCAGTTGCCGCGATTTCGCTGGATATCTCCCAACACTCCCCAAACGGCTGCCATACCGGAGCGATCGCCCAATTCGGTTCTCAATGCCAAAGATTGCTGATACAGACGCTCCGCCTCATCCCAGTTGCCGCGATTTCGCTGGATATCTCCCAACTGTCCCCAAGAGGTTGCCATCCCGGAGCGATCGCCCAATTCGGTTCTCAATGCCAAAGATTGCTGATACAGACGCTCCGCCTCATCCCAGTTGCCCCGTTTTCGCTGGATATCTCCCAACACTCCCCAAGATTCTGCCATACCGGAGCGATCGCCCAATTCGGTTCTCAATGCCAAAGATTGCTGAAACAGACGCTCCCTCCGCCTCATCCCAGTTGCCGCGATTTCGCTGAACAGAACCTAAATATTCCCAACATAAAGCGATGTTAGCCTTATCCCCGATTGCCTCATACAATGCGAGAGACTGTTGCAAAGATTCCCAGGCTTGGGAATATTCAGAATGTTGATACTGTTGAAATCCCTGCTGCAATAGAGCATCTGCTGTCAGTTTTATTTCTAGCCGTGGCAACTCATAGTTAGCAGTTTCTATTTTTTGGGCAAAATTCCACAACCAACCGGCATTCTCGTCTAATGCACGCATCACCTGCACCAACCCCGCATCAACGAGTTCGGGGTTGGCTTGTAGGATGTCCATTTCCTCGCCACTGGGACAGCCGAGGATTGCTTGAATCAGTTGGATATAGGCGTTGAGTCGTTGTTCGTCCATATTGCCTACCGGGGGGTTGGGGGATGATGACTTATTTTAACCCGAAATCCTGTAGGGGCCAAGCATTCGCGCCGACATTTTCAGGAAAAATCGACCATCTTTGCCGCGAATGCTTTGCCCTAATTTGTGCCCCGAACCCCAGAAACCCGATTTTTTATGTAGGGGCCAAGCATTCGCGCCGACATTTTCAGGAAAAATCGACCATCTTTGCCGCGAATGCTTTGCCCTAATTTGTGCCCCGAACCCCAGAAACCCGATTTTTTATGTAGGGGCCAAGCATATAGCCTACCCTACGGGAAGCCGCTTCGCGTCTACGGCATGGCGAAAGCTTACCGCGCCGACATCTTCAGGAAAAATCGACCATCTTTGCCGCGAATGCAACGCCGCCCTGATGGGGGTTGGGGGTTTCAGAAACCGGGTTTCTGGGTTGGTGGCGGGGGCTTGAGAAACCGGGTTTCTTAATTAAGGTTATGCTTGGATACAGAGGTTAACCCAGAAACCCGGTTTCTGGCTTGGATACAAAGGTTAACCCAGAAATAGGCGGCTGTGGTTTACTCAGTAAAAAAGCGCTGTATGGGATTACTTAAGCGGATGTCAAGCATAATTATGTTAAGAAATATGTTGTTATGTTGTTAAGAAATATGTGGTTAAGAAATATGTGAGTCAACATAAGTTTCATCAAGGGGACTTAAGAATCTGTTGCACAATTAAATGAAATTGGTATAAATCAAAGATCGTGTCATTATGGATCGATGGAAGAATTCACCTTCTTTGCCGTCACAGGAAAGCTCAAGATCCCCTTATGACTTTGTATCTTTACAATACCCTGACTCGTCGCCAAGAACCTTTTGAACCCCTGGAACCGCCAAAGGTGCGGATGTATTGCTGTGGTGTCACCGTTTACGATTATTGTCACCTCGGTCATGCGCGATCTTACATTGCTTGGGACACGGTTCGCCGCTATCTGATTTGGCGCGGCTATGAGGTGCGATATGTGCAGAATTTTACCGATATTGACGATAAAATTCTGAATCGGGCTAGACAAGAGGGTTCCACAATGGAGGAAGTGGCCGATCGCTACACTCAAGCCTATTTTGAAGATATGGCCCGGTTGAATATCCTCGAAGCGGACGAATATCCCCGCGCTACTCATACCCTGGACGGGATTAAGCGCTTGATTCACGAGTTAGAACATCGCGGCTATGCTTATGCTGCCGGGGGCGATGTCTATTATAAAGTCCGCAAGTTTCAGGACTATGGTCAGTTGTCGGGTCGCAAGTTAGAAGAGATGAAGGCAGGGGCCAGCGGTCGGGTGGAGGATGACCCGGAGGCCCAAAAGAAAGAAGACCCGTTTGATTTTGCGTTGTGGAAAGAGGCAAAACCGGGCGAACCTGCTTGGGAGTCGCCGTGGGGTTCCGGTCGTCCCGGTTGGCATATCGAATGTTCGGCAATGGTGCGCGATCGCCTGGGAGAAACTATTGATATTCATGCGGGTGGGGCGGATTTGGTATTTCCCCACCATGAAAATGAGATCGCCCAATCCCAAGCGGTGACGGGTAAGCCCTTGGCGAAATATTGGATGCACAATGGGTTTGTGACTATTAATGGGGAAAAAATGTCCAAGTCTTTGGGCAATTTTACCACGATTCGCCAGTTATTAGATGAGGGAAATGTGCCGCCGATGGTGGTGCGATTGTTTGTCCTGCAAGCCCAATATCGCAAGCCGATTGATTTTACCGATGAGGCGATCGCTTCTGCTACCCAAGGGTGGAATACCCTGAAAGAAGCACTATTATTTGCCAATCAATATGGGGAAAAATTAGGCTGGGATAAAATAGAAGTCTCAGCGGCACCTTTAGCCGAATTTGTGGAACGGTTCCAAGCCGCAATGGATGATGATTTTAATACTTCCAGTGCCTTAGCAGTCTTATTTGAAATTGCCAAAGAAATTCGGCGCGATCGCAACCTTTTAGTCCATGAAGGTAAAACCGACACTGCCCCAGAATTGCTCAAACAACGGTGGCAAACCTTAGTTACTTTAGCCAATGTTCTCGGATTAGAAGCGGATGCGGATGCGGAAACCACCGAAGAACAATCTAATGGTCTGAGTGATGCAGAAATTGAAGCCTTAATCGAACAACGAAAAGCAGCCCGAAAAGCGAAAAACTTTGCGGAAGGCGATCGGATTCGTGACGAATTGCAATCCCAAGGAATTACCCTAATTGATAAACCCGGTGGCGTCACTCAATGGCATCGTAATTAATTTTGTTGGTTGTTGGTTTTTGGTTGTTCTTTGTTGTTTGTTGTTGGTTGTTGTTTGTGAAAATTCAACAATCAACCATAAACCATAGAATCCCTACCCACCAACCATCAACAATCAACCATCAACCATCAACCACAAAATAATTGACAATTGACAATGGACAATTAAATAAAATTATCAATTATCAATTATCAATTACTGCCAACCAACAACAAACAACCACCAACAAAAATATATGTCCACCCAACGTATTACAATTTCGGTTACTAACTTACTCCTGGTATTAGCTACAGCATTTCTATTAGTTTTACTCTGGCAACTGCGGAGTTTACTCATTACTGTGATGATTTCTGTTGTCCTTGCCGCATCAATTTCTCCTGCTATTGAATGGGCAGAAAAACGCCACATTCCCCGGTGGTTAGCCGCTATTTTAACCTATTTGCTTTTGATTGGCGGTTTGACTGGAGTTATGCTATTAATTGGCCCAACAGTTTTTGACCAAATTGAACTGATTATTAGTCAGTTACCTCTTTATTTAGAAACCTTACAAGATATTGCCGAACAGTTAGTTAGCCGACTGAGTGATAATAGTTCCGAGTTGGTCAGTGAATATTTTAATACTCAAGCCATCACCGGCTGGGTATTTCGTTCTAGTCAACAAGTGATTATCCGTTCTTATAGCATTACACGAGGAATTATTGGGGCAATTTTTACCCTAATATTATGTTTGTTTATTTCCGGCTATATGTTAGCGGATAGCCAGACATTAATTAAAAGTTTGGTGCAGTTATTTCCTGCCCCGTGGAATGATCGCCTAGAAGCCCAAGTTCATACGGTGACTACCCGGATGGGGGGTTATATTCGGGGACGTTTTTTGGTTTCCGCTATTTTAGGAATTGCCACTGCTGCCGGGTTATCTTTTTTAGGATTAGCAGATTTTGCCCTAGGTTTAGGGGCGATCGCTGGGGTGACGAATTTAATCCCCTTTATTGGCCCTATTCTTGGCTCTGTCCCCGCTTTAATTGTGGCGATCGTCAAAGGGAGTTGGGTCTTTCTCTGGGTTTTAATCCTGTTTGTGATTATTCAAAATATTGAAACCTATGTGTTAGACCCATTATTAGTAGGGAGTTCCGTTGGTATTCATCCTTTATATCAGTTATTAGCGGTATTAGGAGGAGTTCAACTATTGGGAATATTCGGGGCAATTTTAATTCCACCCTGGTTTGCCGGAACCGCTGCCTTAGTCGAAAATCTCTATCTCAAACCAAAGTTAGAAGCGGAGAAAAAATTGGCCAAAGAATTGGCACAAGAATAACCACTCGGATGGAATTACAGAAATCGGGTTGTCGGAAAAACGTGGGAAAACAACTAACAGGTTAATTACCCAGCCCGGTTTCTGTGCGATCGCCCGAAGACTATTGCTGAAAAATGCCGAACAACTATGATTAAATTATTTACTATGGCATCATTGTGCGAGAGAATGTGATAAAATATATGGCTATTTGCTCGCCCTCTGATATTTGATAGTTTTTGGCCATTAAAATAGGATATTTGTTGACGAAAAAAATTTATAATAAAAAATACTCATAGGAAAAAAATGTTAAATTTATAGCGGGATTTTTGACAATTTGTTGAATTAACTCATTCATGGTGAATCTCGTTGAATCAAAACGCTTGATAACTCAAGCTGAATATGCAAAGAAACTACGTCCGTTAATTCCCCCGGAAGCCTTTCTGTCTGACCAAAACTATATATGTATTTTACCGATCAATCTCAGCATACTGATTCTAGGTTGGGTAATGGCTGACTATCTCGATCGCTGGAATAGATATTTATTATGGTTGTATTTACCATTCGCATTAGTGATGGGCAATAGTGTGATTGTCTCACTTTTTAGCACTCACAATATTATGCACAGTGCGGTCCTTAAAAATCCCCGGTTAAAACAGGCGATCGGCTTATTAAGACTAACCATGTTAGGGATGCCCCAACATTATGGAAAGCCGTTCATCATCGAGAACATCGTAATAAAACTAACTCTTTACAAGACCCCGATCGCAACTACTTAGTGGAACAGCCAAACACCTAGGGCAAATGCTATCAAAACCTGTTTGTTTCTTCGGAGGAAGTTAACCCAGTATTATTGATCTTTTGCCTGGCTGACTCTTGGGGATTTCACGCTTTTCGGAATCTTAGTTCACTGTTATTGTTTAATAACGGAAAGACCAAATATCCGGTGGCTTCATTCACCGTGAGTGAATCAGACCGCAAAGCCATTGGGGTTGAACTGCTGATATTATTACCCGATGGTGCAAGAACTACTAAAAAGAACTGCTAAAAACTCACTATGGCGATCGCTTTAATTTATTAGATGCGGGGAAAGTTTGACAATTGATGTTACAAACTCCCCGGCATTACTTTGATGAAAATACTTTCACCGACAAGCGATCGCCGGGACAAGAAACCGGGTTTCTTCAGTTAACCTCTGCCTCCCCACCGGCCCCTACATAGAAACCCGGTTTCTAACCGCCCCAGGTTTCTGACCCCAGGGACAAGAAACCGGGTTTCTTCAGTTAACCTCTGCCTCCCCACCGGCCCCTACATAGAAACCCGGTTTCTAACCGCCCCAGGTTTCTGACCCCAGGGACAAGAAACCGGGTTTCTTCCGTCAACCTCTGCCTCCCCACCGGCCCCTACATAGAAACCCGGTTTCTCACCGCCCCAGGTTTCTGACCCCAGGGACAAGAAACCGGGTTTCTTCAGTTAACCTCTGCCTCCCCACCGGCCCCTACATAGAAACCCGGTTTCTAACCGCCCCAGGTTTCTCAAATTAAACCTTCTCCATGCCCAAAACTCTAATTAAAAACGCCCATTTATCTGCCACCTCTTCAATAATTTTCGTCGTCGGTTTATCAGCCCCATGTCCGGCTTTAGTTTCAATGCGAATTAATACCGGCGCCTCCCCAGCATGGGCAGCTTGCAACCCAGCAGCAAATTTAAAACTATGGGCAGGAACCACACGGTCGTCATGGTCAGCGGTGGTAATTAAAGTGGCGGGATAATGAGTCCCTGGTTTCAAATTATGTAACGGAGAATAAGCATAAAGGGCTTTAAATTCTTCGGGATTTTCTGGAGAACCGTAGTCAGAACACCAAGCCCAACCGATAGTAAACTTGTGGAAACGTAGCATATCCAAAACCCCGACCGCAGGCAAGACTGCCGCAAATAAATCCGGGCGCTGCGTCTGGCAAGCTGCTACTAATAAACCGCCATTACTACCGCCCCCGATCGCCAATTTTTCCCGGCAAGTATATTGGTTGGCAATCAACCATTCCGCTGCGGCCATGAAATCATCAAAAACATTTTGTTTGTTCAATTTTGTTCCCGCTTGATGCCATTCTTCCCCGTATTCACCGCCGCCGCGTAAGTTAGGAATGGCCAAAATTCCTCCATATTCCATCCAGACCAACTGAGACACAGAAAAACTGGGAGTTAGGGAAATATTAAAGCCCCCATAGCCATATAAATAAGTGGGGTTATTCCCATCGAGTTTAATCCCTTTTTTATGGGTGATGAACATGGGGACGCGGGTGCCGTCTTTGCTGTGGTAAAATACTTGGTGACTTTCATAGTCTCCGGGATTAAAGTCTACCTGGGGCTGCCGAAATACGCTGCTTTCTCCGGTCAGCATATTGTAACGATAAATGGTGGTGGGAGTGGTAAAACTGGTGAAGCTGTAAAAGGTTTCCGTATCGGTGCGATCGCCATCAAAACCCCCCGCCGAACCGAGTCCGGGTAAGACCATATCCCGCACCCAGGAACCATCGAAGTTAAAGACTTTAATCAGACTATGAGCATCTTTTAAATAAGATGCCACAAACTGATGATTTAGAACATTAACCCCTTGTAAAGTTTCCGCTCGTTCCGGGATAATTTCGGTTTGATTTTCATTACTAATATCAATAGCGATCGCCCGACCGCGAGGAGCATCTAAATCCGTTTCAAACCAGAAAACCGAACCATCATTATCAATAAAACTATATTGGGCTTTAAATTCGCTAATCAGTTCTACAACTTCGGCATATGGATCGGTTAAATCCTTGTAAAATAGCAAATTTTTCGGGTCAGTTCCTAGCCAAACCGAGATAATTAAATATTGGCCATCTTCACTCACAACCCCACTAAAGCCCCATTCTTTTTGATCCGGGCGGTGATAGACTAAAATATCTTGGGATTGGTCGGTGCCAATTTTGTGATAGAATAGCTTTTGATAATAGTTAACATCTTCATGCTTGGTTTGTTCGTTGGGTTCATCATAACGACTGTAGAAAAAACCTTGATGGTCGTGAGTCCAGGATGCCCCAGAAAATTTACTCCATTTAATAAGATCCGGTAAATCTTCCCCCGTTTCAATATTGCGGACGTGCCATTCTTTCCAATCAGAACCGGAATAAGACAGGGCATAAGCCATCAAATTGCCATCTTTACTAATGGCTAAACCGCTGAGAGATACGGTGCCATCTGCTGACAAAAGATTGGGGTCAATTAATACTCTAGGTTCATCGTCTAGGGAGTTGAGAACATATAAAACACTTTGGTTTTGGAGGCCATCATTTTTATAGTAAAAATAGCGATCGCCTCTTTTAAAAGGAATGCCGTATTTTTCATAGTCCCAAACTTGAGTTAAACGGGTCTTAATCTCTTCCCGTTGGGGAATTTGACCCAAGTAGCTAAACGTCACCTTATTTTGGTCTTCCACCCAGGCTTTCGTGTCTGCGGAGTCCGGGTCTTCTAACCAGCGATAAGGGTCAGCAACTTCGACCCCATGATAAATATCAATTTGATTGACTTGTTGAGTTTCTGGGTAGTTGAGAGATGTCATTTTGGGATTCTGAGATTAATGATTAGCTTCTATTGTAGCTTCTATTGTAGCTTTTATTGTAGCTTTTATTAGACAATTCTGGCAAAATTCCAGATCGATTCCCCCAAATCCCCTTACAGCGTTTTTCGTATCCATAGAATCAGTAAGGACGAAGCATGACCGGATTAAATGTCTGCTTTTAACCAGAAATACCTGCGGTCATGCTTCGTCCCTACGAAAATTTGTGGTTTAGTAGATAGGTAGGGTGGGCATTGCCCACCCTACTTTTATCATATATAGCGTTTTATCTCTAAATTATGGTTGCTGTTGGTTACGGTTAAAGATAAAAAAGCTTGTTGGGCAGCCGCTTGTTCGGCAGCTTTTTTCGATCGCCCTTTTCCCGTCCCTTGTCGCTTTCCTTGTATCCAAACTTCGGCGGTAAACCGTTCTTCTGGAAGTAAAATATGACAGTCAACTAGAGGAGTTTCTCGGACGCGATATTCCGGTAAAGATTTATAATGAGTTTGAGTCCAACCTTGCAGCGCGTGTTTATAATTCTGTCGGGCTGGATCTTGGCTAATTTTAACCGCAAATGGTTTAAAATGTGTATCCAACCAAGGACGAATAAATTCTAAAGTATGGGTAGACAAATATAAAGCACCCATGACCGCTTCCAAGGCATCAGCCAACCGGGACTGACGCCCAAGAATATCCCTTTTAGTGCTCGCAGACATGAGTAAATAATCTTCTAATCCATAACAATCCGCAATTTCTGCTAAGGTGCGATCGCTGACTAATTCTGACCGAATAGCGGCAAATTCTCCTACTGCCGAATCTGGATAAGTTTCTAACAGTAATTCCGCCGCAGCCAAACGCACCACCGCATCCCCAACAAACTCTAATTGTTGATAGTTGCGATCGACGGAACTGGTGGGGTGAGTTAAGGCTAAATCTAAAAGTTGCCATTGCAGAGGTAATTCACTAGAAAGCCCTAACTTTTCCACTAAATTTTCTAATTCCCGTTGTCGCGGTGGATATTTAACTTTCAGAGAAACTTTCATAGAAACTTTCATAGAAATCGATGATGTATCGCTATGCATAAACCTTGATAATCAATAATTAACAATTGATAATTAACAATTGATAATTAATATCTAATAATATCTACAATTTATCAACTACAAACTATCAATTATTAATTGTTAACTATCAATCATCAAATATCAATTGTTTCCTCTTCCCTGTTGCCTCTTGCCTCAAAAAAAAGGGGGGGAAAGAGTAAGTCATAAGCCGGGTTCTGTTCTCCAAAAGTGCCAAGCACTTTCGAGGGCGGTTATCTATCTGGGACGCTTGTCACCAAACGCCTCTTGCGGTTCCTCATATCGGAACTGGTAAAAGACCAACCATAGTTCCATCCACCTTGCTCCCAACCGGGGTTTACCTAGCCAGCGCCTCTCGACGCTGCTGGTGCGCTCTTACCGCACCGTTGCACCCTTACCAATTAGTAATCAGTTATCAGCCCAAGGCTAAAAGCTAATTGCTAATTGGCGGTATCTTTCTGTGGCACTATCCTCACGGTCGCCCGCACTGGGCGTTACCCAGCAAGTTTGGTCTTTCGGGAGCCCGGACTTTCCTCAGACAGGAAACCTGTCCGCAACCGCCTACCCTTACTCTTTCCCGGCTTCTATTGTACTCCTAGATGGGAATATCGGGGCAGGTTTTGAGGAGCGGAGGAGCGGAGGGGCCGCCAATCGAGCGGGGGAGCGGGGGAGCGGGGGAGCGGGGGAGCGGGGGAGCAGGGGAGCCGCCAATCGAGCGGGGGAAAGTCGTAGGGGCGAATGGCCATTCGCCCCTACAAAAGTCGTAGGGGCGAATGGCCATTCGCCCGTACAAGTGAAAAGTTAACAGTTAACAGTTAACAGTTAACAAAATATCACTATTCACTATTCACTATTCATTCTCTCCTCTGCACCTCTGCACCTCTGCTCCTCTGCTCCTCCGCTCCCCCACACCTCTTTCCCCTCTGCTCCCCCGCTCCTTATCTCATCTTTTCGCTTCTTGAGCATATTTAAGCAATTCTTGGGCTTCCTTAGAAACCGTGGTTCCGGCGGGAATACTTTGCAATTCATTAATAATTTGCTGTAAAATGCTCGCCACTTCCCCTTGGCTATAGGAACTATCGTCAGTATTTAAGCGCTGCCATTGAGCAATTAAATCTTTGGCTCGTTTCATCGCGTTTACTGACTGTTTTTCCGCATCAATTCTAATTTTAACTGCGGCTAAATTAGCCTGATATTCCGCTAATTTTTGTTGGGCTTCGGGATAAGTCGGTTCATCAACCCGCACTTGTTCTAATTGATCCATCGCTTTTTCCCATAATTGAGCAACTTGTTCCCATTTGGCGGCAGAATGAGGCGGATTTTGACTCATAATCGCCGCTTGCATTCCAAAGGCTTTGGCCGCTTCAATTAAATTACTGCTGCGTTCAAATGTTGCCGAGAACCCAGAAATTTTTTCAAAATCTCTTTGGGCTGCCGTCAGTTTTGGTTCTGCTATTTTCGCCGCTAAAGTATTGGGATAAATTTGCTCCATCAGGTCGATCGCACTTTGCCAAGCCGCGATCGCCTGTTGTTTTTCCTTAGCATTAGCTGTGGCATATTGTTGTTGAGCAGCAGTTAAAGCAACTTCTGCATTAACAAGCTGATTTTGGGCATTTTGTTCTTGAAATATCTGGGCTTCCATCCGACCAATCAACTTTCTAGCTGATTCAAATTCATCATAAGTAAACCGCCAAGTACAGTTAGAAAATCGACAATAAATTTGGGGTTCATAGCCTAAAAACCACACCGGCAATTTGTCTAAATTTGCTTGGGCTTGTTTAACTTTACTCGCTCCTAATTCTATATCTGCCGTACTGGTAGAATTATTAATCAATTGGTCGGCTTGTTCTACATAAGCGATCGCTTCTCGGTAATTGCGATCCATACTCATATAACTAGGCAACAATAAAATCGGGGCAACTTTAGCCACAGGTCGGCGAATCATCGGATAAGGTAAATTAACCAAAGCAACCAAACCAGTCACCCCTAAACCCGCTGCCATCATTAAAAAAATCAGCTTGGTAAAATTAAATAAATTCGCAAATCCCTGAGATGAATTTGATGAATTTGATGAACTGTGATTCGCCTTTGCCGCCTCCTGCAATACCCCTTGACTAAATTGGGGATAAGTAGTAATGACAATCTTTTTTAATTCTGCCAAACTAGCCGGGTTTCCTTCTTGTATTCGCAAATTTTGCAACTGTTCCAAAACCAATTGTTTCTCCAATATTTTCATCGGATCGTTCCCGGTCAACTTTTCAATTTCCCCTTGCAAAATTTGATAAGCGCGTGGATTTAGACGAGCCATAATCTCATTCCTTCTTCCTCGATGAGAGGTGAATTAATTGTTAGGTAGAAGGTGCTCACTTATCCTGGTTGATTTTATTGGTTTTATG
Organism: Planktothricoides sp. SR001; assembly: GCF_001276715.1. Classification (GTDB taxonomy): domain Bacteria; phylum Cyanobacteriota; class Cyanobacteriia; order Cyanobacteriales; family Laspinemataceae; genus Planktothricoides; species Planktothricoides raciborskii. The sequence goes on along the minus strand of NZ_LIUQ01000050.1, from coordinate 35,809 downwards.
AATAAATCAGTCAGGCAAAGTCATCTATATATTTAATATTGGATTTAAGGTTGAACATCCCCAGCGGAAATTTAATCCTGGAGACTATCCCGGAGACTGCGATCGGGCATGATTGCCCCGTGCAGATTAGCCAATTCCCAGTCGATTTCAGTTAATTCTGCATTCCGCAAATCCGACTGACAAAAACTACTGTATGCCACCTTAGTTTCGCGTAAAATTGCTCTTTGTAGATTAGCACTGAGTAGCGACGCATAACGCAAATCCGCTTCCACCAACCCCGACTCACATAAAATTGCCCAACTTAAGCAAGTTTCTCGCAAATCTGCCTCATGCAAATCCGCCTTGCTTAAGTCAGCCCTGGTTAAATCCGCTCGGTAAAAATCCGCCTCTCGAAACGAACCCCCGCTTAAATTCGCGTCCTGAAGATTAGCCCCAGCCAAATTTGCCCGATTCATCTGGGCGCCACTCAAATTAGCGCCGACCAAATTTGCCCCGCGCAGGTCTGCTTCAATTAAATAGCAATCACTTAAATTCGCACCCGTCAAAGAACATCGCGATAAATCAATATCTCCTAAATCCGCACCACTGAGATCCACTTGGTTAAAATTACGTTCCCCTTTTTGGTAGCGGTGTTTGAGTTCAGCAGCTTCCATCAATCTCTCCTCGGATAGCTTTAGGCATGATGAGAATATTGTACCGGGCAGAGAATAAACAAGACAAGAAACCGGGTTTCTTTGTCCCATTCCTCAGTTAACGGCGATCGCCAGAAAAGCCCGGTTTCTGGGTTTTCTACCCAAGACAAGAAACCGGGTTTCTTTCTCCCATTCCTCAGTTAACGGCGATCGCCAGAAAAGAAACCCGGTTTCTGGGTTCTCTATTGCCCCATCTATTAACCCATCCGTTCCCCATCAATTTTGACTAATTCTGCCATCGGGCATAGTCGCACCAGTTAAATTAGCATCAACTAAATTGGTTTCTCGGAAGATAGCAAATTGTAAATTTGCTTCGGTTAAATCCACTTGATTAAAATTAGTTTTGAATAAATTTGTACCCCGCAAATCTGCATAACGCAGGATTGCCCCTTTTAGGTTTGCCCCGCGCAGATCCGCTTCAAATAGGTTGGCAGAATCTAATCGAGTGGGTTTATTATTATTCTGAATTAGAGTTAAATCCGCCCCGCGTAAGCTGCTGCGTTGTAGATTTGCTTCCATTAATGAGGCACCACTCAGGTCAGCAAAACTTAGGTCGGCGCCACTTAAGTCCGATTTGTCAAAGTTCGCGGTACTGAGTTTCGCCCCGCGTAGGTTCGCCCCGACTAAACGCGCCATTCTCACATTAGCTCTGGCTAAATTAGCGTTACTTAAGTTACTGTTACTTAAGTTAGCACCAACTAGGTTCACGCCTGTGAGAATAGCTTGGGAAAGATTAGCCTCGGATAGGTTGGCGTCTCTTAAGTCTCCAGCAGTTAAGTGAGAAACAACTAAAGGCGGGTTGACGTTGGTAATTACATTTATGCCAGCGCTATTGGGATGAGGTTGGGCGAGGTTTGCCTCACTTAAATTAGCCCCAGAAAGGTCAGCCCAGCGAATAATGGCACCAGATAAGTCCGCCTGGGATAGGTTGGCGCCGGTGAGGTTGGCGCCCCGCAAGTCTGCGCCCATGAGTTTTGCTCCCGCTAGGTTCGCCCTAGTGAGGTCTGCCCCCACTAGGTCGCATCCCATGCATTCATTTCTGGTTAGTAATCTGTTTACATGGTCAGCGTTGGCAGCGATCGCACTCTGGCTGAATCCTAGAGGAGTGATTACCGTGGCAGCGATCGCCGCGATCGCCTGCCAGAAATTTGCCCCCGTCCCTGGTAGGCGGTTGTTTTGGCGTAATTTGCCGAAAAAATTCATGGGGATATTCATGGGGATATTCATGGGGATATTCATAGCATTAGGTGAAAATTTTTCTGGAATTAATCACTAGGTTAAAAGATTTCTCGCCGGCGATCGCCAAACCCATCCTACTTGTGGGGCGATCGCCCATCTCCTACCGATCGCCAAAATTTTATACTGGTAAATAACGTGAAATATTTGACTGAGGTCAAGATATGGCTCCCAATCCCACGATTATGCAAGCCGTGGAACAGCTAGATTACCGCGTCACCATTGGGGACGTGGCAGCAAAAGCGGGCTTAGATGTCAAAATCGCCGAACGAGAACTGTTAGTCCTGGCATCCGATGCGGGGGGACATTTACAGGTAGCAGATACGGGGGATTTAGTCTATCTGTTTCCCAAAGATTTTCGGGCGATTTTACGCAATAAGTTCTGGAAACTGCAACTCCAAGAATGGTGGGAAAAAATCTGGCGGGTTTTATTTTACCTAATCCGCATTTCCTTTGGCATTGTTCTAATTGTTTCGATTATCCTGATTTTTGCCGCCATCTTTATTATCGTCACCGCATCCAATCGGGACAACGAAAGTGGTGGAGGACGCAGCCGTTCTGGGGGTGGCGGCATGATTTTTATGCCTAACTTTTGGTATTGGGGGGATTTATTCTGGTTTTTCGACCCAGACTATCGCCGCAGTCACCAACGGCGCCAAGAACGACGCGATCGCCGCGAAGCCGAGAAAGAACCGGGGATGAATTTCCTAGAGGCGGTGTTTTCCTTCTTATTTGGCGATGGCAACCCCAATGCCGACTTAGAAGAAAAACGTTTTTCGGCGATCGCCACAGTGATTCGCAACAATGGCGGCGCCGTGACTGGGGAACAAATCGCCCCATACCTGGACCAAGCGATCGATGACTATGAAGAATATATGCTGCCCGTACTCACCCGGTTTAATGGTCTGCCTCAAGTCAGTCCCGACGGGGAAATTGTCTATCATTTCCCAGAATTACAAATTACGGCGACCAAAACCCACCGGCAATCGGTTCCTGCCTATTTAGAAGAAATCCCCTGGCAGTTTAGTCAAGCCAGCAGCGCCCAAAAAATCCTTTCTGCGGGATTGGGTGGCTTGAACTTGGTCGGGGCGCTGATGCTGGGTTCCCTGCTGCAAGACGACGAAATCGCCGAGGTCGTCAAAGAACTCGGTGGTTTAGTCGCCCTTGTGGATTCGATTTATTGGCTGTTATTGGCTTATGGCGCCGCTTTTTTAATCATTCCTCTGGTGCGTTATTTCTGGATTCAATGGCGCAATGGTAAGATTTTGGCGAACAATCAACAACGCCAAGAACGGGCGATCGCCTTGGAACAAGCGGATGACCAACTCCAGAAAAAACTCGCCTACGCCAGCCAGTTTGCTGCCCAAAATGTCATCAGCACTGCGGACTTAGCCTACACCACGGAAACCGATTTAATCGAACAAGAATTTCAGCGATCGGCCCAACTGGACGCCGAATGGCAGCGTAAATTAGACGGAAATTAACTAATTTTCAAACTTTCGAGACTGCCGGACAATTGGCGATCGGACCTGCCAGCGCCAAGGCAACTCAGTCCCCACAGATAAACCAATGCGGGTGGTTTGCACCAGGGAATCATTATTAAGCTGTTGGGCAAAATCTGCGGTACGATGTTCTAGCCATAAGGAGCCATTGGCATCAAGCAGTTGACCATTTAAACTCAGGTCAATTTGTAAAGCCCGACAGAGTTTACAAATTGACCTGCGGCGAGCCGATGCAGTTTATCTCGGGACTGAAGATGGGCAGGTCTTGACTCCAACTGCAAAGCGCGAATTAAGACCGCACTGGCAGTCGGCACTAACAAGGGCGGCGCGATCGCTGGAAATGTTTAAACAGTGGTACATCCCATAGATTAAATAAACATAGATAGTTCCGGGAGTACCAAACATCGCCGAGTTCCGAGGAGTCCGCTGACGATAACCATGACAAGCCGGATCTTCTGCGGTATAGGCTTCGGTTTTCACAATCATGCCCCGAATCATTTGCCCATCAGCCAGTCGTCTCACCAAATGACAGCCAATCAAATCCCGTGCGACCTCCAGACATGGACGGGTCAGCCATTCAGAATCTACAATATTGGCGGAAAATACATTCATCAAAAACCAAGGGGTATTATGGATATCAAGTTAGTAATTTCGATCTTGACTGTACTTTTCATCGTTTCCTGCCTGTTTTTTGGCACCCAAAACGGATTTTACGATACCGATAATTATCACGGCAACGGTTCAGCCCACTAATTCGCCCATAACTTACCCATAACTTATTTTTATCCCCGGACACCAATAACAGGTGTCTTTTTTTTCTTCACCGGATTTATTAAGTTTTAATTAAATTTAGCCCGAAGCTGATTGACATTTATTCCCATAATTGTAACAATAAATACAGACAAAGCAACGTTCATCTCGGATAAAGACCTCCTGGAGAATTTTCCCGGAGTCATCAGGTAGAGACGGAAGTAGGGATGATCCCGAAGGAACGCGCCTCATTCAAAACGAACAAATTTTAAGAGGCGAAAACTATGAAACTCTGTTATCGCGGCGTTAGTTATGAATATACTCCCCCCACTTTAAAAATCACACTGGGGGAAGTGGTGGGAAAATATCGCGGTCTAGATGTGCGATTCGCGAAAGCGATCCGCTTTGCGGAATCGCGCACTCTAGCCACCATGCCTATGGAGCAACCAAGCTTTGAGTTGCAATATCGGGGAGTTCCCTATACAAGTGGCAGCAAAGTGGCGGCAACACAACCGGCACAGGTTGCCGCATCAGAACCCGTCAGCCTCCCAGCTTTGGATACCACAGAAAAAGCTCGTACCCTCATGGTGAAACAGTCGCGAGGAATTAAAAAGCGTCAACAGGCAATGCTCAGTCGTTTAGCGATGGAAGTCGGTTTAGGTAGTAATGTGGCGGATTATTGGAATCGCATCCAAGGCAAAATTCATCCGACTTTTCGGATCAGCTATGACCGGAGTCATGTTGCTTTTAGTTAAGATTTCTGGCCATGATTTTGCAGATTCATAGGCAATCACCTAGCATTTCTAAACATAAAAACCCTATCTAACCGGGAAGTTTGAAGTTTATTTCCTGGGATTGCTTTTCTGCTATAACAGAGCGCTCTTCTGTGCGCGAATGCGAAAAACGCCTCTCTCATGGGAGGTGTTTTTATTTGCTGATTCTTTGAAGATAAATTTTTTCAGCTATCCGTAGGGTGTGAAAGCGCAAAGCGTAACGCACCAATACCCGATATATAGATTCGTTGCTTAAGTATTACTGAAAATAAATTTTGTCAGGATATTTTTTCAAGATATTGATAGCGGATTGTGGCGATCGCCCCAAAAACAAGCGCCAAAAAGATCGCGGGATTTAATCGGATAAGCTAAAGTTAAAATAATTTACAGAGAGCCTACAGGGAGAGGTTGACTGTGGCTACAATCGCTCAACCGATATCAAAACTTAAAATTACCTGGCCACTGTTGCCAGATGACTTTCTCTTACCCGATGACCCCGTAGAAAATACAGACCAACCTTTAATCGCGGCTGCTTTGCGTGAGCTTTTGTTAGACCAACCGGAATTAATCGAGGATGCACTGGTGGTTTCCAACTTTGCCCTCTGTGCCGGGATGGGCGATCGCATCATATCCAAAGCCCCTGACTGGATGTACCTAAAACCTGTAGAACCCTAGCCCCATCGTTACCCACGCCGCAGCTACACTCCCCACAAAGAAGGCGGAGTGCCCCAAGTAGTGATGGAATTTCTTTCCGCCAACTATGGCGAAGAATACTCCGTGGAATATCGAGAAAGTGTGGGTAAGTGGTTTTTTTACGAGCAGGTGATCCAGGTTCCCTGCTATACGATCTTCCGACCAGAGACAGGACACATAGAAGTCTATGCTCTCGAAGCTGGCAAGTATCAAGAACAAACTGCCGATGCCGCAGGACGTTTTTGGATTCCCGGACTAAACCTATTTCTCGGAGTTTGGCACGGAACCCATTCCGCCCGAAACGGCTATTGGTTACGCTGGTGGAATGCTCAAGGCGAACTTCTGTTATGGCCAGAAGAACGGGCCGAAGCCGAACACCAACGGGCTGAAGCCGAACGCCAACGGGCCGAAGCCGAACGCCAGGAAAAAGAACAATTACAAGCGGCACTCGAACAACAACAACAGCGAATGCAAGAGTTATTAGCTCGATGTGCTGCCTTGGGAATTGATCCCGAAGAGTGGAGCTAAGAAACCGGGTTTCTGCTGTTTGATCCAGAAACCCGGTTTCGGCTATTTGTTGCCAAAATTGTAGGATTTACCAGAAAAGAAACCCGGTTTCTCGTTTCTGCTGTTTGATCCAGAAACCGGGTTTCTGCCGTTTCTTGCCAAAATTGTCTGATTTACCCTCAAAGAAACCCGGTTTCTTTAGAAAAAATCCGGTTTTTCCGTGGTTAAAAACTCAATTTTTGGTAATAACGGGTCTTGGACAATTCCCATGCCATTAAATCCCCAACGATCTAAAAGATTTTTCAGCCCCGACTGAGTAATTGACTCGACAGCAAAGCGATCGCGCATATCCCCCGCATACTTATTCAGATAACTCAGGGCATCAAAATTTTCTGGAAACATCAGTAGATATCCCTTCTGAGCCTTTCCATCGGCATCGTTCACTTTTGGATGCGCCGCTAGATAACTGCCGTCAATTTTAGAACGAATTAAATAATAAATTTGAGTCATTTTTTTTAATCATCAGCCCCCAATTTAATCCGAGGATCGACCGCTTTTAGGAGTAAATCCGCTAACAAATTTCCGAGGATCAACATCACCGCACCCATCATCAAACTGCCCATCACTAAATACAAATCCTGAGACTGGACTGCTTGCAAAATCAGCCGCCCCAACCCAGGCCAATTAAAGAAGGTTTCCGCAATAAAGGCTCCTCCCAATAAACTGGAAAACTCAAACCCTAAAATCGTGATTAATGGGTTGATGGCATTTCGCAAAGCATGAACATAAATCACGCGATTTTCCGGCAAACCCTTGGCGCGAGCGGTTTGGATATAATCTTGCCGCAGGACATCCAATAATTGACCGCGAGTAATCCGTTGTAACCCGGCAAAACTGGTGATACTCAGGGCTAAAGTGGGTAAAATCATATGCCAACCAATATCGATCATTTTGCCAAAGGGGGTGAGTTGATCGTGATAGATACTGGTCATGCCCCCCACCGGGAATACAGGAGAGGTAATTTGGGCGACAAATAATAGCAATAAGGCAGTAATCAGACTGGGAAATCCTTGCCCGGTGTAGCTGATCACTTGTAACACCCGATCCACTGTGCCATTTTGCTTCAGGGCGCCCAAAATCCCCAGGGGAATGGCGATCGCCCAAGTAATCACCAACGAAGCGATCGACAACAACAAAGTATTGGGGATCCTTTCCCACAACAAATCTGCCACTTTTCGGTTGTAAACAAAACTTTGGCCAAAATCCCCCTGGCTTAAAATCTGCCATAACCACCGCGAATATTGTTCAATGGGATGCCGATCCAAACCAAACTGTTGATTATATTGCTCCAGTGTCTCTTGAGAAATGGCGGGATTTTGCCGCAAAGCATCCAGGTAATCCCCTGGGGCAAGTTGAATAATCGCAAAACTAAGCATCGATGCCAATAATAAAGTGAGCACCGCTTGTAAGAGGCGCTTCACCACATAGAAAAACGTATCGCTGGCAAAAAAGGCGATCGCCGCATCCTTCAATGCCGTGATGGGCTGCCCAGAGGAAACCTTAAAAGAAGTCATAGTCAATTGGGGAATGAGAAACCGTGAAACAGACAGGAGAGATCAACCATATTTTAATCATGCAATCAATTAATTACCTTAATCTCTCACCGACAGCCGTACCAAAACTGACCAAGTATTTTTTTTATGAGCTTTACTTAGGCGTGAATGAAACGGCATGAGTTGATTGGAGCCGCTTTCCCGGTTCTCGGAGCCAGGAGACTATCGACTAAATACATCCCACCTCCAGGGTCAACCGGCGATCCCTATCGGCAAAAAACCGGCTTTAGACCAGATTTCAGCCGGATCCTAGCGCCCAGCGATCAATTTATTCGGGGGAAGATCACCCTGAATTTACAACCTCTGGGTAAATTTTAAAAAAAATTTCCAAAATGTTCATAGATTTCAATGATAGAATCACTGATAACTGAACGTGCTTCGAGGCTTTCCTGTGATCCGTTCTGCTGCTTTAACTCTCCCAACTTCTTTGGGTAACATTTCCGATCACAGCCGCCTACGGCTGTTTTCAGGTTCTTCAAATGTCCCTTTATCTCAGGAAGTAGCTCACTACCTGGGAATCGACTTAGGGCCAATGGTACGCAAGCGGTTTGCCGATGGAGAACTGTACATTCAAATTCAGGAATCTATCCGAGGCTGTGATGTTTATCTGATTCAGCCAACCTGCTACCCAGTAAACAATAACCTGATGGAACTGCTGATTATGATTGATGCTTGCCGTCGAGCATCAGCCAGACAAATTACCGCAGTCATTCCTTACTATGGTTATGCTAGGGCAGATCGGAAAACGGCGGGACGTGAGTCGATTACCGCCAAATTGGTTGCCAATTTGATCACCGAAGCGGGAGCAACTCGTATGGTGGCAATGGATTTGCACTCAGGGCAAATCCAGGGCTATTTTGATATCCCGTTTGATCATGTTTACTCTTCGCCGGTTTTGCTAGATTATTTAGCTCACAAAAATCTGCCGGATCTGGTGGTCGTTTCCCCAGATGTCGGCGGGGTGGCAAGAGCGAGAGCTTTTGCGAAAAAACTCAATGATGCGCCCTTAGCCATTATTGATAAACGTCGCCAAGCCCATAATGTGGCGGAAGTGATGAATCTAATTGGTGACGTTAAAGGCAAAACAGCGGTCTTAGTCGATGACATGATTGATACCGCTGGCACGATTACTGAGGGCGCCCGGTTACTGCGTCGTGAAGGAGCCAGACAAGTTTATGCTTGTGCCACCCATGCAGTCTTTTCTCCTCCTGCGGTGGAGCGTTTGTCATCGGGAGTCTTTGAAGAGGTGATTGTAACGAATACTATCCCTGTTGCTGAAGAACTCCGCTTCGATCAGTTACGTATCCTATCAGTGGCCAATTTGCTGGGTGAAACTATCTGGCGTGTCCATGAAGATAGTTCGGTAAGTAGTATGTTCCGCTAAATCTATCGCTATCTCAATCACTATCCCAATATTAATGGTTCTTAGTGGCTGCTGGATTGCCGATGAAAATTTATTGATGCTGTGGTTCCCGCTTGAATCAGTATTTTCTGTGATCTTTTGGGCTACCGATCCAGTTCGGGATATTTTGATTTTCTCTCTATCGTGCCAATGCTCAAACTAAACAGGGTTTTGGCCTGGTAGTCTGCCTCCGTTGATGCGGGGGTTTTTTGTGTTCTGGGGAGAATTCTCCACTACCAGGATTGGGTTATGTTCATTACAAACAGAAATCTTTGACTCTTTGAGCTTATGGTTGTACTGCATGATGCCTGATGAATTCCTCATATTTAGATAATTCCTGTTTGATTCGGCTTTTAGATTTGACCTGGTGAGTGACCTGGTGAGTGGTGTTTGGTGAATATTTCACCCTCTGTCAATCATGTTAATGGATCATGTTAACGGATATGTTTGATTCAATTGGTGATCTAATTAACAAATTAACCTAGTTAAGCTTTTATACTTGGTCAAAAAAACTTAACTTTTCTAAATATTTATTAAATAAAATTCATAATATATATATTGTTCAGATGACTTTTTAGCTAAATGTCAAGCTTTACAGACATAAAGATTTGCCAGTCACTTTGGAGAATTTGGATAATTATCCCTGGTGGGCAAGAGAGAGGCAGGGCTGAGGCTCTAGGCTCAGAAAATCAGCAATTTTACGGATCTCAAGTTACCTAATTATACTGATGGCAACTTTAATCATTTATTGATAAGGTTGAAATTAAGAACTTAAATCATATAAATGAGAGATACTTATGCTAAGTAAATATACGGCAGGCGGTTCGGTGAAGTACCGTGATTTAATTAAAGATATCCGCAGAAAGAGCGATCGCAGTTTAGAAATTCGCCATCAAGAAATGGAGAGTCATCACCAGACCTTAGTCAAGGGGAGAGTAGATGCGGCTGCAACCAACACAGCCCAGACTTTAGCCGCAAAAATAAAAACCTTTTTAGAAGGCAAAAGAAAGTTTATAAATTTTAACGATCCCATTAACGATAGGGAAAATATGAATATTCTGGAGAATAAGGATAGATATTTGGCATTAGAACTCAATGGTTCTCCAGAGCAACATTCAAATTTAATGAATGATGAAAAAGTATTTGTTCTGAACGAAGGATTGTGCAAACAAAAGTCTCCCGGACGCTGGTCAGGCAAAAAAAATGGGCAAAATCCAGAATTTAGGACAAATGCCGAGAGGCAAATTATGACTGAAAAGATAAGGGGAAAAAACCCAAGCCATGATATTTCTATATCGCCGAATATATTCGGCGATCGCCATCTAATTGAGGCGGCTCTCTGGGAGAGTGAAATTAAAAATCGGAGTTTATTAAATGCGATTCCTGACTTGGTGTTTCGGCTAAATCAGCAAGGAATTTTTCTCGATTATTTTCCGGCAAAAGATGATCTGAACGCCCCGGAACCAGAACACTTTATCGGCAAAAGTATTGATGAAGCTCTCTCAGAAGATTTAGCCCTCTGGACTCGCTGTTATTTAGAGAAAACTTTGGCCACGGGACAACCCCAAGTTGGCGAATATAATCTGCGAGAAAATAATACATGGAAACATTATGAAGCGCGATATGTCCCCTTTGGCAGCACTGAGGTAATTGCCATTATCCGGGATATTACCATCCGCAAACAGATGGAAGCAGACTTGCGCTTGTCCCAAGTGCGGGAACGCGATCGCGCTCGACAAGTGGAACAAACTTTACAGCAGTTACAGCAAACTCAATCCCAATTGATTCAAGCGGAAAAAATGTCCGCCCTGGGGAGTATGGTGGCCGGAATTGCCCATGAAATTAACAATCCCATTAGCTTTATCTATGGCAATGTAGCTCCAGCCATTGAATATATTCAAGATTTGCTAGAGTTGGTGATGCTTTATCAGCAACACCATAATCCACCTGATTTGGCAATTCAAAAGCATCTAGAAAATATCGAGCTGGATTTTCTCATTGAAGACCTGCCTAAATTACTTTCCAGTATGAAAATGGGGGCGGAACGGATTAAAGAAATCGTCAAATCTCTCCGCAATTTTTCCCGCTTAGATGAAGGGGAGAAAAAACCCGTCGATATTCACGAAGGCATTGATAATACTCTGCTGATTCTCCAACATCGACTCAAAGCCCAGAGCGCTCGCCAGGCGATTACCGTAGAAAAAAACTATGGTGCAATTCCTAAAATTGAATGTTATGCAGGATTAATGAATCAAGTGTTTATGAACATTCTCAGCAATGCGATCGATGCCTTAGAATATTGTCATATCAACCAAAATTACGACAGCAGTAAAGCACTAGGAATTCAGATTAGCAGCAAAATTTCTCCAGACAATTTTTTGGTAATTAGCATTGCTGATAATGGACCGGGGATTCCCGAAGAAATTAAAACAAGATTGTTCGATCCATTTTTTACCACTAAACCTGTAGGCAAGGGTACGGGCTTGGGGTTGTCAATTTCTTACTCCATTGTTGAAAAGCATGGTGGTCAATTGCAATGTATTTCAGAAGTCGGCAAAGGAACAAAATTTATCATTCAGATTCCTTTACAACTTTCTGATGCTTAATTTGATCTATTAACTTTAAATCAATATAAAATTTTTACAAAAAAATTGCCAAAAAAATTATAAAAATTCAGTTTATTTATAATAAATTTTAATCTGACTGATAATCGTTAGTTAATAGCCAAGGTAAAAAAACGGAAAATTCAGTTTTTTCAAAAAAAAATCTTAATTTAACATTATGAATTAAGCTGAATATTTAAATTTTAGCTTCAGCAAATTTTTTTCAAAAAATAAATCACGTTATTCTGGCCAGCAAAAGTACCTCATAGGGGTTAGTAAAGCCATCGACTCTATCAGCGGCCGTCTGGTCTAAAACTTTACTAACTGCACCTAATACCGTTTCCAATTAAGAATGCAACTTCTTTGGGCGCGGCGGCTTGCGGCCAAATTAACCTAGTAACTGTAGCAAGAATTTTTGAAATTGGTATAAATATCAGGATTTGACAGTGATGGATTGCCAAGTCATGGCAGCAACAGTCCCTTGACAATGGCGAGGGAGATTCCGATTAAAAATTACCCCTGGTAATTTCAACCTAAAGCCGAAAAAAGTCTTAAAGATTAAGCGAGGTCAGTTCGTCTAAACTTAATCACTTTCCGTGAGATGTCCAGTCCTGGATCGCCAGATTTTCCCGAAAAAAAATAGCCGCCACGGCGATCGCCCGTCTGGACAGCCAAAAAATTCTCTGAAGCGATCGCCAAAAGCCCCTCGAACTATTGTAGAATTCTGGCTACTGTGGTGAGTTAAATCTGAATCCCTCACCTTCAGGTAAATTTAATGATTTGTTAATGATTGGAGTTTCACGAGTTTTTGTTAGTAAGATCATGTAGCTTCATTCTCAGTAAGATGTCCATTACTAAAATCCATCCAGCAATGAGGAATTGTTATGCCTGACGAGTATCGTTTTGAAACGCTTCAAATTCATGCCGGTCAAGAACCCGCCCCGGGAACCAATGCCCGGGCAGTGCCGATCTACCAAACCACTTCCTATGTCTTCAATGACGCGGATCACGGGGCGCGATTGTTTGCCCTGCAAGAATTTGGCAACATCTACACCCGACTGATGAATCCCACCACCGATGTCTTTGAAAAGCGAATTGCCGCTTTAGAAGGTGGGGTGGCGGCTTTGGCGACTTCCAGCGGACAAGCAGCCCAATTTATCGCGATCAATAATATTGCGGAAGCCGGAGACAACATTGTCTCTACCAGTTTTCTCTATGGTGGCACCTACAACCAATTCAAGGTCAGCCTACCTCGCATGGGCATTAACGTTAAATTCGTAGACGGAGATAATCCCAAGGATTTTGCTAAAGCCATTGACGATCGCACCAAAGCTTTATATGTAGAAACCATTGGCAATCCTGGGTTTAACATTCCTGACTTTGCCGCCTTAGCGGACGTGGCCCATAAAAATGGCATTCCCCTGATTGTCGATAATACCTTTGGTTGTGGTGGCTATTTATGCCGTCCCATTGAACACGGTGCTGATATTGTGGTGGAATCTGCTACCAAATGGATTGGCGGTCATGGCACTTCCATTGGTGGCGTGATTGTGGATTCCGGTAAATTTAACTGGGGGAATGGTAAATTTCCCGTGTTTACCGACCCAGCCCCCGGTTATCATGGCTTGAAGTTCCAAGAAGTTTTTGGCCCCGATGGTCCGTTTGGTAATATTGCGTTTATTATTCGGGCTCGCGTGGAAGGCTTGCGGGACTTAGGTCCTTGTCTGAGTCCTTTTAATGCATTTTTACTGCTGCAAGGACTGGAAACTTTATCTTTACGGGTCGATCGCCATACCAGTAATGCGTTGGCGTTGGCAAAATGGTTAGAGTCCCATGAGCAAGTCGAATGGGTGAGTTATCCCGGATTATCGAGTCATCCTTCCCACAAGCGGGCCAAGAAATACCTCAAACATGGCTTTGGCTGTGTTTTGACCTTTGGGATTAAAGGCGGACGCGAAGCTGGACGTTCCTTTATCGATCATGTCAAGTTAGCCTCTCACTTAGCCAATGTGGGAGATGCGAAGACTTTGGTGATTCATCCGGCTTCCACCACTCACCAACAATTGACTGACGAGGAACAACTATCCGCTGGTGTCACCCCTTCATCCATTCGCGTGTCCGTCGGTTTGGAACATATCGACGACATTAAAGCAGACTTTGAGCAAGCTTTTGCTCAAGTCAAGACTTAATTTTTTCCGGTCACATCTACTATGAATTACCAGCACTTCGTCTCACCAGATACCGCGTTTCATAGCCTGTCTACCCCCTTCCCCTTAGAGTCTGGGGAGCAATTGTTTGGGGTGCAGGTGGCTTATCGCACTTGGGGAAGTTTAAATGCTGCCCGGGATAACGCGGTTCTGATCTGTCATGCGTTTACGGGTTCTGCCGATGCAGATTACTGGTGGGCGCCCTTATTTGGACCGGGAAAAGCCCTAGACCCTGACCGTGATTTTATTATTTGTAGCAATATCCTCGGTAGTTGTTATGGCACCACCGGGCCGACTTCTATTAATCCCAAAACTGGTGAAATGTATGGCGCCAATTTTCCCCAAATTACGGTGCGGGATATGGTGCATTTACAAGCACGGTTTTTGGAGGAGTTGGGAGTGCAATCGCTCAATTTGGTGATTGGCGGTTCTCTGGGAGGGATGCAAGTGCTGGAATGGGCGGTACTCTACCCAGAACGGGTGAGAGCGATCGCCCCCATTGCCATATCCGGCAGACATTCTGCCTGGTGTATTGCTTGGAGTGAAGCCCAACGGCAAGCGATTTATGCGGATCCCAACTGGAATGGGGGGCATTATTCTGACGACCAACCCCCGATCCAAGGACTCGCGATCGCCCGCATGATTGCCATGAGCACCTACCGTTCTTGGGAAAACTTTGAGCAGCGCTTTGGTCGCCAACTCCAACAGAGCAAAGCCAAAGAACAGTTTGCCATCTCCAGCTATTTGCAATACCAAGGAGAAAAACTGATCGAACGGTTTGATGCCAACACCTACGTTATCCTCACTCATGCAATGGACAGCCACGATCTCAGCCGTCCCGATCGCGATTATGAATCGGTACTCCGCAATATTCCTCATCCCACCTTGGTGGTCGGAATTACTACCGATGTCCTCTATCCTCCTGCTGAACAAGAAGAACTGGCGAATTTAATTCCCCAGGCAAAACTTTTCTGGTTAAACTCTCCCCACGGCCATGATGCTTTTTTAATTGAGATGGACAAGCTCAATGATTTCGTAGTGGAATTTCGCCAGGAATTTAAGTTATAAGTTGTTATTGGTTGGTTGTTGTTGGTTGTTGGTTGTTTGTTGTTTGTTGTTGGTTATTAGAGGGAACGGGCATCAGGGTGTAGGGTAAGAGGTGTAGCCCTTCGGCAGGCTCAGGGTAAGAGGTGTGGGGAAGAGTGAATAGTGAAGAGTGAATAGTGAATAGTGAATAGTGAATAGTGAATAGTGAATAGTGATATTTTTTTGTACGGGTGTCCTTGCGAAGCATAATCCGTCAGGCCTTATGGCCATTCGCCCCTACGACTTTTCAATGCATCACTTTTCACTTTCCCCCCGATGGCGGCCGATGGCGGCCGATGGCAGCCCCACACCCTTTCTTTCCCCCGCACCATCCGCTCCCCCGCACCATCCGCTCCCCCGCTCCCCACACCCCAACCAACAACCATCAATCATTTTCCCGCCACCCAGACAGGGGACAAACCCAATCACTTGGTAAAGTAGAAGGCCAACCTTGGGCTAAGGCTTCGGGACAAATAACGTGCAGAGTCATCTGACAATCCAGCATCTCGTATTTAGAAGCTTGTGCTTGCTTGCGACAAATTTTTAATACCGCTTCATTGGTAAACTCAACGGTTTTATAGCATTGAACACAGACTAGATGGTGATGATGTTGCGGGGCAGGGGGGTTGATTTCATAGTGTTTATGTCCTTCGGCCAGTTCCAGTTCTCGCAAAATTCCCATCCGAGCCATTAACTTCAGGGTGCGGTAAATTGTGGCGAGGCTAATTTTCTCTTGTTTGAGTTCCAGTAATTTTTGTAGTTCTTCCGCACTGAGATGTTTACCCTGGGGAAGAGTTTGAAAAATGTTGAGAATTGTCTGTCGCTGTGGCGTCAGTCTAAATCCCTGCTGTTTGAGTTCAGCTTTGAGTGAGTCGTTTGTGTAAAATGCCATTTGCTGTCATGTCACCAAATAATCATATTAGTTATTAGTTATTGGTTATGGGTTATTTGGTAAAAGCGATGCCATGATTCAAATAACCCATAACCAATAACCTGTGCCGCAAGAAATGTCTCAAACTAATCTAATCTTATTGATAAGACTTGTCAATACGTGCCAGGAATATTTAATCAGAAACCGGGCTGCCTGAAGACATAAACCCGGTTTCTTGAAGAAACCGGGTTTTTATTTCCCCCAGTCGCTCCACCCGAATATCTGGGGTAAATATTTGCCAAATATTGATAAATATAGGTTTTAGCCGTTATTTAGCTCAACGCAGATCCCTGAACCAACGGCGCCACACGGCGACACAATTTTGGTAAACCGGCTAGAGAAATCTAGAGAAATTTACATTATTTCTCAATAATTTCTGAGGATTTGCGGGGAAAAGACAAACCACCCCAGAGGCGATCGCCGATCGCTTCTGGGGTGGTGGTTGTGTTCTCATCAAAAGGAAAAACAGCGGCGGATTAGTCCGCTGTCTATACAGACTTATTCGATACTAGCGTATTCAGTAATCTTTGTGGCGGTTAATTCCCCTTTCTCATTAAATCAGGCTTATTGCATCCGAGATTACCATGATTTTTTGATGAACGATAATAGCTGGGCAACCTCAGAGTAGATTATTAGCGCATCAACGGGGAATACCGCTTAAAAAGCAGATTTTTGCTCGGTTAACCCAGAATTTGCTTAAATATGCCACAAAACCCAGTTGAGCCAATTCTAAAAAAAAATTTTTGGCAATAATCTTGAGAATTCTTCGCACTTAGGGTATGCTCAAACACAGGGGAAAAGTTCCGGTTATTCCGCCGGGAAGCTTAAATTTCCCTCAAGCATGATTAAGAATTACTTGCAATACAGGAGCCTGATGAATCCATCAGAACTAGAATCAGAAGTCAGCCATATCCTACATATCCCAAATAGTCCAACGGAAGCATTACAGATTCATCGTGTCTTGCAGCAATTAAAAGCATCTCGTCCAGACTTGGTGCAATGGTTGAGTCATTGCTGGCATACGGAATAATCATTCATCGGTCAATTTCTTTAAGACAATATTCGCTTCACATCTACCAGCTTCTTACAAAAAATACTGAAAAATTGCAATAAATTAATCTAATCCCAATGAGCAAATCACACAAAATCGTCTCCGAGTTTAATCTAGCCGGTCAGTTCTTCGGTTTTATCCTCAAAGATGGTTATCAACCGAAAATGCTGCGACTGAATACCAACAGTGGGGAATATTGGATTAAAGTTCCGAAAGAATTACGCGGGGATCTGGTGCGGGCTGAACTTTATAATCAGTTAAAACCAGGCGATCGCATCCAAGTGAATGGGCAAAGTATTCGATCGATGAAAAACGGCACTATTAAGTTGGTGGCCGATCGCGTGCAATTGCCGACAAATCATTTTTCTCCCATTTATCCCACCAGTCAGCCCAGCGCACCCCCGACTATGCCTTGCACCGTTGCGGCAACCTGTAACCAACAGAGTCCCCAACAGAAAAAATGCAGTATTTTAGTGTGTGGTAAGTCCGATTGCCGCAAACGTGGGGGGGAAGAAATTGCGATCGCTCTTGAGGAACAATTGCAAGAACTGGGACTGGGCGATCGAGTCCAAATTAAAAAAACCGGCTGTATGAGTCGCTGCAAACAAGCGCCCAATGTGGTGGTGATGCCGGATAAAACTCGCTACAGCGGCCTTGATGTGGCAGAAATTCCCGAATTAATTGAAAAACATTTTCCCGTCACGGCGATGACTTAAATAGTAGGGTGGGCAAAATTTGCCCACCCTACGGGAAACCCTTGTATCACAAGAACTTTGCCGCAAAAATCATTCCTTTGGCTGTGTCAGTAAAAATTTTTAATGAGAATTATTGACAATAAGCCAGAAAACCCCTATAGTCATAAGGCTGTAAATTTTTATTGCAAATATTTATCAAGAAGTATTGGCAGCGATCGCCCACCAGGGAAATAACCCCTAACAACCAATTCTTTCACGCGATCGCTTCTGCGAAAATCCTGCTTCTTCTGTTTGATTTCCCATCACGGAAATGAGCCACCACAGAAACAAACTTGGCATTCTATCAACAACCAATAAAAGAGCAACCAATAAAGGAGCCAATTATGAAAATTAATCGCACATATATCGCCCTCGGTGTTTTAGCATTAGCCGCAAGTATTGGCGTGGCTAAACTGGTCTTTGCCCAACCAAAAACCCTGACCATTTATTCGGGGCGAAATGAACGATTAATCGGGCCTTTAGTAGAAAAGGCTAAACAAGATTTAGGGATCAATATCGAGGTTCGCTATGGGGATACTTCCGAATTGGCGATCGCTATTTTAGAAGAAGGAAACAATAGCCCTGCGGATGTCTATTTTGGTCAAGATGCGGGGGCATTAGGGGCATTAGCGAAAGCGGGCAGAACGGAAGCAATTCCCTCTAACTTATTGGAAAAAGTAGATGGAAAATTTCGCGATCAAAATGGACAATGGGTAGGGATTTCTGGACGGGCTCGTGTCCTAGATTACAACACTAATGAAGTTTCCAGCAATGAATTACCCCGTTCAGTTTGGGAACTAACTCAACCGAAATGGCAGGGAAAAGTTGGCTGGGCTCCTACTAACGGTTCCTTTCAATCATTTGTCACCGCCATGCGTCTGACTGCTGGGAATGAAAAAACCTTAGAATGGCTTAAGGCAATGAAAGCCAATGGCACTAAAGTTTATCCCAAAAATACGGCAATTGTTGAAGCTTTAGGCCGGGGTGAAATTCATTTAGGCTTAGTCAATAACTACTATCTCTATCAGTTTAATGCAGATAATCCTAATTTCCCCGTCAAGCATCACTATATGCCGGGAGATGTAGGCTCAATGGTTAACGTTGCTGGGGTTGCTATTGTGAATACCACTGACCAAAAAGCTGATGCCCAAAAATTCGTTGACTATTTGCTGAAGAATGAGTCCCAAAATTACTTTGCCCAAGAAACTAAGGAATATCCTTTAGTTTCGGGAATTGCCGCACCGAAAGGACAAATCTCGATCGCTCAGATTAACCCGCCCAACATTGATTTAAGCAATTTATCGGATTTGGAAGGGACTTTGGAACTTTTGCAACAAGCGGGATTATTGTAAGTTGATAGTTATTGGTTATTAGTTATTTGTTGTTCGGTCTTCTGACCAATATAGCGGTTATTGTCGTTCGGGAAGTACAGAGGTTTTCTGGATTCCCGCCTGCGCGGGAATGACAAATTTTTTTGTACTTCATAACTATGACAGACAATCGCTATAACAAATAACTAACAACCAATAACGAATAACGAATAACAATATCGATGAAAATCCCCAAGACAGTTCTTAGCCCATTTGCCGGTAGTCTTTCCTTTGTCAGTGGAGCCCGTCCACCGTGGTTTCTGGTGGTGGCTGCCGGAATTACCGCGATCGCCATTTCCTGCCCCCTGATTTATCTATTTGTTCGCGCTGGGGGCGCTGGATTGGATCAAGTGTGGCTGATGCTTTCCCGTCCGCGAACTTTGGCAGTCTTACGAGACAGTGCAGGGTTGGCAGGGGTGGTGACGCTATTTTCTGCATTGATTTCCCTGCCTTTAGCCTTTTTAACGGAAAGAACGGATTTACCAGGCCGAAAATTTTGGGCGATCGCCACCACTTTACCCCTAGCGGTTCCCAGTTATGTGGGCAGTTTTGCCATCATTGCCTCTTTTGGCACTAAAGGCAGTTGGTTGCAACTGCTGCTAGAACCGTTTGGGGTGCAAGAGTTGCCCTCAATTTACGGTTGGCCCGGGGCGATTTTGTCCCTGACCTTATTTACTTATCCTTATTTACTAATTAGCATTCGGTCTGGGTTACAAGGCATTGACCCTTCCTTAGAAGAAGCCTCGCGAAATCTGGGACAGAATAGCTGGTCAACGTTTTGGCGGGTTACATTTCCCCAACTGCGCCCTTCCCTGGTGGCTGGGGGCTTGTTAGTGGCTTTATATTCTTTGCGAGATTTTGGCACCCCAAGCTTGATGCAGTTTGACTCGTTCACCCGCGTCATTTTCATTCAATATAAAAGCAGTTTTAACCGCAACTCTGCCGCTGTCTTGGCTTTAGTCTTGGTGGCTTTGGTGTGGTTAATTTTATGGTTGGAATATCGGGCCAGAACTGGGGCGGCTTATTACAGTAGCCACTCAGGGGTGGGTCGTCCCCAGGGTCAATTCCAGCAAGTGTCTTTGGGTCTGTGGAAATGGCCAGCGATCGCCTTTTGTAGCCTAATTACCTTCCTGGGGTTAGTGCTACCCATTGCCATATCTGGGCTCTGGCTGTGGCGCGGACTCAATGCTGGGAATATGCCTCCCAATTTTTTCCCGGCGGCGGGAAACTCTTTGCTGGCGGCAAGTTTGGCGGCGATCGCTGCCACCTTATTTGCCCTACCCGTAGCTATTTTATCGGTACGGTTTCCAGGGGCTTTGGCAACTTTAATTGAACGTTGTACCTATATTGGCTTTGGCTTACCGGGCATCGTCGTCGCCTTATCCCTAGTCTTTCTCGGTGCCAAATATCTACCGGGTTTATATCAAACTTTGCCTATGTTAATCTTTGCTTACTTAATTTTATTTTTACCGCAATCCGTAGGGACGATTCGCAGCAGCTTATTACAAATTAACCCTGGACTCGAAGAGTCAGCCCGGATTTTGGGGCGCAGTCCTTGGCAGACCATTCAAGAAATTACCATTCCCTTGGTCAGTCCGGGAGTTGTCGGGGGTGGGTTATTAGTTTTTCTCACCGCCATTAAAGAACTGCCCGCCACTATGTTATTAGCGCCGATTGGTTTTCGCACCTTAGCCACAGAAATTTGGAATGCCACCGAGGATGTTGCCTTTGCGGATGCTGCCGCCGCATCCTTAAGTTTGCTAATGGTTTCCACTGTTTCTACTTTGGTACTTTTAAAACAGAAAAAATAAATTTGTTGGTTGTTGGTTGTTGTATTAACTATTAAAAAAATGACTGAATCTACGATTCTTTCCCTAAACGGAATTAAAAAACAATTTCCTAACTCAACTACCGCAGCAGTTGCCGATATTTCTCTGGAGGTAAAACAGGGAGAAATTATCTCTTTACTCGGCCCGTCCGGTTGTGGCAAAACTACTCTATTACGACTGATTGCGGGGTTTGAACGTCCCGATGCCGGGGCGATAGCCATTGCGGGGCAAACCGTCGCCAGTGAATCGGTCTGGGTCAACCCAGAAAATCGTCATTTAGGCATGGTGTTCCAAGAATATGCCTTATTTCCCCATTTAACTGTGGCGGATAATATTGCCTTTGGATTGCAAAAGCGTCGGGGGGAAAAATTCTCTCTTAAAGTTTGGCAAAAATCTGTCACCGATGCCAAAGCTATTCGGAATCGCGTGAAAGAATTACTGGAATTAGTCGGATTACAAGGACTCGATCGCCGTTATCCCCACGAGTTATCGGGAGGACAACGGCAACGGGTGGCTTTAGCGAGGGCATTAGCCCCCAGTCCCGAAATTGTCTTGTTGGATGAACCGTTGAGTAATTTGGATTTGCAAGTGCGTTTATACTTGCGCGAAGAAGTGCGTAAGATTCTGAAAAATACTGGGACGACGGCGATTTTTGTCACCCACGATCGCGAGGAAGCTTTGGTTATTTCTGACCGAGTGGCGGTGATGCGGTCTGGGGCGATCGAACAAATCGGCACCCCAGAAGAAATTTATCAAGCACCGACTTCTCGGTTTGTGGCTGGATTTGTCACCGAAGCCAATTTTTTAACCGCCCGACGGATTGGTCAAAAGTGGGAAACTGAAGTGGGTTGTTTTGAGATTTTAGACTCAGGTTTAGACTCGGCGATAAATTCACAATTACTCCAAGATGGGGATATGGCTGAGTTGATGATTCGGGAAGAAGATATTATGTTGCACCCGAATGAAAAAGCGCCAGTGGTGATTTGCGATCGGCAATTTTTAGGCAGAGAACACCGCTACTGCTTAATCACCCCTTCCGGTAAAGAAATTCATGCCCGGACAACGGTCAATTCCTTATTGCCCGTCGGTACGCGAGTCTCTGTCGGCGCCGTCACGGAAGCCTTACGGATTTATCCTACGCAAAGATAATCGTAACCAATCAGCAATCACTGTCAAGTTATCAAGGGTGAAAATTACACCGCCATCACAAGCGCTATCCATATCGTGGCGATCGCGATGGCGGTGATTGTTATGTGGTGACTTTTTTTGTCTCATCCCTGAGCTAGTTTATACTTAATGGAGAATGCTTTCCGCCGCCATTGTTGGCTTTTTCCCTATACCAGGGACATGATGGAGCGATCGATCTAATCGGATACCACCAAATCTAAGTTAAATTAGATGGCTCAAGCAACTAGGTAAACAAGTACACAGATTCACGTTAATCAGTAAATTATGATCACCTCCTTGGAATATCCTACGGGTCTGGTTGCGATCAAGTAGCCATTTTATGTTCCTCGTCCACCCGTGGAAGAGCAAGCTTATCAAGAAATTACTAAACCGGGCTGCTTAATTAGAATTAAAGCCCGAAAAGAAATGGGAAAATCTTCCTTAATGTTGCGGATTAACCACAATGCCAAAAGCTTGGGCTACTACCCCGCTACGGTAGACTTGCAAAAAATTGATACCGCTGATTTCCAGAATATAGATCGATTTCTGCGAGTGTTTTGCACGCAAATTAGCTATGCCTTAAATCTTAAACCTAATTTAGATGATTATTGGGATGAAGACCTGGGGAGTAAAGTCAATTGCACTCTTTATTTTCAGTGGTACTTGCTGGAAGCAATTCACCGTCCTTTGGTTTTATGTATTAATGAGTTATCGCTGATTTTTGAATATCCCCAATTAGCTCAAGAGTTTTTGCCTTTGTTGCGATCGCGAAGCGTTGCGGATGCAACATCGTGGTTTGAAGAAGCGAAACAGGTGCAGCCTTGGAGTAAACTGCGCTTATTGGTGGTTTACTCGACAGAAGTGTATGTGCCACTGAGAATTAATCAATCTCCTTTTAATATTGGCTTACCCCTGACTTTACCCGAATTTACCCGTGGACAAGTGCAGCAGTTAGCCCGATTACATGACCTCCCTTGGGACGAGAGAAAAACGGATAAATTAATGGCAATGGTGGGGGGACATCCGCTGTTAATTCGGTTGGCATTGTATAATTTATGTCATAATTCAGAATTTAGTTTAGAGCAACTTTTAGCAACAGCGGCAAGGGATACGGGAATTTATCGGGAACATTTGCGGCGTCATTTAGCAACTTTACAAGCTGATGAGCAAATTGCCACGGTTTTTCTGCAAATTATCACTGGAAATTACTCAGGCAATCACTCAGCCAATCACTCATAAAATGTTAATACGATTCTGATTTATAAATTAGAAAGTTTAGGCTTGATCAAATTTGTTCAGGGTGAACTAAGAGTTCGCTGTGATTTATACAGAATCTATTTGGGCAGATTTTTAAATAATAGCAATTTCGTCGATATTGACACGCAAAATAAAATTTTGTGCGATCGCCTCTTGTAATTAGAAAAAGCCAAACAAGAATTGGAAAAACTCTCCCATATCGATCCTCTAACCCAGGTAGCAAATAGGCGATATTTTCAAGAATACTTAGACCAACAATGGCAAAAAATAGCCGCCACGGGAAAGCCATTGTCGATTATTTTCTGTGACTTAGATAATTTCAAATTATATAATGATTTCTCAGGAAATCAATTGGGAGACAATTGCTTAAAGCAAATTGCTAATATTTTAGTAATATTGCCAAAAAAGATCATTTAGTCGCTCGCTATGGAGGAGATGAGTTTGTCATAATTTTACCGGATACTGACGCCAAAGAAGCAGTAAAAATTGCCAAGATTATCAGAAATAATGTGGAAAAATTAAAAATAATCATTTGGCAAACTACCCCAGCAGAAAATATCCCGCGAACTCAAGTAACCGTCAGTTTAGGGGTAGCCACTACCATTCCTGATGCCAGTAAGTTTGCCGAAATTTTAATTGCCGCAGCGGATCAAGCCCTGTATGACTGTAAGAAGGCTGGACGCAATGGGGTTTCCCTCAGTAAAATTCTCAATTTTGGGGCAGAAATGAATGGGGATATTTATAATGAATAGCCCCATTCATTAATGATTCGTTAATTAATCGTCACTAATCGTCACTAAGAATCTTGGGCACTTTGAAAAAGTCCCCATCTACTTCAGGGGCGATCGCTAGAATTGACTCTCGCTCAGAAAAGGGGTGCAATTCATCCAAACGAGTGACATTTGTCACCTCGATCGCCCTGGTGGTGGGTTTGACTTTACTGGTGTCCAGTTCACTCAATTGTTCAAAATAATCTAAGATACTGCCAAGTTGAGTGGTAAACTCGACCTCTTCCTGTTCTGTGAGTTCTAACCGAGCTAAATGAGCTACTTTATGAACTTGTTCGCGGGAAATCATCGTTTCAAGTTAATCTTGGTTTTAGGTTAATCGTTAATTGTTAACGGGAAATTGTCAGCCGTGGATTTGGGCAAAATAGACAAGGATAAATTTCCGGTGATGTCACTCACCCTAAAAAAAGATATCCATCTTAGAACGTCCGGTAATCTTCAGCCAGTTTTGCGCTTCGATGTAGTTATTGGGAGCCATACGAATCGCTTGTTTCCAGTATTCTGCCGCCTTATCATACATGGCTTCGGATTCTTCTTCGTTTCCCGCAGCTTTCGCTTTTTCTCCTTTGTAGTGATAAATCACCGCAATGTTATTTAAGGCTTGGGGCATCCGAGGATTTAGGTCAATCGCTTTTTGATAGTTTTCCAACGCCAGATCGTGTTCCCCATTGCTGGTGTGAATCAAGGCTATATTGTAAAGAATATAGCTGCGATCGTTATCATCCGGTTCCAGCTTGAGGGCTTCATAGTAATTTTCTAAGGCTTCCGCGTATTCGCCATCTGCTTGGGCGGACATTCCGTCGCGGTAATAGGCGAAAGCTTCTTTAGACTCTCTATTGGTCGGCAGAATCTTTAAAATGATATCCGCCATGACCGTGAAGCTTTTATCGATGAAGTTATCGTTGCGTTGAGTTCTTGGCATTTTATGGCTCTTGGAGTTATGACTAACCGGGGCAAAGGTTATTTTAATCTTTTATTGTAGACCTAGATGCGATCGCCTGAATCAAATATTTGTTATTTGTGGTTTGTTATTTGTGGTTTGTTATTTGTGGTTTGTTATTTGTGGTTTGTTGTTGGTTATTTGTTCACTGTTGAAGTTTCACGGTTCATCCACACCTGAGAAAGCGGGGGCAGGCTGCGGACAAACAACAACCACCAACCAACAGAGCGTCTTGTGCGGGGGAGCGGAGGGGCAGAGGATAGAGAGGCATAGAATTTTCCTCTTTCCTATGCATCCTCTTTCCTATGCATCCTCTTTCCCCCAACCAGCAACAAATAACAAAGAACCAAGAACCAAGAACAAATAACAAATAACAACTCTGTATGTGATAATTTCCTTGTAAGATTATTTTGTGTCTTGGATCACAATTAAGCAAACAAACCATCGCTGGGAGGCAGAGTTGATGCAGCAATTGCTGGCGGCGCATCAAATCCCTAGTCGAATTCTGGATTTGGGAATTGCACCCTGTTTGGGGAGTGGTTCTCCAGCCGCTTTACAAGTGCGGTCAGTGGATCGTTGGACGGCATTGCTTTTACTCAGTCCGTTAGAGGACGAGTTGACTGAATCATCGGAGTAACTGAGTCGGGCAGATGTTTTATTGAGGTGGAAATTTCACTATATCTAACAAGATTCGGGAAAATTGATCTAATCAGGGGCGTGAAGCTTGCGCCCCAAAGCGCTACTCGAATCCCTCCTGAATGAATCACCCCGTTAATCATGGCGACATGGCGGAAATGTAGGCCAACACGGAAAGGGTAAAAGAAAAAAGGATTTATTGTTTTTATGTCTTTATTTGACTGGTTTGCGAATCGAAAAAAAACTGGGTCAATGGCCCAAGAACGCCAAGAACGGGATATTGCCGAAGGACTCTGGACAAAATGTCCAGAGTGTGGGGTTTTAACTTATACCAAAGACCTTCTCAGCAACCAACTGGTATGCATCGAATGCGGACATCATATGCGGGTGGATAGTGATGAACGGATCCGTCAACTGATTGATGCCAAAACTTGGATGCCAATGGATGAGCATCTGGCACCCGTGGATGCCCTGAAGTTTCGCGATCGCAAACCATATAGCGATCGCCTGCGTGAATACCAAGAAAAAACCGGGTTTGCCGACGCGGTACAAACAGGACTGGGTAAAATGGATGGGCTGCCCGTCGCATTAGGGGTGATGGACTTTCAGTTCATGGGGGGCAGCATGGGTTCCGTAGTCGGAGAAAAACTCACTCGTTTAGCGGAAAAAGCCACCCGCGAACGCTTACCCTTGGTAATTATCTGTGCCTCTGGGGGCGCCCGGATGCAAGAAGGAATGCTCAGTCTGATGCAAATGGCGAAAATTTCTGGCGCCCTGGAACGCCATCGCCAAGAGAGATTACTATATATTCCCGTATTAACTCATCCCACCACTGGGGGAGTCACCGCCAGTTTCGCCATGCTAGGGGATTTAATTATCTCTGAACCCAACGCCACCATTGGCTTTGCCGGACGGCGAGTCATCGAACAAACCTTGCGGGAAAAATTACCCGAAGAATTCCAAA
Source organism: Planktothricoides sp. SR001 (assembly GCF_001276715.1). Classification (GTDB taxonomy): domain Bacteria; phylum Cyanobacteriota; class Cyanobacteriia; order Cyanobacteriales; family Laspinemataceae; genus Planktothricoides; species Planktothricoides raciborskii. Next base: position 9,078 of record NZ_LIUQ01000050.1, on the reverse strand, counting down.
CAGCGGAAGATTTGCAGTCTCATGGTTTTGTCGATTTAATTGTCCCGCGCACCCAACTCAAGAAAACCTTAGCACAACTCATTTGCCTGCATCAGCCTCAGTCTCCCTTATCTCACCGACTCTCATTGCCGCAAATGGAGTTGAGTAATATGGTTTCTCAGTGAGTTACTACTTTTGCGGTGGTGACACTTGAAGCCTAACCCCAGCAACCTCGCTCCCAGGAATAATTCCCCGGAGCGAATTTTACTTGAATTTTACTTTTTTAGCCTTAATTACCCTCTATCCTCTATTCTCTATCCTACGAACCTCTTCCCCTGAGTCAAGGCCACAGATATTCTTGCTAAAGATATTTTGGGAAAAATCCCGTCCAGTGGCATGATATTGATATTGGATGAGAGCAATCACCAATTGCGGAAACCGATTGTTATGGGTTTTGCTTCCTTATCCCTTGCAAAGATTGCCAAGACTATCAAATCCCTGGGGAGCAAGTCTTGAGTCGGTGCGATCGTGGGAAGCGTCAACATTCGTCACCATAAAATGGGGTTCAGACCCGTCTGGGTTGGCAAGATGCTAAGGCAATTATGTCTCAAACCATCCGCCAGAAGGAAGTGGGTTCTCTTCCCAAAGTTGAGTGACTTCGGTTGGTCAAGGGCATTTTTCGGGGAATCTACCCCCTGAATCTGTTTTCTGCCGATAATCCTTTGGCGGCGAATGTTTCCTTGACCAACTTAAACTTAGCCGCACGATTTATGGTTCACTTTGTTAATCCTGCCAAAAACGTTGATCTTGAGGAAAACTATGGTAAAAAGATGTATCATGGTGGCTGTTGCCACGGTATTTTTCGCTTTTCAAGTGTTTGTCAATAGTGCTTCTGCGGTGCAACTGTCCACAGAAGTGCGGACTTTGCCACTGAATGCCACCGGGGATACGGTTGTGGTGACAGAGAAAGAAGTTGAGAAAGGCAAACGTCTATTTATTAATGTCTGCTCTCAATGCCACCTTGAGGGAGTGACTAAGACAGACTTTAACGTGGGTCTCGATCCTGAATCTTTAGCCCTAGCGACCCCCCCTCGCAATAATATTGAATCGTTGATCGATTATATGAAAAATCCCACCAGCTATGATGGGGAGTATGATATTTCTGAAATCCACCCCAGTATGAAGAGTGCGGATATTTTCGCGGAAATGAGAAATCTGACTGAAGATGATCTCTATGCGATCGCCAGTTTCATGCTTGTAGAACCCAAAGTCAACGTCAAGTGGGGCGGTGGTAAAACCGTGCGTTAATTAGGCAGGTTATTCGGAGATTCCGTAACTGGTCATGGGTAATTATTAATGGCCGATGAGAGATTAAAAATTTTTACCTCTGGGGAAAATGTTTGATTCTTTATGGTGGTTAATAATTACCCAATTCACAGATAAAAACTCATTACAGATTTGAAAGTAATAAAAAATGTGGCGGATATATCAGTCTTTCTTCATGCGTAATTTTCTGATCCTTTTGGTAGCAATTTTAGGGGTAATGATCTGGATTCAGCCCGCCGAGGCTGATCCGATTGAACCTTATCTGCGTCGATACTTGCAAGTCACCGAACCTGTACCCTTAAAATTGAATGAAGCAGGGGAAACTCGCTTATTTTCTCCTGACCAAATTTCCGAAGGAAAAAGTCTGTTTTTACAAAATTGTATGAATTGTCACGTGGGTGGTTCTAATTTACCTGTTCCCTCGGTGACATTATCGATGGAAAACCTCAAAGGGGCAACACCTCCACGGGATAATATCAATGCTTTAGTAGCCTATTTACGCCATCCCACCACTTACGATGGTATGGGGGAAAACTTCTGGTGTCGAGAAGTACCGGACACCTGGCTTTCTACAGAAAAGGTGGAAAATTTATCGGCTTTTCTGCTCCGTTCCGCCGAAAAAGCTCCCGGATGGGGTTCTGACACTTTTGGCCTCTAAATTTCCGGTCAATCTAAGATAAATCTGACCAAATCACAATGATTTTAAGTTGACAAAAATCATCGAGCAATAGATTTTCCTAAAGATTCACCAATATGCTTAATTGGTGAATTTTTTTCTGGAGCTAAAAAATTACCGAAAAAATTAAAATATGAGAAAATTAGGATTAGACTGGATTGGTGTTGATTAATAGTTCGGCTTCGGGTGAAAAGCGCAGACAATTCCGACCATTATGTTTGGCTTGATAAAGGGCTAAGTCAGCTTGGTGCAATAAATCGTGAGCTTTAAACGAATGAGTCTCGCTGGCGATCGCCCCTCCCAGACTAATGGTAATCCCAAGCTGTAAATCCCCAGAGACTTTAAACGGATGATCGGCGATCGCCTTGCGTAAAGATTCTCCATAATCTCTCATCTTTTTGGGGTGAATCCCCTGGGTGACACAAACAATTTCTTCTCCACCGTAACGATATACGGAACTATTAGGACGGACATTCGCCTGTAATCGTTGCGCCAAAATTTTTAACACATTGTCGCCAATTTTGTGGCCATAATTGTCATTCACCTGTTTAAAATAATCCACATCAATCATAAAAATACAGAGATATCGATAGTGAATCTCAGTCCCATCTCGTTTGCCCACTTGCGCTAATAAATGAGGTAAACTTTGATCCAAGGCGCGACGGTTGAGTAACCCGGTCATGGCATCAGTCATGGAGAGAGATTCCAAGAGTTCATTTCTAACTTTTAACTGTTTATTCACCTGACTTAATTCTTCGTTGGTTGCTTTTAATTGCTGGTTTAATCGAGAGATTCTTAATCCAGCACGCACCCGGGCTTTGAGTTCATTGAGATCAATGGGTTTACAGAGAAATTCATCGGCTCCGCTGTCCAGTCCTTTGACGCGATCGCTGACTTGCTCTCGTCCGGTTAGCAAAATAAAAAATGTCGCATATAACTGGGTATTTGCCTTGATTTGTTGACAAACCTCTAACCCATCTAACACCGGCATCATCCAGTCACAAATAATCAAATCAGGACAAAACTCTTCGGCAATCATTAAGCCTTCTTTTCCATTGGTGGCGACTTTGACCTGGTATTGTTCATCCTGCAAATTTTTTTGTAAAATTAATCGAGTGGTTAACTCATCATCAATGAGGAGAATTTTGCCGATTGGCTCGGAAGCTTGCTCCGTTAGCATATCAATATTCAGGATTCAATCCAAAAATTAAAGGTAAAAAATAAAAAGAATATGATCAATGATAGAGTTAATCGCTCAATCAACGATGATTTTTCTAGAAATTTTAATGGTTCTCTATCTTTATAACAAATTGACAGAGAAATAAATGTCTAAAGACTGACCAGGGCGATCGCACTGAGCAACCACGGGGGAATTGCCCCTACCATTTGCGCCATGATTTCCCGTCATCAACCATATTGCCGCCGTTCCTGTGGTTGCTGTGTGTTTTGTTTTATGGTAGCCTATTGCCCGTCAGGAACAGAAAATAATTCGCGATCGATCGCGAAATCGCCTACTTGCCAAAAGTCCGATTCTCAAAATCGTGTCCTGGGCAAGAGATGATTCAGCCTTCCAAGGGATTCCAAAGAGTTGCGCCAGAAACTTGCTGGAGATACCCCGAAGATTTTAATCACGGGTCTAAGTTGTTGTCACCCTGACGATATACAATACGATTTGACAGATTTGTCTGTATTTATGAAGAGGAGAGCCACTTTGAAGAAACTATTATCAATTTTCTTGGTTGCGATCGCCGTCCTGACTGTGGCGTTCGTTCCTCCAGCCCAAGCTGGAGATGCTGCCGCTGGCGCCAAAATCTTTACCGCCAACTGCACTGCTTGCCACATGAATGGTAACAATGTGGTCATGGCCCCCAAAACCCTGAAAAAAGATGCTTTAGAAACTTACGGAATGTATTCCAAAGAAGCCATCATTACCCAGGTGACAAAAGGTAAAGGTGCTATGCCCGCATTTGGTGGTCGTTTGAGCGATGCTGATATTGAAAACGTCGCTACCTACGTCCTCGAACAAGCTGATAAAGGCTGGTAAACTAAAAAACTCGGCGTCGCCATCACTCAAATCCTTTGAGCGGCTACTGCCTCAATGAATAAATCTGGAGAACACCTCTAGACTCTTCACCGAGTCTAGAGGTGTTTTTATGACCGCAAATTGCCGATATTCCCCCTACTACAGGAAAGGAATTCACATTAGCGCCAGCAAGACATCCGAGAATCAAATAGGCTATCGTAAACAAAAAGCTTTCAGTAAAGAGGAAAAACCGCCGTGGTTCCCCTAAGAGATGAAAATCCAACAACTATTACACCGTATATAACCTACGCACTAATTATTATTAATATATTGGTGTTTATCTTAGAAGTGAGTTTACAACAACAGGGTCAGTTAGAAGAATTTTTCCAAGCTTGGGCGGTGGTGCCGGAACAGTTGACCGCCAAACCTCAAGGAGAGTGGATTACTTTATTTTCTTCTCAATTTCTCCACGGAGGCTGGCTACACCTCGGCGGAAATATGCTGTTTTTGTGGATTTTTGGCAATAATGTCGAAGATTGTTTGGGTCATATTAAATATTTGCTGTTTTATTTAGTTTGTGGTGCTTTGGCCGCATTAGCCCACTGGTTTTTTTCTATGGATTCTGCGATTCCTTCTTTGGGTGCTTCAGGGGCGATCGCTGGAGTGATGGGTGCTTATATTATCAGATATCCTAAAGCTAAAATAGTCACCTTAATTCCGTTATATTTTATCTTTACAACCGTCAGAATTCCTGCTTTTTTATTCCTGGGACTTTGGTTTATTCAACAAGCTTTTTATAGCATTGCCAGCTTGCCTCAAACCAGTATTAGCGCCCCAGGAGGTGTGGCTTACTGGGCTCATGCCGGTGGCTTTGTTTTTGGGGCTATCTTAGGCCCTTTGATGGGTTTATTCCGCGATGATAAATAAACTAAGCTGAAAGTGAAATCAGTAATCAAATCGGTGAGCAAATAAGCAAAAATTGAGGCTAATCTCTTAATTATTACATAGCTGTAAACGAATGCTGGTGAGAATTGTCTAATCCAAGGTTCTACGGAGCAAAACCGCTTGAATGCCTCTCTGGATGAGGCTGCCAGCTATTTGTTGGTTGGGATATAATCATCAACAAGAATTACCAGAAAGTGGGGAACCGAAAATGTCAGTAGAACTCACTGCCCAGACTTGCCCCGAAACCGTCGTGGAGCCGGACTGGGAACCCCCCATGCCGCCGACGGATTTGATTTTTGATGATGGAGAACCCTTGGAGACTAACCGCCACCGCATTGCCATGAACGTCCTGATTCGGTCATTGCAACAAGCTTGGAGCGATCGCAATGATTTCTATACGGGCGGCAATATGTTTATTTACTACAGCAGCGAACAAGTTAGAAACAAAGATTTTCGCGGCCCTGATTTCTTTGCGGTCTTAGATGTAGATGGCACAAAGGAACGACAGGGTTGGGTGATCTGGTTTGAAGGGGGTCGCTACCCAGATGTAATTGTCGAGTTCATGTCCCCCAGTACCGCGAGAGTAGATAAAGGAATCAAAAAGGATATTTATCAGCAGGTTTTCCGCACCCCTGATTATTTTGTCTTTGACCCGTTTGAGCCAAATTCCTTACAGGGATGGCATTTGCAAGGTTCCCAGGGTTATCAGACCTTGGTGCCAAATGACCGAGGTTGGCTCTGGTGTGAGAGTTTAGGCTTTTGGCTGGGAACTTGGTCGGGTACTATCGACCGAGAGGAGGCCGTTTGGTTACGGTTTTACGATACCGAAGGCAATTTGGTGTTGCTACCGGAAGAGGCAGAACACCTTCATGCTGAGGCAGAACGCCAAAACGCTGAGGCTGAACGCCAAAAGGCTGAGGCAGAACGCCAAAAGGCTGAGGAGGAACGCCAAAAGGCTGAAGCGGAACGCCAACGGGCACAACAAGCTCAACAACTAGCTGAAGCGGAACGCCAAAAGGCGGAACAAGCTCAACAACTAGCTGAAGCGGAACGCCAACGGGCACAACAAGCTCAACAACTAGCTGAAGCGGAACGCCAACGGGCAGAACGTCTCGCCGAACGGTTGCGGGCGATCGGGTTAGATCCCGATAACCTTTAAGGGAATTAGAAACCGGGTTTCCGATCCAAATATGATAGTTAATTTGCCAAAATTCTCGCAGAAACCCGGTTTCTTTTTTGGTTAGAGATAGGGGCGATCGCTTTCCCAAACCGCCGATAAATTGCTTAAAAAAACAGAAACCGGGTTTTTCCAAAAAAACCCGGTTTCTTGTCTGCTCTGCTTGGGCAATTTTTTGTCAGCGATCGCCCGAATTTGAGAATTAAATCAAGAATGCGATCGGTTTGCACATATCCTCAATTCCCTGTCCTCTAACCTATGGCATTGGTGACAAATAAAGTCACGCACAATATCCGCGTTATACACTATTTTTTATTTGTTCATCTAATTCATTCACCGCAGACATCACACCCAATTCACGATCCTTTAAAAGAGTATTTTTGAGTTCATGTATAGATTCAACTAAATCCTCACGCAAACGCGGCTTATTTTGTGCAACTCCATTACGATAATCCCAATAATCCCAGGCAAGTAATCCAAGAGCAACGACAGGATCGATCATACTTGCTATTTTACTAGCAGCCAATGCAGCGATAGCTTCACCACTAGCCATAGCTCCTAATGTAACTACAGCTTTAGTTGTGGCATAACCACCGATAATTTTGAGTGGCAATGATTGCTCTCCTTGTTCATCTGCTAATCTGGCTTTGATTGTCTCTAAATATTGCTGCCAGTCTGCCTCAGCAATTTTATACTTTTTGGGAACATTTTTTAGTTCAGCCGATAGCTTTTCTACATACAACTCAGTGGTATCAATCACGATTGTCTTAAATTTACTTTCGGCAGATTTTGAACTAACAACGCGACGAGCAAATTCTCTTTGAAGATTATCATTTACGCTATTTTTGATTTGTTCGTTAACTCTGGACTGATTGAATCCATTTATAATATTTTGGCCGGCAAATTGAAAAAGAACGTCAAATTCTTGTTTTTTCTGATTAAAGTAACTAAAATACCAGTTCAGAAAATCCGTATCTATGCGGTTAATTAATTCAGTTTCCCATTTATCTAATTCCTGTTTGGCATATTGTTGAGCCTCTTTATAGGCTGTCTGACGAGCTTGATCAAAAACTTTCTTGTCCCCTGACCCCCCAAATGCTACCATATTTTGTGTAATTTCCAAAGAAGGAGGAGGATTTAATTCAGCAGCTAAAGCTTGAGTCATAATCAAGCGTCCCAGTAATGGGATTAACACCAGAAAAATCACCGTAGTCCAAATGATGATACTCGCTATCTTAATCGCTTTGACGACGATGGATGTTTGTTTTAACTCAACCAGACTGAAATCGCGATCGCCCAAAAACTGACTTAATTTTTTATTCAGCTTTTTGGCAACGATCTGCCGTCCTGAAGGAACACCACTGGGCAGATAAATTAAATGGTTATTTTCGTCCAAAAATACGAGGGCTAAAAAAGTGCCTTCGGGATGTTCTTGGCGAACGATCGCTGCTTGTGTTAGATTGGGATTATCGGGGCGATCGCTTTTCAAATAACTCACTACCTTATCAAAGCTGATTTTCTCTAAGATTTCAGGGTTTCCAGGAAGAGATGGTAATGACTTCTTGCACTCCCCAACTATCCGCACCATATCTTCATCGGTAATTGTCTTGGTTTCTTGAAATGTTTTTTTAGCAAACAAGTTAAACAATGGCATAATTGTTCTTGATGATTATACAACTAAACTTCTGTTTTTTTGTGTATTTTTAATAGTTATTTTTAATAATTTTATATATAAAATTATTAGTATAATTAAAATTATGCTCCGATTATGATATAATCAGCATGACAATCGAAGCAAAATTTTAATTTATGGCTAAATACTTAGATTCAAGGGATTAAACTATTCGTCCCAACATCTTTTTTGACCATCAACGTATCGGCAAACCATCTTTTCAACAATTAAATGTTTTTGAATTTGCTCGGACTGTGAATTGGCTGTATATGCCTGACTGATAGAAACATTATCTATTGGGTTAAAAGATGAACTAGCCCATACAGGGACAACATTACTGAAAAACAACACAACCATTAATATTGATGCCGAAAAAAATCTCATCATTTTTTGCATAGTTATTCTCCAATGTAATCAAAAAATTTTTTTCATTATCTAAGATAATTCTGGATTTTACAACCCTCAAAAAGTACGATAAAGTAAGGACTTTTGTAAAGTTTTTTATCAATTTATCTAGGCTCTCCTTGCCAAAGTACGGAAAAGTACGAAAAAGTATGATAAATTAAGAAAAGCTTAAACCAAGACTTCAACCCTAAAGAAATCTATGACTACTGAGGAACTGCTACAGTGGGCAGATGGCATTGTATTTGCGAAAACAGAGAAACACCTCGATTCTGTGCAAACGGCTATCCTAGAAGGGGCTTGGCAAGGGTTAAAATATGAAGACATTGCTAAAAAGTGCCATCGCAGTAAGTCTCATATTAAAAATATTGCTGGGGAATTATGGCAGACTCTATCGGCACTATTGGGAGAAGAGATTCATAAGGCAAATTCTCGCTCTGTTTTAGAACGAAAAGCAGTATCTAGTATTTACAATTATGGTAATTCTTCACAGATTGTTAATAGTAAAATTAATAGAAGTCATATAAATATCTGTGGAGAAAGCAGGCAATATGAAGAAAATCCGAAACAGCGATCGCCCTCCGATCTCTCTTCTTCTCACTCTTCCCCCACCCAAAATTACTCACCCATTATCGACCTAATCGACGCCCCAGACCTCAGCGACTTTTACAACCGCAACACCGAACTAAATACCCTCAAACAGTGGATCTTACAAGACCAGATCCGCTTAATTACCATCTATGGACTCAGTGGCATTGGCAAAAGCGTACTAACCAGGCAACTCATAGAACAAATCAAGCCTGAATTTGACTATATTATTTGGAAAAGTCTCACAGAAACTCCCACCCTTTCCTCTCTAAAAAACCAACTGCAACAAT
>NZ_LIUQ01000044.1:54830-56216 GCF_001276715.1 Planktothricoides sp. SR001 | reverse complement strand
CCAATTGATGACACGCCCTAGTTTATAAATTTTTTGTCAAAATTTTTTGTCAAAATTTTTTAGCTTTGATGGGGAGGCGATCGCACAGGATCCTACTGGATCTTCCTTTGGGTTGGTTGCCGGAAAAATGGCCAAAAAAAACGCCCAAACAAGGGGCGTCTGCAATCAGGGTACACTACTAAATTTAACTTAGCATATAAATGAGGGGTCATACCCCTCATTTGAGAAAAATTTTTCCAGAAAATTTATTTTTTAGCCAAGGGGCAATAAAAAAAGTGATGAGCCGTTGGGCTACCACTCTACTTGAATCTATATATAGTGTGGTAAAAGTTTTAAGCACTATAAATATGGTGGGCAAATGCCCACCAGAGAATTTATCAAGATTCGATCGCAATTTGAACGCAAAACGAGTGGAACTCTGGGTAAGTTCGGTTTATTTAGATTGACTATGGCGGATCCCTGGCAATGTTGGCTGAGTCAGGGGTGGGGGTGAAGCTTGCCGATCGCTTTTAGTAGTAGTCCCTGCGGTCAGTCCCAGTATCACAAAGGCGATCGCCCCCAGGATCCATTTCAGCAAATGTCCAGAGACGGGTTTTAATGGCGGTTGGGGTGGAGCGATCGCCATTAAATCCACCATACATTCTTCTAAAGCGGCGACTAAATCTAATAATTGTAGGTTGCCTAATTGAATATTATGATTAGATGCTTCCGTGGCTAAAACACCCAAATCTAATTGATGAATAAATCCCCCTTGGGGTTTAATCTGAATCGATGCATTCTGATTCAAAGTTAAAATACTAGAAACTTCTTGATTCTCTAAGGGAGGTTGCAGAACCATACTCCCAGAATGAAAACGGGATTCTAAGGAATCTTCTAACAGAAATTGCGTCGCCATATTGCTTGGGGTGCTATTCCCGCAAGGAATCCGCTCTCGCGAATCGCCATGAAAAAACGCTTCACTGTACTGCTTGACTGCTTGATATAACTCTTCGAGGGTTAATCCATCGCCCCGAATAATTAATTGTTTTTCACTGGCAGATTGTGGGCGATCAAATATTAGCTGAAATCGGATATATTTCCTGAAAAATTCACCAGTCAAAAATGACCAGGGTGAGCGTTTCAGACTAATTTCTAAAGTGCAAGTGGGAGAACTGTACCTTCGAGAAACTGAGTTAGACCAGGGCATATAAAGAGAATTAAGAAAGATAATTTTTTGGAGAAAGGATAAATAGTTATTTGTTGGTTGTTGATTGTTGATTGTTGTTTGTTGTTTGTTGGTTGTTGCCTGTTGCCTTTTGGTTGTTGGTTGTTGTTTGCCTTTTGCCTTTTGCCTGTTGCCTGTTGCCTTTTGGTTGTTGTTTGCCTTTTGCCTGTTGCCTGTTGCCT
>NZ_LIUQ01000044.1:0-54736 GCF_001276715.1 Planktothricoides sp. SR001 | reverse complement strand
TTGCCTGTTGCCTTTTGCCTTTTGCCTGTTGCCTGTTGTTAGTTGTTTGACTAATAACCACCAACCAAAGAATCCCTACCCAACAACTAATAACTATTATTTTAAATAGGCAATTGTGACACCAGATCCACCATCTTTATCTTTGGCTAATTCATAATTTTTAATTTGCGGAGATTGGTCTAAAATTTGATGAACTCCTTCCCGTAATTTACCTGTACCTTTGCCGTGAATAATCCACAAAGCGCCACCCACCGGGACTTGGGCAGCGATCGCCTGTGTTAATTCCATCTCCGCGTCTGCCACTCGGCGCCCGCGCAAATCAACGGTATTCCGCGAAGTTCTAATTGTCGGTACAGAAGACGATCCAGAAGCCGTAGCTGCCGGAACCGTGACTTTGGCCGCCTTTAAAATTTTTGGTTCAACATTTTTAACTGGGGGCGGTTCTACTTTTTCCCCATTGAGGGATTCAATATCCGTGAGTGCCACAGTCATTTTCATAATGCCAAATCGGACAATTAACTCCTGATCTGCTAAGGACACCTCCAGAACTTCAGCAGTTTGGCCTAATTTCGGGATTCTAATGCGATCGCCCACCTTGGGCTGATATCCGGGTTTGGGTTTAGCCTTGACTTGCCGGGACGGGAGATATTGCTCAGAAATTTCATTTAATGCCTTAGTTGCTTCTTGAGCATCTTGACCCGTTTGATTCCCTTCTTGCAAACGGCGAATCACTTGGGCAATTTCCGCCTTCGCTTGGGCCAACTCATTTAATAAGGTTTGTTCTTGTTGCTGACGCAGCAGTTGTTCTCGTTCTTCCAAAGACCGGGCAGCCTGAGACACTTCTTGATTCAACTTTTCCGCCTGGGCTAATAATACCGCTGCTTCTTTCGCTTTGATTTCTTGTTGCCGTCGTTGAGACTCCAACCCGGCAATCACCTGATTAATTTCCGCACCGCCACTCGGCGCCACGTGAGTTTTCGCCACTTCAATAATTTCTGAACTTAAGCCCAAGCGACTGGCAATGGTCAGGGCATTCGATCGCCCCGGAATGCCCCAAAGCAGACGATAAGTGGGGGAAAGACTCACATCATCAAATTCTACCGCCGCATTTTCAAACCGTTCATCCTGATATTTCAAGGCTTTGAGTTCGCCATAGTGCGTGGTTGCCACGGTCAGTCCCGCATAGTCTGCCAGGTGTTGCAACAAGGCGATCGCCAATGCACTGCCTTCGGACGGGTCAGTCCCTGCGCCCACTTCATCCAACAACACCAAACTTTCCTGACTCATAGCCGCCAAAATCCGAGTAATCCGGCGGATATGTCCAGAAAAAGTAGATAAACTTTGTTCTAGGGACTGTTCATCCCCAATATCTGCCAGCACTTCGTCAAACCAGGGCAATTCCACAGGTTCTCTAGCGGGGATAAAGAGGCCAATTTTAGTCATCAGTGCCGCCAGTCCCAGGGTTTTCAGGGTGACAGTTTTTCCCCCGGTATTCGGGCCGGTGATGGCGACAACCCGAATATGGGGCGAAATCATTAAATCAATCGGCACCACGGCGGGGCCTTGTTCGTGGTGATGTTGCCAAATGAGCAACGGATGGCGCAGTTGACGTAAGGTAATCAAGTCAGCGGCGCTGCGGTCAATAAATCTAGGGGGGTTTGCTTTCAGCCAGTAGCTATAGCGGGCGCGGGCTGTGGCTAAATCCAGGGTAGTGGCGATCGCCAATAACCGCTCTAAATCTTCATTCACCGCTGCCACTTTTTCCGTTAAAGCCCGCAGAATTGCTTCTTCCTCAGCTTTTTCTTGGCGCAATAGCACGCGCAGCCGATTATTCATCTCCACGATCGCATTCGGTTCGATGTAGAGAGTGGCGCCAGTGGTGGAACTATCGTGAACAATGCCGGGAATCGAATCTTTTTGGGGCGCTTTTACCGGAATCACAAAGCGATCGGACCGCTGGGTAATTAGCTGTTGCTGAATTGCCCCACTTTGGCGCTGCATAATCTGTTGCAACGTTTGGTAAATGCGATCGCGGACTTGCTTCAGTTGACCACGAATAGCGCCCAGTTGAGGACTAGCGCGATCGGCAACTTCTGCCCGTTCATCAATACAATGGTGAATCTCTTGTTCAAGTTCGGGATAAGTCCGTAAATCTTCCACCAACTCTTTCAAAACCGGGATACTCGGTTGGCTATCAATCACCCGGCGCAGGTTACGCATTCCCGCCAAAGTGGTGGCGATCGCCAACAATTCCACGCAGCTAAGGATCCCGTGCAACTGTGCCCTTTCCAGAGAATCACCAATATCGTGAATCCCCTCAAAAGACAAACTGGTGGTCAAGGCGGTTTCCAAATGGTAAACCTCCTTCGTTTGCGTCAACAGTTGCTCGGTTTCGGCCAAACTTGTAGGTATGTGAATTTGACGGGCTGCGATCGCGCCCAACTTAGTGGCGGCAAACGTGGCCAGATGTTCGCACAAGCGAGGCCATTCTAGGAGTTCTAAGGTTTCCGACTGAATCAACGGACTTACTGCTATTTCGCTACTTCGGGGACTGATCAACTTAATTTAACTCAAAAATCGATAGTAGTAATGACAATTCTGATTTTCTACAGAAATTTAATACTACATTATACTACATTTTCACCGCAGCAATCCATCATATCAATTTTCGATAACATTAGTGATTTGTTGTTGGTTGTTGGTTATTCGTTGTTCGTTATTCGTTATTCAGACCCACCAACAAACAACCAACAACCAACAACCAACAACCAACAAACAACAAATCTATAACTGATTCATCATCTTATGAGTTTGCGCCACCACCCGCACCTGCTTCAACTCGCGTTTCATCAACCCTTGCCACTCAAGCACCTGTTCTGGAGTCGGGGGCAGCATCGGTTTCTGTAACTTATCTTTCTGCAACTTATCTAAATTCTCACCCTGTTTTCCTGGCAAAATCTCCCAAGGTTTCAACGGAGTCACAGGTTGCAAAAAAACTGGAATCATTGGACTTTGCGCCGCCACCAAATCCCTAGCTTGAATCAACTCATCGGGATTCGTATCTTGAGAAATAATAATTTTCACAAAAACCTCCACGCCCCCATCCCCACAAACTTGCAAAAACTCCTCATGGGCAGCCCAGCAATTTTCCCCACTCACACTAGGCAACTTCACATCCATCCCCACCAAATCCAAATCCTTTAAAATCATCCTTAACTGTTGGGGACGATGCCCCCCAGTTTCCAAATAAATCGGTAAACCAGTCTTTTCCTTCACCACCGGCAAAAATTCCTGTAAAAACGGCGCGTGTAACAACGGTTCGCCGCCGGTCAAACTAATACTGTCATGTAAACCTGGTGGCAACATTTGCTGTTCCACCCACCCCAACAACTGAGACTGAGTAACCGGATTAGCATAAGTCACAAAATCTCGTTTTCCCGGAGTCTGTTCAATCCTACAAGTATCCGAAGGCTGCCAAGTATGGGCGCTATCACAGAAATGGCACCGTAAATCACAAATCGCAAATCTAATAAAAATCTGTCGAGTCCCCACATTCAGCCCTTCTCCCTGAATGGCGGAAAACAGTTCAATCAGTCTCGCAGTGGCTAAATTTTTAATAGTTTCTGTCATTTCCCAAATCTCTCTAGCAACAAAATCTTTTATCTTATAATTTTTCTGTCACTCTCTTAATCATCTTCAACCCTCACCCATGTCTCGATCTAAAGCCCTCCAGTCCTATATCATCATCCGTCTCATGCTGGCGCCGCTGATGTTATGGACAATTACCACCTTAGTGTTTTTATTGCTTCGTGCCACTCCCGGCGATCCAGTGGATGCTATTTTAGGGCCAAAAGCCCCAGAAGCGGTTAAAAATGCCTTGCGAGAACAGTTGGGACTCGGAGATCCCCTCTGGCAACAGTACCTTAACTATATGGGTGACTTGTTGACATTTGACCTAGGCACTTCCCTGACCACTCGCGGGCAGTCCGTTTGGCAAATTATTCAGCAATATTTTCCCGCTACGTTAGAAATTGCGGTGTTTAGCATGGTGGTTGCCTTGGTGGTGGGAATTGGTGTGGGAATGCTTTCTGCCTCTCGTCCCAATACGGGTTGGGATGCTGGGGGACGGTTGTTTGGGATTCTCACATACTCTTTGCCTGCGTTTTGGGTGGGAATGCTGATGCAGTTAATCTTTGGGGTGACATTGCGTTGGTTTCCTTTGGGGACTCGCTTTCCCATTGCCCAAACTCCACCCCAAGGGCCGACGGGACTTTATACGATTGATAGTTTATTAAGTTTTAATTTAGGTCAGTTTTTTACCACTTTACATTATCTGGCTTTGCCATCTTTAACTTTGGGTATTTTAATTAGTGGTATTTTTGAGCGGATTGTCCGAGTTAATCTCAAACAAACATTAAAAGCGGATTATGTGGAAGCAGCCCGCGCCAGAGGCATTCCTGAAAGGAAAATTTTAGTCAGTCATGCGTTGAAAAATGCCCTAATTCCCGTGATTACGGTGATGGGTTTGACCTTGGCGGCATTATTAGGCGGTGCCCTATTAACTGAGGTGACTTTTTCTTGGCCTGGTTTAGGGAATAAATTATATGAAGCGATTTCTTTACGAGATTATCCCACGGTTCAGGGAATTGTGGTATTTTTTGCCGCAATTGTCGCGATCGCCAGTATCGTGATTGATATTATCAATGCCTATATTGACCCCCGAATTAGATATTAAGAGAAACTTGGGTCGGTAAATGTCGCCCAATAAATGTAGGGACATGGCATTGCCGTGTCCTTTGCAACTTAATCGCTCGCGATCGGCTATAATATATAGCAGTCCTAAATGATTTATAACATCTGTCTTCTCCCCTCTCCCTTTCTGGGAGAGGGGTCGGGGGTGAGGGTCTTCCACAACTGATTTAGGACTGCTATAGATGAATCAATGTGATAAAATAAATCAAAAAATATCACCGAAAATCAGGGCACGGCAATGTCGTTTCCCTACGGCGACCAAAAATTATCAATAGTTGTAAAATGTCTCAAGAACTATTACAAAAATTTCAGCAAGCATACAAAAATCTTGACTTGTCACCCCTGTTAAGTGCGACAGCATTGGCAGAATTTGGCATAGAATATCAAGAAGATACCATTATCGAATTAGAGCAACTGGTTGAGGATAGTCCCATTCAAGATAGTAAAATTATTTTTACTGGACATCGGGGTTGTGGCAAGTCTACCTTATTGGCTGATTTTAGCCGGCGGATGCAAGAAAATTATTTTGTGGTATTGTTCTCGATTGCTGACATGATTGAAATGTCGGACGTGAATCATATTAATATTCTATTTGCGATCGCTCTTCAGTTGATGGATGAAGCAGACAGACAAAATGTACCAGTTCCCAAATCCACTAAAGAGGCGATCGAAAAATGGTTTGCCAGAAAAATTCGCATTGAAACCAATCAACTGAGTACAGAAACTTCTGCTGGGTTTAATCTGTTTAAAATTCTTGCCGGAAAATTAAAAGTAGACGCCACAATTCGCCAAGAAATTAAGCAAGAGTTTATTCGTAAAACTTCTGAATTAGTCGAGCAAATTAATATTATTGCCGCCATCATTAAAAGTGCTTCGGGGAAAAACCCCCTGGTGATCATTGATGACTTGGATAAACTAGACCTCGGACTTGTCCGGGATATTTTCCAAGACCATATTAAGGCGTTATTTTCACCAAATTTTACAATTATTTTTACCCTTCCCGTTTCCGCTTTGCGAGAAATGCGGTTAAAAGAGACCATTGAAAGCGCAAGCAAGGATCAGATTGTGTTTATGCGGGTGTCTAAGCTATTTGCAAAGTGGGAACGGAGAGAAGCCGATGCCAAGCCAAAACCTGAAGTAATGAACCAGCTAAAACAACTCTTGAGTAAACGAATTTCCAGCGATATTCTGG
This sequence comes from Planktothricoides sp. SR001, assembly GCF_001276715.1. Lineage (GTDB taxonomy): Bacteria > Cyanobacteriota > Cyanobacteriia > Cyanobacteriales > Laspinemataceae > Planktothricoides > Planktothricoides raciborskii. The sequence continues at coordinate 48,792 of NZ_LIUQ01000044.1, read as the reverse complement.
AAGCAGAAACGGCGGAAAAAATTATTTTATATAGTGGTGGAGTATTGCGGGAGTTAATTCGGATTTCTAATGAATGTTGCCGGATTTGCTTGCGATTATTGCGCCGATATCCAGACCGAGATGATCTGAAAATTAATCATCAGATATTAGCAGAAGCTGTGAATAAAATACGGCTGGATTTTGAATTACGGTTAGGATTAGCTGAATATGAAATTGTCACCACAACTTATAAGGAGTTAATGCCGGAAAATCCCACAGAACAAAAATTTTTAGACTTATTACATGGGTTGTATATATTGGAATATCGCAATCACGATCTTTGGTACGATGTCCACCCCATTGTCACTGAGTCGTTGCAAAAGCAGCGAAGGATTTAAAATATCAAAAATTTATTGATAAATAAATGGCGATTTTTTCCTGTAGGGGCGAAGCATTCGCGCCGCCATCTAGGATTTTTCCCGTAAACATAAAGCCGCGAATGCTTCGCCCCTACACCAATGAGGTATCGAGTCAGGGAATACATCATGGAAAATGAAGAAATTAACGACACCATCAATAATCCCGCACAACAAAATCAAGATAATTATGATGATTTACTGGTTTCCATTGAAGCGGGTCAAGGACAGTTAAATCTATTAATTGCCGTTGCCGATGACCCAGCATTGCGTCAAAAAATTATCGATGAATATGAAGCAGAATTACCGCCAACGATTCGGGCTTATCGGGTAGAATTGGCGAGGGAAGAACCGAGTTTAAGGGCAGCGGTTGCTTCCGTGGTAGAAACTGATGAGTATTTACGTCAAGGTGGGGCAGCGGTGGTGACTGTCACCGGGGCAGAAAAACTGTTATTTTTGAAATTTGGCGATGGTTCTGAAGATACAAAATCGCAACAAGAGAAATTTTTCGGCTATTTACAATGGACTCGCGAAGCCTTACGCCAATTTCCTTTTTCCATTGTCCTCTGGGTGACAGCCCAACTTGAGAAAGAGTTAGCCAAAAAATCCCCGGATTTTTGGAGTTGGCGCAAAGGGGTGTTTCGTTTCCAGTCAACGACGAAAGCGGCGATTTCTAGTCGAGAACTGTCGGAAATGTTGCCATTCATAGAAACTCGCTTATTTTCTGAGTCTGATGACCCAGAGGATTTTTTGTTGCCTTTGGCAGACTTGCAACACCTGATTACCCAAACGGAACAGCAACGAGGACTGAAATATCCGAGTTTAAGTAGTCTTTATGCCAGCATGGGGAAACTGTATAAAAATAGATTGGAAAGAGGGGAATGTCAGGACTATTTGCAAGAACAAGCTTTAGCCATTGAGTATTTTCAAAAGGCGATTGATTTGCAAAAAAAACTGGGCGATCGCGCTGGCATGGCAATCAGTTGGGTACAATTAGGAGATATCCAACGAAATCGCGGCAATTGGGACGAAGCGGAGAAACTCTATCGGCAATCTTTGGAAATAGAAACCGAATTGGGCGATCGCGCTAGGATGGCTTCCAGTTGGGCAAGTTTGGGAAATATTGAACGATTTCGCGGCAATTGGGACGAAGCGGAGAAACTCTATCGGCAATCTTTGGAAATAGAAACCGAATTGGGCGATCTCGCTGGGATGGCTTCCAGTTGGGGAGTTTTGGGAGATATCCAACGAAATCGTGGCCATTGGGATGAAGCGGAGAAACTCTATCGGCAATCTTTGGATTTGAGAACCGAATTGGGCGATCTCGCTGGGATGGCTTCCAGTTGGGGAGTTTTGGGAGATATCCAACGAAATCGTGGCAATTGGGATGAAGCGGAGAAACTCTATCGGGAATCTTTGTATTTGAGAACCGAATTGGGTCAAGAACTTGAGTTGGCTGATAGCTTGAACAACCTGGCAGGTCTCTACGAGTCCCAAGGGCGATATGAATCAGCGGAACTGTTGTTAGTGCAAGCCTTGGAGATGAGAAAGCGCATCCTCGGAGTTAATCATCCCGATGTGGCGAGTTCCTTAAACAACCTGGCAAATCTCTACTACTCCCAAGGGCGATATGAAGAGGCGGAACCGTTGTATCTGCAAGCCTTGAAGATGAAAAAGCGCATCCTCGGAGTTAATCATCCCGATGTGGCGAGTTCCTTAAACAACCTGGCAAGTCTCTACTCCTCCCAAGGGCGATATGAACAAGCGGAACCATTGTATGTGCAAACCTTGGAGATATTTAAGCGCATTCTGGGAGAAAATCATCCTCATACGATCGCTGTTCAGAAAAATTTAGACCGTTTTCGGGATGAAATGCAGGCAAAAATGAATCAAGATTGATTTGTGGTTATTGTGCAATCAAATCCGCTGAACAATTAATTGTCAAATCGGGCTAAAATCGACTGGGTTAAAACTCGCGGCTATATGAATAAAACATAAAACCCGCTGTAACGCGGGTTTTATATCCTAGTCCCTGAATAGAAACATCAGTTGATCGAAAAAATCCGACCAAGATTGGGAATTTCTCTAGGTCTTATCGACACTCAAGCCAGAAGCAAAGTCCTTACCATAACCTTCTTCGCCGTGCTCGTTGATATCCATCCCTTGGTCTTCGATCGCAGATTTCACCCGCAATTCCATAAAAATGCTCAGAATTTTGAGAATAACAAAAGTACCAACAGCGGCAAAAATATAGGTGGCCACAACACCCAAAATTTGAATCAACAACAAACTAGGATTGCCAAATAGCAAGCCATTATTGCCAAATTCGTTAACACTTTTTGTGGCAAAAATCCCGGTTAAAATTGCTCCGATTGTCCCGCCCACACCGTGAACTGGATAGGTATCCAAAGAGTCATCAAACTGCAATTTAGCTCGGAAACTGACCGCATAGAAACAGCAAACCGAAGTAATAGAACCAATCAGCAGCGCACCGATGGGATGAACGTAACCGGCGGCTGGAGTAATACCCACCAATCCTGCCAGGAAGCCACTAGCAATCCCCACAGCGGTTGGTTTGTTGCGAAGTATCCATTCTAAAATTACCCAGGTCAGACCCCCAGCGGCGGCGGAAATGATCGTGGTGACACAAGCAACGGCGGCCAGAGAACCGGAGGCTAAAGCGCTGCCGCCATTGAAACCCAGCCAACCAAACCAGAGCAAACCAATCCCCAACAAAACATAAGGCACGTTATGGGGGGCGTGGGGTTTGATCATAAAGTCTTTGCGCGGGCCGATCATCCAAGCGGCGACTACGGCGGAAATCCCAGAACTAATGTGAACCACTGTTCCGCCAGCAAAATCCAGGGCACCGATCGCACCTAGCCAGCCTCTTCCCCAAACCCAGTGGGCCAAGGGAGCGTAAATAAACGTAGACCAGAGAATAATGAACCAGAAATAGGCTTTAAAACTCATGCGTTCCACGATCGCCCCGGAAATCAAAGCCGGGGTGATGATGGCAAACATCATCTGGTAAACCATAAAAACTTGGTGGGGAACCGTGGGGGCGTAGCCAACGGGATCGGGCGTTGCAGCGGTGACATTGTTTAAACCGATCCAGTCCAAACCACCAATAAACGCTTCCAGACCTTTACCAAATTCCGGTGCTTGCACCGACACATCAAAAGCGAGGCTGTAGCCCCAGAGAACCCAAGTCACTCCAACTAATGCCATCAGGATCATGCTCATCATCATAGTGTTGAGCACGTTGCGCGATCGCACCAAACCGCCGTAAAAAAATGCTAATCCTGGTGTCATCAGCAGCACCAACCCCGTAGAAACCAGCATCCAGGCGGTATCACCGCTGTTGATTTCCGGCTCTGGGGCTGCCGTCGTACTGCTGTCCACGTTAGTTTCTAATGCCGGTGCCGCTTGGGGTGCCATTATAGGAGCCGGTGCGGGGGTCGAGGTTGGTGCTGGAGTCCCATCACTTGCTGGTTGTTCCACCGGCATCTCATCGGCTGGTTGTTCCACCGGCATCTCATCGGCTGGCTGTTCCACCGGCATCTCATCAGTTGGCTGTTCCACCGGCATCTCATCAGTTGGTTGTTCTGCGGGACTGACGACTTCCGGCATTGCGGAATCCGGCATTGGTTCATCTTGGGATAAGCCATTTCCGATCAGGGGGATAACTATTGCCCACAGGGCGATCATCCCAACCATGAGGACTTTTTTAATCACTTTTTTACCCTTTTGTATAGAATTTTCTCCATAGATGACTTTGCATTGCAGCAATTTTATCTCTGGTATTCCGTATTTTTTGATACAGAATTGCTATTTTTTTGTTTATAAAATTATTAAATTTTTTGTCGCCCCAATTTTAATTTTATCCCTGGTATTCCGTATTTTTTGCTACAGATTTTTGCTTTTTTGGCTTAGATAATGTCACTTTTATGCCTATTATGGCTGTCATTATAGCGGAAGAAGACATGGCAACCGAGGGACAGATGCTTTCACCGTGTCCCTGACTTAAACTTGGTTTTAATCTAACTGAAATACTTGAATCGTTTTATCCTCACCGGCACTCGCTAATATTTTACTATCAGGACTAAATGCCACGGCAAAAACATAATTATTGTCGGGAATAGTCGCAATATTTTTACCCGTTAAATCCCATAATTTTACGGCTTTATCCACACTGGCAGTGGCGAATATTTCCCCATCAGGACTAAAGGCTAAACCTCGAACTCCGTCATTATGATCGGTAAAACTTTGGATTAATTTCCCAGTTTTTCCTTGCCTTTAATTCTACCATCTAAAAGAATCCCTACCCACTGGCTAAGATAAAATCTGATGCTATTTTTTTTTCAGATTTCTTTTGCCACATAAGGGGCGGACTAAAAGCGACACATTCTACCGGGGCAGAATGGTCGGTCATGGTTGTAATTAATTCACCAGTTTGGATCTGCCAAAGTTTGATCGTTTTATCCCAAAGAATCCCTACCCACTGGCTAATATTTCTCCATATGGACTAATGGCAATGGATAAAATCGGTTTGGTATGACCTGTGAAGGTAGCGATGGCGCATCCGCGCCGCTTCGCGATCGCCTCTCCGGTTTGCCAATTCCATAATTTAATAGTTTTAGCCCAAAGAATCCCTACCCACTGGCCAAAATTGGGCGATCGCCGCGATCGGCACTAAAAGCCACCGCTTCCACTGGTTTAGAATGTCCCATCAGGGTTTGGATCTCCTCCCCGGTCTTCGGATCCCAAAGTTTCACTATCGGTACTACCACTGGCTAAAATATGACCATCTGGACTAAAAGCCACCCCATTGACAAAATCCTCGTGACCGATCGGGGTTTTACCCTCTTTCCCAGTTCTGGCATTCCAGAGTTGGATGGTGCCATCAATACTACTACTGGCGATCGTCTCACCATCGGCACTAAAAGCCAACCCCAGCACTGGCGCCGAATGACCCGTCAAAGTATTTACAGATTGCCAAGTTTGAATCATGTTGTCATCACTTCACTAAAATTTACGATTGGGAAATTTAGAATTTAGAGTCTAGAGTTTAGAGTTTAGAAGAGAATAGAAAAAATCTTTTCTCTTCCACTGGCTGACCCTGCCATCGTAGGGGATGAACGCATTCGGGCAATAATTTCTCTTGTTAACCCCCAAATCTAATCCCCGAATGCGCCGACCCGTGCAAATGGGATAGAATCATCTTCCCAACGTTTTGCACTCTTGACGCCACAAGATACTTGTCTGTCAAGGAACCTCAACGTAGAATCTTGAGGACTTATTGTTTTCTGTAAAATCACCAATAAACAACTATGCCAAAACCTATGAAGTCATCTGCAACTTTTGATTTTGAAGATGAGAAATTTCAAGCCCCCCCTTCAGACGTACTCCCCTGGTGTCAGATGATCAATCCTCGTGCCGGGACTGATGGACTGACCAGTTATGGTTTGGCCATAAAACTGGACAATGCGGAAGCCATTGGTTTTACTCCTGATGAGAATTGGCAGGAAGTAGAACATGAATTTAGCACTGGAGATGTGGAGAATTTATATATCTCGACCACTCCGAGACTGGTGATTGTGCGACGGGGTGCCGTTTGTATTAAAAATAGGGAAACTGGTGCGACCATTGGCCGACTCATGGATCATTATGATGAATTTATGGCCGATCGCCTCAAATTTAAAACCTTTACCCGTCATCTCATTTTCTTTGTCGGACGGGACAAAAAATTCCTGCACCAATCGCCCTTACGCTTAAGTATTAGTGGGGCAGCGGGGGCTAGTTTTGGCAACTCCTACCGCATGGTGAAAGGAGGACAAGCAGTCAGTGGGTTTACGGTGGAATTAGAAAAAGCTTATGCAGAATTTCGCCAACAACCCTTTGGTCAAAAAAGCCCGCTGTTTCATGCTCATGGGATTTTCTGCCCATTGATTCAACCGGAAACTAGAGGCATTGGAGCGAACAAAGCCCTGGTTGCTACTACTGTGGATTATGAGCACCCAATGGGGGCGAATTTCCAAGATTATATTATTGCCTCGAATTCCGAAGAATCGTCAATTATTCAAGAGACTTTTGAGCAATACGAAGACTTTGGTCAAGACATTCCTAAGACGGAACCCGAAAAGCCAGATACTCCGTCCCCAATTGGCAGTTCCTACACCTTTGCCGGAGAAGAATATGAGTATGAACCGCTTTATTAAGCCATGACGCCAAGACAGTAATTATGGCTTCACTGAGAACTGTATAGTCGATGGTCAAATAATTAGGGCGAGTAGATTGTCTGCTCACCCTAGGATGATGGATTTTTGAGTAAATTTTATGGGTAAATACTATCAGTTAATAGAGGTTTTAGGCGACTGTAGAAAATTACAACCAAAATTTTCATAAGAGTCTTTTTTTTGGATTTTGCCATCGGCGGCGTAGGGATCCATGACATTGTGATATTTTCTAGCCAGGGTGATAGTTTTGGGTAAGACTCCCGCTATGGCTAAGGTATCGTCGGGGAGGGGAGAAGTCCCTGGTTCATTCTGAAAAAAATTATCCAAGAGATGTAAAATTTTTTGCGATCGCATTAAAGGGTCGGAAAATTTAACTAAATCTTGCATATATTGAATCCACTGTTGTCTAGTATCTAATGCTTGATGACTTTCTTGATAAGAAAATAACTGATTAAAAGATATATTTCCAATGATAATCACTACAGTCTATGTCTAATAGTCCACCGACCGCCGCACCTGGTCCGACTAACTCCGCATGATACCGTTTACAGAGAATTAAACCTCCCTTTGATCCAGGGGCGATCGCCATCATATGACCATTGCGTAAATAATTCAAAACCGTTTTGCTATTGATTTCACCTTGAATTTTAAGCATTTTTTTAATCACTGGAAAATATATTTGTTTTGACCATTATCTGAAAAGGAAGTTATTAACGCTGTGATATCAGCTATTCATCCATCGTGATTATTCCGTCATCATCTTGTAATCCAAGTAATGAATCTCCAGTGATGCACATCCCTATTGCCAGTGATTGAGATCATAAGCAGTAGCACTGACAATGGGCAGTAAGCAAAATGATTGCAGAAAGCAAGAAAGAGTTTTCAGTCCCCACGGCAGCCATAGCCGCAACAGGAAAGAGATGGAAAGCAAGGAGTAACAACCAGTCTTTTGGCAAATATGGGATGCTTCGGGAAAATTTTGATGGCATTCAAGCGATCGCCAGATTCCCCCCAGATTAAATCGAGGTGATTTCGTAAAAATACTGAGTCAATACCGGCTCAGTTACAGGATTTCAGTCAGCCAGAAAACAATCAGAGATTTCACTTTTTAGAACTTAAAATCACTTTGGCTCAAAGTGAAGTTATTGGGAGAATGATTGGAGCCAGTACCGAGAGAGTCTTAGAGATCGATTTGTACAGATGTAGAAATTAAACATAAGACATAAGACATAAGACATAATACATAAGACATAATACATAATACATCAGACATAAGATATAATATATAAAAAAATAAAATTTGATGAGCTTCCAGGAATTTTCTGTATCCTGGGCGACGAGATTCCAAGTGATTTGCCCGGTTTTAGTTAAATTTTTCCCAACAGGGAACAAAGGCATAAGCATCAAACGTCTGGCAACGCCAGAACATTATCTGCCATAACTGTGGCGAGAAATGTGGCGAGAAATAAAATTGCTCCAGCCATAAGTTTATGGTGGGAAAACAAGCAGGGTGGCTATATGATTGATATTTGTATCAACTAGGCATTGGGAGCTTTTTGCGTGAGTTTAAATCAGTTTGCTTTACGTCTTGGTTTTATTACCTGTGTGAGTGCTGCGATCGCTTTGCGGCCAGACGTAAGTCTCGCGAATGCGGACAAATTAGAGGGGGTCAAACCCGCCGTTTGGTCGGCTGACTTTTCCGAAATCGAAAATAATCTGGAAAATAATCTGGAAAATAATCTGGAAAATAATAATTCAGCAACATCACCCTCACCGATGGCTCTGCAACCGCTTGCTCAGGGGGGACAGGGACAGCTATACACCCAAGAAGAACTCCAACTGCTGCTCTCAGTGCTAGAACAAATTCAAGCATTACGCCTCCGACCCCAACAAACCACAGAGATTAATACTCTAATTCGCCAGCTTAAACAACTCCAAACCCAAGGGGCGGATCAGGTTGAACTGTCCTCCCAGCAGTTAGAGCAAGTGCAAGCCTTACTCGAATCCCTCACCGAAGCGGAAATCGAACGCATCGATGCCTCCTTGGGAGAGGAGTCTGTAGAAGTTGCGGTGTTCACCCAAGCCGAACTCCAAAGCACCCTATCAATATTAAAAGGAATACAAGAACTCAGACTCAGACCGCAACAAAGCCAGCTTATTCAATCTCTGATTTCTGAACTAGAACAACTAGCCGCTACGGAGCAAGCGGAGGTGTTAATTACCGGAGAACGCGCCAGAGAAATTCAGGCAATTATCAATTCTTTGACTCCCGAAGAAGAAGAGCGCTTAAATCAGGTCGTTGAGTTACCGGCATCAGATTATCGGTTAACCGCCGCCGAGTTGGCTGATTTAATCTCAATTCTCCAAGCATTGGAAAAACTGGATTTAACTGCCGATCAAAGTCAGCAAAATCAACAGTTAATCACTGAATTGCAGGCACTCCAAGGGCAAGAGGCGATCGAACTCTCATTATCCCAAGTTGAACGGGTCAATAGCTTACTTAATTCTTTGACCCCTGAGCAAATTGCTCAGTTAGAAGGTTCCCTGCCTAACCTGCCTCCAGGTCGAATTTTAACCATCGAAGAACTTGATGAGCTAATTGCCTTTTTGCAAGCCGCCAAAAATCAACAACTTTCCCCAGCACAACTGGCAGAAATTAACAAATGGTTGCCGGTTCTCGAAGAGTTACAAGCCCAGGGACGCAATGAAGTGATCCTCACTGGCCCGCAGGTACTCGGTTTACTGCAATTGCTGGATTCTTTTACTCAAGCACAGTTGCGGAAAATCACCCGGGAAATTGGCGGAGCAGGTATAGCGCCCTCCGTGAGCGTTCAAACCCCGATTGGTTTTGGCGGCTACTGGCGGACAGGTTCAGCGGGGATCGTCTTCGTTCACCGCACTCGTTTTACCCGAAAAGCCGATGCTTCCTTTGCCGCCAGCATTGGCTTGGGCGACCCGGAAACCTCAGTGGGTTTAGATGCGTCAGTAGCAATTACCGGCTGGAGTAACGATCTGGGAGAACAAGATAATGCTGGGGGCGGCTCCCTGAGTCTGCAACTCAGCCGTAACCTGCCGAATAACTTTGGCATTGGCATTGGCGCCCAAAATATTGTGACTTGGCGATCGGGCGCCAGCGATAATGGCGAAAGTGTCTATGTAGTAGCGAGTAAACTTCTGCCCCTCAAACCTAACCTCAAAGAACCTTTTAGTTTAGCGATCTTATCTTTAGGTTTGGGGAATGGAATTTACCGTTTTGAAGATGATTTTAGCCCTAATGATGACTGGGGTGGCACTCCGTTTAATGTCTTTGGCAGCGCGGCAGTTAATTTGTCAGAAAATGTGAATGGCATTGTGGAATGGACTGGTCAAGACTTGACCTTGGGATTATCGGTGGTTCCGTTCAAAAAAGTTCCTTTAGTGTTTACGCCGTCATTTATTGATGTGACCGGATCTGCCGGGGATGGGATGAGATTCAATGCTAGTTTAGTCTATAGCATTGCTTTTTAAGAAAACCAAATCGTGTACCTTTGACTACCTGAAATCCAGGAGATATTGTCAAAGCAATACAACGTAACGATTAACCATTTAGGTGGGCATCGCCCACCCCCCCCTATAAGTGGAGACTAAATCCTAGATTGACTAAGTTCTTGACTAAGTAAGATTCATTTAAAGCTTTCATTGTCTACATCGCTACCCAAAACATATTTTCCCTCTAAGGAAAATTTCAAAAATGATCTTTGGCAAGCATGAGGTCAAACGAGATCGCCAACTAATGTTTTTCGCCAATTTTGTTTGTCCTAAATTTTTGCCTAAATATCCTAAATATTTTTCGGTAATGATTCAGTAACTTAGGCAGAGGAAGTTTTGCCTTAAGTTGAGCGATCGCACACCATCTTTCCACCCTTTGGTGTTTGAGGTTGACCTCTGTAGTCATTCCTTTCTGGACAAATTTACTTAACCAATAATTTACCTCACGAATAACCTAACAAATAAACTAACAAATATTTGTCAAGGTTGTAATGATAGGACAAATTTTAAACCGCTCGATCAGCGATCGCTAGTTGATGCCACCAGCTTCCGAATAACCGACCAAATCAAGCTTTACTGACAAAATAAGATTGATTTTTTGAGTTACCAAATGCTTGGGTCAAAAAAATAAGCAATATTCCTGAAGTTTGTCCGCACCCCATGAAGATGAAGATAGGGTGAATGACATTTGCTGGGAAATGATGTGCGATCGTGCATCTTTCGCGATCCAAGAGTCAACCAAAGCCATCCAAGGGATCTAGCTAGGGCAACCGATCGCACAACCGCATCTGAACATTATTCATTCAGATAGGGTGATTCAGTTCTTGGTATTTTTCTCTCAACGAGTGTTTATATTCTTGCGAAGGGAATGAGTCCAGATCCGTCGAATTATTTGGCCATCTAATGTCCAAGTAAGCCCGACACCAATGTCCACAGGAAACGCTATCAACCCGCCTCGTTTCCTCCCCAACCATATTGGGTTTATTGCGGGATTTTGGACTATGAACAAACAACAGCGATTCTCCAATCTAAAAGCGCCAGTCAAAAACTTGGTTATCAGCGGTTTAGTCGCCGCTGCTGGCGCGATCTCCACAGTAGTGGGATCCACCACTCCAGCTAACGCACAAAATTCTCCGGTGTCACCTGCGCCCACAACCCCCACGTCACCACTTAATCCTAACTTGGGTGGGACAGAAACTCCAACGCCTACGGTAACGCCGACCCCGACCCCGACGCCTACGGTAACGCCAACCCCGACCCCGACCCCGACGCCTACGGTAACGCCAACCCCGACCCCGACCCCGACGCCTACGGTAACGCCAACCCCAACGCCGACGCCGACGCCTACGGTAACGCCAACCCCAACGCCGACGCCGACACCTACGGTAACGCCGACGCCCACGCCTACGGAAACGCCTACGCCCACGCCCACGCCCACCCCTGAGTCCAGTGATGGTCTCTCTATATTTGACAATTGGCCACTACGTCGGGCAAGAAATTTTTCCAGTAAGAAACGTATTCGCTATTTTGAAATTACTCTTGGCGATATGGTGCGGTATAAATTAACCGGCTATCGTAATCTTGGTCCCGGTGCCGGTCAGCCGATTCGGTGGTACTTTGACCAGGAAAGAGGTAACGACCAGAACTAATTGGCTGTGTCAGATATACGTTTTCATTCTGAAACTTATAGGACTTACGCAGATCGGGCGATTAAATACTATCCGTAGGGCGGGCAAAAATTTTCCCTCTACCCGTAGGGTCAGAGCGTAAGTCCTGACTTAATTAAAGCCTCGGTTTTAGTCCCAATTAGTTAATCAGATACTTTCCAGCCTATCTCTGTTGGGGGTAGGCTGTTTTCTCTTTCTAAGCTTTTGTGACGCTTGTTTTACACTTTTTTTATACCAATTTTAAAAACTCCTGCTACAATTCCAATGGTTATTTGGGCGCTTGGACGTAGCGCCCAAATTGTATGAATTTTTGTAAATATTATTACCAGTTTCAAAATAATCCACAGTCGGTTTTAACCGACTTGCGCTATTAGCCGGGGGTTGTAACCCCCGGCGGTTTATGTACCTTATTTTAATTTTTTTTTATTTTTTATGTTAATTTTTATTGGAAAAAATACTTGTTTATCATTTGATAAACCGCAAATTATGATATTTACTATATAATTTATTACAAAATAATATTCTTAAAATAATGAATTTAATTTTGTTTTATTTTAAATCTTAAAAAAGTCTTAAAATAAAACAAATAAGATATATATAAGTTTCCTCTGTGTCTCTGTGGTGCCATTCCTAACCACGTTTTATCCTGATATAAATAGCCTGGTTTTACCTATATATAAAAAACGGGCTATTTTTGTTTTTTCAGATCATGCCAGCCAATAGGGGCGCAATGGTTGCGCCCTGTTCGCAGTAAGTAACTTATTTGGACTTATTTAGACTTATTTAGTGGCGCGATCGGTTTGGTGAGCACTTGGTTAGTAACGCACCACAATTTCTATATGTTCATTAATGAATTTGTAGGGTGCGTTAGCGACAGCGTAACGCTTATTTCTGTATGTTCATTAATTAATTTTAGCCCAACTTTTAGCTTTGGCACGATTTAATTACCAAAGCATAGCGAACCTACTTTTAAAGGGTTTCTGGATCAATTCCCAGTTCCCGCAATTTGGCGAAAGCCCGATCGCGTTCTTCTTGGGCTTTATCTCGTTCAGCAAAAAAAGCAACTTGTTGTTGCAGGAGTTGTTTCAGATTGGTGACTAAACGCACAATTAAGCGATACTGGAGGGTATTTTCCGCGATCGGCTTACCATCGGAGTCGGGATAAAGGATATAAGGGGGGATAGAAGTTTGAACCATAGTCCCGGTGACAGCTAGTCAGGATTTGTGTATTATAACTAACCGGGCAAAGGGGAGCAGGGGGGGCTTTTGGGGTGTAGGGTGTAGGGTGTAGGGTGTAGGGTGTAGGGTGTAGGGTGTGGGGTGTGGGGGTGTGGGGGTGTGGGAAGTGTGGGAAGCCGCCATCGAAGTGTGGGAAGTGTGGGGCTTTTGGGGTGTAGGGTGTAGGGTGTAGGGTAAATCAATTATCAATTATCAATTATTAATTATTAATTATCAATTATCAATTATCAATTAGGTAGTTGATCAAGGCAGCTACGGCAATGTTAAGATTCCCACAGGCGGAAATATTGCCGTTAATTCCCTTTATTCAGGGTTCACTACAGCCTTTTGTCCTTGCGATCGTCTAAAAGATGCCGAAAAAACAATCTCAACCCAAAACCAACGAAACCTTAGAACAAAAGCTCTGGAAGTCTGCCGACAAACTCCGCAAAAACATGGACGCGGCAGAGTACAAGCATATTGTTCTGGGCTTAATTTTCCTGAAATATATCTCGGATGCCTTTGAAGTGCTGCATCACAAACTCATTTTAGGGGAGGGAGAGTATCAAGGCGCGGATCCGGAAGACAAAGACGAGTATCTCGCCGAGAATGTATTCTTTGTGCCATTAAAGGCCCGTTGGTTCTTTCTCCAAGCTCAGGGAAAACAGCCGAATATCGGCAAGTTAGTTGATGACGCAATGACCGCCATTGAACAGGAAAACCCCCACCTGAAAGGGATTTTACCCAAAGTCTACGCCCAGCAGAAACTGGATAAAAGTTCCTTGGGGGGATTAATCGACCTCATCGGTAGTGCTAAATTAGTCAGGGACAACAAAGCCACCCCCGAACAACTGAACCTAGACTTAGACCAAAACGCGCAAAAACTCAGCCAAGGGGACATATTAGGCCGCGTTTATGAATATTTCCTGGGAGAATTTGCCCTCGCAGAAGGGAAGAAAGGGGGACAGTTTTACACCCCAGAAAGTATTGTGAAATTATTGGTGGAGATGGTCGAACCTTACGAGGGGCGGGTGTTTGACCCTTGCTGTGGGTCTGGGGGAATGTTCGTCTGGAGTGAAAAATTTGTCCAGCACCATCGAGGCCGAATGGATAATATCTCCATTTACGGCCAGGAGAGCAACGAGACGACTTGGCGACTGTGTAAGATGAATTTAGCCATTCGGGGAATTGATACCTCTCAGATTAAATGGAATGGGGAGGGGTCTTTTCTCAATGATGCTCACCCAGATTTAAAGGCTGATTTTATCTTAGCGAATCCGCCTTTTAATGATAGTGATTGGAGTGGGGAACTGTTGCGGAAAGATGGACGCTGGCAGTATGGAGTTCCCCCAGAAGGAAATGCTAATTTTGCTTGGGTACAGCATTTTATTTATCATTTGGCACCGACAGGCAGCGCGGGGTTTGTTTTGTCCAATGGGTCCTTATCTTCTAATACGGGAGGAGAGGGGGAAATTCGCCGCGCTATTGTAGAGGCGGATTTAGTGGATTGTATTGTTATGTTACCCACCCAGTTATTTTTTAATACGGGGATTCCGGCCTGTTTGTGGTTGCTGAGTCGTCGCAAAAACGGCAATCGAAACCGGGAACGTCGGGGAGAGGTTTTATTTATCGATGCCTCGGAGTTGGGGTATATGGTGAATCGCCGCAATCGGGCGTTTTCCGATGAAGATATCGCTAAGGTTGCCGAGACTTATCATCAATGGAAACGGAAGGGGGGCAAATATCACGATATTAAGGGATTTTGTAAGTCGGCAAAGTTGGCAGAGATTGAAAAGCACAATTTTGTTTTAACTCCGGGGCGTTATGTGGGGATTCCTGATGAGGAGGACGATGGGATTCTGTTTGAGGAGCAGATGGCAGAGTTAACCCAAGAGTTAGGGGAACAAATGCGGGAGGGGGCAATTTTGGATGAGGAAATTAAGCGGCAGTTGGCAAAGGTGGGGTTTAAAATTGAGGAGGGGGATTAATGCCTGCTAAGGATATTTACCATGATGCGGTGAGAAATGCTTTAATTAAGGAAGGGTGGACTATTACTGATGATCCTTTGATTTTGTCGATTGGCAAAAGAGATTTATTTGTAGATTTAGGGGCAGAGAAGTTAATTACGGCGGAGAAAGATCATCAAAAAATTGCTGTAACAATTAAAAGTTTTATCGGTAAATCGCGGATTGACGATCTGGAAAAAGCCCTGGGACAATATATTCTTTATGATGAGATTATGATGGACAAGCAAGAGAATAGAATGCTCTATCTGGCGATAAAAAAATCAGCTTATGAAGATATTTTTGAGTAACCTATTGGGCGGTTACTTTTGCGACGAAATCTTGTTAAGTTGTTGGTGTTTGACGAGAAAAGAGAGGTGATTTTGGAATGGATACAATAGCTCAATATTATTCGATTATTTATCCAATTTTAAAGGAATATGCAGACCTTCCCTATCGTTTCGGGGAAGTTCAACGTCGTTTGATTGTGAGTGATGATAAAACTCACTATTTTTTTATGACTTGGGGATGGGAACGAGGAACTAGGATTCATGGTTGTATTGTTCATTTGGAGGTTGTGGGGGATAAAGTTTGGATTCATGAGGACGGTTTAGAGGATGGGATAGCGGATGATTTGTTACGAGCAGGAATTCCCCCAGAGAAAATTGTTTTGGGGTTTCATCCTCCAGAGGTACGACCTTATACGGGGTTTGCGGTGGGTTAAATCTGTGGGATAATCAGCGTTTGAGGGTTTAGATGGTTGGGTTCTTTTTTGTAAGGTGGAGTTTGAGTTATGAGTGAGTGGAAGGAAGTCTATCTGAATCAAGCTTTTGATATTTGCTCTGGTTTATCAAAACCTGCTCAAGATTTTGGGTCTGGATTTCCTTTTTTATCCTTCAAGACAGTTTTTGATAACTTTTTTGTCCCTAAAAACTTGCTCGAACTTGTCGAATCTAGTGATAAAGAAAGACATAGATGCTCAGTAAAGCGGGGCGATGTTTTTCTGACACGAACGAGTGAAACAGTAAAAGAGTTAGGGATGAGTTGTGTTGCATTAAAAGATTATGAAAATGCAACATTTAATGGTTTTACTAAGCGATTAAGACCTAATGGAAAATTTGAGATTGTTCCTGAATATGCAGGTTATTATTTTCGCTCGCCTAAATTTAGGGCTGAAGTAACGGCGCTGTCCTCTGCCTCAACCAGGGCAAGTTTAAATAATGAAATGCTAGGAAGGCTTAAAATTGTGCTGCCTAGCTGGGAAGAACAAAAACGAATAGCTGCCGTTTTATCCTGTCTAGATGATAAAATCGAAAACCTCAGAAAACAAAACGAAACCTTAGAAAAAATCGCGCAGACGCTATTTAAGCATTGGTTTATTGACTTTGAGTTTCCCAACGAAAACGGCCAACCCTATCGCTCCTCCGGTGGGGCGATGCAGCCTTCCGAGTTAGGCGCAATCCCCGCAGGTTGGCGCGTCGGTAAGTTGGGGGATGAATTTAATATATTAATGGGTCAATCTCCTGTCGGTTCAAGTTATAATCAGAATGGAGAAGGATTGATTTTCTTCCAAGGTCGAACAGATTTTGGTTTCAGGTTTCCAACAATACGGCTTTTTACAACTGAACCTAAAAGAATTGCTAACAAATTTGATGTTTTAGTAAGTGTACGCGCTCCAGTGGGTGATATTAATGTTGCTTTTGAAAAATGTTGTATTGGTCGGGGTTTGTCTGCTGTTAGTAGTAATCATCAGTCCTATTGTCTTTATAAATTAAAGTCATTTAAAAAGTTTTTTGATGTATTTGAATCTGAAGGAACTGTCTTTGGATCAGTGAATAAAACAAGCTTTAATGAGCTTAAATCAATAATACCAAATACAGAAATTATCCAAGCGTTTGAAGATATTGTTTCACCTATAGATAGAAAAAATTTTCTCAATGAAAACCAAATTCAAACCCTAACCAAAACCCGCGACACCCTCCTCCCTGAACTGATGAGTGGAAAACTCCGAATCCCCGAATAATATTTTTAAGTAGGTGAACATAATTAATTGCACTTTTCGTTCCCCACCATAAATCCTTGGATTCCCGCGTGTAGGAAGGAGCAGAGGTGCAGAGGTGCAGGGGTGCAGGGGTGCAGGGGAGAAGTCGTAGGGGCGAATGGCCATTCGCCCGTACAAAAGTCGTAGGGGCGAATGGCCATTCGCCCCTACAAGTTGAAAAAATATCACTATTCACTATTCACTATTCACTCTCTCCTCTGCTCCTCTGCGCCTCTGCTCCTCTGCTCCTCTAATGGGGTCTGTGGTGCATTTATTTCTGGCCACCTAATTAGATTGCATCAGAGAAAATAAGTTAGGGTTTTTCGGAGTTAATTTAAGCCCTAACCCACCCGACAAACCTTTTGGGCGTATGCAATACGCCCCTACAATTTTGGGGTTTATGGCATGAATCCCAATGCTGACCCGACAAACATTTTCATCTCGTTTATAGTGAAGTTGGGGTTTTACACCCAATGCACTCAAGCGCAACAACAAACCTAGTTTTTCCAAAGCGATGTCATACCTTAGCGAAGACTCTATAGAACAAAATGCCCTCGAACACTTAACCACCTTGGGTTACGACTACCGCAACGGCTACGATATCCAACCCAATGGCCCCCACTCAGAACGGGAAAATTTTAATCAAGTTGTCCCGATCGCCCGACTGAAAAAGGCTATCCACCGTTTAAACCCCCACATTCCCGCCGATAGCCAACAACAAGCCCTAACACAACTCCTCAACATCGCTACCCCCGACCTCCTCAACAATAACCAAACCTGCCACCAATACCTCACCGAAGGCATCACCGTAGAATTCCAACAAGAGGGAGAAACCAGAGGCGAACCCCTGCAAGTCATCGACTGGAAACACCCAGAAAATAACGAATTTCTCGCCGTTAACCAATTCACCGTCAGCGAAAACAACCACACACGCCGCCCGGATATCGTCCTATTTATTAACGGCCTGCCCCTAGTAGTGATTGAACTCAAAAACGCCGCCGACCCCCAAGCTACCGTTAAAAGTGCCTTTAACCAACTGCAAACCTATAAACAAGAAATCCCCAACCTCTTCACCTACAACGCCCTGCTGATCATCTCCGACGGCCTCACCGCCCGCCTGGGGTCCCTCTCCGCCGACTATAACCGCTTTCTCCCTTGGAAAGACCCCGACCACCCCAACTCCCCAGAAAACGAACTGGAAACCCTGATTAAACGAGTTCTCAACCCCGCCACCCTCCTAGACCTGATCCGCCACTTTACGGTTTTTGAACAAACCAAAACCATCAACCCAGAAACCGAAATTGTCCGGGTGCAAACGATAAAAAAAATAGCCGCCTATCACCAGTATGAAGCCGTCAATAAAGCCCTGGATTCCGTCCACCGGGCGGCCTCTGACCCCAAAAATCGCAAAGGCGGCGTTCTCTGGCATACCCAAGGAAGCGGAAAATCCCTGTCGATGGTCTTTTTAGCAGGAAAATTAGTCCTGAGTCTCGATAACCCCACCCTGGTTATTCTCACCGATCGCAACGACCTAGACGACCAACTGTTTGATACCTTCGCCGGATGCCGCCAACTCCTGCGCCAAGACCCCCAACAGGCCAACAACCGCGCCCAAGTGCGAGAACTCCTGAATGTGGGGTCGGGGGGGATTGTCTTTACCACGGTTCAGAAATTCGCCCCGGAAAACAACGAAACCCTCTATCCTCAAATTAGCAACCGTTCTAATATTGTTGTCCTTGCGGATGAAGCCCACCGCAGCCAATACGGTTTCAGAGCCCGACAAGTCACCCTCAAAGATGCAGCAGGAAACGAAATCGGCAAACAGACCAAATACGGCTTTGCTAAATATATCCGCGATGCCCTGCCTAATGCTACTTTTGTGGGCTTTACGGGAACTCCCATTGAACAAGGGGATAAAAACACCCCCGCTATCTTCGGCGACTATATCGACATCTACGATATCGCCCGTGCGGTGGAAGATGGGGCCACGGTTCCCATTTACTATGAAAGCCGCCTGGTGAAAGTAGATTTAGACGAAACGGGCCGCCAACTCCTCGATGAACTGGAGGAAGACTTAGCCTTTGAAGACCTAGACCAGACCCAAAAAGCCAAGGCCAAACAGACTCAACTGGATGCCATTGTAGGTTCTACCCAACGCCTCGCGATCATTGCCCAAGATATTGTCACCCACTTTGAGCAACGGCAAACCGCCAACCGAGGAAAAGGGATGATTGTTACGATGAGTCGCGCGATCGCAGCTAATCTCTATGAACAGATCGTCAAACTCCGTCCCCAGTGGCATGATGACGCGCTCAAAGGGGGAAAAATTAAAGTCGTGATGACCGCTGCTGCTGCCGATGAAGCCTCCCTCGTCCGCCACCATACCACCAAAACCCAACGGCAAATTCTGGCTCAACGGCTGAAAGACCCGGAGGACGGCCTAGAGTTAGCGATCGTCTGCGATATGTGGCTAACGGGGTTTGATGCGCCTGGGCTCCATACCCTGTATATTGACAAACCCCTCAAAGGTCATAATCTCATGCAGGCGATCGCACGGATTAACCGAGTCTACTTTGAGAAAACCGGGGGCTTGATTGTAGACTACCTGGGTTTAGCCGCCTATTTGAAAGAAGCCCTGGCCTTTTACTCTCAAAGTGGCGGCAAGGGTAGCCTCACCCTCGACCAAGACCAAGCCTTAGCGGTGTTTCTGGCTAAACTGGAGGTGGTCGAGCAGATTATGGCAGATTGTGACTACCAAAGTTATTACACCGCCGACACGAGAGCAAAACTAAACCTGCTCAAAACCGCCACCAACTACATCGCCCACCCTAGCCGAAAAAGCCGCTTTCAAGATGCAGTCCTCGCCCTCTCTAAAGCCTATTCTCTCGCGGTTCCCCATCCTGAAGCCTTGAGTCGGGCTGAGGCGGTGTCCTTTTTCCAAGCTATCCAAGGGAGTCTGAAAAAACTGGAATCTCGCAACGGCGGATTGAGCAATGGGGAGATCGAGATGGCTATTCGTCAGGTAGTGGATCAGGCGTTAGTGTCCGATGCGGTGGTGAACATCCTAGACGAAGCAGGCATCAAAAACTCCCATGTTTCGATTACCTCCGATGAATTCATGGCCGAAGTGCGGGGGATGGAACATCAGAACCTAGCGGTAGAAATCTTGACGCGGTTATTAAAGGACGAGATCCGGGCAAAAAGTCGCACCCAATTAGTCCAGAGTCGTCACCTCTGGGCCATGCTGGAGGAAGCCCTACGCCGCTATCAGAACCAAGCGATCGGCGTTGCAGAGGTACTTGAGGAGTTACTGGCGATCGCCAAAGAAACCCAGACCGCCCAACAACGGGGGGAAGAATTGGGACTGGAACCCTACGAACTCGCCTTTTATGAGGCTTTAGCCCAAAATAACAGCGCCAGGGAAGTGATGGGAAAAGATAAACTCCGAGAACTGGCGATTGTTTTAGTGCAGAGAATTCGCCAAAATGCCAGTATTGACTGGAACCTCAAAAGCAGTGTGCAGGCGAGAATGAAAGTTATGGTTAAACGTCTTTTGCGAGAGTATGGTTATCCCCCAGATATGCAGGCGCTGGCCGTTGAATTAGTTTTAGAACAGGCGGCCCTGTTGGTTGAGTTTGAGGCGATCGCGCCCTAGAGAGGAGCCCCCCTCACGAGGATCTGTATAAGTCCGCAACGGTGTTAAGAGAAGGAGAATTGGCCAGATTAGCGATCGCTGCGATCGGTATTGTAGATTTAAGTAGGTGAACATAATTAATTGCACTTTTCGTTCCCTACCGTAAATCATTGGATTCCCGCCTTCGCGGGAATGACAGTTTTTCTTCTGATATGGTTTGTAGTGCATTTATTTCTGCCCACCTACTTAATAGAAAACCGCTGTAAGCGATGCGGCATTTACATGATTTTTCACGGTTTATTTCACGGTTTAGGAGGTGACAAATGACAGAAATTACAACCCATGAACTGCCCCAAATTCTCCAGAATCTATTTATAGAAGTCGAACGGACTAAAACCCCGATTACGGTCATCCATGAAGGCAAACCCTTAGTGATTATCTATCCCGCTACTACCCCAGATCCCCGCCCCGCTTTTGGGGCAATGAAGGGAAGCGGTGAAATTTTAGGAGATATAATTACTCCAGAGCCTCAGCCCTGGAAGGTGTTAGAATGAAACTGCTGCTAGATATACCCACATTTGGCTGTGGTATTTACTGGGAGACCAACGCTTATCAAGCCAACTTCAAACTGCAATTGCCGATCCTAATACTGAACTTTGGCTGAGTCCAATTAGCATTTGGGAAACATTGATTTTAGCAGAAAAAGGCCGGATATCTTTACATCCTGACCCGATTACATGGGTTAACTTAGCTTTGAAAAGACTGAAAACTCGTGAAGCCGAGATGAATTATGCCATTGCTATTTTAAGTCGCCAGATTTCCCTACCCCATCAAGACCCAGCCGACCGATTTATTGTAGCTACAGCTATTTTCTGAGAGTCATCTAAGTGCTTTTCTGTTTGCTGAAACACTAAGCGATCGGCAAATTGTAAAGCTCCTGTTACATTCATTTAACTTAGACAGGCGAATCGATTTAACCATTATAGCTTAGTTGATGCCCGTCATTTTCCGTGATAATCTGACATTTAGTTAATATTTATTCACAAAACATCCGTCATAATCTGATTTTTAAGCTTATTTAAATCCCTGATGCTTATGGCATTGTGGTAATTGAGCAAAGTGGAGATTAAGAAATCTCAACAAAAGCAAGTAGGCTAAAAAATATGGTTAATCAGCTTTATTACGGGGACAACTTAGAAGTTTTAAGACGCTACATCAAAAATGAGTCCGTTGACTTATGTTATATCGATCCGCCTTTTAACTCTAAAGGTAATTATAATCAAATCTACAATAATATTGGTTCAGAGGACAAAGCACAAGCCCAAGCATTTATTGATACTTGGGAATGGGACGATCGCGCTATTCAAGGAATCCATGAAATTTTTGATAACTATCATGGCTTATTCACTCAGCAATGCATTGATTTAATTACAGGCTTAAGGAATGTTTTAAGAGAGGGCAGTTTGCTGGCTTATTTGGTCAGCATGACTTTAAGAATCACCGAAATTCATCGGGTTTTAAAACCTACCGGCAGTTTTTACTTACATTGCGATCCAACAGCTAGTCACTATTTAAAATTAGTATTAGATGCTGTTTTTTGCGTTCATATGGGCAATTTTCAAAATGAAATAATCT
Organism: Planktothricoides sp. SR001; assembly: GCF_001276715.1. GTDB lineage: Bacteria > Cyanobacteriota > Cyanobacteriia > Cyanobacteriales > Laspinemataceae > Planktothricoides > Planktothricoides raciborskii. The sequence continues at coordinate 26,432 of NZ_LIUQ01000044.1, read as the reverse complement.
GGAGTTATAAAAAATGGGCAGTTGCAGAAAAAAGTTTTTCTATAAATCACGACATAATTTTATTTTACACCAAAAATGATAAAAAATCCTTATTTAACGTACTTTTAGAGTAACGTGCTGCATCAAATTTAAAACGGTTTGGAAGTAAAAAGATTGTTTCTCGACATGACAAAAGCGGAAAAAGAGTACCTTCACAAACAACAGATGAAGATGCTAAAGGAGTGAAAATGTCTGATGTTTGGAAAATTCCAATTATTGCACCATCAGCTAAAGAACGGTTAGGTTATCCAACCCAAAAACCAGAAGCATTATTAGAAAGAATCATTCAAGCCAGTTCTAATGAAAATGATATGGTATTAGATGCTTACTGTGGCTGTGGGACAACAGTTGCGGTTTCGCAAAGATTAAATCGACAATGGATCGGCATTGATATTACCTACCAAAGTATTAGTTTAATCTTAAAAAGATTAGACTAATACTTTGGTAAGGGAGTATTAGAACAAATTAAACTCAATGGGATTCCCAAAGATATAGAAAATGCCATAGCCTTAGCCAATAAAGCGGACGATCCCACTCGGAAATAATTTGAAAAATGGGCAATTTTAACTTACACCAATAACCGATCAGTCATTAACACCAAAAAAGAGTCAGATCAAGGAATTGATGGCGTTGTCTATTTTCAAGGCGATAAAAACGAACCAGAAAAAATAATTTTCCAAGTGAAATCTGGGAAAGTCAAATCCGGAAATATCCGAGACTTAATCGGAACCATGACCCTAGAAAATGCTAGTATTGCCATATCACCTTAGATAATCCCACCAAAGATATGCTAAAAACGGCAAAATATGCTGAATTTTATCGGAGTAAATACATGACTCAGAGTTATGATAAGATTCAGATTGTCACGGTTAAAGATATTATTGAAAATCAAGCCAGATTAAATATGCGTTTAAGCTATGAAGTGGTGAAAAGTGCAGAGAAACAAAAAGAAGTGGTTAAGCAGCTTGAGTTAGACACTCAATCATAAGCATTCGCACTAGAACTGGTGGGCAATTGAAAATTAACCAATAAAATTAACCCATGCTTGAATTTAATTTATGAATTGCCCACCCTACAAGCTACGAAGGCTGGTTTTGGTGGGCTACGACGCGGAATAAAGGCGATCGCTTTTATCCCAAAATCACTGCCGCGTCTCGTCCCACCCTACGAAGGATTTTCAGTGCGATCGCGACTGATGACATAATTTATAAAGTCAAAAAAATGTTAGGGCGGGCAAAAATTACCCACCCTAACATTTTATCATATTTAATGAACCATCAACCATCAACAGTTTAAAAACCGGGTAACTTCGGCGAAACCCGGTTTCTTTATGATCACACTTCTTTCTCCTTATGACCATGATGCATTAAGCGATATTGGGCTTGCATCGCGATCGCATAAAACACGGGAATCACATACAAACTTAACAGGGTAGAGACAAACATTCCCCCCACCACAGTCATGCCCAAAGACACGCGAGAAGCAGCCCCAGCCCCGGTAGCAAATGCCAAGGGCAAAATGCCAAAAATGGTAGAAAAAGCGGTCATTAAAATCGGTCGAAAGCGGAGTTCTGCCGCATTAATTGCTGCCTTAGTAATTGACATTCCTTGTTCTCGTAACTGGTTGGCAAACTCCACAATTAAAATCGAGTTTTTCGTTGCCAAACCAATTAACATAATTAAGCCAATCTGACTAAAAATATCGAGTTCCAAACCTGCCCATATTAATGCCACAAATGCACCTAATAATGATAACGGCACCGCCAGCAAAATAATGATCGGATCAATATAGCTTTCAAACTGAGCCGCTAACACTAAAAAGATAAAAGCCAAAGATAAGGCAAAAGTAAAGATTGTGGATTGTCCCGCTTCTTTAAACTCCAAAGACTGACCGGATAAAGCAGTACGCATATCCGCAGGAAGTACCTCTTTAGCTAAATTGTCCAAAGCGTCTAAGGCTTCTCCTAAACTGAATCCGGGGGCTACACTTCCGGAAATTCGGGCAGCCCGAAACCGATTAAAGTGGTTAATTTGGGGCGGCGTTGTGTCGGGGGTAATGGTGACTAAATTACTCAAAGGAACTAACTGACCTTCCCGATTGCGGACATATAATTGACGAATATCTTCGGGAGTCGAACGAAATTCTTTTTCCGCTTGAACCACGACTTCATAGCGGCGGTTTCCTTGATTAAAACTGGTGATTTTTTGCCCGCCTAAAAGAATTTGCATAGTTCGCGCAATATCCCGCACGGAAATTCCTAAGTTAGCCGCTTGATTTCTATCAATGGAAATAGTTAATTCCGGCTTATTGATAGTTAAATCTGTATCAACATTCACCAGTTGCGGTAATTCTTGGGCTCGCCGAGTAAACTCCTCAGAAACTTGGGCTAATTCGTCAAAATCCGGGCCTTGGAGGACAAATTCTACCGCTTGACCAAATCCTGCCCCTGGTAAAGAAGAGGGATTAGTTGCCAAGACAATTCCATCAGGAATTGCGCCAAATTTTGGCCGCAATCGATTAATGATTTCTTGTTGGGATTGGTCGGGATTTTTGCGCTGACTCCAATCTTTGAGTCTAACAAATGCGATTCCTTGATTCACTTCTCCTGCTGTACCTCGACCGAAAGCCCCTACAGTAAAATAAGTTTCCACTTCTGGTACTTGGCTATACACTTCTTCGACTTGACGAATTAGGTTATCGGTATAGCTGAGAGAAACCCCTTGGGGTGCTCTGACGATGGTAAAGATTGATCCTCTATCTTCCGTAGGTAAAAAGCCTTGAGGAATTTGTTGAAATAAAATCACAGTCAATACTAAAGAGAGAAAAAATCCCCCAACCATGACAAATTTTAATGGCATGATTTTGATCAGTGACCAGCGATAGCTTCTTTCGACTTTGCGTAAGAATACTTCAATATAGCCAAAGAAAATGTTGAGTAAACTTTTCCTTGGCGAACGGGTTATAGACGATGGATTTTTTAAGATTCTCGCGGATAATGGCGGGGCTAAAGTTAAGGCCACAATGGTAGAAATCACCACCGAACCTGCCAGGGTGATGGAAAATTCCGTGAGTAATCGCCCGATGGTGCCGCTGGAAAATCCAATGGGAACAAATACCGCAACTAACACCACAGTAGTGGCAATGACCGCAAAGACGACTTCACCCACTCCAGCCATTGCCGCTTGATAGGGGGACATCTTTTTTTCTTCGATATAACGGACAATATTTTCTAGCACCACAATGGTGTCATCCACCACTAAGCCAGTGGCTAAGGTAAGAGAAAATAAGGTGAGGGTATTAATGGAATAGCCCAGGGCGAACATGATGCCAAATGCCCCAATTAAGGAGACAGGAATTGTCACCGATGGAACTAAGGTGGCTCGCCAGTCCCGCAGGAAAAAGAAGATGACTAAAATTACCAGGAAAATTGAAAGATAAAGAGAATGCCACACTTCTGTGATGGCTAAACTAATAAATTTCGAGGTATCAAAAGATAACTGGTAATTCAGTCCTTCGGGAAAATTTTGGGCGAGTTCAGCCATTTTCGCTTTCACCCCGTTGGCTACATCCAGGGTGTTGGATTTAGAGATTTTGACAATCCCTAAACCTACGGCATTTATGCCGTTAAATCTGACGAATGAGCGATCGTCTTCGGCGCCAATTTCCACTATTCCTAGGTCGCGCAAGTAAACTTGGGAACCATCAGGATTTTTTCTGATGACTAACTGTTGATACTCTTCCGGGGTTTGCAGTCTACCGAGGGTACGGACGGAATATTCTAAAGTATTTCCCTCAATTCTGCCGCTGGGAATTTCGATGTTTTGTTCTCTGAGGGTTTGTTCTACGTCGAGGACTGTGAGGTTGCGGGCGGCCAGTTTTGCCGGATCGAGCCAGACGCGCATGGCATAACGCCGTTCGCCTCTGATGATGATGTTGCTGACTCCGGGAACGGTTTCCAGGATATCAGTCACATAGCGATCAACGTAGTCGCTTAATTCTAAGGTGCTGAACTTATCGCTGTAGACAGCAAACCAGAGAATTGGCGATGAGTCTCCGTCTCGTTTGCTGACAACGGGGGTTTCTGCGTCTTCCGGCAGGTTGCCGATCGCACGGTCAACCCGACTTCGCACGTCTTGGGCGGCTTCTTCGATGTTCCGGCTGAGTTCAAACTCCACAGTAATTGAACTAACGGACTCGCGACTTTCCGATCGCATCGTTTTCACCCCTTCAATGCCGTTAATGGCATCTTCTAGCACATCAGTGATTTCCGTTTCCACCACCCTGGGGTTGGCACCAGGATAGGTGGTGGACACATTGACTGCTGGGGGGTCGATGCTAGGATATTCTTGCAAGGGCAAACGAGTATATCCCACCATCCCAATCAGAATAATGATTAGGGAACAGACAGAGGCAAAGACTGGTCGCCTAATAAAAAAATGAGTAAACATGGTTTTTTTCCTATGGCCAGTGATTGGTGTTGCCTGATTTGCCGATCCGCAGATTTTTAGCAAAAATCACGGCTTCTACTGAAATCCAGATTTTTAGGCGATCGCCCCTACACATCCCGATAACGATTCGGGCTGTGGTTAATTCTTTGAATTGTAACTTTTCTGTTGGGCGATCGCCTATATCGGTTCCGGGTGCGATCTAGTTTTGGCCTAGGTTTTGTCCAGCTTTGGTCTAACTTTGGTCTAATTTTTTTTATTTAAACCAGCGAGAAATATCGATGTCTAATCCATTAGTTCAACCTTTAAACCTGACTGCCCATGCGCGGTTGGAAAAATCCCTCGGCTATGAATACCCACGCCGTTGGGTGGCGTGGCACTGGGAACCGGACATTAACCAATTAATGTATAGCGATGGGAAAAATGTCGGGACTGGTTCGGCTTTAGCTTGGCAAGTTTTCCTGCAACATCCTCAAATTGCACCCCAAATTCAAGATTATGGTCTAAATCAAACGGACCAATATTGGTTACTCCTCGACCGAGAAAGCAGAAATCTCTATATCGGCGAAGCCAAAGTCATCCAAAACTTGCTGGAAAACCCGGAAAGTTTGCTCATGTTAGCAGGACTTGATGGCAACAGCAATTTTCTGGGAGATGTCCTGGGAGATACTAAAGTAGCAGTGCAAGAAACCGTAGAGAAAATTACTCAGGTTAATTTACTCGGATCCTTAAAAAAACTGCTACCCATTGGTGGAGCAATTGGCGCGATCGCCTCTGTAGGAATAGTGGCTGGATTAATTCCTTGCCAAAAGTTCCAAACCCGAACCAATATCACAACAAATCCTGTAATTTCAGTCAATTCAGAAAGTCCTTGTGGTTCTGGGGGAAGTCAAGATTTTTCTGCCTACAAAAACCAAAACAAAAATCAATCTGCCCTGCATCTAATTGGCATCTATGAAGCCCGTGGAGATCATCGCATTGACTACCGCCCAACCGGGGAAGTTACGGTGCAAATTGCCAAACAAAAACAACCGATCGTTCTAGCACTTTCTGCCTATGAACCTGTACAGTGGAAAATTAAAGCAGAACCCGGTGCAGTGATTTCCAAAATTATCGTTAATGGCTACCACGATCAACAGGTACTTGGAGTTGAAAATATCTTAGTCCAAGAATATAGCTATGAAGAAACCGGGCAATCTTTAGGTAATTTCATGTATGAATGGAATGCCTCGGAATCCCAATCTCCAAGTTCGTTAGTCACTAAACTGGAGCAGCTAACCGGCAGTCAGTTAACCTCTTTTCAAGGATGTTATCGTGGCACTCAGTTCCAGGTGAAATAACAGTGAAATAATATTCATTTAGAGTGAATTTTTCACTATAAAAACTCCCCAATTTCTCGTTTCCCACAGGAGAAACGGATGCTTGGGGGGTTTTTGATAGACTAGGGTCTATTTACCAACCAGCGATCCACCTGCGATCGACCAAGGGAGGAGAGGAGGTAGAAAAGTCCCTCGATCAAAGAAACCGGGTAACTTCTACGAAACCTGGTTTCTAAAGGAAAGGATTTGAGACAAATTTAATTTTTTTTTAAGCTTTTTTGACAAATTTTGTGATAATCTTCTGACAATATGCGGCAAATAACGGTACACGAAGGGAAATAGCGGGACACAAATTTATCTAAATATGAATATTCTTAAATAAATATCAAGAAAATTGCCAATCCCGAAATTTTAGGGCATGATTAATAAGTGAATCCCTTAAACGAGTGACTAATAAATCAAATCAAAGAACCATGAGATCATTACCTTATATGGATTAGAGATTAGTTCCTAGGAAGAGGAAATCGATTAGCAAACTAACCTGAAAACCTGACTAATCTCAGACTTACCCAGGAAATTTGCACCGAGTAAGTCTGACAAACTCTCCCCAATCAAATCCTCAATCAAATCCCCAATCAAATCCCCAATCAAATCCCCAATCAAATCCCCAATCAAATCCCCAATCAAGTCAAAATACCAAAATAAAAAATATGGGCTATATAATTCCCGCTGTATGAGAAAAATTATATATAAATTAAGGACATAAAAATTATCTAAATTTTGACATGATAATTTTGATCCCTAAACCGAATTCATCAGAATTCATCAACAGCTAAAACATTTGCGAAGATTACGAGGATTAGTTATGCAACTGCAAAATGTAACAGTTAAAAGAGTGAGCGGCGCTTTTGCTTTGATTGATAGCTTGAAACGTCACGGGGTACAGCATATTTTTGGTTATCCCGGTGGGGCAAACCTGCCGATTTATGATGAACTTTATCGTGCTGAAGCCGCAGGGGAACTGAAGCATATTCTGGTTAGACATGAACAAGCGGCTGCCCATGCAGCCGATGGCTACGCCCGGGCTACGGGAAAAGTGGGGGTTTGTATGGCCACTTCTGGGCCGGGGGCAACCAACTTGGTGACAGGTTTGGCGACTGCTTATCTCGATTCCGTGCCAATTGTGGCGATTACCGGACAGGTTCCCAGTGGTTTGATTGGCAGTGATGCGTTTCAGGAAGTGGATATTTTTGGGATTACTTTGCCGGTGGTGAAGCATTCTTATGTGATTCGCAATCCTAATGATATTGCTCGCGTGGTGGCAGAAGCGTTCCACTTGGCAAGTACCGGCAGACCAGGCCCGGTGTTGATTGATGTCCCCAAGGATATGGGAATTTTGGAATGTGATTATGAGCCGATTAATCCGGGGACGGTGCATTTGCCCGGATATCGTCCGACGGTGAAAGGAAATCCCCGGCAAATTAATCAAGCCCTGCAATTGATTCGGGAATCCAGTAAGCCGTTGATGTATGTGGGGGGCGGCGCGATCGCCTCTAATGCCCATGCGGAAATTCAAGAAGTGGCGGAACATTTCAAAATTCCTGTCACCACCACCTTGATGGGTAAAGGCGCTTTTGATGAGCACCATCCTCTGTCCCTGGGGATGTTGGGGATGCACGGAACTGCTTATGCCAACTTTGCAGTGAGTAACTGTGATTTGTTGATTGCGGTGGGGGCGCGGTTTGACGACCGTGTAACCGGCAAGTTAGATACATTTGCCAAGGACGCTAAGGTAATCCACATTGATATTGACCCGGCAGAAGTGGGGAAAAATCGTAAACCCGATGTGCCTATTGTGGGGGATGTGCGTCAGGTATTGATCGACCTGTTGCGGCGCAATCACGAAATGGGCAATGGATTGAACCCAGAACAAACGAAAGCATGGCGCGATCGCATTGCCCAATGGCAAAAACAATATCCCCTGGAAGAGCCCCATCCTTCGGAAACCCTTTCCCCCCAAGAAGCGATTGTGGAGTTGTGTCGCCAAGCCCCTCATGCGTACTACACCACCGACGTGGGTCAACACCAAATGTGGGCAGCCCAATTCCTGAAAACCGGCCCGCGCAAATGGGTGACAAGTGGAGGTTTGGGGACAATGGGCTATGGTGTTCCCGCTGCGGTGGGGGTGAAATTAGCCCTGCCAGAGGTGGAAACCATCTGCATTTCTGGGGATGGCAGTTTCCAAATGAATATGCAGGAACTTGGCACTATTTCCCATTACAAAGTGGGGGCAAAAATCGTCATCCTGAATAATGGTTGGTTGGGCATGGTGCGGCAATGGCAAGAAACTTTTTATGGGGAACGGTATGAAGCCACTGACCTGGAACAAGGCACCCCGGATTTTGTGAAGTTAGCCAATGTTTACGGCATTAAAGGCATTACCGTGAATACTCGCGAAGAATTGCCAGGGGCGATCGCGCAAATGTTAGCTCATAATGGCCCGGTAATTTTAGATGTCCATGTGAAGCGGGCAGAAAACTGTTACCCAATGGTTGCCCCCGGAAAGAGCAACACCGAAATGATGGGTTTACCCCAGACGGCAACCGAGGTGCTGGCTAACAGTATCCTAGAATGTCCCAGTTGCCATACGGTTAATCCTTCCAGCCATAAATGCTGTTCTGAATGTGGCACAAAACTGTAATGATACTGTAATAATTGATTAATCAGAAACCGGGTTTCTTGAAGAAACCCGGTTTCTTTAGATCAGGGGTAGAGTGGGTTAGGCACGCAGATATTTTGGCCACAAACAGATAACTTTAATTCGTGCCGTAGCCCACCGACTGACATATTAAGGGTAGGGTGGGTTAGGCACGCAGATATTTTGGCCACAAACAGATAACTTTAATTCGTGCCGTAGCCCACCGACTGAAATTATGTATCAAATACATTTTTCTCCCTAATGCCGAAAGAACCTAAGTATGAGGTGAAAATGATGCTTCATTATAAAATAATCCTCTATTGGAGTCAAGAATACCAAGCATTTATCGCTGAAGTTCCAGAATTACCGGGTTGTGCCGCTGACGGAAAAACCTATCAAGAAGCGGTGCAAAATGTAGAGGTAATTATGCAGGAATGGATAGAAACTGCCAAAGAATGCGATCGCCCCATCCCCGAACCAAAAAGACGTTTAATGATAAGAAAAAAACCGGGTTTCTGCGATAATTTTGGCATCTCCACAGGGAGGTTTTTGCAGAAACCCGGTTTCTGCAAAAACCGATGCAAAAGTAAGATGCTATAATAAGTCATATCCCAAATAAAATTATATTTTCTGGACTGACCAAACTCCATTGGTTAACGAAGGAATACAAATCTTGATTGGACAAACAGTATGACAGTAGCCGAAATCAAACAAATCATTTTTAATTTGCCCTTGGACGAACTGATCGCCCTAGATGAAGAAATATCAGAAAAAATCGCAGCTACAGTGATGATGAAATTGGCAGAAACAGGTTTTTCAGAGTGGAACGACCCAGAAGAAGATATATATAATGACGAACCAGCCTAACTGTTATGAAACTTGGCTAGTTCGCTTTCCTTTTAGCGATTTAGCCTCTAATAAGCTGCGACCAGCTTTAGTGATAGCCCGTCATCGCCAAGAGCTAATTATTTTGGGCATTTTTTCCAAAATTCCCTCCGGGCAATTGCGAGATACTTGGGTTTTGCTAGAGGATAATTATCCTGATTTTGCCCAAACTGGACTAAAAAAGACATCTTTAATTAGGGCTGATAAAATTGCCACTGTTGATGAGTCCGTATTTCAAAGGCAGTTGGGTATTTTGCCCACGGATATTTTGACTTTGGTGCAAGAGGCACTGAGGAATTCTCTAAATATCTAAATTTCTAAATCTTTAAATCTTACCTAGTGGGGTAGGGTGGGTTAGGCACGCAGATATTTTGGCAAAAAACAGATAACTTTAATTCTTGGCGTAGAAACCCGGTTTCTTCAAGAAACCGGGTTTCTAGCTGAATTTATAATATTGTCGAAACTGCCAGAGAATGCGATCGCGCCATTCCCAAACCAAAAATAATTTTAATGATGAGGAAAAACCCTGGTTTTTTTCTCATCATTAACTCATGGTTAATTTGTCTGCCTAGCCTAAACATTTCACACATGAAAATAAAAAAATGCTATATAATAGAAAATGTCAAGTGTGATGGAGATAACTAATGGCTCACATTATTCTTTGTCATTACGACAAAGGTGGAGTAGGCAAGACTACCTTAGCGGTGCATATCGCTGGGGTTCTTAGAAAATAACAATTAGGGCAAATCCTTCTCGTTGATTGCGATCCGCGTCCTGATGCCTGGAGTTTCTACAAAGGTAGACGCCCAAAATATCAAGAATTTTTAAGTTCAATCGATGGCTGGTTAGATATCCTCTGGAATCCTCCCGATTTTAACCGTCAATTTAAGCAAATAAAGAAGGCAGATTTGGCGACTTATGATTATATCGTCATTGATACTGATAGCCCCCCAGAAGATATGGTGACAATGATGAGTAATAACTATCCAGATACCATTGTAATTCCAATTAATAAATCGCAAAAGCGATCGCTCAACGACTTGCCCAGCTTCTTAGATACGGCTGCGGATGTAGAAATAAGAGCCAACCGCGAACCAGGAATTAATTACTATCCGATATTTTTAGTTGTACCTCTTGGCATTGAACAAGATCGAGTAATTTCTAAATTAGAGGCAGCAAATCCCAAACCTAAAAATTGTCAAGTTGCCCCAGGAATGGAGAATTTTCAAGATGAAATAGATAGTGCTCTAGAGCAAAATAAGTATATTTGGGATTGTCCAGGATTTGCATCTACTTATGAATATTTTTATAATCTTTGCCATGAATGTTTAATAATCTAGGAGGTGTCTATGACAGTCAGCCAGGATCAAACAACCGATGGAATCAAAGAACGAGCCTTATCAATTGGGTTACAGAAATCCGATTCCATGTTACAACAAGATCGATTTAGATTTTGTTTTGAAACTGAAGAAAAAAGAAAAGCTGATGAACTTTGTTCTATTTGGCTGGGAGTGCCGATGAAACAAATTATTCCTCAAGCAATTAAGTACGCTTTAGCCTATGGAGAAAAAGAGCAAGATTATCTGAATAAAATTAAAAACAATAGTCAAACTAATCAAGATTCTCAAAAAACATCACAAAGGTCAGAAGTGACGGTTCAACTTGATACTAAGACATTGGCAAAAATAGCACAATATGATATGAAGGGAAAGGAAAATGAATGTGCCATACTTGGAATCAATCTATTGTATGAAAAATTGATTCCTCAAAAATATAAAACTGAAGCATAAAGTTAACAATCTTAATCTATCTAATGGATGCAACTCAAATTAGGGCATTAATTGCTGGATATTTGAATTCAGATAATCAAGCAAAACAGCGGCTGGGTCGCTGTTTTGCGGTCGAACTAGGACTGGAAGCAGGGTCTCTCGGACCCGATGGTGGGGTTGATGGCAGTGGCTACAATGAAAATCAGCAAAAAATTTATTTTCAATGTAAGTTAAGGGGCAAGCCATTACCTCAAAGTGATGCGGATGAATTCTACCAAAAAATCACAGAAACCGAAGCTGATATTGGCATTATTTTGGCAGGAGTTGGGTATAAGAGAACCTTTATTCCACGGCGATCGCAATATCCTGAAATAAATCGGGCGATCGTTCATTATTTAACTCTTGAGGATATTTTGACTGAAAGTGATTCATTCAAATCCGCCCTAAAAGATTTACCCAAACTAAGTGATTTATCCGAAATTATCGATAATCACGAAAATTACCAACCAGTCTGAATGCTATGAAACAGGAGGATTAATCATGCCGGAACAATTACAGCAATCCAAGAAAATCGCATCTCTCAATTTAATCGCACTGAGCCGTTTAACCAAGTCTGACAAAATATTGGTATCGAGGAGATATTGATAGGTCATTCGCTCGGACTAAAATTTAATATCATCAAGAGTAGTGCTTCATCAATGTCAGGAAACTCATCGGCAATATCTGGCAATGTATTCAGCAGATCAAGCAGAGAAGTAGAAGCGATCGCTTCAATAATTAAGCGATCGCCTTCTTGACGTAGCAAAACCTCTGTCCCCGATAAAGCAAATTCGTGGGGAATGACCAGAACTTGATATTCTCCCTTTTTTGATAGAGAAATATGACGTGATTTTGGCATTATTTAACCTCTGATTATCTTTCATTGACAAGCTTTCTATACTGGCGATAAATTGATTATAAGTAGGTGGGCAGAAATAAATACACCACAGGCCATATCAGAAGAAAAACTGTCATTCCCGCGAAGGCGGGAATCCACAGTCTATCGGCGGGAAACGAAAAGTGCAATTAATTATGTTCACCTACTTACATATAACCGGAAAAAAACAGTCAGCAACCGACTGAAGCAGAACGCCAACAGACCGATCGCCTATCTTTACACCGATTGGCTATTTATAGCGGTTATTGTCCCTTCGGAAGTACAGAGGTTTTCTGGATTCCCGCCTGCGCGGGAATGACAGGTTTTTTTGTACTTCATAACTATGAGAATTGCTATATTGAAATTACTGGAAAATATCCCCGATCGCGATCGCCAAACCGGGCAGTAAGGGCGACGATAAAATATCCCCATTTAACTATTGCTTTTGACCAATTTTTAGGCAGAAACCGGGTACGAGCGATCGCATCTCTGTCACCGCACCAACCTTGTCATAGAAACCCGGTTTCTTTCCTGCGAGAACCCGGGTTTCTTTAGTTAATTTTGGGCTTGCCTAAATTGTCGCTTGGGTGAGAGAAACCGGGTTTCTTTAGTTAATTTTGGGCTCAGTTGCAAAAATTGTCGCAGAAACCCGGTTTCTGTCCTACTCCACCGCCCCCAACGCAATCAACGACGCTTTCTCGGCTGCCGTCAACCCGGTCACTCCGGCAATCTTCGCCCCGGCATAGAGTTTATTGCTAATGGTTTTCAGACATTCCCCGGACTGCAAATCCCAAATCTTAATCGTTTGGTCAGAACTGCCAGAGGCCAAGCTTTTCCCGTCAGGACTGATTGCCACCGACCATACCACGCTTCTATGTCCCCGCAAGGTTTGCAGACAGTCGCCGCTATGAATATCCCAGAGTTTTATGGTTTGGTCATCACTGCCAGAAGCCATAATATTCCCGTCCGGGCTGAATACCACCGACCTTACTGAATGGCTATGCCCCGGCAAAGTTTGCAGGCAGTGACCGCTGTGGATATCCCAGAGTTTTATGGTTTGGTCAGAACTGCCAGAGGCCAGAGTTTTGCCGTCGGGAGCGTAGGCCACCGATAATACCCAATTGTTATGACCCTGGAAGGTCTGAAGACACTGGCCGGTATGGAGATCCCAGATTTTTATCGTATTGTCAGAACCGCCAGAGGCCAGAATATTGCCGTCGGGACTGAATGCCACCGACCTGACCCAACTGCTATGCCCCGGCAAAGTTTGCAGGCAGTGGCCGCTATGGAGATCCCAGAGTTTGATCGTATTGTCATAACTGCCAGAGGCCAGGGTTTGACCGTCGGGAGCGTAGGCCACCGAGAATACCCAATTGGCGTGTCCCTCAAAGGTCTGAAGACAGTCGCCACTATCGATATCCCAGAGTTTGATCCTATTGTCATAACTGCCAGAGGCCAGGGTTTTCCCGTCGGGAGTGTAAGCCACCGAAAATACCGAATTGCTATGCCCCGGTAAAGTTTGCAGGCAGTCGCCGCTATCGATATCCCAGAGTTGTATCGTCTTACCAGAACTGCCAGAGGCCAGAGTTTTCCCGTCGGGACCGATTGCCACCGACAATACCAAATTGCTATGCCCCTGCAAAGTTTGCAGGCAGTCGCCGCTATGGAGATCCCAGAGTTTTATGCTTTGGTCATCGCTGCCCGAGGCCAAAATATTCCCGTCGGGACTGATTGCCACCGACCATACTAAATTGCTATGCCCCGGTAAAGTTTGCAAACAGTGGCCGCTATGGAGATTCCAGAGTTTTATGCTTTGGTCAGCACTGCCAGAGGCCAGAATATTCCCGTTGGGACTGATTGCCACCGAAAATACCCAATTGCTATGTCCCCGCAAAGTTTGCAGGCAGTCGCCGCTATAAAGATCCCAGATTTTTATCGTATTGTCATTACTGCCAGAGGCCAAAATATTCCCGTCGGGACTGATTGCCACCGACCTTACCCAATCGCTATGCCCTTGCAAAGTATGCAGGCAGTCACCACTATGGAGATCCCAGAGTTTAATCGTATGGTCATCACTGCCCGAGGCCAGAGTTTTCCCGTCGGGACTGATGGCCACCGACCTTACCAAATTGCTATGCCCCTGTAAAGTTTTCAGACATTCTCCATTCTCGATATCCCAGAGTTTTATGGTTTGGTCATTACTGCCAGAGGCCAAAATATTCCCGTCGGGACTGATTGCCACCGACTTTACCGGATTGCTATGTCCCAACAAGGTTTGCAGACAGCCGCCGCTATGGAGATCCCAGAGTTTTATGGTTTGGTCATCACTGCCAGAGGCCAGAATGTTGCCGTCGGGACTGATTGCCACCGAACTTACCGAATTGCTATGGCCGCGATAGATGGCTATTTGCTCGCCGTCCAACCCTTGCCAGAGACGAACTTCTCCATTATCGTGACCCGTGGCCAAGAACTTGCCATCGGGACTGAAAGCTACCGATAAAGCAGTATCGAAAGCCTTGGCAAAGAGAGATTCTTTGAGATTGGCATTGGTAAAATTAACATTGCGTAAATTAGCTTGAGTAAAATCAGCGCCTAAAATTACCGTATTGCTGAAATCGCGATTTTGCAGACTTATTGGATCGACTTTTAACAATACCGTTGCCGCATTGCCCCCCAGATAACCCACTTCCGCTTCAGTTTTGCCTTTAGTGGCAGCAATTAAATCAAGTAATCGCTGTTTAGCGATCTCCAGATTTAGCATGGGCAGCAATAAATCCAGCAAGGCTTTAGTCAGAGGGGCTTGGCCAAAGGTTTCGCGCAAGTTATCCGCAAATGAAATAGTAGCGACTTCGGCAAAGTCCGGCGCTAATATCCCCAATTGCACGGCGAATTTATAGGCAACAAAAAACTCTAATAAAGAACGATGGGCTGGGGAATAGTCACCATCAGCATTGCGAATTAATAGGGTTTGACCCATCATGTCATAATGCCAATGGTCTAAATCTTTTTGTTCCTGCACCACTGGACCAAAACAACGGCGAATCCGGTCGGGAAATAGGCGATAGTTGAGGCTCATTTGGTCAGTAGAAACCATTTCCCAAGCTAACTCACAAAGAAAATAAAGCTTATCCGTCATTGAGGTAAAGGTGCGCTCAGTTTTAATATCCCGTTCCATTTTGCGCCGCACCGCATAGAGATAAATTCTGGCTAAATCGATGGGCTTTCCTGACGAAATCTCTGGTAATGCTGACAAAATTAAATTGACCATGACCGGACGACGGGCTAAGTCCACTAATTCAGGATTAGCCATAATTTTCGCGATAGTTTCCGGCTTGGCTTCTCGTTTGCACAACACTTCTCTAATTTGCTCATTATTCAGTTTTTCTAACTCCAACACTTCAAAGTGTGGGGGTTGTCTGATTAATTTGGATGTTGAGGCTTGCAGTTCCGCATTGAGTAAATCCCGCCCTTCTTTGGCTTCGGGAAAATGTTCTGTGCGACAAGTGAGAATAGCCTTGGAACCGGGCACCACCACTTTAGCCAATTCCCAAAAGTTATTAATCATTTTCTGGCGATCGACCTTGGCTGCCATTTCGTCAAAGCCATCAAAAATTAACAACAATTTACCCATACGGTTGAGTTGTTCAAAGGCTTTATAATTGGGCAAACCTACATCATGTTGGCGAAAGAAAAATTCGGAAAACAGCGATTCCACTGATACTGCTTTGGCATAGTCTCGCAAAGGAATCACCAAAGGTAAACGAGGCAGTTTATTCCCTTCTGCTTTTGCTGTCCGATATTTTTGCACCGCTTGCCACGCATAGTGCAAAACAAACCAAGTTTTGCCCGTGCCAAATTCCCCTAAAATCGATAAATGTTCTTTAGCAGAATCGTTTAACCAAGTATTAATGTAGCGATCTATCCAACCATTGCGTTGGTCATAGCGACTTTTTCCCAGACTTTGCTGAGTTTTTGGGTCGAGTTCTTCTTTAGTACAAGCAAGGGGTACATATAATGTATCGATTTTTTGGCGTTTAACCTCAGTTTCTAACCAATTCAAATAACCGCTAAAGTTTACGGCTTCATCAATCAATTCATCAAAGGTATAGCAAAATAAACGGCGATCGCCCTCTACTGCATCTCTAACCGCTTGACTCACCCGACTCGGCGCCACTAACCACCCTTCATCAGTCTGATGTTTTTCTACGGATTCCTCTAAAGCTTTTAAATCATTAATATTTGCTTCTCCTTCAATGCCACGAACTAAAATTCGGTCATATCTTCGCCTTGCGGGAACTTGAATGATCCATTCAAAATAGTCTGATTCCCAAACATCTTCTCTCTCGAAATCATATAAAGCCTCAAACCAATCATGTAATTGCCGGGTAAAATTGCTATTAGAAAATGCGGGGCGATCGCCTGGTGGTAAACTATGCAGACTCTCGAATCGTTGGTTAAGTTGAGCGATCGCGCTTTTGAACTCTGCGTATAAGCGATCGATTGTCTGATCGCGTCGCACTTCTGCGGGGTTGCGAGTGCGTTTAACAATCTCAATAAAAATATCGCTAAATTTAGCCAATTCGGGCAAAATATTTATGCGGCGATCGCGGATTTCATCTCCGAGGGCATATTCTTCAATATATTTTTCTACTTGATTTAAAAAAATTCTTGGATTGTCTCCATTAAACGCCTGGTGAAATGCTTCTTTTATTTCTTTTTGGCGAAATAGTTCCAGAATCAACCGCAAATCTTCCTGATTCAATATTCCTAATTGATTCGCCCCATACTCGACCAAAGCATATTGATAAACCCCAGTAAAGTCGGCTGGGGGATGCTCTGGATCGAGATTAAATTTTTTTAGTATTGTAATAAATAACTCTTGACGTTGAGCTTGCTTTACCGCCAAAGGTATGGCACCCTTAGACCCAGCTAGGATGGCATTAATAACATCGTCAATTCCAAACATAGCTAAATTTCCTTTTTTTAGACTGAGACAAAATCCCTCAAGATCGCGGTTCCATCTCCCAATTCGGGAGAGGGGAGTCAAGAGACTCAGAAAAGTGGCTGATTTTTATTTTAGCATATTTATACCAATTTCAAAAATTCATCCAACAGCCCCTAACATTCGTAGGGTGGGCTACTATGAAGAGAGGAAAGAGAGGAGAGAAAAGAGAGGGGAGAAAAGAGAGGGGAGAGGACTTTTTCCTATTTGATCAGCATCCTCTATCCTATTTCCTCTATCCTCTATCCTATGCATCCTCCGATGTGTGTGGATTTTTGCCCACCCTACAATATAAATACTTATTGTTGCCTAAATTTTTGTAAATGGTATTATTTCCAATCAATTCAATATTTAATTGGCAGTGAACCTAGAAACGTCAGACTAGAAGCAGTGGAACTATGAGAAGATAAAAAATTCTGGTTGATTACTTTGGGATATAATCTATCTAAGTCAATGCTAACCAAAGGGTTTAAACAGGCATGAATGATTCTCTGGCTTTGAAGTTAGGAAAGTTACAAGCGCAAATTTATTGGCTACATGATGCGGAAAAATTTACTGAATTGGCAGAAAGTGCCGCCGAAATTTATCAATGTTTAGGTTATGACGCAAAAACCGCCGAAACTGTTGGCAATTTAATTAGTCAAGCTTATCAATTAGCGGATCCGGCTGATTTGGCTTATCAAGCCGGTGATTTTGATTTAGAAATGCAGTTTTATCATCAGGTTAAGGATAAATTATTAGAAGCAGAAGCTCATTTAGGTTTACCAGAAAGTATCGCTGAACATCAAATGAAATGGTGGCTTTATTTTCGCCATAAACAAAAGTTAAAAGTGGCGATACATTTATTTTTACAACATTTTAAATCTTTAGGATGGATTAATTTAATCCCAGCGATACAAGTGAGTTATGATTTAGTGAAAATCTGCAAAATCCATAAGTTACGAGACTTGGAAATGACCGCTGAGTATGCCAGTCACTACTGGAGTATTTTGCTGAAAATGAAGCCGCCACAATATCCTTATTTGGGTTAACTATAATATAGCATTTTTTATTAGAGATGTAAAAGGAAACAGGGAATAGAAAATAGAAAACAAGATCCGTGACTTTGGCTGAGGGAAATATCTCCGATCAAAAGCGACTAAAAGCGATCGCCTATAAAATATCTTCTTTTGCCAATTCAGCTTTTTGCCAATTCAGCCCTTGAAGTAAAGTTGAATACCACACGGGGGGATTTTTTCGTTTAATCTTGTTCAGGGAGTAGGGACCCGCGCATTTCGGCAGGAAATTTCTGCCTTGACAGCTATAACATATATACCGAAATGCAACGCCGCCCTCTCCTGTAGATGGCAAATCTTGGAAAATACAGTAGGACTTAGGTCGCTACTCTCTATCTAGGATTTTGTCGGGGCTTCTCTCCGAGAAAAAGCCCCGCATTACCTGAGTGCGGCAGTCCGATAAAAATAAAAAAATAACATCCTCAAATATTGAAATGCGTTTTCCAGCAAGTTACTTTAAGGCAGATTTTTTCAAGGTGCTTTCTAATCCGATCCGGATTCAAATTCTGGATACCCTGCGTACAGGAGAAAAAAACGTCAATGATATTGCTCACTATCTAGAGTTAGAAGCATCTTCAGTTTCTCAACAACTGACGGTGTTGCGTCGCAGTAACTTGGTGATCGCTCGCAAGCAAGGCAACCAGGTGTTTTACTCAATCCGGGATTTGGCGATTTTTAAAGTGCTCGATGCAGCTTTGGAAGTGTTTAACAACCACCTAGTTGACGTCCGGGAGACTTTGGAAAAACTAGAGTAATTGCGATCGCAGAACACAGAGGGAATGAGGAGGGGAGGAGGGGATGAGGGGCTCTCGGGGCAGAGGTTTGTAGGGGCGACAGCATTGGCCACAAAAATATTTGCATCCCTGCCCAAATTTATATTGGCCAATGCTTCGCCCTAATTGACAATTGATAATTGACAATTGATAATTGTCAATTATCAATTATTTTCCCCCGCTCCTCCGCTCCTCCGCTCCTGATCGCTGAATCTTTAACTTTCGTTCACCACCACGGGATAAGGAATCAAGCGTTCATAATCTTGCAGAGTGCCATTCGATAAACAGCAATCGATAATCTCTCGACCTACGGGGTCAAGATCCGGTTCGAGAAACTGCTTAATTTGCTGGTCAAAAAATTCCTTGAGAATTTCTGCACCGCGATCGAAAGCTTCATCTCCGACCTCCGGCTGTAAATTGACCCGAAAAAACCAATTACCAATAGTTTGGCCTTCCACAATCATCGATCGCAGAGTATAGCCCAACAGGGAACAACGAGAAGCCACCGCTTGCTCTCGACTAATTCGAGCGCCACCACGACGAGCGAGATATTCCCGTGCGATCCACTGAGGCATAAAGCCCACTTCCCAAGCCCCAATATGCTGATTGGGACATAAAACATAACGCACTTTAGGAGTAGAAATAATTTGTTGCAGAATTAAATTCGCTTGAATCACTCGCCGACCCGTGGCAAAAGGCCAATAAGAACCGACCCCCTCAGAAGTCATCCCCTCTTTTTGCACAATACTGGGGTTGGCGTAGCCGCGAGGAGCAACCAGTCGCCACAGCCAAGCTAGGGCTGGTGGCAGAAAATGCAGTAGGCCGATAATTCCATAAGTGGGCAATTCCTTAGTACAGGGAGGAGTGCGTACCCCAAAGCTGCGAATATCCACACTTACAGGGCGGTTCACCACTTGCGGGATAATTGCTCGTGGAATTACCACACGGGGGTTGGGGCAAGGTTGACCCGGTGCGTCCTCAACATGATCCCAAATCAGGGCAGTGCTATGGGGAGGCGCATCAATATTCAGGAATAGCAGGGGTTGCGGGGGATGGATGGTCAATTCTTCCAGGGCGGGGTCTGTGCCGTAGCGAGTGATATGGTTCAGGCGAACAAACCAGGCATTTTCTGCATCCATCACCGCCAGTTTATCTTGATTTTCCGGTCTACGGAGACTGGGATGGCACAATGCCATGTCATCGGTGACAGGATGCAGTTCGCAGCCCCTGGGCAAGATTAAGGTGCGCTCGTCTCCAGTGATGATATTTTTCCCCAGCAGCAGGCTACCGTCAAACCGACGGTGAATTTGCTCCAGCATCTCGCTTTTACCGCCGCCACTTGCCCCTTCATGCATCAAGGTGATGTGATTATCGTAGGGAGTGACGACTCTGACGGTGGAAGCGTGAGCGGTAATCCAGTTTTCTTGTTCGCCCAAAGTTAACAGAATGCCGTAAATCCCTTTTTTGGCACTAGGCCCAGGATAGAGGTTGTAGCTAAATATTTCGTGTAAACCAGGACAACGATTGTGGACCACCACTTGTTTGCCGCCAAAGACTGTATGGCGGAAAGGCGGAGCCACATAGATTACCCCTCCCAGGGAAAATTCTGGGCCTAAGCTGGCTGGGTCGTGAATCCCTTGGAGCAAGGATAGTCCAAAGGCAAAAAAGCCTGCATTGGCCGGTGCCACAACTACGATCTCCGGTCCTTTGCCTTGAACCCCAGCCACGAAAACAAATAAGGCCAGTTCCTGGGTTTTCAGCCATTCAAAAGTCTGCGATCGCAGGGTGTCAAAATCAAAGCCATACCGGGAATTAAAGGTCTTTTTATTGGTGGGTTGGTCGTCACCAATCACCATACAATCGGGATCGCGCCGTCGCATATAGGGCTCGGTATAGTTAGCGCAGATACCATTTTTAACTTTGCATACCACCGCTTCAACTACTTTGCCCCGATTGGGAACTTCGTATGCTACTTCGTGATAACCTGGCATTAAGATATTGAACTCCGCATCCCGAACCGCCAAGTCGATCAGTTCCTCGACGTTTGAGGCAAAGGTAAAACCGGGGCAGGATTGGAGAATATCGATCAGTTCTGGAGGTAACTTAAAATTAGGAAGCGAATTTATTGGTGCCATAAACTTCCTGAACAATCTATTAATAAAAACTACTGGAACTATCTGACAGATTTTGGTGAAATCGCCCTTTCATCTTTCTACAGGATCGAGCCAAAATTTCTCTGATTGCTTTGGCCGATAATGATTTGGTGAGCAATGATTTGGGGAGCAATTTTTTGATTCTGCCTGATTTAGTAGCCTAACAGCAAAAATTACCTGAACTGCTGAATTTTTATAAAGATTTAACTTTTAGAAATTTTGGTGATTATTTTTCTGCTTAAATTTCTTAAAAACTATGAATATGAAAATATTTGCATATTTATAGATAGTGATTTAAAACTCATATATTAAATAACTGCTATAAAAATTAGAGCCAAAAAAAGAAACCGGCTTTTTCCCATAATTTTTCCTATCGATAGCCTGAAGGTTGGGAAAAAACCAGAACTGAGTAAAATTTATTTGCTTAACTAGACTTTAGGGCAAAAAAATCAGCACGGATCTGTCATAAACCGCCGAAAATACCCCGAAAATATTCCGAAAATATCTCGAAAATATCCCGATTTACCTAATCTCGCAACACATAGCCGATTCCCCGCACGGTTTGAATCAGACGCTTTTCATTTTTGGCCTCTAGTTTCAATCGCAAATAGCGAATATAGACCTCAATAATATTAGAATCGCCCATAAAATCATAACCCCAGACATTTGCGAGAATTTGCTCCCGGCTGAGGACTTCGCGGGGATGAGAAATGAGGTATTCTAACAGGTCAAACTCTTTGGCCGTCAGTTCGATTAATCTGCCGCCGCGAAACACTTCACGAGTTCGTTGGTTGAGATTCAGATCCGCAAAGGTTAATCTGTCTGGGTCATCTTCTTGAGTGCGTCGGAGGTAAGTCCGAATTCGGTCTAGGAGTTCTTCTGTGCTGACGGGTTTGAGTATATAGTCATCAGCCCCCGCATCTAAACCCGCTACGCGAGCGGGTACATCATCTTTAGGGGTTAATAAAATTACCGGCACCATATTGCCGTTGGTTCGCAAAATGCGACACAGTTCTAATCCTGAGAGTCCCGACAACATGGAATCCAGAATCACCAGATCCGGGTTCAATTCTTGGGCGGCTTTCAGTCCTGATATGCCATTTGGGGCTACAGTGACTTGGTAGTTTTCATATTTTAGTTCTAGTTCAATGAACTGAGCCAGCTTTACTTCATTTTCTACCAGCAGGATATGTCCATTCATAATACAGATGATAATTCAGGGTGAGCGATCGGTTGTTCTGTCAAGATAGCACTGTCAGCGGGGTGGCTGAGAGGCGAACCCGATCGAGAGCGATCGCTCAATATCAAGATCGGCGGCAGAATCGATAAAATGGATGCGATCGATCTGAATGTGCTGGTGAATTGTGATGAATTTAAAATTTTTCCACCGACAAGACCATGTTGACTTTGATCAAATTTTTCACCGGATTGAATTTATCCCCTGGGGGTTATGCGGGTTGTTGTTGTTCAGGTGTTTTCTCTTGGTTCTCTATGGGAGTGAGGCTTCGGCGACGTTGACCCCGGGCATTAACCCGAATGACTTATCGGCGATTCCGGTACAGAGTAGCCAAGGGTTTGAAGCCCTGACCCAAAAGATAGAACAAAAGATAGAACAAAAGATACAACAAGAGATACAACAAGAGATACAACAAGAGATACAACAAGAGATACAACAAGAGATACAACAAGAGATACAACAAGAGATAAAAATTGTGGAAATTTCCTTATTACCCAACCAGGAACGGGATAATATTACGGTGAATCCAGAACAGACTTATCAAGCGTTTACGATTTGTCAAGCTTTGTCTGACGGTAAGGGCTGCCAAGAACAGATATTTATTGAAGATATGACTACGGGCAAATTTTATCAGATTCAAGGAATTCCTCTGTCTTGGCGTCCTTTTACGAATCTAGCTTGGACTGATGAGAAATATTTGGCATTCGATCGCTGGTCAAATCCTTATTATGGTTTACATTATGTGGTGGATATGAATCAGAAAAAATTAGTGGATATTTCAGCGGTTGGGGAATGATGAACGAGGAGATTTTTCTAAGTCCCAAATTTTTACGGTGCGATCGCTGCTGCCACTGGCAAGGATATGACCATCGGGGCTAAAAACTACCGATTCCACCCATCGGGAATGCGCCGATAAAGTATCAATCACTTCTCCAGTATCAAGATTCCACAATTTAATGCGACCGAGTAAGCTGCCACCGGCTAAAATTTGCCCATTGGGACTAATGGCAACGGATAGCATACTGCCAGAATGACTAGCTAAAGTGGCGATCGCTTCTCCGGTTTCTACTTGCCAAAGTTTAATAGTTTTATCCGCACTGCCACTGGCTAACCGCTGACTATCGGGACTAAATACAACCGAATGCACGATACCAATATGTCCCAATAAGCGGCGATCGGGCTGAAGATTAAAGCCAACTTTTCCTTGAATTTGGTTTAAATTCCATAGATGAACGGAACCATCTTCTGCCCCACTGGCGAGGACTTGACCATTGGGACTAAACGCCACGGAAAATACCCGGCCCAAATGCCCCGAAAATGTGCCAATTTCTTCGCCTAATGCCAAGTTCCAAAGTTGAATTGTGCCATCATACCCCCCACTAGCTAAGAATTGGCTATCCGGGCTAATCGCCACCACAGAAACCCCAACTTGTTGGGCGTTTAAAGTCGCTAATAACAAGCCACTGGATAAATCCCAAATTTTAATATTGCCTCCGTAACTATTAGTGCTACTGACTAATATTTTACCATCAGGACTAATGGCAATGGAAGAAACAATTTCCCCCGCATCAGAATGTCCGGTTAGCGTTTGCATCAGTTCGCCGGTTTTCAGGTTCCAAATTTTTATCGTGCCGTCAAAACTGCCGCTGGCAATTTCTGTGCCATCGGGGGTAATTGCCACCGATTGAACATCTTGATCGTGTCCAGATAAGGTTTTATATAAAGAAATATTTTTGTCTGATAAATTGGGGGTAATTGCTGAAGCAATACTTTTGGCAATCGCTGGTTTTTTATTAGATTCAGAACCCGGTTTTTGGGGCGATATTGCCGCCGTGACATTAAGCATTGCCCTAGCCAAAGGCGCAGTTTTAACCGGAGAAACTTCCCGGTTATCTGTGAGACTTTTTTCCGGCATCTGAGGAGGTTGAATTGTCTCAAATTTATTATCATTTTTATGCGGCAACGGTGATGTTGACAATGGCGATTCTGTCGAATTATTTTCAGTTAAATTAGCCCGGATATATTTATATATATTGACTTCTAAGTAGCCCACTATACCAATTAATAAAACTGTGGCAACAGCCAATTTTTTAGATTTTAGGTTCGGTTTTTTCCAGGGTTTTGCTTTTGGCAAACCTTGATATAATAAAGGATAATAAAATAAAAAGTTGTTTTTGACTGTTATATTTTTTTCAATTTCTGTTAATTGCTGGAGAATAACATGGGTGTTTTGAGGCCGATTTCCGGGCAAGCGAGAAATCAGATAGTCAATAAAATCTGCCAAGAATGGAGAAATTTTCGGAGCCGAATTTCGCCATTGCAAAGTATCAGTGCAGGGGTCATAAAATTCCAGGGGATGTTTACCCGTGAGTAAATGCACAAAAGTCCGTCCCAAAGCAAAAAAATCTGATTGGGGGACGGGATGACCATTTTCTTGTTCTGGGGGCGCATAGCCTTTGGAAGCAATCACCGTTCCGCGATGTCCCACGCCCATTTTTGCTAAATAAGTGCCGGTGACTTCGCGCACTGAACCAAAGTCAATTAATGCTAATTGACCATTGGGTTGCAGCATGATATTGGTGGGTTTGATATCTCGATGGAAAAATTGCCAGCGGTGAACTTCTTGCAAAATATCGGTCATTTGTTTGAGCCAGTCAATGGCTTCTTCTTGAGTGATTGGGTAGTTGCCCCGATCGCCTAACCATTCTTCTAAGTTTTGACCGTAAATCTTTTGCATAACCAAGCAATGTATGGACATTTTGCTGGCTCGCATCTTAACGGTAAAATAGCCTTGGGGTTCAACCCTGGGAATTCCTGGGTGTCTGAGTTTTTGTAAAACATTGGCTTCTTGTTTAAACAGGGCGATCGCCTTGGGTTCTTTTAGTTGCAGCACTTTTAAAACTTTGGCAAAACCGCGATCGTCCACTTCATAAGTTTTGGCAAAACCGCCCTCTCCCAGCAACTTCGTCACCCGATAGCGTCCGGCAATCAGTAATTCCGTACCGCATTGACGACAAATTCGGTTATTCGCATTTAAAGGATCGCTCGGTTTGGGACAATTGGGATTAATGCAGTAACTCATGGAAGCCGATGGTAAAGCGATATTTTTCTTAGATCATAGCTGGATATCGCCGATCTGTAGTTTAATCATAGACCTCTCGTCCCCGAATTGACCGTCGGAAAGATTTTGAACCACCAGAAATAAATTGCCAGCGGGCAGTGTGGTAAGGCTACCGGCAACCGGGCAGGAGTATCAGATATTGTAGGAGTATCAGATATTGTGCGATCGCCGACGGTTCCATTCCCCGAATTAAATATCGTTCTGGAAAAGTGTTGCTCATATCTCCCTTGCCAAAACACCGACGAGATGCACATTTAATTGCTGCCATCATCACGACATTGCTGGATAGCAACGGGTAAACTCCCAAAGCCAATACTTCCCTGCGGTGAACCTAGCTGATCTCGTCGCCCGATGTTTGACAATTGCCTATCAACCTGATACCAGCGCGGCAATTCGCGACTTAAAGCAGCAGCTAGGAGTGCTTTAGTCATCGACCTACCTGTGAACCAACGACGAGTTATCGGGTAAGGTTCGGGAGTCGCCTCTCTCCCCTCCCCCAAGAACCGTGCGTGACTGTTTCCAATCACACGGCTCAAGCCTTACTTCCAGCCATTAACTTGGGTTTTGAGTGTACCTGTTTGTGACACGCTTTGTGCAAGTGGATGAGATTCTCGGTGTCGTCCGAGCCGCCATCTTTCACGGGTACTATGTGATGGGTTTCTATTTCTTCTCCGTTGAATAAGCTGTCTCCACATATCGGGCATTTCCATTCCTGGAATTTGGCTATTTGCTCGTATTTTGAGCCTTTTGCCCAGTGGTTTTTCCCGTTTTTGATGCTTCGACTATGCCAGTATTCCCGGAGGGTAGGGTCGTCTGGACTTGCCTGACCTTTGACTTTGATGTGCCTGACAATTGGGGTTTTGCTGATGTCGTATAAGATTTCGGATTTTTCCTTGCCTTTTCTACCAGTTCCCTGACACATGAACATCCAATCAACTCCTCTATATCGCTTAAAGTAGCGATTTTTCACCCATTTTTTTGGTTTGTTGGGATGCCGTCTTAGAGACCAACGCCAGAGGT
>NZ_LIUQ01000164.1 GCF_001276715.1 Planktothricoides sp. SR001 | reverse complement strand
GGGTGCATCTCAGTTAGGCAATAAGTAATTATACTCAATGAAAAGTTCCCTCGAAACAGTCCATAATTGAGGCATTGTTGACAACCCTTGACCCATGAATCCCCAAAAGCAGGCGCTCACTCCAGCAACACCTTGACGCGATTGCCGAAATTCTCTACCAGGAAGCCAACCCCTCTGACCTCACCACCCTTGAAGGCATTGAGAAAAGTGTTCGCTCTCTTGCCCAAGAACACCTCTTGCCTCAACTGGGAATTTTTTTATCCACACGGCGACCGACCGCCACAGCGGAAAACAACGCACCCTGACCAGTATCCTCGGCAAACTAACCCTCACTACAGCTCAAGCTCAACAACTGCAAGTTAAACCAGGAACTCGTTGGAGTCCATACTTTGAAAAGTGCTGTTGGACGGTCAGTGCCAATAGCTCCTACCAGAGAGCCGAAGAAGATATTGCGATGCTTACAGGGGTGAAAGTCTCCCACAGTACGCTGCAACGCTTTGTGCAACGAGAGGATTGGTGTGAGCTAAAGATAACTGAACCAATTGAGGAGCTGAGCGCCGATGGCGGCATGGTTCGCCTTCGCACCGGGGCGGGTCAACCCGGAGAGTGGCGAGAATACAAAGCGTTAAATGTGCATAAGCAAGGGGGTGTAGCGTTCTTCAAGGATAATCAAGGACTACTGGAGTGGGTGAATGCCCAACCCCGTCAGGCACAGTTCACCTGCCTGGGAGATGGTCATGATGGGGTGTGGAACATCTTTAGTGGCATTGGTACGCCAGAGCAGCGGATTGAAATACAAGGGTTGGTATCACCTCATGGAAAATGCCCACAAGGTGCAGGGGACACCAGCCCAATTGAAGCCGATCCGAGCATTGCTGTGGCGAGGGGAGACCGAGAAGACGATAGACTATTTGCGCCAAGAGCAATTTCGGGGAGCCACAGGGTTGATCAACTACTTGTTGCATCACCAAAAGCGCATCATTAACTATGAGGCTTGGCAAGAAGCGGGACATTCGATTGGTTCGGGTCGGGTGGAGTCGTTGGTGAAACAAATTGGGTTGAGGGTGAAGTTGCCTTGGGCACAAT
>NZ_LIUQ01000109.1 GCF_001276715.1 Planktothricoides sp. SR001 | reverse complement strand
TCTCGGATAATTTCTGCGTCTGGGTAGATTGATTACATATAGGCAACTTGTCTGTCGAGGTGAGATCGTTGTTTTGTTGAACTAACTCGGCAGTAGCAAGCCGTGGTAGCTCCAACTGTATCCCGCACCGATGATTCGACATCATAGAGTTTTTGGTAGGCGGTGTTTTTGATGTTTTTGATCTTCTTTTCATCAGCGTTTTTTCGCTCCGGTGTTGGGATGTACACCCAGAAATTCGACCGCTTTCCTGAGTGGTATGTATGCCATCTCTTAAACTTTAGCATACATGAGCATCTGTTAACAAAACTGACACTGTTGAATAACCCTCGCCTGATCTATGCGCGTTCATCCCCTAAAACACTTGTGGATTCCCGCGAAGGCGGGAATGACAGATAACCTGATAAACGGGTTTTAACAACCGGATTTGGTATAATATTAAACTTCTGGCTTTCCCAGGCTAAAAAGCCGATTGGCGCTTGATCCGCCCTCGCTTGGGGGGATCTTCTACGGTATGTAAAGCAATATGTCTATTATTCTGGAATTGGGATTTGGCGCAAAAGTTGCTCGACAATTGTCTGGGGTCGCCGTCCTCCAGCGGGAATCAAGCGGTGAGATAAAACATGGGGGGCAAGAAACTTTACATCGTCAGGGATGGCATAGTCTCGACCAGAAATAAAGGCCAGGGCTTGGGTGGCTTTTTGTAAGGCGACGGCGCCTCTGGGACTAACACCCAAGGTAATTTGATCGCTGACTCGGGTTGCCCGGACTAAATCGAGAATATATTTTTGCAATGAATTGTCCAGCCGCACTTGGGCGCATAGCCGACATAACTCACTAACTTCTGACAATTCAATACAAGGCTGCAACTCCTCCACGGTGATATTCTCTTGCAGTCTTTGTAACATTTGCAGTTCTTCGGCTTCCGTGGGGTAGCCCACAGAGAAAGACAAGGTAAACCGATCCATTTGCGCTTCTGGTAAGGGAAATGTGCCTTGATATTCAATGGGGTTTTGAGTGGCAATGACAAAAAAAGGCTGGGGGACTGAACGCGAAACCCCATCAACAGTGACTTGCCGTTCCTCCATGACTTCGAGTAAAGCCGATTGAGTCCTGGGGGTTGCCCGGTTAATTTCGTCGGCGAGTAGGACATTGGCAAAGACTGGGCCGGGGAGAAATTCAAATTCTCCACTGCGAGGATTCCAGATATTTGTGCCCGTGACATCGGTGGGCAATAGGTCGGGGGTGCATTGAATCCGCTTAAATTTACCGGCGATCGATCGCGCTAGGGATTTTGCCAGTAAAGTTTTGCCCACCCCAGGGACATCTTCTAATAAAGCATGACCGCCAGAAAATAAAGCCACGAGTACCAGGCGAATGGGGTCGGCTTTGCCCACAATGGTTTTGCCGAGGTTTTCCGTAAGCTGTTGAATTCGTTCTCTCATAATGGGAATGTGGCTGAAGCCAGAGATTTCGCTTGAATACAATCTAATTGAATTTGGCTTTTTAACCGATCGAGGGAAGCAAATTTTTGTTCGGGGCGCAAAAATTGCTCAATGTCTACGGTCAGGGTTTTCCCGTATAAATCCCCACTCCAATCTAAAAGATGAATTTCGACGGTGGGTGGTTGACCCTGTGCCACGGTGGGACGACAGCCAATATTCATTACCCCTAGGTGATGCTTGGTGGGTTGGTCATCCCTGGTGACTCGGACGGCATAAACACCGTAGCGAGGTAAGAACTTATCGGGGGATAGTTGTAAATTGGCGGTGGGAAATCCCAGGGTTCTACCTAGTTGCTGCCCTTGAATGACTTCGCCAATGAGACGATAAGGACGACCTAAGAGTTGATTGGCTTGGAGGATATCCCCTTGGCTAAGGGCGTGGCGAATGGCGGAGCTACTAATGCGTAGTCCATCGATTTTGTTCAGGGGAACGATGTTAACGGTTACGCCATAAGGTTGAGCGATCGCCTTCAAGTCATCCACCGTCCCCGATCGCTGATTGCCAAACCGAAAATCTTCCCCCACACTAATACAGCAAGCTTGTAACTGTTTAATCAGAATTTCCGCCACAAAAGCTTGTGGACTGAGGGTTGCCAGCTTTTGGTCAAACGGCAACAGGATTAGTTGTCGGACTCCCATCGTCTCTAAGTATTGGGCTTTTTCCTCTTGAGGCGTTAACAGGGATCTTGATTCACCAGAAAAAAACTCTTGGGGATGCGGATCGAACGTCACTAAGGTGCTGTAGGGATGTTTTGTCCCGCCCCCAGATCCCCCAGATCCCTGGTTGTACTCACAAGCGGGCGATCGCGAACTAGGGTTTGCCAAGCTAGAATTGAATAAATGAGGCAACTGGGAGGGCAAAATTGGCTCGATCACCTTTTGGTGTCCTCGATGCAACCCGTCAAAGTTGCCCAGAGCAATAGAAGTTGGAGTCAGAACTGTTGAGAGAGAAGAAGTAATCCACACCGTTTAGATTATTAATTAAATAAGACGATCGAATATCAATGAACATTGCTGATCAAGAAGAAAAATAGAGAATTGTAGGCAATTCTCTATTCTGGATCTGAAAATCACTTGCGGTATCTTGCTAGGTTGGGGACTCTGCCTCTGGAGAGGAAGAAGAATGCGGCGCAATTAATTGAATCGACAATCCCTCCCTGGCCATGAGAGAGTTGGGGAAATGCTGTGCTACTTGCTCTCCTACGTTATCCAAAAAATCATCATTGTGCAGGGGGTCGTGGTGGAAAATCACCAGTCTTTTCGCATTCGCAGCCTTGGCCACCTTAACGGCTTCCTGCCAAGTGGAATGACCCCAGCCGACTTTACTACTTTTTGGAGAGTGATATTCCTCATCAGTGTAGGTGGCATCATAAATCAGCACGTCAGCATTATGAGCGAGGAATAAAACATTGTCATCCAGCTTGTCTGGTAGATGTTCTGTATCCGTGACATAAGCTGCGGCGTAGCCGTTCCAACTGACTCGATAACCGACCGCTTCTCCGGGATGGTTCAGCAGTGCCGTATTCACTTTTACGTCCCCAAATTCCAGCACTTCGCCGATTTTGATATCGTGAAACTCTAGCTGGGCGGCCATGATCTGCAAGGGTACGGGAAAATTTGGATGAAGCATCTGGTCATTCAGTCGTTGCTCAATGGTAGAGCCATTGGGGGCGATCGCTCCATAAATGTGAAAGCGATTGCCAGGAATAAAAGCAGGGACAAAAAAAGGGAAGCCCTGAATGTGATCCCAGTGGGAGTGAGTAAACAACAAATTGGCTTTGACGGGCATCTGACCGAGCAAGTATTGTCCCAACACTCTTAAGCCTGTACCTCCATCAAAAATTAAGCGTTGTCCTCCCACCCGCATCTCGATGCATGGCGTATTGCCGCCATACCGGACGGTCTCTGCACCGGGACATGGTATGCTTCCTCGCACGCCCCAGAAGTGAATCGTAAATTGGTTGTCCATATTCTGCATGGGTGTATTTGCACTAGGTTGTGAATGCGGGTTACTCATCACGTTTTTACATCGGCAGCAACCGTCTATGGGTTGATCATTTAGTGATTATCCACTTGCTAATCGATCGATCGACTTGCTCAGATATCCGCCACCTTTGTGAAATCACCTTAAATATATTCATATATTCAATGAAATTCGCGGGCTTTCTGAGTCAGTAAATACGGCGCCTCTGGTCAAGAACTGCCCGAATCTTATGTGTTCAGGCTGATTTTTATAATTAGGAAGAACCCAAAAGGTGACGGTTCAAACGATAATCTGAACGACCCAATCAACCATTATATAAAGTTTTCAGCAGTTTTCATCTTCATTTACCCTAAACTTGATTCTAACGTTGGCACAGGATGAGTTGTCAATTTACTGTTGAATAACCTCACCGGAAATGTTTTATTGGTTGTTTGTTGTTGGTTATTGGTTATTTGTTATGATCAAGGCTGCGGATACTCATCATCACTAATAACAAATAACAAGCAACTAATAACCAATAACCAATAACTATGAAACTGAACAAACGCGCACAGTATAGCGTTAAAGCCTTATTGGATCTGAGTCTCCAGCAAGATTTGGGGCCGACGGCGACTAAGGCGATCGCCAATCGGCAAAAGATCCCCGCCCCCTATCTAGAAAAGCTATTAATTCAAATGCGCCAGGGGGGTTTGGTGGCATCCGTCCGGGGCGCCCAAGGGGGCTATCAACTAGCCAAACCGCCTAGCAAAATTTCCCTCGGTCAGATTTTAGAAGCCGTGGGAGAAACCATTGAGCCTGATTTGAGTTTGCCGCCACAAAGTAAACACGCCGAAGACTGGGTGACATTTACTTTGTGGCACCAACTGCACCAAAAGCTAAAAGAATCACTTTATAGTATTTCTCTTGAAGACTTATACTATGATGCTCGCAGTTGGCAGGCATCTCAGGGACAAGAAACAAATTTTATTATTTAATTTATTATTATTTAATTTTGGATTGCATGAACCAGGTATGTGCTGTTTTGTCTGTTTCCCTTGGGTTGTGGCATGGGGAAAAATCAACAATCTTGGTTTTAGCGATCGCCGCTTTCCTGGATTATCTGATTGGCGATCCTTGGGGTTGGCTCCACCCAGTTCAAGTGATTGGTTGGGGAATTTCTCGCTATAGTCAATTAGTCTTACAATGGTTTTCCCAACCGCAAATCCGCCGAATTGCCGGAGTGGGGCTGGGCATTGGCGCGATCGCTGGCACTGGTGTGATTACTTATGCCATAATTCTGTGGGCGCGATCGCTTCATCCTGCCCTCAGTATCCTCTTAGAAATGATCCTCTTAGCAAGCTGTTTTGCCGGTCGCAGTTTACGCGCTGCCGCTGAAGATGTGCTGCAACCCCTGAACTCCGGGGATTTAACTCAAGCGCGGCAAAAATTAAGCCTTTATGTGGGACGAGATACAGAAAACCTATCCGAGACAGAAATTCTCCGAGCCATTTTAGAAACCGTCAGTGAAAATGCCGTCGATGGGGTGATGGCACCGCTATTTTATGCGATCGTCGGCGCATCGATCCCGGCGATCGGGCCGGTTACCGTCGCGATCGCCTACAAAGCTGCCAGTACCTTAGACTCAATGGTCGGCTACCGCGAAGAACCCTACAAAGACCTCGGCTGGTTTAGTGCCAAACTTGAAGATTTGCTCACCTGGCTGCCCTGTCGATTAACCGTCATCACCATTGGCCTAATTTTTGGCAACCTAGGCAAAATCTGGCAAACCTGTCAAACGGACGCCACCAAAGACCCCAGCCCCAACGCCGGTTGGAGTGAATGCGCTTACGCCGTCACCCTGGGAGTCCAACTAGGGGGAACCAACTCTTATCGCGGCGTGATTAAAAATAAACCATTCCTAGGCCAACCAACTCATCAAATTTCCCCAGAAAAAATTCACCAAGCCTTAAAAATCACTCGTTATACTTTTCTCACTTGGTTAGCAATTTTCTGCCTAATTCACATCGGTTTTACATCGGCGATCGGCTATTAACCGTCAACCCCATTTTATTTTTACATTTTCTTCTCTTTGTGTCCGGCAGAGTTCTGTGGTAAAATTATCTCTAA
>NZ_LIUQ01000013.1:72040-131064 GCF_001276715.1 Planktothricoides sp. SR001 | reverse complement strand
GGGTAGATCAGGAAAACTGCGGAAGCAGCAGCAACAGGAGCGCTGTAAGCGACGCAGATCCAAGGACGCATACCCAAGCGGTAGGAGAGTTCCCACTCACGACCCATGTAGCAGAAGATGCCGATCAGGAAGTGGAAAATCACCAACTGGTATGGGCCACCATTGTACAGCCACTCATCGAGAGAAGCGGCTTCCCAAATGGGGTAGAAGTGCAGACCGATCGCATTGCTGGAAGGAACAACGGCACCAGAGATGATGTTGTTGCCTAACAGTAAGGAACCCGCCACAGGTTCACGGATACCGTCGATGTCCACGGGAGGAGCAGCGACGAAAGCAATGATGTAGCAGATGGTTGCGGTCAGAAGGGTGGGGATCATCAGGACGCCGAACCAGCCCACATACAGGCGGTTATCGGTGCTCGTGACCCAAGAACAGAAGCGCTGCCACAAAGAAGCGCTTTCGCGTTGTTGCAGAGTAGTGGTCATTTGCTTTATGAGTGCTATGTAGTTTTCAAGGTACTCGGTAGTGTTTTCCCTACCGTGATTACTAGATTACACACATTGTTTAGTTTTGTAAAGTCTTCTAATCTACAAGCTTTCTGATACATTAAATAATTTTTGTTGATGGTTAGTCATCACCGGAGTCATATTATGGCTGGACAACCAGGATTCAAATTATTCATTATTTACAGTTAGTAATTTGTAATAATTCTCCTAGAGAGGTTCCTGGGAGAGAAGACCGGGGATGGATTATCCAGCAAGGGGATTAGCTGAACAAAATAGGGATTGAAAAATTTAATGAGAAACTTAATTAAGCGGCGATGAATTTAAACTAGACGAACTGGAATTCACCCTCAACCTACCCAAACTAGCCATCCTGCTGACCAACTGCGAACATCCCACCCCAGAACTCATTGCCTTTTGCCACAAACTGACCGACACCGTAGCCGTAGCCTTCCTCACGGACGAATCCCTAGAATGGCCGTTAAAAGGATTTCCGCCAAATCAACCGAATCTGTTATCTGCCATTGAAACCTGGTTAGAGGAGATATAAGAAACCGGGTTGAAAGCGACAGTTTCAGCTACAAACCAGAGATTTTGCTAGAAACCCGGTTTCTGAACCCCACGCCAGTCCCAAACTTGGAATAAAATTAGAATTGACCTTAAAACCTGATTTTTGGTAATGAATACCTTAGCTGAACAACTTCTCAAAAAAGATGGTTTGCCGAATACAGAACAACAGGCGATCGCCCTTGAAATAAAGATCAAATGAACCTCTCTAAACTCTTAGAAATCGCACAAGTCTTCCTCAAACTCGGCATTATTGGATTTGGCGGTCCAGCGGCACATATTGCCATGATGGAAGATGAAGTAGTCCATCGACGGCAATGGTTAACCCAAGAAGAATTTCTGGATCTGGTAGGTGCCACCAACTTAATTCCTGGACCAAATTCGACAGAAATGGCGATTCATGTTGGCTATATATATGCCGGTGGTTTAGGATTAATTGTCGCCGGAACTTGCTTTGTGTTCCCGGCTGTACTAATGACGGCAGCTTTGGCATGGGGATATGTCAAATTTGGACAATTACCGGAGATTTATCCGTTTTTATATGGCATCAAACCGGCGGTTTTAGCGGTGATTTTTACCGCATTGTGGCGCTTGGGGAAAAAAGCAGTGAAGTCTCGGGAACTGTTGATCATTGCGATCGCCACTGGGATTGCAGTCAGTGTAGGAGTGAACGAGGTAGTCGCCTTGTTGTTGGGCGGAATCTTGGGCGCTGTTTGGCTGAATTTGCGTCATCAACCGACTTTAAGTGCATGGGTTTTCGGGTTGTTTTTATCCCAAACTCCCAGCAGTTTATCTCCAGAAAAATCCGTGAATTTAGAATCAGTTCCATTGTGGCAATTGGGGTTATTTTTCTTAAAAGTCGGCAGTGTTTTATATGGGAGTGGTTATGTGTTAATTGCCTTTTTACAGGGTCAATTAGTGGATGAATTTGGCTGGTTGACTCAGCAACAATTATTAGATGCAGTGGCAATGGGTCAAGTCACTCCAGGGCCTTTGCTAACCACGGCAACTTTTATCGGGTATGTAATTGGTGGATTTCCCGGTGCGATCGTTTCTACGGTGGGGATTACCTTGCCATCTTTTCTGTTTGTGTTAATGCTAAATCCCTGGATTCCCCGCTTACGAGGCAGCAAATGGACTTCAGCTTTTTTAGATGCGATTAATGTTAGTGCCGTGGCATTGATGGCGGTGGTGACGGTTGAATTAGCGGTGGCGACTTTCGGGATTAATCTTATGGGAATGCCCCTAGGGAGTGCGCCGATCGCGATCGATTGGATTGCGGTTATGATTGCGGCGATCGCCGCTATTTTTGCCTTAGTTTGGCGGATCAATGCCGTTTGGTTAGTCTTCGGAGGTGTGATCGCCAGTTGGCTGGTCTATATTCTGGGTTAACATTCTGGGTTAACATTCTGGGTTAACATTTCCATCCTCACAATACCGCCAAAAAAACTTATTATCCTTTGGTTAACTGAAGAAACCCTATAAGTGACCTTAAAAGGCTTTTCCCCAATCAACCTAATCTGATATCAACCATTGTTATCTTTGGCATCCAACCAAGAAACCCGGTTTCTTGTCTATTGGCAGCGGATAAAAAAACTATCTCCAAATTAAATAGTCAATTCATCCGCTGCTTGTCTATGGTTTGTTACCGATGGCATCAAGGTTAATTGTTTATCCCCTATTTTTCATCCAACACATTCGACCTAAGAATTAATCAAAAAATCACTGAATAAATCATCAAAAAAACCTTGACAAATAAATTGCCATGAGATAGAGTAATTATTAAGAATTCAGGTTAGGTGGGGCTTTAAAAACACACAAACAGCCCAAGCGATACCTGGGATTGCCCGGCCCGGAGTGGCGAAAAAATAAGAGCGAAAACCCTTATGCTTTCCGGGCCTGGTAAAGTCCCTTAATCGTTTCAAAACTCACAAAGGGAAGCCCTGTGAGGGGCTTCCTCCTGCCCGGAACCCAGAAACCCGATTTCTTTAAAATTCATCATTTTCTGTATCTTCAAACACCGTTGGTAAATAAAATCGGTTTAGGTACAGAGAGGATTTGTCCGTTCTTTGGCCTCTCGCCAATACCTCGTAGGCCGACACGGGTTCCCATTATATCTTTATAAGAGTATTTTGCCAATGGTGTTAATCTTCTCTCTATTCTCTGTGTTTCTCTGTGTTTCTGTGGTTCAAGAATCATCACCACAGAGACACAGAGAGGCACAGAGAGATATAGGGGCGCAAGCCGCCGCGCCCCTAAGTTAAAAAACAGTTAACTAAAAATAGCCGATTCGATCGCATATAAAGCATGGTTGAGGTCGTCGTTGACAATTTGAATGTCAAATTCGGAGGCGACTGCGAGTTCGTTTTCTGCTTGTTGCAGTCGTTTTTCAATTGCTTCTTCTGTGTCTTGTCCCCGTCCGCGAATGCGTTTTTCTAATTCTTCAACGGAGGGAGGTAGGATGAAAATTTGCCACGCTTCGGGAAAACTTTGCCGAACTTGTCTCGCTCCTTGTACCTCTATTTCTAATAGGACAATTTTGTCCTGAGCGATTTGTTCTTCGATCGCTTTTCGGGGGGTGCCGTAGTGGTTGCCCGCAAATTCTGCCCATTCCAAAAATTCACCAGCGGCAATCATTTCGGCAAACTGCGATTTGGTCAAAAAATAATAATGCTGACCGTGAATTTCTCCAGGACGAGGCGATCGCGTAGTAGCAGAAATTGACAGATAAATTTCTGGGTGATTTTCTAGCAGCAATTTTAACAAAGTGCCTTTGCCGACACCACTTGGCCCGGTTAAAACAATTAATTTACCCATAAGTGTTCAGTGAAATGTTCAGTGAAATGATAACTAATTATTTGTCAGGTCTTTATTCAGAAATCGATTGGCCACGGTTTCCGGCTGAATTGCCGACAGAATCACATGATTAGAATCGGTGATAATCACCGCACGAGTGCGCCGCCCATAGGTAGCGTCAATCAGCCGATTAGCGTCTTTGGCTTCACTGATGATTCTTTTAATCGGGGCAGAGTCAGGACTGATGATAGCAATAACTCGGTTAGCAGAAACAATATTACCAAAACCAATATTAATTAATTGAATATCCATAGGAACCAGTGTCCTAGTTGAAAAGTTGAACAATTTTAAAGGACTTGCCGTAGGAGCCTGCCATCGGCAGGGGGGCTTTCGGGGCAGAGGAGAGATGTTAGGGGCGGCAATGCTTGCGCCCCGGCAATGCTTGCGCCCCTAAATCTCGAAAGCCAGTTCCGTGCGATACTACACAAAAAGCCTCACAATAGAATCGAAGTACAACCTCTATCTAGCCTAGACGGATAACTCTGATTTTGAATTATTCCTTGTGATTCTTTTATATTTCTATATTTCGTTTATTTTGTTTTTGCCGTTATCTTCTTATGCAACCAGTTGACTTCACCACCCTCACCGCAGCTTGTGGTGAACTGCGTACCTTTTTACTGCCAGCGCGTCTGGAACAAGTGATTCAGCGCGATCGCCACACGATTTGCCTTGCCCTGCGTACCCTGAAAAAACGCCACTGGCTAACGATTTCCTGGCATCCTCAAGCTGCCTGTATTTGTGCCGGAGATCCGCCCCCCCGGACTCCAGACACATTTACTTTTAGCGATCAATTGCGCCATCAACTCGGAGGTTTTGCCCTGGTGGGGATTTCAGCTTTAGCCCCGTGGGAAAGGGCGATCGATCTGCAATTTGCCCAACGTCCGGGCGACCCAATTTTATGGCATTTGTATGTAGAAATCATGGGCAAACGCAGCAACGTAATTTTAGCCAATCAAGACAATCAAATTGTCACCACCGCCCACCAGGTGAGTGAAAAACAATCCAGCGTTCGCCCAGTGCTCACGGGGCAACCCTATGAACGTCCTCCAGCCCTGACTGACCCTGCCCCCAATTTAACGGAGTTACCATCTCGTTGGCAAGAAAGAATTAGTTTAATTCCGGGCAAGTTAGGCCAACAATTGCTGAAAACTTATCGGGGTTTGAGTACCCACTTGGTTAAATCCATGATAGAAGCAGCGGGTCTAGACAGCGATCGCCCTACGGACTCCCTGACTGACGCGGAATGGGATCGGCTGTTTCAACGTTGGCAAGAGTGGCTACATATTTTAGAGAAGTTATCCCAAGGAGATTTATCCTCCCTTCAGCCAAGATTAACGGAAACTGGCTATACTTTGATTCACTGGCAGATTCACGGGCAAAATCCCCAAAGCGAATCAGGAGTAGTTCAAAATCCTCCGACCACTCATTCCGTTCAACAATTACTTAACCGCTATTACACCGATCAATTAAATCAACAAACTTTCCAACAACTGCATCACCAGTTAGGGCATAAAGTCAAAAATTTGCTAACTAAACTAGGAGTCAAAGCCCAAGGATTTCGCGATCGCCTCCAACAATCGGACAATGCAGAAACTTATCGGCAAAAAGGCGATTTGCTAATGGCTTATTTACACGAATGGAAACCGGGGATGCGATCGATTACCTTAGCGGACTTTGAAACGGGTCAGCCGGTAGAAATTCCCCTCGATCCAGAAAAAAATGCGGTGCAAAATGCCCAGAAACTTTACAAACAACACCAAAAACTAAAGCGATCGCGCATTGCCGTAGAACCCTTATTAGCGGAAGTCCAAACCGAAATTGACTACTTAGAACAAGTAGACTTAGCCATTGCCCAAATCGATCGCTACCAGCATCACCAAGACCTTTCCGCCTTAGAAGAAATTCGCGATGAACTAATGCAGCAAGGTTATCTCCCAGACCCCGACCACCGCAGTCAAAACCAAACCCCGGTTACGGATTTTTACCGTTACTTATCTCCCAATGGCTTTGAAATTCTCATCGGTCGGAACAACCGTCAAAATGACCAACTCAGTTTTCGGCTCGCTGGGGACTATGACCTGTGGTTTCATACCCAAGAAATTGCCGGAAGTCATACCCTATTGCGATTAAATCCGGGAACTGTGGCCGACGATGCGGACTTGCAATGTGCCGCCGACTTAACTGCTTATTATAGTCGCGGGCGACAAAGCGAACAAGTACCCGTAGTCTATACCAAACCCAAATATGTCTATAAACCCAAAGGAGCAAAACCGGGCATGGTAGTATATAAGCATGAACGAATTATTTGGGGGCGTCCCCAAGAGGGCAGTAAACGAAGCGATCCTAGTTTCAGGTCATAGCCCAACAGCAAAATCGCCAGAATAATGATACGGTTAACCCTACTGACTGTAAAGTAAACCGCCCCAATATGCCCCAATATTTGTAGATTTGCTGATTTTTTCAACAAACGATAAATTTTTGTAACAAAAAATCCGTGTTTATTGTTACAATAAAACTGAGGACAAGGTAAATTATCTCTTAACCCCCTGTAGCTTGGGAAGGCACAGTTTGGGTTTCCTCCATTTCAGACAACAACGACAAATATTCTGTTCGACCAACCGGCTTTTTGGTTGGTCTTTTTGTTTTTGATTTTTTAGACAACGGGCGTGGGGGAGAGGTTCGTAGGAGAGAGGAGAAAGTGACACATCAATTGTAGGGGAGGGGCGGTTCGCTTGGACGCCCCTACAGGGAATTTATTCCCCCGACGGGTCTGGTTTACTTGTCTGTTCTACGAACCTCTCTCGTGCGAACCTCTCTTCTTTTTCCTCTGTGTCCCTCTGTGTCTCTGTGGTAAAAAAACCATCACCATTTCAGACGCAGAGAGATGGGGTGTAACAGATAACAGATATTGTATAAATAATTATTTTATTTTCTCTATATTAAATGATATAATTTATAGAATATCTGGAGATAAATTGAGTTGCTGAATTTGATAATTCACCAATTACATAGATAATTTATTCATTTGTAGCTCCCTGGGGGCGATCTAACGCGATCGCCCCCAGGGAGCATAGACACGAGTACCAATTAATTATACAATTAAAAAAGCTTTTAAACTTGAGCGGAAAACATGAGCAAATTTAACGATAAAGACTTTGAAGTAGGTATTTCGCCTCGAATTGTGCGCTTATATGATATTACAAACCAACAACCATTTACCGCTTCAATTGTCAGCTATCCCGGTTCTAACTGTATTACCATTAACCTGTTCGATCGCCATACAGAAATTATCCAAGAAGTCACTTTAGAATTAGATCATGGCCAATTGGTTTATAGTGAAAAATTTTATGAGCATGGCTAATGGGTGATTGGTATTGGGATTTGTAGCGATCTGCTTAGAATGCCAAAAAATCTAAAATTTAGGGTGTAAAACTATTAATTTTAAAAAATAATTTTTTAGTCAGTCCCAGTCAGAAAACTTATAGAAAATCAATATGGATTGCTGAGACTGGCTTTTTATTGCAAATAAGTAATTAATTACCTAAAGCGCCAAGGGTGACAAAAAAAGTGACAAATAGATTGGGTCAGCATTTATCCTGAAAACCCAACCCCTTCAGAGAAGAATGAATTAGTTCTCTAGAATGGGTTCTATTTTTTTGGCCGATTTTCACGGAATAGAACCGCCATCAAAGAAAAATATTCAAGTTTGATTAAAATCCCCATTCTCGATCCCTTATCCGGGCATTATAGTAATAAAATAGTCATAAAATGTATGTAACGGAGAGTTCTCCCAAAACTGTTTTGGGTTCTAATCAGCAGGTACAGAATCAGCTAAAGTTAGCTTTACAGCTAGGTTTGCGCCGTCAAATCTTCGTGGCGGTGTGCGATGACGTGGGCTTAATGTACCACATGGCGGAACGCATAGAGTTAGAAATCGCCGGTGGAACATCATTCCCCGTAGGGGGGCAATGCTTGCGCCAGGAACAGCTTGGATCCAAACCATCACCGGGTTTAGTAACATTACAGCTAAACTTAAAAGATCCTAGTCCGATTAATCAGATTCGGCGATGGTTGAGAAAGCATTCCATCCCGAAAACATCTCGGACGATTGACTCATTACCTGTCCTGCCTAATTTTCAATTTTTAGGGGTGGATCTTTTAACCCGCAAATCCGCCGCTTCTCAGTGGCATTTCTTAAATGAGTTGCAAGAATTAGCCCAAATTTTACCTAGTTTAGAGTTTAGCTTAGTATTTTGGTTGACTCGTCCGTGGTGTCGCGCGATCGCCCAGTCTGCTCCGGAATTTTGGAGTTGCCGAACTGGGGTGTTTGAGTTTGCCGGAGAACCCACACCGACAACGGTAATTAATAGTTTACCTCTGAATTTACCCCTGAAAACTATTGAACCTAACCTGAAAAATAATTCTGAGTTACATAAACCCGTGAACTTGGGTAATGTGACCCGGAAAAAATTATCCGATGCCAAATACTCACGGCAAAAAGATATACAGAAAAATCTCCCTATTATTGGACAATATTTTCATCAAAATTTACCAAATTTAGAGCCAAATTTAGAGCCAAATTTAGAGCCAAATTTAGAGCCAAATTTAGATAAAGATCAAAAATCAGCGCCAAAAGCAAATCAATCGCCAATTCCCCAGATTTCCAGTTCAGCAGCAAAAACGCCGAATTTGCCGAAATTGGATATTATAGGAGTGAGCGATCGCCTCCCAGAAGCGATCGCCAATCATGGCAATTCTTCTCAAACCAATGAATTAAATTACAGTGGCATTGATGCCCCATTAAAGCAGTTAATTACCTCAAGTTTTGCCACCTTAGAAGAAGTGGCAAACCCAAGTCAGCATGGGCATTTATCTGCCCCTGCCGT
The DNA here is from genome assembly GCF_001276715.1 of Planktothricoides sp. SR001. Lineage (GTDB taxonomy): Bacteria > Cyanobacteriota > Cyanobacteriia > Cyanobacteriales > Laspinemataceae > Planktothricoides > Planktothricoides raciborskii. Next base: position 122,252 of record NZ_LIUQ01000013.1, on the reverse strand, counting down.
ACGGAAAATTGTCCAAGATATTGAACAATTAAATCAGCAACAGCCATTGCCTACTTTAGAATTGGGCAATGCTTATTTAGCTTTGGGTAATCTTTATCGAGTCGCGATCGCCAGGGGGGAAAGCAATGCCACTTATTTAAAAATTGTGATTGCGGCTTATGAACAAGTGATTAAATTCCGCCATGAGCAAGGATATGATTCTCAAGGCTATGAATTAGCCAATGACCTTGGCAATTTTTACTGGATGCTTTCCCGGTTAGAGGTCAATGTTTCTGAGCAAATTTCCTGCTTAGAACAGGCGATCGCGGCTTATCAAAAATCCCTAACCAAAATCAATCCCGAACAGCAGCCGGAAAGTTGGGCAATAGTGCAAAATAACCTAGGTAGCATCTACAATGAACTAGCCCGTCATCGAGAACCGCTGCCAGCATTACAATCCAGTATTAAAGCTTATCAAGAAGTGCTTCGTTATCGGCCTAATTTCCAAGCAATTCAGCAAAGTAATGCCCCGGAATCAGAAAAAAATGCCCAAATTCAAGCCTTAGCTGCTACGCAAAATAACCTGGCCACAGCTTATTGGAATTTAGCCCAACATCAAGACTCTTTAAAGAACCTAAAACAAGCAATTTATGCTTATATTCAAGCCCTAATTGCCCTGGAATCTCAAATTCATACCAATGAATCGCCCCAAGGGTTGTTAAACTATGGCATGATCCAAAATAACTTGGGAACCGCTTACTGGAATTTGGCGCAACATGAAAATGTTGAAGATAATTTACAATTAGCCATTGGTGCCTATCAAATTGCCTTAATGTACCGCACCCCAAACGCGGCGCCAGTTGCCTGTGCTGCTACCCAGAATAATTTAGGGACAACTTATAGTAATTTAGCCAAATATTCAGAGCCTCATTCTCAAGAACGGCACAATTATTTAAGACAGGCGATCGCCGCTTATTCCACAGCGTTAGAAATTGCGGAAAACCTGCAAAAAATCGATCTGAATAAACCTAAAAATATGGTCGTGGCTGTCAAGCCCTCCCTAATGACCTTTGATGTCTTAACCACCCATAATAATCTGGGGGATGCGTATTATCAATTAGCCAGTGAAAGTGATTCAGAAATCGACTCAGAATCGACATCATCATCGGTAAAAACCGCTCTTAGCCACGCCTTAGAACATCATCTAAAAGCCTGGAAAGGATGGCAAGAAAAAGCCCAAACCGATTTAGCCAAAAATGCCCTCACGCATATTGTGCAAACCATTCGCGCTTTCTACAATTTCTTCGGTGTGCAAGGGCAAAATATCGCTTTATCCCAAATTCCTGGCGAGATATTGCCAGAAGTGATGCCCCGGTTATCCGCATTTAAGCATTAGTCAAAAGCATTCAGCTAACTGCCTAGGTTAACCCTAATGTCGTACAATGACAAATGACTTCCTAGAATCAATATCAACCATGACTGATAGCATATTTGCTAAAATTATCAGGCGGGAACTGCCCGCTGACATTGTTTATGAGGATAATCTTGCCTTAGCGTTTAGAGACAAAAATCCTCAAGCCCCCGTTCATATTCTGGTTATCCCCAAAGAGGCGATCGCCAAACTATCTGATGCTGAATCCAAAGATCATGCCCTGATGGGACATTTGCTGCTAACGGCGAAACGAGTTGCCGAACAAGAAGGACTAAGCGAAGATGGCTATCGGGTCGTCATTAATAATGGTCCCAACGGTGGACAAACCGTGTATCATCTCCATTTACATATTCTGGGGGGTCGTCAAATGAAATGGCCTCCGGGCTAAACTCAATAAATTAGTCTGATAGTCCAGTAGGGTGCGTTAGCCGGTCAAAATGAAGCCACTTCAAGCGACCAGCCACAGTCCGGCGTAACGCACCAAATTATCCCACGGTAACTAGATCGCCTAAACAAACTTTTACTTTAGACTTTTGCTTTGCTATTCTTCCATGCTTTGGGCCACTCTACCAGGGTAATTTACCGAGACAGTGATGAAAGAAAAAAATCAGGGGTTTTGCGGTTTGGGCAGAAAAAACAGATTTTTCAGGTTACACTTTATCTATAACAATTAAGCGGATGGCGATCAAATGGCGATCGGAGTCAGAGTTATCACTGTTAGCCCCCGCTGTTACCCCAATACCAAACCTGCATCTGACCCTGCCCGATTCTATAGCAAATTAGACAGTGAACTTGCTCTGGAAATCAGTGCTAAACTAAACCAATAATATTATCGAGATCCAAGATTAATGGGGGATGTTTCTCTTAACTTGAGAGTCATTGCCAAGGTTGCCCGGTCAAAAGCATAAAATCAAGAGAAAACTTATGAAAGTCAAACTGTTAGTTAGCTTAATCTTGACAAAGACAAGTTTTTTCCCCTATCTGGCTTCAACCGCTAAAGCACAAAATTTTCAGTTGACCATTAAGCCCCCAGGAGAAAGTAAATCATCTCTTGCAATAAATCTTGCAATAAATCTTGCCATAAACAAAACTGCGATCGAGATGGCCGATGCTTCTATTTTTTGAATCATATATATGTCTCTGCTTTAAGTGATTGTGTTAATTCCGGTATTAATATTTCAAGTGGAGAATTATTGCGATTTTCTGCCACTGGCCAAGCCAGGTATGGTTATGAAGGTGAACCAATTAATGATTCACCCATAACAGATGCAAATGGAAATAGGCTAGTAAATGGCAACAATATTGGTAAAAAAATAGACCCGTCTGCACAAATGCCGAATCAACCTATTGGTACTCTGCTAGGGAGGATTGGTCGAAGCGGAAATTTTTTTGCAATTGGCTCAAGTAATCAGTTGATAATGCAGGAATCAGGGAGGTTATTTCTATGTTACAATGATGTGCCGGATATGTTTGGGGATAATGGTAGTGGATACACAGTTAGTATTTACAGAATAGAGGCTGGTTCTCAGAAACCAACTAACCCTTCTCCTTACGGTCAACAGACTGCAACAGCACCAACACGACCCACAAGACAAACTTTCAGGAATGCTCAAGAATTAGGCATGGCACAGTTCTTGCAGGGAAATCGAGAACTGATAGATGCTTATGAAGCGTTACAGGGTGCTGCTCAAGGCCAATACAACGTAGTACAAATTCCCAGTAATGATTTTATGGATAACCCCTGTACTCAGATAGCCAGAGAAAGGGGAACTTTATTCAGCGAGAGAGAAGATATTAGTTATGCCGATTATCTAAAATTAAAGTTAAAGTTAAATGCTCAAATTGCAGCGTACAATAATAGTCTAGCGATTATCGAAAAGATGCAAGACTATAATAATCGTCTGTCAAACGAGAATCGACAGGGCGGAAGGGACGCATCCCAACGCATCGTCGCCAACTTTCAAAGTTTATGGAGTCGTATTGAGCAACAAAACCAACCAGATTTATCCTTAGATAGAATATTAAGATCCCTAGCTTATGCGATAGAAGAAAGTGGAGTTTCAACCATAAATTTTGTAATAAAATCGGCGCAAACTGGTGGAAAACTAGCTGCTGCTTTTAGCGATTTTGGCAGATTGGGTCAATTATTGAATTTACCTAGTTCTTCTAATGCTGATGCTACTCAGTTAACTGGCAGAAGTCTCGACTATGCAATAACTTTTTCTGAACAACTTGAAGAGGTTAGCCGCGAGTTTAATGCAGGTAATTATGAAAAAATAACCGATATTACTTTAGAAGTAGCAAATGCAGCGATCGGTTTGATCGATACCCAAAATAATCCAAGACTGGTTCGGGCAGGTCAAGCGATAGCAATTCGTTCTGAGGCTATAAAGCTGAAGGATATGATAATTTTACTACAGCAACCTAATGTCGGAGAAGTTCTAGATGATTACGACCGATTTTATCTGACAGTAGCAGGAATTTCTTCTGCTTTAAAGATAGGAGCAGACACAGTAACACTAATCAGTCAGTGTAGATGGTGTTTTGTATCCACCCAATTCGCCATAACTTCTAATTATTAACCCGGATATAGTTTGGTAGGGTGCGTTAGGCTGGCGATCTATTTTCCGCGAAAAACAATCAGCCTAATTGCCAGCCGTAACGCACCATTAACCCGGATATGAAAACCGGGTTTCTTCTTTGAATTCCACCGTTAACTTTGATATCCTGAAGAGAAACCCGGTTTCTGGGCCATAACGAAGAAACCTGAGAAACCGGGTTTCTTTTACGCATTTCACCGTTAACTTTGATATCCACAACAGAAACCCGGTTTCTGGGGTTTCTGGGTGATTTATTAAGTTTCTTGCTCCTGATTAAAAGAACATTCTACTTGAATTTTCAGGTTGCTTTTGGCGGTGCCTTTTGTAACATAAGGAATCCCGGTTTCACCACCCATCTCGACCCCAAACTCTAGAGTTACTTTGTCAATCTTGGCTACAGCAACTTGTTTGAAGGCGGCTAAAGTATAGCTGGTATAGGAAAAGATGGTTTTTTGTAAATCGTGAATCTGCTTTTGGAATTCTGCTTTAACTTCTTTGACTCCTTTGGAGACTGCCGCTTCCTCCTCGTCGTCGTCAGAAACCGGGGCAGTGGTTAAAGTTTCTGGTGCATCAATATCTTCGGTGGCTTCGATATAGATTACGGTGTTGTCATCCAGTTGGATCGGGGTGAGTTTAACAGTCATAAGAATTCCGGGTTGCCAGATTTAAAATTTGTAGCTTAATTATATAGAGAGGATTCAAAAATTGGTGGAAATAGTCCAATGAGTCGAGATGCGCTGGTGGTGGGGATTAGCACCTATCAATATCCAAAATTAAACAAGCTAGAGGCACCCGCAAAGGATGCTGAAGACATTGCTCAATGTCTAGAGTCTAGTTTATTGCCGTTCCAAGTGAAACGACTGCCAGAGATTGTCGATAAAGAGAATAATAGGCTGAAGGTTGGGAAAAAAACTGAAGTTTCTCTGACTCAACTTAAACAAGAACTATTTAAACTATTTAAACCCAAAGGGAGCGTAATTACCGACACGGGGTTATTTTATTTTTCTGGACATGGTTTATATAATAAACGTCGAAAAGAAGGATATCTCGCCACCAGTGATGCTAATCCAGATCAGGGAAATTGGGGGTTTCCATTATATACTCTACGCAAGTTACTGCAAGATAGCCCAGTTCGTCAGCAAATTATTTGGCTAGATTGTTGTCATAGTGGTAGCTTAATCGTACTGAATGAAGCCAACCCCGGAAAAGACCCGGATCATAGTCGCTGTTTTATTGCCGCATCTAGGGATATTGAGGTGGCATATCAGTTAGTGAGTGGATCGCATGGGGTGTTGACGGATGCGTTGTTGCAAGGATTAGATCCCAATCGCGTTCCAGGACAATGGATTAATAATCTCTCTCTCTGCGACTATGTGAGTCAATATCTGCAAAAGGTGCATCCAACTTATCCGCAGAAACCGCTTTTTATCAATGATGGGCAAGTTATTAATTTGAGTCGGACGCCAGAGAAACAGGAGTCTGAGAGCAAAAGCGATCCGCCACCACCTAAAACCACAGTCGGCTTAGAAAATATCGCCGAAATTCCCGTATGGGTGGGACGGGATGCCCTAATCCAAGAGTTAAAAGCCAAGTTACTCAGCCGCGAAACCGCCCCGAAAGTGCTGGCGATTATTGGGCAAGGGGGTATCGGTAAAACCAGTTTAGGGGTGAAGCTGTTGGAAAGTTTGGGGGTGCAGTTGCAACCGCCAAATCTGACCGAAACCTGTGTTTATGAAAAAGTCCTCTATTTTAAAACCTACCCAGGGACAAGTTTTGATAGTGTGGCGGAGTTTCTGCTGCGCGGGTTGGACATAGAGACGGCAGAACCGTTGAAAACTCCAGAGGAAAAAATCCGCAATGTCCTGGAGGGGTTGACGAAACAGCGCGGAGTCGTGGTTTTGGATAACTTAGAAGATATTTTACACCCAGCCCACGATGCCAATGCGGGGAAAGCCCTGTCTGAGGAATGAGGACAACTGCTCAATCGCTTTGTCTATGGCAATCATCGCTCAACGATTATGCTCACCAGTCGGGAATTTCCGGTAGATTTGGCTGACCCCCGTGCGCGGACTGGGAACCCTGACCCGAAATTGGTCGAGTTGCTGACTTTGGTGGGGGTTAGCGATGAAGCTGGGGTGGAAATTTTGCGGCTGCGTGGGTCTGCCGATAGTGAAGCAGACCAGCAATGGATTGCGGAACGAGTCAAAGGCAATACATTTTTATTAGCTCAATTAGCGGCGATTGGTTTAGAAAGTCCGGGGTATTTGCGACAACATCCCGAACTGGTGGCAGAGGAGGCAGAACCGATTCTACAAGCGCAACTGATGCGGCAAAGTGAGGCAGCACGGGATTTGTTGCGGCAAATGTGCGTGTTGCGGACGGGGATTGATATCCCAGGATTAACGTTTTTGCGCCTTTATACCGATGACAAGGAAAAAGACGATCGCTTTGGAACAGCAGTAAAGTTAGAAAAACCAGGAAAATTTACCAAAGCAGAACTGAAAGAAACTGCGGAAATTGTCCGGCATTTGGTGAATAGTTCTTTGGTGCAGAGTCGCTATGATAAGGAACGGTGTGAATGGTTTTATGACCTGCATCGTTTGATTGTGGAATATCTGCAAACGGCATATCAGGCAGAGTTGCCGCAACTGATGGAACGGGTTTATAAGTTTTACTGCACTGGGAAAACAGTCGAAAATCCCAAAACTCTGGAAGATTTGCGCCCACTTTTAGAAGCCCAGTATTTTGCTTTTCAGTTGGGGAATTATGATGAAGCCTCTAGTTTATTGATGGGAAAAATAGAGAAATATCTCGAACCTTGGGGATATTGGAGTTTATTAAAAAACCTATGCGAACAAATTTTGCCATATATTACAGATGACACAAATAAACGAATTTGTCTGCAATCAATTGGAATCATATACCGAGAGACGGGTAACTGGGATAAAGCCGAAAAATATTTTGGTAAATCCTTAGATAGCGCAAGAGAGCATAATAATAAAAGCGGTATTGCTGCATCATTACGACTCTTGGGAGATATCGCCCGATATCGCGGCAAATGGGATGAAGCGGAGAAACACTTTCGGCAATCTTTGGAAATAGAAACCGAATTGGACGATCGCGCTGGGATGGCTTCGAGTTGGATACTCTTGGGATATATCGCCGAAAGTCGCGGCAAATGGGATGAAGCGGAGAAACTCTATCAGCAATACTTGGAAGTGATGACCGAATTGGACGATCGCGCTGGGATAGCTTCGAGTCGGGCAAGCTTGGGATATATCGAAAAATGTCGAGGCAATTGGGATAAAGCGGAGAAACTCTATCAGCAATGTTTGGATTTGAGAACCGAGTTGGGCGATCGCGCTGGGATGGCTTGGAGTTGGGGACAATTGGGAGATATCGCCCGATATCGCGGCAATTGGGATAAAGCGGAGGAACTCTATCGGAAAGCTTTGAATTTGAGAACCGAGTTGGGCGATCGCCCTGGGATGGCTTCGAGTTGGGGAGTCTTGGGAGATATCGCCCGAAATCGCGGCAAATGGGATGAAGCGGAGAAACTCTATCGGCAATCTTTGGATCTGAGAACCGAATTGGGCGATCGCGCTGGTATGGCAGAAACTTGGGCAAGCTTAGGAGAAAACGAACTGGGCAAAGGTAATCTCGATACGGCGGAACAATATTTAACCGAAGCTTTAGCCGATATGGAAAACCTGAAAATGACCTGGCATATTGCCGAAACTAATTTTGACTTAGCTAAATTATGGCGTCAGCGAGGCAACGAGGAAATTGCCCAAAAGCATTACGAAAAATCCCATCAACTCTATGAAAAATTAGGGGCGATGAAGGATTTAGAACGGATTGAACGGGACTGGAGAGAAACCGGGTTTCTTATTTGAATTCCACCGTTAACTTTGATATCCTGAAGAGAAACCCGGTTTCTGGGCTACAAAGAAGAAATCTAAGAAACCGGGTTTCTTCTTGGAATTCCACCGTTAACTTTGATATCCTGAATAGAAACCCGGTTTCTGGGCGACAAAGAAGAAACCTAAGAAACCGGGTTTCTTCTTGGAATTCCACCGTTAACTTTGATATCCTGAAGAGAAACCCGGTTTCTGGGCGACAAAGAAGAAATCTAAGAAACCGGGTTTCTGTCTTACAGTGGTTTTTAGATTAATAAACTATCCACATTAACCGCCAGGGAATAAATTCCCTGGCTAATAGCGCAAGTCGGTTAAAACCGACTGAAATTCTCATCACTATAGTTATTTAAAATAAAAATAAAACATTAATTAAATTTCGCGGCGTTAGTAGGGGCGGTTCGCGAACCGCCCCTACATAATTGTATTAATCTTGCTGGAATGGAAATAACTATAAAAGCATGATTAGTCGGATTTATCCGACTTGCGCTATGAGGCGGGGGTAGAAAACCCCCGCCGGATGTGGTTTTCTACTGAGAAAACCGCTGTAAGAAACCCGGTTTCTTATTTAACGCAAGGATAAAATCCGATCGCCCTTATTTAAATCCTGACTTGCTTCCAAAACTGCTTGACGCGCCCAACTATCTGCTGCTAAAATATCATCTAAAGATGGATTTTGGCAGTTATTCCCTTGGTGGCGATCGCAGGTTTTTTCAATTACACGGGGAATATCTAAAAACGCAATTTTCTCATCTAAAAATAGCGCCACCGCTTGCTCATTGGCCGCATTTAAAACCGCCGTCATCGAACCGCCTGCGCGACCTGCCGCATAAGCTAATTCCATACAAGGATACTTATCATGGTCAGGTTCCCGGAAAGTTAAATCACCGGCTTTAACTAAATCTAACCGTTGCCAATCCGTATAAATTCGCTCTGGCCAAGACAAAGCATAAAGCAACGGCAACCGCATATCCGGCCAACCCAATTGAGCCAAAACCGACGTATCTTGCAACTCAATTAATGAATGAATAATACTCTGAGGATGAATCACAATATCAATATCATCGTAATCCATCCCAAACAGATAATGCGCCTCAATTACCTCTAAACCTTTATTCATCAAAGTAGCAGAATCAACGGTAATTTTTCGCCCCATTGACCAGTTAGGATGTTTTAAAGCATCAGCCACTTTCACCGAGGCTAATTTTTCCACCGGCCAATCCCGAAAAGCCCCCCCAGATGCAGTAAGAATAATCCGCCGCAAACCCCCATCCAGCACCCCTTGCAAACATTGAAAAATTGCCGAATGTTCCGAATCCGCAGGCAGCAATTTTACCCCATATTTTTCTACCAAAGGATTCACCACCGGCCCACCAGCAATCAGGGTTTCTTTATTCGCCAAAGCAATATCTTTCCCCGCTTCGATCGCCGCAATTGTTGGCAGTAACCCCGCGCAACCGACAATCCCCGTCACCACCGCTTCCGCATCCCCGTAAGCAGCCACGGTTTTAATCCCTTCTGCCCCTGCGGTTAAAATCGGCTGGGGGTCAACATGGGCGATCGCCTCGCGCAACTCTGGCAACAAAGACTCATCGGAAATTGCCGCAATTTCCGGGCGAAACTGCTCAATTTGCCGCGCCAACAAGCCCACATTCCGCCCTGCGGCAATGCCCACCAACCGAAATTTATCGGGATGTTGCGCCACAATATCCAAAGTTTGAGTGCCAATCGAGCCGGTGGATCCTAAAAGTGTAATAGCTTTCACGATTTGTTAACAATCAACAACAAACCTACTATAAAATTTTCCGGCGCCCTCGCGATCGCAATTTCCTGGCAGCGCAATTTCCTGGCAGCGTAATTTCCTGGCAGCGTTTGCTATGAGTTGGGTTGGCGATGAGTTGGCAACCATCAGGGTGCGATCGCTCACCACCAACCAGCCCAAGGAGAATAGACAGAGGTCTATTCTCCCGAAATATGAACCACTAAATCTCTTACTGACCCTTGCGATCGATGTTCCCAAACATAAATTCCTTGCCAAGTCCCCAAGACTAAATAACCTTGATTAACCGGAATTTGTTCAGAACTGTGAGTTAAAACCGTGCGAATATGGGCTGGCATATCATCAGGGCCTTCGGTACTGTGAAAATAATTGCGATTTTCTGGAACTAAATCCGCCAAAAAATTTTCCAAGTCCCGCAAAACATCAGGATCAGCATTTTCTTGAATAATTAAACTGGCGGAAGTGTGGCGTAAAAATAAACTACATAAGCCTGTTTTTACCCCAGATTCGGCAACAATTGACTGAATTTTTGGGGTAATTTTAATCAAAGATTTGCCAGTAGTCTTAACTTTGAGTAAATGTTGATGATGAATCATGGTGCTGTGAGGAATTATCTCGCTAGATAGTTGACAAAAAGCGGAATATATTGATATAATTTCAGGAATTACTAGGAATTAGCTGATGTTTACAATGCTTGATGTAAATCATCAGGAGTTAAATGGGAGTGAATAATTTCGCCATCGCGAAACCAAACAATTCTGCGCGTACAGCGAGCAACTTCTGGTTCGTGAGTCACCATCACAATCGTCATCCCACTCTGATTCAGTTCAGAAAAAATATTAATCACTTCCTGAGTAGTATGAGAATCTAAAGCCCCCGTAGGTTCATCCGCTAATAAGAGCACGGGACGATTCACGATCGCCCGGGCGATCGCCACCCGTTGTTGTTGTCCTCCAGAAAGTTGGTTAGGTTTATTATTCATCCGATTTTGTAAACCTACTCGCATTAAAGCTTCTTCAGCCCTTTCTCGACGTTCTCGATTGCCCACCCCCGCATAAACCATCGGTAACATAACATTTTCTAAGGCCGTCATTTGGGGTAACAAATGAAATTGCTGAAACACAAATCCCAGTTTCCGATTTCTAATTGTCGCCAAATCTGCCTCTGGTAAATTGGCCACATTTACCCCGTCTAAATAATATAAACCACTGGTGGGACGATCTAAACAGCCGATGATATTCATGGCAGTAGATTTACCGGACCCCGATGCCCCCATAATTGAGCAATATTCCCCCAATTCAACGGTGAGACTGACGCCATTCAGGGCTTTGACTTCGGTGTTGCCACTGCCATAGAGTTTAAAAATATTTTCCAGAGAAACGATCGCCTGTTTTTTTTCTGGATCTAGCAGTGAGGTGGTTTGATTTGTTTGACCTGTTTGACTTGTTTGACTTGATAGTTGATTCATGGCTTACTTTGATTTTATATTTTTATAGTAGATGATTTTGTAGATGATTTCGATTGTTCCCATTGATGGTTACTTTGATAGTTAAGCTGTTCTTAAGGCAACAATGGGATCGAGTTTTGCCGCTTGTTGGGCAGGTACAACGCCGAAAAATAAGCCGATCGCCCCAGAAACTCCTGTAGCTAAGGCGATCGCGCCTATAGAAACCCCTGGGGAAAAGGGCGTAAAATAACCCACCAACAAAATCCCACTAACGGCGACTCCTGTACCGATCGCACCGCCCATCACCGACAGAATCACCGATTCAATCATAAACTGAATCAAAATATCTCGCGGAGACGCGCCGATCGCCTTGCGTAAACCAATCTCTTGAGTGCGGTCTGTCACCGACACCAACATAATATTCATAATGCCAATACCTGCGACCAGCAGAGAAATACTAGCAACCGCCCCCAAAAAAAGCGTCAATGCCCCACTAATCGCTTGCAATCGATTTAACATATCTTGTTGATTACGCACGGTAAAATCATCTTCATCGGTAATTTTGTGACGCAGCCGCAACAAGTTTTCGATTTGAAACTGTGCTATAGCCATGCTTTGTTCATTTTTAACCGCTGCAAAAATAAAAGAAACCGGCAGTCCATAAGGGGAACGACGGCCAACAATTTGGTTAGCCATTGTAGTAATCGGCACGATCGCGGTTTCATCATAATTAGTACCCAAAGAAGTGCCTTTAGATTCCATCACCCCAATCACTTCCAAGCTAACATTTTTGATGCGAACTTTTTGGCCGATCGGGTCTTGGTCGCCAAACAATGCTTTAGCCACATCAGACCCGATCGCCACCACTTGATTATTTCGTTTCAAATCTAAATCTGTAATAAACCGACCTTTCGCCACCTGGTAATTTCTCACCTGGATAAAATCGGGAATCGTCCCAAAAATTAACGCCGAAAAATTTTTATTCCCATAGCGAATAGTCTCCGAACTATTTAACTCTGCCGAAACTGCCTGAACTAACGACACCTGAGAGGCGATCGCCTCTGCATCAGACAACACTAATTTTTGGGTTGACCCCACATTTAATCTTCGACTCCCGCGACTTCCAGACTGAATAAACAGCAGATTCGTCCCCAGAGATTGAATTTGCTCCCGCACATAAACTTTAGCCGCTGAACCCACCCCAATCGTGGCAATTACCGCCGCATTGCCGATAATAATTCCCAGCATTGTTAGGCTGGTGCGGACTTTATTTGCCCCCAGAGTTTGCGTGGCTGTTTTAATTTGTTCAAAAATATCTACGGACATTGATTTGTTATTTATTGTTGGTTATTTATTGTTGGGTAGGGATTCTTTGGGTAGGGATTCTTTGCTTGCCCCCCTTTGAAGTTGGGGGGGTTGTTGGTTGTTCGGGATAAATAGGGTTAATTTTTCTGGATTGTAAAGCATAACGGCGATTTGCTCCTGTAATTCGGCTTCTGACATTCCGGTAATTTGAAAGATGTCATGGGGAATTGTGATGTTCATAGTATTGTTTCCTAAGCGTTACTTTAAGATTAGCACTAAATGTGGCTAAGAAACCGGGTTTCTATGGTGGATATGTAGGGGCGAATGCGAGAACGTCCCTACTGTGGAGTTACAGGAAGAAACCCGGTTTCTGAATCCTGGGGATAACTAAGAAAAAGAAACCGGGTTTCTGTGGTGGATATTATCGTTAACTGTGGAGTTACAGAAAGAAACCCGGTTTCTGAAACCCAATAAGCGATCGCATTTGTCCCCAGATAAAGAAACCGGGTTTCTGTGGTGGATATTATCGTTAACTGTGGAGTTACAAAAAGAAACCCGGTTTCTGAAACCAAGCGAGATAAGTAAGAAAAAAAAACCCGGTTTCTGATAGTAATCGGCTGATTATGATTCTTTTTTAGAAGTAATCACTTCGATCGGTCGCAGAATTTTATCCCCATGACGAAATCCCCGACGCACAATTTTAGTAATCGTTTGATCCTCAACATCCGATCGCACTTCTCGTTCCACTACTCGGCAAAAATCGAAATCAGGTTTAGTTCCTTCCAGTTCTAAAAGTTCAACTTGACGGCGCTGAAGTACCCCCAGCAATTTCTTTTGCACAATTGAGAGAGACTTAGGCAAACGCTGAATAAATTGAGGAGAAAGTTCAGAATGCTGATCCATATAATCGAGTAAAAATTCCACAGCATCAAAAACATCAAATATCTCTAAAAACAGTTCCTCTTTAGCGGCTATTGATTGTGACTTTTGTTCCCGTAATTCTTGTTGGAGTCCGACTCGTTCTTTTTGCAGGTTTCCCAATTCGTTGACAAGTTGGTCTCGCAGTTCGGCATTAAAGGTTAGATTGGTCATGGGTTATAGGTTATTGGTTATTGGTTATTTGTAGGGGCGTGGGTATTTTTTGCATATTATTTGCGTATTATTTGCCCCTACTGACATAATGACATCTCCAAAAAATAAATTATGGCTGCCTGATTGGGCTAGGGCGAAGCATAAGGGATAGGCATATCTCTAATTTTACCGTCAAATTGTCGCCCATTAGCTTCGCCCCTACAAAATAATACAAATTAATACATTTTTTTCTGGAGATGTCTATAATGACAATTCACAAATGACATTGGTGATTGATTAATAACTTGAACTTTCGCCAACTTCTGCGCTACCGACTTGTCTTTTTAATAAATTGGCGAATTCTCTGGCATCATTGATATTCATAAATGACGCTACTTGAATCATATCTGTGTTAGTATTTTCGACATATTTGACAAAGGCATCTCTACAGTAATTATTCTGAATAAATGTTAGATTGCTTTCGCTATAAGTCACATTCACAGGATACCACAAATTAATGCCCCCTGGATGACTATCCCCACAAGAACTTAGAGGAAATGAACCACTATTGTTGCTTAATATATCGGCGGCATTAGCCCGAACTGAGGGAGCATCAGCATTATAGCTAGATGGTTGGCCAACTTCTCCACTACCCAAATCAAATTTGAGAATATTTGCCAACTCTACAGCATCAGATCGATTTAAAAACGAGGCAACTTGAACCGATAACTCGCCAGTTTTTCTCCATTTTTCGATCGCATCTCTACAGTAAAAATTGCGAACTCGATTTAAATTATCCTCGCTATAGTTGACATAAACCGGATACCAGTCATTTGTGCCACCGGGGTCTCGATCGCCACAGGTATTTTTGGGATAGCCCTTAGCATAATAGCGATCGGAGAATTGTGGTCTAACCACTGGTTCCGTTTGTGGCGATCGCGGTTTTTCTTGCCTTACAGGAGTCTGCGGTTCAGGTAGTTTTTCTAAGCGATCGGATAACTGAGGTCTAACCACTGGTTCCGTTCGTGGCGATCGCGGTTTTTCTTGCCTTACAGGAGTCGGCGGTTCAGGCAGTTCTTCTATCTGCTGTATCGGTATAACTTCTGGGGATTTAGGCGAGGTTAAATATTCGATTTTTTGGGCTTGTTTTCGCTCTGTTTTTAACTCATTTCCGCTGTTAACAGCTAAGACAAAACCAGAAAAAATCGGGCTAAACACAAATAGCCAGACAAAAAATCTAATCCCATCTAAAACCAGATGACTACCATTAAATTTAAATTCCGGTTTTAGCTCACTTTGGGGCATGACTTTAGGGCGTTTGCTTAAACTAGCGCCAATGAATTTAACGGATAATTCTTCTTTAGAGGGAAGTTCTGCCCCGGCTTCTAAGCTTGTATCTATTCCGGCGAAATGGGATGACAAATTCGGATCCATATCGTCTCTAATATAGTTAGCGACTTTCTGCTCAATATCCAAATCTGTTGCGTCAAAATCAGCCAGTAAATTTAATTCTGGGGCAGTAGTCTCTATGCTAGAAAAATCTGTTCGCTTGAACCGTTTAATCGGTGGTAAAATTGGACGCAGATAATCGGCGACGATGCGTTTTTGTGAGTCTAGGAGACTTTTTTGCGCTGCGGCGATCGCCTGAAGGGGATATTCCTTGCGCTTCATGGCGATCGCCATAGCTTTGGTAATTTCTGCTTTTGATGCAGCTTGGGAAACACCGAGAATATCGTAAGGATTCATAGAACACTGTTTGTTTTCCATTCAAAATCTCCTAAAAAAATCGACGAATACCTAACTCACGATAAATTTGTTGATATTCAACTTTATCCGGGCAAAGTTCATAAGCCCATAGGCCAAACTTCTGGATCAAATCATAAGGCATTTGTTGAGATTTTGACCCTTTAATCAGATGCAGTATAAAGAATTCCGCCAAATAAGATTTAAGCGGATCGCAGTCGGAATACTTGGCATAGTTCACCGCTTCATCAAAGCGATCGCGTTTCATTAAATCGTGAACTTTATTGAATTCTTTACTCAGTTTGTAAATTTCTTGAACTATCGGATCTTCGGGACAAAGTTCGTAGATCCAACTACCCAATTTACTAATATCCTCAAAGGTTAATTCACCACTTTTAAATCCTTCAACAAATATTTTGACGAAAAATTCAGTCAGATTATGGCGAATTTTATCATGGCGCGATCGCTTGGCTTGTTGAACGGCTTCTTCTAGTTTATTTGCCTTGATCAGCGCATCGATTTTTCGATTATCTTGAGTAATCTCAACGCGATCGATGAGGTCAAGCACTACCGGATTTTTAGGATCGATTCGCTTAATTTCCTCAAGTTTTTGGAGTGCCGTGGATTCCTGAATTTTTTCCGCAACTAATTGCTCGCGAATTTGCTCCGCTTGATATTCCGCTAAATAGCTTCTGGCTGGTTGACTGCCTAATAATTCATACCAAGATTTGGCAAAATCTAGATGTTCTTTAAAATCAGAAATAGCATGACGCTGCTGTTGGCAAATTCGGTCTATTTCTTGACTCCATTCTCGATTCGCTTTAATCGCTGCAATAGCTGGTTTGAGCGACGATATAGCCTGCCGCCATTGTTTTTGTTGAAGATAATAGCAACCTTCATGGTACAATACAAATTGTTGAGCAAATTGTTGGCCAACAAATTCGGGAGTTATGTTGGGTTTAATCGCCGGTTTAATTTGAATAGCGCGAGCGATATCTCCTTCAACACAAGCAGCTACCGCTAATCCCCAACTGGTATAAAGTCCCCGCAATATATGGTTAGAATTATGGTCATTATTCTGGGAAACTTCAATTTCATTTATGGCAATCTGAGAACGCGAACAAAAACCAGGGGTCAAGTACAAATTATTTTTTTTCGCTCCTGAATTTGCCGGAGTTCCCATCAAACGCAGTGCTACCATTTCCTGACGATAAAGATCGCGCAGACGCAAATAATCGTTTAAGTTTCGATCTCTGAGGGAGTCAACGGCATTTTCTAGGATTTTTTGCAGTTCTGATGTGACTGCGTTTAAGTCAACTGCTGTACTTGACAACCAAGGCAAATTTTTCAGAGAAGAGTCTTGGGAAAGATTGGCGATCGCAGTTGACCAAGTGACAATAAAATCTGGCATAAATTCTGCCAATTTATTTGGGTTATTTTGCCAGCAGTAATAAGTAGCGATCGCCCAATTATGTAGGGCAACAATATCGCCATTATCCCGCCAAACTTGTGCCGCATTTTCGGCTATTTGCTGCCAGTTTTTATTTTGCCAAATTTCCCCATCTATCCGAGGGATGATATGCTCTTCTAGATTCGTTTTGACGAGTTCATAGCTGCCAAATTTATTGATGAATTGAAGACTGATTGATTTGGCTAATTCAAAATCTGCCGCATCAACAGATTGCTCGATTTGCTGTAAACTGAGGGTGCGATCGCGTTCCACCAAAATCTTCAAAAGTTGGCGTTGTTGCTCAACTCTCGGATCGGAAATAGACTGCCATTCTCGATTAGCTTGCTGCCAATTCTGTTTTTTCCCATGAGCAAATCCCCGAAGATAAGCCGCTTGATTGCCCGTCACTCTTTCTAGAGTAGCAAGTGCCTTGTCGAACTGGTAAAGTTTAACGGCAACTGATGCTTTTCTGAGGGCGCATTCTGGAATATCTGGTAATAATTTTTCGGCGGATGCGTAGCTGGGTAAAGCCCGATCAAAATCCCCAGCTTTTTCTAGATTCCATCCATGATGAAACTGTTCGATTCCCCGGACAATATTCTGTAATTTTGATAAAAAATCGCGGCCATCAGAACGGGGAAATTGAGCTAGTCCGGTTTCCAGGAGAGCGATCGCTTCTGGAAATTTTCCCTCACAGGATAACTGATAAGTTTGACGCCAAATTGTTGCAAATATTTCCTCCTTTTCAAGCTGAGACTTAAGTTGCGCGATCGCTGCCTCTACTTCATCGGTGGGAAACAGTTCTTGCGCTTTTTGATATCGAGAAATTGCTTGGTGAAAATAATACTGTTTTGCGAGTTGTTCCCCTGACTCAACGAGTGACTGATATTTCTGCCGCCATTCCAGGAGATTTTCGCATCGATTCCAAGCGATCGCCACCCGCTCGTCAGGATAGCTTGAATAAGACTTTTGGTAGAGATCCAGTGCCTTAGACAGGGCTGTAATACTCGGTAAAGTTCCCGTTTCTTTCGCCAAAATTTCATTAGCTGAATTCAGCAATTGTTCGGCTTTTTCTGTTTGGGTTTTCCAGCTATATTTCCAAATATTCAAACTATCTTTAACTTCCGCTAACAGGGATGCTACGGTAAATTTTTGCACGATAAGTTCAGAAACCGACTCAATGGGATACCACAAATTGAGAATTTCTTCAGCGGTGGCGATCGCCTCTGGTAGCTGCTTTTGTCTAGAGAGAGTTTTAGCTTTTTGAAATAGGGATTTAGAATAGGAAAGTTGGCGCAAAACTTCAGCAAAGTCCACCCCTAATAAAAGACTGCTTACCCGATTGAATTGATCGACAATCATGGACAATTTACCTCCAAATTAGGCACAAGCAATATCTCACCGATTGCCAAAGCATTTTCGCGACCAGTGAGGGGAGAATTCGCGGCCATAATTTGCGGCCATAAATTTCCATCTCCATAGAACTTTTCCGCAAGGCGCGATAAAGAATCACCACGATTTACTTTGTAATAAAATCCGCCACAAAGGAGGGATTCTCCGTCGGATTTTTTCGAGGGGACAACTGGCGTTTGTGTGGGATTAAGTGTGGGAAATTCCGGGGATACTCCGGTTTCTAAAGCCGGAGAAATAGTTGCAACTGCTGGTTGATTTTGCTGCACACCTTGCTGCATATAAACTGAATTTCCCGCTGCACCTAAACTTATCCCCAGCAACAGGATGAGAATTGCGACCCCAATTGGCACCCAAGGCGCGATCGCTGTTGATTTGGTTGCTACGGAAGGCAATTCTGGCAGTTCTGTGAGGGTGCGAATTAGGGATAAATCAGTTTCGCAATTAGGGCAGATATTTCCCTCGATTTTCGGGCGATCGCATACCGGACAAGTGAGATAAGTTTTCATCGTGTAATTCCCGTGGCAATATTTGCAGCAGAAAATTCGCGCAATCCATACTCGCGGATATCTGGAATCAGTTCGTTCCAAAGGCGATTAGCTTCATTAATCTTTTCATGCTCTATTGCATGAATCAGACGGTGCAATTTATCTGCCATGAAACCAGCGCGAGTTGGGTCAACAGAATGGGCTTTTTGGATCGCATCTTTGGCAATTAATAACTTTTGGATTTCTTCCGGCAGATTTTTCAGTTCCCGTTCCGCATCTTCGGCGAGTTTTTGCATTGCCGATAGATTATGAATAGCGATCGCCTCTTTGAGTTGTTTAGTGAGACTTTCAATCCGTTGTTTTTGAGCATCAGGAAGCATAAAAGAGCAATGTTCCATGAGGAATTCAAATTCCCGCACAAAGAACTGAGCCACATCCCGATCTTCTGAAGCAAATGTTTTCAATTCCTGAAGTTTAGCTTGGGCAACTGCCACGCGATCGGCTTGGGGTTTATTATTTTGACCTCGGATTTGGTTAGAGGCAGAAATGGCTGCCCCGGCAATTTCATAAGCAGTTTGCACCCCTGTTTCTGTCAAGTTAGCCGCTTGATTCAATTCAGCGATCGTTCGCTCCACTTCTCTGGCAATTTCTTCATCTACCCCACCCCGCGAAAACGAACAACTAACTCGAACAGCAGGGTTGTTTTTCAGGGCTGCGGTAATTTGCAGAGAACTATTTTTCTCATCTAATTCTACTGTAACCGCTACTTCTGTACCCCGTGGATAGGGTTTGTCCAGTGCTAACCACATCTCCCCAATCCGTTCGTCCCGGTTGAGGCGATCGATATCTTCACTAACGCGATCGGGACTGGAAAATTTAAAGTGAATCAATCGTTGTCCTTCGGCTTCAGTGCGAAATGTATGGGCTGTATTGACTGGCAGAATATCCCCTTGTTTGATTAGTTTATATCGCGGTTCATTCGCCAATTCAATAAAGTAATCGCGGGAAACCGTAGAAACTTTATCTGGCAATCCTGCTGCGACAATAGCGGCTCCTTGTGCAACCGCATACATGGGGTCTGGATGAACCACTACTTTATCTGCACCAAATGCTTCGCGGACTTTGCGTTGGACTAAAGGAATTTTTGAAGAACCCCCGACCAGCAAAACAATATCAACTTGATCGACGGGATATTCGGAATATTTCAGAGTATCCTGGCAAATTGCGATCGTGCGTTCCACCAATGGCAAAATCATTTCTTCCAACTCCCGGCGAGTGATTACAACCTCAATGGGAATTGCCATTCCCAATTCGTCTAAGAGGGGAGTCGCGGGTATAATTCGTGCTGTCTCATTGGTACTTAAATCTATTTTTGCTTGCTCTACAGTAAATTTGACATCTGCTAAAAAGCGAACCCGATGGTAATAGGGCATTTTAGCAATTAAAGCATCGATATTCTCGATCCTTTCTTCATGCGCTACTTTAGCTTTAACGAATTCAAAAAGCTTGTGGTCAATATCATCGCCCCCCAGCCACAAATCGCCTGCTTTACCAGACTCGATAAACTGATTGCCAGAAACCGTAATTAAAGAGGAGTCGAATGTGCCGCCACCGAAATCATAAACCAACATAGTTTTACTATCATCAGAATCCGGTTTAAATCCATAAGAAATGGCGGCGGCAGTGGGTTCGGGTAGCAGTTCCAGCAATCCTAAACCCGCTCGCATGACAGCAGTTTGAGTAGCGTAACGCTGTTTGTCATTAAAATAAGCCGGAATCGTCACAACTGCGTGAGTTATTTTACCTTTTTGATTGGCTTTCTCTTCTTGATGAAGTTGGGCATTTTCCACCACCTTTTTGAGGATTTCAGCAGAGATATCTTCCGGTTGATACTCTCGACCATCCAACCAAACCGAGAGACTGTTATCAGTCCCCTGAGTTGATTGGGTAATTTTATAGCCAAAGCGAGACAATTGTTGTTGCACTGTAGGGTCGTTAAATCCGCGTCCCATCAAACGTTTGATGGAAATAATCACGTTTTCTGGTTGATCGCGTAGCTGATTGTAGGCTTTCGTACCCACCACGAGTTTACCTTTGTCGAACGCAATAACCGAGCGGGTCAGTGCGTTCTCGTTTCCACTGTTTTCTTCATTTTTGACGACTTCTACATTAACCAATTTCAAAGCTGCGACGGAGTTTGTCGTGCCCAGGTCTATGCCAATTACATTACCCATTTAATTGTACTCCTCTAATTTGGTTATTTGTTGTGTGTTGTTGGTTGCTTGTCCTTTAATTAAACCTGTTTGTGTGATTTAATAAATCAGTATTTTCACTAATTTTTTTGACAAGCTTTAGGTTATTTTATCAAAATTTACAGCGCAAAATAGCCCGTTAAAATAGGGCTATAGAGAAGCATAAATCGGATTTATTTTTAACAGTTAATGCTTTTTAGCTTGTGATTAAAAATCCGATTTCTATGACTGCTCGATTAGGGATCCATGTTTCCCAGAGATGGAAATAAGCGATTCGCGTTCGCGATCCCCTGTCGCAGAATCGCGCACATATATAGATTGACTATCGGCATGACTCCTGAAATAGGGCTCAGAAACCGGATGTCTGAGCGCGAAGTTCTGCGAGAGGCATAAAGTTAACGCAGAAACCCGGTTTCTTACCTATCGCCTTGGCGGAGAAGTTTTACGCAAATTTGGCAAAATTTTTTTTCGTTAAGCGTGAAACAGCCCAGAAACGGGGTTTTTCGTCTCGTCCCCGAAAAGCAACCGGGTTTATCCCCAAGAAAAGAAACCGGGTTTCTGTTGTGGATATGTAGGGGCGATTCGCGAATCGCCCCTACTGTGGAGTTACAAAAAGAAACCCGGTTTCTGAAACCCATAAAATAAGCGATCGCGCTTTTGCTCAAAAACCAAGAAACCGGGTTTCTGTGGTGGATATTACCTGTACTGTGGAGGGACAAAAAGAAACCCGGTTTCTGAATCCTGGGGATAACTAAGAAACCGGGTTTCCCCAAGAAAAGAAACCGGGTTTCTGTGGTGGATATTATAGTTAACTGTGGAGTGACAAAAAGAAACCCGGTTTCTGAAACCAAGCGGGATAACCAAGAAACCGGGTTTCTGTGGTGGATATTACCTTTAACTGTGGAGTGACAAAAAGAAACCCGGTTTCTCAACCTGAAAGATTACGACAAAACAAATCAGCCGCTATTTGAATTTTTTCCATTTCTCTTTCCCAGCGTTTTAATTCAATTTCTCTGGCTTCTTGTTTGTCTTGGGAAGGTTTTGGCAGTCCTGTTTTGCGGTTGTATTGGCCATATTTTAAATTTAAACCTTTAAAATATTCAGTTCCTTCATTAGGATAGATATTTCGGTTTCTGAGTAATTCTTCACAATAGGCTTGCCATAAATATTTGTGGTCGTGAACTTCTCCACCTAGACAGCGCAGTCGTTTTAAAGATAGGGTGGGAGATTCAAATAGCTTAGTTTTAATGTTTGGATAATCTTGAACATTGAAGACGCGAGTTTCACTCCCAGAACCTCGGAAGAATTCCACAATGCAGCAATCTCCGAAATCAAAGATGCAAACTTCAGTGGGTTCGCTGCCATCTTCCTCAAGAATGCTGATATTTTGGTGCTCAAATTCACTGCCGATTATGGTTTTTTGGGAGGACTGGGGTAATAAAATCCGAATTCGTTCAAAGCGATCGCTATAATTCGACCAGAAATCGCGGCGACGTCCTAGCTGATTCTGCTCCCAATCTTTTATCGTCAGTTTCTCTAATAAGAGATTTACTAATTTCACGAAATAACCATAGTTCAACGCTCCAATCCAATTTTGAAAAGCAATTTTTGCTTTTAGAGATAATTCATTCCATCGGGAATTAGGAGCGGTGCTCCCGTAGTTCTGTTTTACCCAATTGACCATATTTGGAAACTGTCCAGCAATTTCTTTAGGCACTTTTTTTAGGAGATAATCAACCCCATTCAGTTGCGGTTCACTTGCCATGTCTTATAGGCAACTTACCAGCAAACTTGCCAGGTTTTGATTGGTGGTATTTGTAGCATTTTCCTCACTGATTTTAGAGTTAAATTCTCTAATCATTGCTCGAAATAAGCTGGCATCCATCGGACAAATATCTGGAGGCAATCCCGCTTTTATTAAGAGGTCTTTGGGTTTAATTGACTCTTTGGATTTGATTGACTCTTCAAAACACAAGGAAATAATTGTCTCTCGTCCTTTTAATTCGACAAAAGACAAAATAATCTCTATCGTCAAAGATTTATTTCCTTTTAAATCGGAAACAAACTCGTTAAAGCAATCGACTAAAGATTGCGGCAATCCGAATCGATCGCTGTACTTACGATACTTATTACTATGCTCAAGAGTTTCCCCATTCTCCTTAGTTGTGGACTGGATAAAAGATTCACTCTTTAGTCGTTTGGGTTCGTAGGGACGGTCTATTTGATTCGGGTCGTATTGGCTATAATAAACTGCCAATCGCCAAAATAGTTGCGCTGCAATCACTGAGTTAGATTTCGCAAATTGCCAAATAGCTGTGGAGGTTGATTTAGCCCGATCGCTTCCTTGTTGCCTATCCCAATCTTCTTTGGCATAAAATAAATAAACCCACTCCAAAATTGTCACCTTTTCGCCTGTTCCATTCTCAATATCCGCTAAAATATCATCGATACTGCGCGGCATTGTTGCCTGATATTTCGGCACACCTGGGGGAAGTTCGGGAGGTGCGATCGGGCCACTTCCACCTCTTCCGTTTGCGAGATTAATTAACTCTTGCGCTTTCGGTTGGGGAATTGGTGGCAATTCTAATGGTCTAAATTGAAAATTCATAGTAATACCAATTTGAAAAATTATTGCTACAATTACGAGATTTATTTGGGTTGATGTAGGGGCGCAATGCTTGCGCCCCAAGCGATCGCACCGTGAGGGGGCGCAAGCATTGCGCCCCTACCATGATTTTTTGTAAATGGTATAATTTACCCAGGAATACCTATAACAATCGGTGCATAATTTGTTAAAAAATGTCGGGTTTTGATCCCCCCAACCCCCCTTTTTAAGGGTGGCTAAAAGTAGCAAATGTCGGGTTTCGATCCCCCCAACCCCCCTTTTTAAGGGTGGCTAAAAGGAGAATCGGATCGAATCGATTATTTCCCGAACAAATTTCCAAAATCTGGGGGTCTCATTTGGAACCGAAACACTACTTTTCTGTCAGCAGGATCGTTATTTTTTTGATTCGCATCTAATTCCCCCCGACCAGCCGCCAATATCTTATATTTGAATTGGGACCGGGTGGAAAAGTTGAGCGAGGAAATATAATCCGACACAGATAAAGCCCGTTGCAAGCTCAAATTCATATTTTCTTTTTCGGTTCCTGATGAACTGGTGTGACCTTCGATAATCACGCGAGTAATCATCTGGTCAAATTCATCATTAGAGAAAATGACTTTACTGTAAACGGGAATAAAACTGATCAGAAATTGTTTGCCTGCTGGCTTGAGTTCGGCGCTATCTTCATCAAACAAAATCGCATTAGGAATGCTCACATCCCCAGTTTTGGGATCGACTTCCAATTTATCTCCCCCTGGCACTTCTTGCCGGAGGGTATTGAGGATGACCAGAGGCAGTTTATCAAAGGCTTCTTGGTAATTTTTTAGTTGTACCATGACGGTGATAAACAGCAGGGCAAAAAACATCAGCAGTCCTGACATTAAATCCCCAATGGATAGCCATACTCCAGAGTCTAGTTCCTCTAGAACTTCCCCTTCCATCTCAAAGTCAGAAAAGTCGCTCATTAGTTACGGCTCCCATTTCCATTTTTCAGTTCATTCGCTGAAGCAACTAAGTAATTAGATACATCCATTAATCCGTGAGAAGTCTGGTTTAAGTTCTGAGCAGTTTGGTGAAGTTCTTGACAAACTTTAGCCGCAGCTATATCTCCTTCTTTAATAGCATTTGTGTACGATTCATTTGCTTTTTGTAAATATTCCGTTAGTTGCTTATTGCCAATTTGGAGTGCTTCATTCAATCTGTCCACCATAAGGTTTAATGATTTGTTTAGAGAATTGTCAAATTTCTCTACCATGCCTTTATAGGCACTCTCTATCTGGTTGGCTTCGCTGCCAAGTTCGCGAATAATTTCGTGCAATTGTTGCAGACTTTCCCCGGAGGTTAAGCCGGTTTTGTTGGCTATGTTGTACACTATAGCCATGTCCTGGAATTAAGATTTCCTTGCACTTTTTCCATCGCTTCTTTAATCGAATCACCCATTTTTGGAGCATCTTCTCGAAAAAATCTTTGAAGTCCGGCGATCACCTCTTCTAATTCATCTCGCTGCTTGCCGAGAGTTCCTTCTAGGAGATTGTTTTGGTCTCCAAAGAATTTCGTGAGTGCAGTTTGATATTCAACCCGGAATTTCTCTAACTCCTCCTGCACGGTTTTGCGAGTTTTTTGCAGCATCTCATCGATATTCTGTAATGTTGCATCTAAGTTCTCCGCAGCGTGGTTCATCACTTTAGCGGCTTCGTCACCAATTTCCTTCAGCTTTTCAGATTGATAAGTAAAGGATTGCTTGGCATCTTCCAGCATTTGTTTTTGTAGTTCAGCTTGTTTATCCAGAGATTTTTCTAATTCTTCTCGGATACCTCTGAAAGTTGCAGCAGCTTCGTCGGCACTCTCTTTAAAAGCTTCTCGCTGTGCTTCCATTCCTCTGATACTTTCGGCAACGGCTCGCTTGATTTCATCGGCAACTGTTACTAAGACTCCGTTAGTATCGCGGCTAAATTGATCGAGAATACCTTTTAAATCTAGAGCAAATTGTTTCAGGTCTCTGAGGGTTTCTTTTTGGAATTCCTGAATAGTTTTTACTGCCTCGGCCAATTCTTTCGTAATATCTCCCAAAGCGGTTTTCAGTTCTTTAACTGCTTCGGATGCTTCTTTGGTGAGTTTGGCAGTTTCATCCAGACGTTCGACAACAGGTTCGATTAATTCTTCGCGGAGTCGCGTGACCAAATAATCTACCGCTTGACCGTGTTTTTCTTGCAATTCCCGAATGCTGGATAATTCGCCTTGTATGGAAGTGAATGCGGGATTTAGTTGTGCTCCGGTTGCCTGTGCGATCGCCTCTGGAGTAAGCTGAGTCAAAGGCGTAACCATCGGGCTAAGTTCCGATCGCAAAACCGATCGCATTTCTGCCGCCACAGCTTGCCCAATTGCCGCAGCAGTCAGATTGCTTTGTCCACCGCTTGTCCCTGGTGCCATGCGGGCCAGAACTCGTACCGGAGTCAGCAGAAAAGCAACTTTGCTCAATTCAGAACGCAAACTATCCCGACGCCCTTGCCGCACTCGTTCTCCAAAAGCCAGGAATAACATAAACACACTGGAACTGCCCAGTCCCCACAAGGAAGTTAAGAAAGCAAATTTCATTCCTGCCAGCAGGTCGGTACTGCTTTTCAGCAGGGTATCGGCTTCTTGGATGTCGAGATTCACTCCCTGCAATCCCTGATAAATGCCCGCAAAAGTTCCTAAAACCCCCAATGCGGTCAATAAAGTGGGGGCAAAATAAACGGGGCCGCGTGGGACAGGTTTACCCAACACCGTTGGGGAGGCTACCATGACAGCAGTATTCCCTTCGTATGCGGGAAAAAACAAATTTCCCCTCATTTCTCCGTCAAAATGCCGCAAAAACCATCCCCTCATGTTGTCATCCAGGTTGATTCCATTGCCCCCAGAAACCAGGTGTTCTTTCAGAATTTTAATGGCCTTAGCCGTTGGCCCGCATTGCTTTTGGCAGTAGTCGGACATGGACTTTATCTCAGCGAAAAGGGAGGCGATCGCCACTCCAATAATAACGAGAATAAATACCGTATTCATCGTAATTCCTATCCTAATGTTACAAGTTTGTAAAGCGTTCTAAAAGTTCAGATGAGAGGAATTTTTTCGCCACTCTCACGGGCAAATGGGCAGCATCGGTTTGCCCTCCGGCGATCGCTTCTTTTAGCCGCAAACCATAGACGGGTTCATCACTTCCGGTTTCCGTATCTAATGCCAAATAAACGCGATCGGGCGCATACAGGTGCAATAGCCGCACTTGCAATCGCGCTTTCATTTCTTGCAAAGATGTCGCCAAAGCAGGAATATCCCCAAACGCTAAGGCAACTTTCCAAGCGCGATTGACCGCATGGATTTCGTCGATTAGCTGTTCTAGGGAGGGATTTAACAGGGTCGTCACCCTGGATTCACTATTCATTGGAGTTTGAATCTTGAGGTTGAGTTTGGGTCAAAAATCGGGAACTTTAATTGCTTTTTACCGTCAAAAGCGGATTTTGTTAATTACCTCATTAAAGCTTTTCTGATGCTTTCAGACATCAGTATTTTCACGGAATTTTATTAACCGATAAGGGATCCATGTTGGATCCCCAGGGATGGGAAGATCGCCCAGAAACCGGGTTTCTGAGCGCGAAGTTTTGCGAGAGGCATAAAGTTAACCCAGAAACCCGGTTTCTTATCTATCGCCTTGGCGGAAAACTTTTACGCAAATTGGGCAAACTTTTTTTTCGTTAAGCGTGAAACAGCCCAGAAACGGGGTTTTTCGTCTCGTCCCCGAAAAGAAGGAAAAGAAACCGGGTTTCTGTGGTGGATATTACCTGTACTGTGGAGTTACAAAAAGAAACCCGGTTTCTGAATCCTGGGGATAACTAAGAAACCGGGTTTCTCTGGTGGATATTACCTGTACTGTGGAGTTACAAAAAGAAACCCGGTTTCTGAAACCCATTATGTATAATAATAAATAGAAGATTACCAAGCGAAGGTAATAGAAAATGAGCAAAATATCTGAACATCGCCAAGCGCGTCTAGGTCGAGTATTTCCAGAACGCCAACGTTCCCCAGAAGAACTCGCCCAACGCAAGGCGGAAATGCAAGCATTAATGAAGCGGTGTGACGAAATTTTCGAGGCAGCTAAACCAAAACTAATCGATGATTATTACGACTGGTTTATGGTCATCGAACCAGAAAGCGGGGACTATGTTATCGACAAAGACGATAATGTAGCAACACAGAAAGCTCGTGAAAAATACCCCAATGCTCGGTGTGTGGTTTACTGCGTGAATGAAACCGGAGCCTGTTATCGAGCATGATTACCGGAGAGTTTAACCACAAGGGAGAATTAGTGTTTGAAATTGCTTTAATTGCAGCCGATGAAACTGATTGGCAAGTTCAGGCAATTTTTGATACAGGGTTCAATGGTTGGCTGTTGATGAATAACGAAGATGTCGATAATTTAGGGTGGTTGCAGCAACCTGAACCTAGAAAAAGTCAGACAGCAGCGGGGACAGTATTTTTTAATGTCTACGAGGGGATTATACTCATCGATCGAGAGGAGTTCATTATTCCCGTTTTGGGTGGCGATGACATTAAAGAAATTCTCCTGGGGGTGCGTTGGTTGCAATTTAAGCGACTGATTGCCGATTATTCTGGCGGAGTTTTGACTTTGGATTAAGGGGCGATCGCTTTTGCCCAAAAACCAAGAAACCGGGTTTCTGTGGTGGATATGTAGGGGCGAATGCGAGAACGCCCCTACTGTGGAGGTACAAAAAGAAACCCGGTTTCTGAATCCTGGGGATAACTAAGAAATCGCTTTTGCCTTAAGAAAAGAAACCGGGTTTCTGTGGTGGATATTACCTGTACTGTGGAGTACAAAAAGAAACCCGGTTTCTGAATCCTGGGGATAACTAAGAAACCGGGTTTCCCCAAGAAAAGAAACCGGGTTTCTTTGGTGGATATTATAGTTAACTGTGGAGGTACAGAAAGAAACCCGGTTTCTGAATCCAAGCGCGATCGCTTATGCAAATCCTACCTTTTTATCAGATGAATGCCCAGCCATTGTGTGAATTCTTCTCTCCCTAATTCACCGGATGCTAGTTTTAAAATCACTTTTTCTTGCTCATCAACTTCAGCATAAATCTCAAATCCATTTAATACTAGGAAAACTTCCATTGCCGCGTGACCGATGCGTTTGTTGCCATCGAAAAAAGGATGGTTTTTAATCAGAGAAAAGCCTAAAGCTGAAGCTTTTTCGACAATAGTGGGATAAAGTTCTTGTCCCCCAAAAGTCATGCGCGGTTGTGCGACAGCCGACTCTAGCGCTCCCAAATTGGTGACTCCACCAGTGCCACCGGATTGCTGCATGAGATGCCGATATATTTCTAAAACTTCAGGTACAGTAAGATAACGCATTATTGCAGTCTTTGGTAAAGTTCTGCATTTTTATTGAGAACGTATGCGATCGCCTGGTTAAAAGAATCTTCCGGTTGATTCACCACTGCTTCCACTCCCATTAAGAGCAATTCTTCTACAGATACTCCCATATTACTGGCAGTTTTTTCTAGTTTTAGGAGGCGATCGTCAGGAATTGAGATTGTGATATTTTTCATTTTTTACTTTTTGATAGCAGGTTAATCAGGATTTTAGCATATCAATTGGATGCCTGCGATCGCGCTTTTGCCCAAAAACCAAGAAACCGGGTTTCTGTGGTGGATATTATCGTTAACTGTGGAGTTACAAAAAGAAACCCGGTTTCTGAATCTTGGGGATAACTAAGAAACCGGGTTTCCCCAAGAAAAGAAACCGGGTTTCTGTGGTGGATACCAAAGTTAACTGTGGAGGTACAAAAAGAAACCCGGTTTCTCAGACAAGGCGCGATCGCCAAGAAAAGAAACCGGGTTTCTGTGGTGGATATTATAGTTAACTGTGGAGGTACAAAAAGAAACCCGGTTTCTCAGACAAGGCGCGATCGCCAAGAAAAGAAACCGGGTTTCTGTGGTGGATATTATAGTTAACTGTGGAGTTACAGAAAGAAACCCGGTTTCTCAGACAAGGCGCGATCGCTCCTGGAGTGCCGAGGTAGGAGTGGGGGCGATCGCCTGGGAGTTGGGAGTTGGGAGTAAAGGGTAATCGCCCTGCAAAACTGTGACTACTCCCAAGCATAAACACCTCCACGAGCTAAAAAATTAGCTACATTCCAACCAACTTGATCTAGCGCAGCATCTACACCAACTTCCAAAATTTTTGAACTGTACAAATATCGACCCATAGTAGCGTTGTAAAACCGGCCTTGAGGATCGATCATCACATAAGAGTCTTTCATTAACTCATTTGACTCGGCAATTGGCTGCAATTGTTTATCTAGAATGTTTTGATGAAACTTCACAAATTGGTTAAATTCCTGGGGTGAAATTAACATCTCTTCAACAGAACCATCGTTTTGCCCATCTACTGGCAACACTTGAAATACTTTCCACCGCTCTGGACGCACCCGCCGGACAAACTCGGACATATCTTCTTGAAAGTTCAGTCGAGTAATCACTGAATTGAGTTTAGTATGAATGCCTTTTTGATGGAGCAGATCGAATAAAGCAATGGAATTTCGGACATGATCTCCATTACCCCGTCCCAACTGTTTTTGAATTACTTCTGAAGCCGAATCTACTGATAATGCTACCCAATCAATATCACTACCATACCTTTCTAGCAACTCGGGTATTCGCGCACCATTGCTCACTATACTGGTGACAAATCCTAAGCGACGCGATTCAGCTAATATTTCACCTAAATGGGGGTGTAGGGTCGGTTCTCCACCAGCAAAGTTAATTTTTTTAGTCCCCGCACTATGCAGTAATAAAAGAATTTGCTTAACCTCATTCAAGGTTAAATATTCTGTCACATCACGAAAGGTCGCAAAGCAAAAATCACAATGATAGTTGCAGTTATTACACAGATGAAAGTTAACGCTGATTGGTTGCATAATTCGGATTTTTAATTGGGTTTATACAAAATTTAAATTATTAGTTAAAATCTATTGTGTTAAATCCTAAAGCGGAGTTATTTTGTTGATTTTTGTGCATAAATTATGGTATGATTCCTCAGCATTCTCATTGGTAGTATCAATTCGGACGATCGGGATATTGACCAACTCAAATATTCGCTCGTATGATTGAGGAATGTTGTATTCAAGAGAAACTTTATCTCCATACCATTGAGGGGAAATACTCTGACTTCTATTGGCAATACGTTTTTTAATCACTTCTGGAGAAGCGGTTATATAAATTACTACGTCAGGCCATAAAAAGTTGGAGTCTGATTGCCAGATCCGGAAATGCGCCGACAAGTCTTGCTTCAGCAACAAGCTGTGGTAAGCGAAAGTAGAAAATACATATCGATCGGCGACAACTCCCGAATGATTTAAATTGGATATGTACTCATTGCTACGCATTAGGTTACACAAGCTGTAAAAGTGAAAGGTAGCGATTGGGGAATTAGTCGCAGTTATTTGCTCTTGGATAGAGAGTAAGCCATCTGGGATACTGCTGTAATAGCATAAATTTAGCCGTTTGGCTAAGAGTTTAGCTAAAGTTGTTTTACCAGATCCATCTACTCCTTCAAACACGAAAAAAGGGAAATTTTTCATAAATTTACGCTCTCAACTATAAATTATCATAATTACCAATTAAAGCTTTTCTGATGCTTTCAGACATCAGTATTTTCACTGAATTTTATTAACAGATAAGGGATCCAGGTTGTTTCCCCAGGGATGGGAATGAGCGCCCAGAAACCGGGTTTCTTCAGCTAAGTTCTGCGAGAGGCATAAAGTTAACCCAGAAACCCGGTTTCTTACCTATCGCCTTGGCGGAAAACTTTTACGCAAAATTGGCAAAATTTTTTTCTGATGCGGTAGGGACACGGCATTGCCGTGTCCTTTCCTTACCTGCTGCCAGATGACCCAAGGTAATATCCATGATGTCTAATTTCCTAATCCGTGAATATTTTTCACCAAATATGGACTAGAGCGAAGCTTTTTAGATGCGATCGCTTTTTGCTGTTGGTAGGCTGACGAAAAACTTTGAGGAAAGCCACCCAATCCTAAGCGATAGATTATTTCTTTGACAGCGACCGATCTGTGATCGAAACCCATCGAGTCTCCTAAAAGTGCTTGTGAAGTGTCACGCTGATTAAGTTGTAAACTTTTGCGCCAGTACAAGAGTGCTGCGTCAACCTGTAAACTAGCAGCTAAAGCAGTAGCTAAATGGAGATTAGACCAGTAATGATCTGGATTTGTGCTGAGTGCCTTGACATAACACTCACAGCTAATGACCAAAGACTCTTGCGCTGTTTCGATCATCTGTTTTGCTCCGGATTCACCTATGGAAGAAACTCCCAAATTTGCTAAGAAACTTCGATAATCTACTCCACCAAAAACATTGTCTCCCCAGAATGAATTGTAACTGCGATCGTAGGCTAAACCGGCTTTTAAAAAAGCTTCGGTACTGGGTTGGCTCACCGCTTGCTGGTAAAGTTGATAACCTTGTGAATTAATTTCTTTCATTTTCTCTTCTGAAAAGGCTTGATCTGAACCTTTAGATTGAAATTCGGATATTTCATTGTATTCAACCCTGGGCTTCTCCACGATCGATTCTCTTGAAATAGGAATGGTAGATGAATCGTCATCGGTTGTTTGGTTTTCTGAAAATTCATAATCAGAAGAATATGGCTCCGAAGTGTTTTCTTGTTTCTCTTCACCCCAGGAAAGCCAGAAAAGCCAAAAACCGATTGCCAAGATTGCTAAGATTATGATGATTTCCATACAATATTTGCTCAAATATTTCAGATATTACGCCGCGTCATGCGGGGTTTGAATTATATATTTTTATGGATTTTTGGTTGTACTCCGGTAGACGATTTCCCTTTTAATGAATAAGCAGGTTTTCATTCATATCACTTCCCCGAAGGAAAGTGATATTTTTTACGAAATATTTTTTATAAATGCTTACTTTACTATATGTTGGCAATTAACTTGATATAAGCTTTGTGTGTACATTCCCCCCATCAATTCTATGCGGGATGCTTTGTCTACCTCCTGTTTAATCGACGATCTATATTGATTCAACTGATTACAAAGTTTCCGTAACTCTGCTTCTCGTTTTGCTTGCTCATGGGCTTCTAATCCAAGCAATATAAGGCTTAAGACTGACATGACACCAAATGTCAATACTGCTATCTTTATGGTCTGCTTCATGTTAGTTACAATCATAAGGAACCCCTTCAACATAGATAGTGGTCTGTGCATTTATTCCTAGTGCATTAGAGGTGTTTAAAATTTCGGCGCATTCCTCTTCTGCAATTTGTTCAGGGGGTTTCTCAAAGGCTTTATATCCTAAGCCTACCACCAAACTAAATAATCCGATTCCTAGGAGAATAGCATTGATTTTTTGCATTGCTGTTTTCAATGTACTTTGTACTTTTGCATTTTTTCTTGCTTCCAGGTGCTATTGAACTTTTGAGGTTCAATTCTTATACATCTTCAAGCATTACCAGTGATTCCACCCCTAGTTAAAAGGGCGATGTACTTTCACTGAATTTTGTTAACCGATAAGGGATCCAGGTTGGTTTCCCAGGGATGGGAATGAGCGCCCAGAAACCGGGTTTCTTCAGCTAAGTTCTGCGAGAGGCATAAAGTTAACCCAGAAACCCGGTTTCTTACCTATCGCCTTGGCGGAGAAGTTTTACGCAAATTTGGGAAAAAATTTTTTCGCTATTCGTGAAAAAGCCCAGAAACGGGGTTTTTCGTCTCGTCCCCGAAAAGAAACCGGGTTTCTGTTGTGGATATTACAGTTAACTGTGGAGTTACAAAAAGAAACCCGGTTTCTGAAACCCAAAAACCCGGTTTCTCCTCTAGGGACTAACGATCGCAACAACCGCCGATCGCCTCATTTGCCAGATGGCCCAAGCCAATGGATTCGAGAAGTTCTTTCCACTCAGCGGCGATATCTGCATCCCCCGGACGATCGCGACGCAATTCGGCGAGGGCGGTCAGGGTTTCGTACCACAACCCATTCGCCGCATAGAGTTCCACGCGCTGCATAGGTGTTGTTGCCGCTTCTAGCTGACTGATGAGTGCGCTATCCCCGGCAACTCTTTGCACCATTCCTTGCACATAGTCATCCTCAGCCCGAATTCTCGGATTGCATCGATAGGAGAATTGCCACAAATATTTTTTGCCAATTGCCAACGGTGGGACGCTTTCCGGTAAGCGGAAACTGACAATTCCCGGTGTATCGGCAATCGTGACGACGGTTTTGTAAACGGGCTCTTCTGCTTCATCCAAGAGCACGAATTCTACCTCACGAGGCGGATCCGAGTCATAAGGCACATAAAACCAGAATGTGGGATGTCCCGATAGGGTGTAGTTGACTTGACTGGGAACTAATGCGGTCAAAGGTTTATCCACAGCGGGACAAGAGGTGCGGCTGCCAGAACCTTCGCGATCTTCTGGTGGGTCCGGTGCTGGTGCTTCAAACTTTGTGGCGATCGCCCCATCCGTTGATGGCAGTTGACGATCGCCCCTTTGTAACTCGGTTTGAGATGCGCCGTAAACTTTCGTAACGGGCACTATCCCGATGAAGACAAGCAAGGCGATCGCTAATTGCAATTTGCCCGCTTTCGGCGGTTTCCGCAAAGGACTTGGCAAGGTTCTACTCCTCAGATTGACATTCTATTTACCTATCGCAGTCCGGGGATAAATTTACGCAAAAATTTACGCAAAATTATTCACGGCAGCATCTCGATTTTTTACAGCGGTTTTCAGATTCATCTCCCACTGTTACCGCCAGCCAGGGGTTAAAACGATGGCGGGCTAATAGCCTAAGTCGGTTAAAACCGACTGAAATTTTCATAACTACAAGCATGATTAGTCGGATTTATTTGAAATCTTGCATCAGTTGCAACAACCGGCGGGGATTAAAATCAATTCCTAACATATCAAGCCTGCCCCCGCGAAGGCCGCCAAAGCCTGCCCCCGTGAAGCCTGCCCCCGCGCGGGGGACGGGGGTCGGTTAAAACCGACTGAAATGCTTTTAATATAAGACTCCTAGTCGGTTTTAACCGACTTTCGCTATGAGGCGGGGATTTTAATCCCCGCCGGATCGCGGGGTAAACTTTCGGCTGGTTGAGAATGGTGCAAGATTTCAGTTTCAACCGACTTCAGCTTTGAGACAGGGAAGACGATTCCCTGGCGTGCGATCGACTTGTAGAAGCAAAGCATTCGCGCAGACATTTTCGCGATCAACTTGTAGGGGCAAAGCATTCGCGCAGATATTTTCGCGATCGACAGAAAAATTATCTACGCGAATGCTTCGCCCTTTATTTTCGCGATCGACCCTGGGACCTGTCACCAATGGCAAAAAGCAAAGGACAAATGACCAATGCCAATGCTGGGGGAATGAGGGGAGCCCAGGTGCCTTGGAGGAATAGCACATAGCAGACAAGATATAGAACCCCGATCGCCATTGCGATCGCGGCGATCTCCCATTCACGGTTGCGGATGCACAATGCGATCGCACTGCCCACCATTGACCACAGTCCCACCCAAATCGCTTCTCCCCACCAAACCCATACGCCGATTGGGGGACGACCGTCAAGGACAGCACTGAGAATATGACTCACCATCTGCACTTGCACCATCACTCCCGGTACTCGATCCGACGGAAATCGTCCGACGCTGTAGGGGGTGAAAAAACGTTGTGCGTTGACGCTGGTGGCGGTGGCACCGATAATTACAATTCGGTCTTTAACCAAATTCGGGTCAAAATCTCCCTGCAATACTTCCGTCAGAGTGACAGTTCTGGCAATGGGAAAAGAACGATAATTTAACATCATATACCAGCCGCCTCTACCGAGATTTTTGTATCCGCCACTATTCGGTTTCATTGGCTGAAAAATCGCTGAACCCAGTTGCAATGGATTATTTTGATTTCCTTGATAATTGGGTAAAATATTCTCATCTGCCAGATATTTTTCGGCTAATTTAAAGCTCAAAGAAAAGCGAGTGTTACAGCCCGATGTTTCTTTCATAAAGAATAAATGACGGCGCAAAATTCCATCAGAATCGGTGGCGACATCATCGAATCCTAAGCGATTTTTGGGCATAGCATCAGGAGAAGAAATCCCCGGTTCTGCCTTCCGGGGGAAGCTACAGACCGCAAATAAATTCTCTTGCTGCTGCATTTGTTTGCTTAATTCTGAATCCACAGGATAGACGGGAAAATCTCGATAAATGGTTAAGCCGATCGCACGGGGTTGATGCGGGATTAATTGCCGCAACAGTTGGGCTAATGTTGCATCGGGAATCGGATATTTTTTCTGCAATTGTACGTCTGCTTCTGTAATTTCAACGATTAAAATCCGGGGGTCTGGTGGTTCTGGAGGACGCGATCGCATTAAATGGTCATAAAGTTTCAATTCCCATCCTTGTAAAATTCCCAATTGGCGGATGATTAAAATCATCAAAGTTATCCCCAAACTGGTTAACCAAAAATGGCGATCGCGCAATTGGGAAAAACCCAGTTTTTTTGGGTGCGATTGCTGTGGCCAAACCATTGACAATTCGGCGGGATTTTGACAGATAATCGGCAACCAACTAGCACAGGGGAAATTATCTTCTAAACCTTGCAACCGTTCTCGCGCTTGCCGCACCGCTAAATAAAAAGACAAACCACTAGAAAAAGCCTGAATAAATTGGACTAAAAATGCGTTAGCCACCCCATCCGCCACAGGTTCTCGCATCACAATAATTTGGGGAATATGTAAATCCGCTAATTCCGTAGCTAAACCCAGCCCATCGCAAGAGTTAAAAATCGCCAGTTGTAATCCACGACTGATAGCGGTTTTTAGGGCTAATTTCAAATGAGAAATGCCGATTTTCTCCGTGGGATTAATGGCCAATAAACCCCGGTGGCCATTTTCTTCACTCTCACTATGACCGGCAAAAAATAAAATATCCCAACCGCGATAGTCCCACAAATGTTCGTCAACTTCCTGACGGGAAGGTTTCACCAAAAAAACCGTTTCTGCATCGGCAATCTCTGACAAAACCTGGCGATCTGCTGCAATATCAAGGCCGTTATCATTGCCTAAAATCGCTAAAATTCTCGTAATTTTTCTTTGGTTTAACTTCTCCACTCGCTGATATTCAGGGGTACTTAAAGCTATTTCGGCTTTGGGATAATCTGACAAAAAATTCCAAAAATGCCAAGGTAAACGCCGCACCGATTCATCATCGGTTTCCAGAATTAATTGGATTTCGTCATTTTGGTGCAGATGCGATCGCAATTGACGATCGATATTTCTAAATTCCTCCGCATCCAGCCACTCATTAATAAGCTGAATATAACGCTGGCAAATATCCGCAAATTCCATCTCAGAAACATTGGTGATATCTTCGCGATCGATTTTAATCCGGGGATGCCATCCGGGACGGCGATAAAGTGCTTGATAAATTAAATGCCATCGACGATAAATCCCATCTAATTCTACCCCTGGAGGTAAAGCCCCAGTAAATTTCAGGGGGCGGGGATTCTCCGGTTCCCAAAGTAGGGCAGTGACATGAGGAAAACCGGAGAGCAAATTGCCATATCCTAGATTAATGACAACGATAGTTGGTTTTTTGTGATTCGTCATTAAATTTGAAAATTCAAATTTCAAAATTCTCTACAATCATGGCATTTTCTAGGGCAACTTGAATCGAAAAACGTTCCCCCGGTTCACCCGTAAAGCGGGCAAGTTGAATATAATTATCTTGACGGCGCGATCGCACTTCTTGCAAAATATCCCCCTCTATTGATAATAATGCTAACCGCAAATTTGGCGGTAAATAAATTTCTCCATCAGGGGGATAAAGTCGCACTCTGACTGCCATATTATCAGATTCGGGTGTTAGCGCCACCAGCAATACGACCGTTTGACTGCCAAACTGCATTTGCAAATCAATCAATTTTGCTCGTTCTATATCCACCTCTTTATCTTGTGGAGAATTGCGGAAATTATAGGCAATATTTTGATTGTTAAATATTGCGGCTAAATCCTGCCAATTTTCCCCAAATATGCCTTGCAACCACTCACTAAAGTTTACCAAATTATTCCCAGTAGGGACACGGCACGCCGTGTCCTGACTTGCTGCCTCATTAATTTCTGTGTTTTTACTCAGGCGCAATGCGGATAAAGTGGTTAGCAATGTTTCTAATGGTTGCAATTGAGTTAGGGGAACATATTCTGCTTCTATACTATTAATAAATCCCAAAATATTCGCGGCTTTAACCGAATCTTCAATTTGCACCACCACATAGCCAATGCGATCGCCCCAAACGTCCTGGGGAATTCGACAAATTTGCTGATTTTCGCGGATGGGACGACATTCGAGAACCCCCAATCCCGTCACCTGTAAATCTGCCACATCACTGCCTAAACGGGCGATCGGATTCCAACTATCTCCAGCATTGATTTTCGTAGAAATTCCCATCCACTGTAAATAATCATGCACCACACAAACCGCCAGAGTATTAAAATAAACTTGTTCGGCTTTTTGGCGATTTGGTTGTTCCAAAGCAAATTGTTTGGCAAGGCGGCGCCAATTCCTGCCAATCAACATAGGTAAAGCAAAATTTTCTATTTCTTGAGTGTTATAAATCATAATTTGTTATTGGTTGTTTGTTGGTGGTTGGTTAACGAACCTCTTTATAGATATCCTGTCGATTCGCCAAATTTACGCAATTTTGGCATACATTTCCGCTGATAAAAGCTGCTGAGGCTAGAACTTGGCAACCCCAACTCGGCGGAAAGTTCCCTCCAGGTGGTTTCGGGGGGCAAACGCCGTAAAATTAACAGTTGGCAGGTGATATCTTCTCGACCGGGAATATGAACGCGCTGCAATTCCCCCTCTGGGTCAGTTTCCGCCCACTCGCGGGTGGCTTGCAGGATCGGCGGGACATCTGGGGGGGCTTCAAAGGTGTCCAAAAACGTCAGGGTGTCATCGTCATCTAACCCTTGTGAAGCGGAAACCATTTGTTGTTTCTGTTTTTGCTCTTTAATCGCCCTATCTTTTAGGCGCATTTTTAGGTAAACATTCAGCCAAGTGGTGATGCTACTGCGATCGGGGTCATATTTATCTTTCGCTGTGGTGGCTTCACATAAATTTACGCAAAAATATAGCCAAGTTTGTTGCCATACTTCTTCATAATAAGGAGTATCTTCTCGCCATAGCTTGCCTGACTTAACAATCAGTCGGTACAGTTGAGTTAACCCTCGCTGGCGTTCAACGCTTCTGGGAGGGTGGCGACAAGTCTCGGTAATTAGCGATTGTAATTGGTCATTAATCATTTAACTAAAATGCCTCTAAAAAACATTTCGTCCTGTCTTTTCCTCGTTGCGTCGATCGCTATGGGTGAAATTGAGTTTATCAAATTTTCTTCGTTCCCGGTAGGAGGGTTGCCAGTTTTGGCACAAGAAAGGGGAGAAAGTCCTGCCAGTGAAGCGATACAACTGTACTATCGCGGTGATGAACAGGTCGATCGCGGTGAATTGAAAGAAGCGTTGGCAACGTTCGATCGCGCTTTGCAAATGGCGCGGGTTGAGGGCGATCGCCAACTAGAAGCGGTGATATTAAATGATATCGGTGTTGTGCATCGCAATTTGGGCAACTATCCCCTGGCTGGGCAATTTTTAAACCAAGCTTTAACCATTCGCCAAAATATTAACGACCCACAGGGAATTGGCCAAAGTTTGATGAATTTGGGGGCGCTTGCTTCATCTCAAGCTGACTATCCCAAAGCCCTTAATTTTTATCAGCAAGCATTGGATATTTTGCCAGCCGAAGAATCCTATGGTTCCGCCATCATTCTCAATAATATGGGAGAAATTTATCGCGGGTTAGGACAACCGAAAAAAGCCCTGACTTCTTTTCAAGCAGCCTTACCGCTGTTTGAACAAGAGGAAAACGCTTTCGCCGTGGGAATTACTCTCAGTAATATTGGCGCAGTTTATCATGCTCTCGGTGACTATTCCCAAGCTTTAGAATTCTATGAAAAAGGGTTAGCGATCGCCACCGAAATCGAAGATGCCGTGGGAATTGGTCAAACCTTGCTAAATATGGGCGCGGTTTATGAGAAATTAGCCAACTATTCCCAAGCCTTGCAATTGTATAACCAAGGATTAGAAATGATGACTGCGATCGGGGATGAAGATGCGATCGGTCAAGCTTTGAATAACATCGGTTCAGTTCACCGACTGATGGGGGACTATTCCCAAGCGTTAGAATTTTACGATCGCGCCTTAGAAATTCGGCAAAAGTTAGCAAATAAAGCGGGGATTGCTGTCACCCTGAATAATAAAGGAGTCGCCTTATTTGAAGCCGGACAAATCGCCGAATCTACACAAACCTTATACGCGGCAATTGACGCATTAGAATCTCTGCGACCGGGCTTAAGCGATCTGAATAAAGTCTCAATTTTCGATAAATATCGGTCTAGTTATAGCATACTTCAAAAAGCATTAATTAGCCAAAATAAACCGGAAATTGCCTTAGAAATTGCCGAAAGAAGTCGCGCCCGGGCTTTTCTGGAATTAATCGCCCAAAAGCTATCTCCAGAAGCGGTGCAAGAATATGCCCAAAAACAAAATCCGGCAACGACGATTGCCGACATTAAAAAAGTGGCAGAAGAGCAAAATGCCACCCTAGTTGAATATTCTATTATTAGCGACAATTTAGGCAAAAATTCCGCTTTATTTATTTGGGTCGTAAAGCCTACAGGGGATATTACGTTTCGGGAAGTTGATTTAAGCGAATTAGAAAAGTATCGGGATAATTTAGTGCCGTTGTTGGCTACGGAGGAAAGTGACTCAGAACCGGAAACCTTATTAACGGCTTTAGTGCGGGGAACTCGCGAGAATATAACGGAAACTCTGCCCAGCATTCCCGCCGGTGGAGTGAGCGATTTAAAATTAAATAAGCTGCACGATTTACTGATAAAACCGATTGCCGATTTACTGCCCAGTAATCCAGAAGCAAAGGTGATATTTATCCCCCACGAGGAGTTATTTTTTGTACCGTTTCCGGCGCTAGTAGATGAAAGCGATCGCTATTTAATTGAAAAGCATACCATTCTCACAGCACCAGCAATTCAGGTGTTAAAATTGACTCGTCAACTGGCACAAAATCGAACAATTAACAATGCAAATAACAATATAAATAACCCCACAAATGCTTTAGTGTTGGGCAATCCAGTCATGCCGAAATTGTCGGAAGAAGGAGCAGAGCCATTGCCTAATTTACCCGCTGCCGAAGCAGAAGCGATCGCGATCGCCTCTATGTTGAATACCCAGCCTTTAATTGGCAGTGCAGCGACAAAAGCAGCGGTTTTGCAACGTATCGGTTCGGCAGCGATCGTGCATTTGGCAACCCACGGGTTTTTGGCTGATTTTACTGAGTCTGGTTCTGGTTTTTTGGGGGCGATCGCACTAACCCCAAGCGAAGGCGATCGCGGGTTTCTTACTTCTGAGGAAGTCATGGGATTAAATTTAACAGCTTCCCTGGTAGTTTTAAGTGCTTGCAGCACAGGTGGCGGCAAAATTACTGGTGATGGCATTATTGGATTATCTCGTGCATTTATCGGTGCGGGGGCTGAAAGTGCGATCGTCTCTTTATGGCAAGCAGACGATGAGGCAAGCGCAAAATTAATGCAGGAATTTTATCGAATTTTGCCCCAAACGGGCGATCGGGCAGTGGCTTTGCGACAAGCAATGCTGACGACAATGCAACAATATTCTCAACCAAAAAATTGGGCAGCTTTTACCCTTATGGGCGAATCTGTCAATAAATCTGTAAAATAGAAATAGCCAATAAATTATCGATGAGGTATCCAGAAAATGATTGCACTTTCTGATTCATGGCGGATGACCGCAGAAGAATACCTAGAATGGGAAGCATTGCAGGATCTCCGTTACGAGTTAATTGATGGGGATGTGGTGGCAATGACTGGCGGCACGATCGCCCATAATGATATTGCCCTCAATCTTAATGATAAATTACGTTCTGCTTTGCGTCCCAAAGGTTGCCGAGTCAATGTGGCAGATGTCAAGGTAAAAGTAGAGGCAACGGGGAATTACTTTTATCCCGATTTGGTAGTTAGTTGCGACGATCGCGATCGCGAAGCCACCAAAGAAATCCTATTTCCCGGATTATTAGTCGAAGTATTGTCCCCTAGAACCGAGGCCAAAGATCGGGGGCGAAAATGGCAAAACTATCGGCAAATTCCCACCTTAATTGAGTATGTGCTGATTAACTGCGATCGCCCATTAGTCGAGTGTTTTCGCCGCCGCGATCGACTGTGGATTTATCAAACTTTTGGGGTTGGGGAAGTTTTGGACTTGGAAAGTGTCGGAGTATCCATAGCCGTTGACGATTTATATGATGGGGTGAAAATTGAGGAAAATCCGGATGAATCTGTTGATAAGTAACATTAGAAAGAAACCGGGTTTCTGTGGTGGATATGTAGGGGCGAATGCGAGAACGCCCCTACTGTCGAATACAAAAAGAAACCCGGTTTCTAAAATTCTTATGAATAGAGGCTAATTTTTTATGATCAAAACATCTCAAACTCATCGCCAAGCGCGTCGGGGTCGAGTTTTCCCTGAACTAAGCTATTCGCCAGAAGAATTAGCCCAACGCAAGGCAGAACGGGAGGCATTAATGCAGCGGTGTTATGAAATATTTAACCGAGTGCAACCTGAACTAATCAAAGATTACTATGACTGGTATATGGTAATCGAACCCGAAAGTGGCGAATATTTTATCGATGAAGATGAAAAAGTCGCCTGCGAAAAAGCTGATGAGAAACACCCTGATGCTCGATGTGTAATTTTCTGCATCAACGAAACAGGAGCCTGTGACAAAGTATGATAACAGGAGAATTTAACCTCAAAGGAGAATTAGCTTTTGAAATAGATTTTATTGGTGCGGATGAAAGCATAATTTCCGTAGAGGCGATTTTCGATACCGGATTCACTGGTTGGCTGTTGATTAATAATAAAGACGCGATAAAACTTGGATGGAAGCGCAACCTTAAATCTAAGATAGTCCAGACTGCTGGTGGTCAAACTGTTTTAAATATTTATCAGGGAATCGTGGTTTTAGATGGAGAGGAGTTTACTATTCCTGTTTATGGAGGAGATGAAATTCAAGAAATTCTCTTGGGTGTGCGTTGGTTACAATTTAAGCGACTGATTGCCGATTATTCTGGCGGAGTTTTGACTTTGGATTAAAAGAAACCGGGTTTCTCACACCTAGGGATAACTAATAAACCGGGTTTATCCCCAGAAAAGAAACCGGGTTTCTGTGGTGGATATTAAAGTTAACGGTGAAAAACAAAAAGAAACCCGGTTTCTCACACCCCACGGATAACTAAGAAACCGGGTTTCTGTGGTGGATATTACCTGTACTGTGGAGTTACAGAAAGAAACCCGGTTTCTGAAATATATCATGCTTATTTCCTGCTTTTTTATCCTAATTTAGCTATAATAATAAATATAAAATTACCAAGAGAGGGTAATAGAAAATGAGCAAAATATCGGAAAATCATCGCCAAGCGCGTCTAGGTCGAGTATTTCCAGAACGCCAACGTTCCCCAGAAGAACTCGCCCAACGCAAGGCGGAAATGCAAGCATTAATGAAGCGTTGTGACGAAATTTTTGAGGCAGCTAAACCAAAACTAATCGATGATTATTACGACTGGTATATGGTCATTGAACCAGAAAGCGGGGACTATTTTATCGATAAAGATGACAAGGTTGCCGAACAAAAAGCCGATGAAAAATACCCCAATGCTCGGTGTGTGGTTTACTGCGTTAATGAAACCGGAGCCTGTTATCGAGCATGATTACCGGAGAGTTTAACCATAAGGGAGAATTAGTGTTTGAAATTGGTTTAATTCGAGTTAAAAAAAGAAACCCGGTTTCTCACACAAAGCGGGATAACCAAGAAACCGGGTTTCTGTGGTGGATATTATCGCTAACTGTGGAGTGAAAAAAAGAAACCCGGTTTCTGAAACCTCTGAAATGCGCGATCGCCTATTTCATTTATTAATTAAATTTAACCTAACTTTCCTCAGATTTACTAAAATTAAGTTACAATAACAAATATAAGATTATTTTTGGAGGATAAAAAAATGATTAACACCTCAGAAACTCACTTCAACCCTCGTCTAGGTAAAGTCTTTCCTGGTCGCGAGCCAAATCCCGAAGAAATTGAGAAAGTCGAAGCAGAAATGCAAGCTTTAATGAAGCGGTGTGACGAAATTTTCGAGGCAGCTAAACCAAAACTAATCGATGATTACTACGATTGGTATATGGTCATCGAACCGGAAAGCGGGGATTATTTTATCGATAAAGATGACAAGGTGGCCATTCAGAAAGCCCGTGAAAAACACCAGGACACCTGGTGTGCAGTTTACGGTATTAATGAAACAGGAGCTTGTTGTCGGGTATGATTACCGGAGAGTTTAACCACAAGGGAGAGTTAGTCTTTTAAATTGGTTTAATTGCAGCAGATGAAACTGATTTTCCAGTTCAGGCAATTTTTGATACAGGCTTCAATGATTGGCTGCTGATGAATAACCAAGATGCGAAGGATTTAGGGTGGTTACAAAAACCAAAACCTAGAAGAAGTCAAACAGCAGGAGGAATAGTATTTTTTAATGTTTACGAGGGAATTGTGGCGATCGATGGGGAGGAATTTACCATTCCTGTTTTAGCAGGTTCTCGCGTGAAAGAAATTCTCTTGGGTGTGCGTTGGTTGCAATTTAAGCGACTGATTGCCGATTATTCAGGCGGAGTTTTGACTTTGGATTAAAAGAAACCGGGTTTCTGTGGTGGATATTATCATTAACTGTGGAGTCAAAAAAGAAACCCGGTTTCTCACACCCATTATGCCTAAGTAGGTGAACATAATTAATTGCA
The DNA here is from genome assembly GCF_001276715.1 of Planktothricoides sp. SR001. Taxonomy (GTDB): domain Bacteria; phylum Cyanobacteriota; class Cyanobacteriia; order Cyanobacteriales; family Laspinemataceae; genus Planktothricoides; species Planktothricoides raciborskii. The sequence continues at coordinate 77,767 of NZ_LIUQ01000013.1, read as the reverse complement.
CTTTTCTTTCTCCGCCGATAGGCTTTGGATTCCCGCCTATAGCCTTTGGCATGGGCTTCGCCTAACGCGGGAATGACAGTTTTTCTTCTGATATGGTCTGTGGTGTATTTATTTCTGCCCACCTACTTATTTCCTACTTTTTTATCCTAATTCAGCTATAATAATAAATAGAAGATTACCAAGCGAAGGTAATAGAAAATGAGCAAAATATCTGAAAGTCATCGCCAAGCGCGTCTAGGTCGAGTATTTCCAGACCGCGAACTTGACCCGCAAGAAATCCAACGACAAGAAGCGGAAATGCAAGAATTACTACAAAAATGTCAAGTTGTGTTTCAACGGGTTCAACCGGAGTTAATTAACGATTACTACGACTGGTTTATGGCGATCGAACCCCAAAGTGGCGAATATTTTATCGATAAAGATGACAAAGTAGTCAGCCAAAAAGCCCATGAAAAACACCCAAATGCCCAGTGCATTATTTTCTGCATTAATGAAACTGGAGCTTGTGATAAAATATGATATCAGGGGATTTTAATCAAAAGGGAGAATTAGTTTTTGCAGTGGATTTAGTTGCGGCAGATCAAACTGATTACCGGATCAAAGCAATTTTTGATACAGGATTTACTGGTTGGTTAATCGTTCATAACCAAGACGCGATCGCTCTAGGTTGGAAACGATATAGTGAACCAAAAACTGTACAAACAGCTAGTGGAATCACTACTTTAAATGTCTATGAGGGAATTGTGCTTTTAGATGAGGAAGAGTTCACAATTCCGGTTTTCGGAGGTTCTCGCGTGAAAGATATCCTTTTAGGGGTGCGTTGGTTAAGATTTAAAAGACTGATTGCCGATTATTCTGGCGGAGTTTTGACTTTGGATTAAAAGAAACCGGGTTTCTGTGGTGGATATGTAGGGGCGATTCGCGAATCGCCCCTACTGTGGAATACAAAAAGAAACCCGGTTTCTGACACCCCACGGATAACTAAGAAACCGGGTTTCTGTGGTGGATATTATCGTTAACTGTGGAGTTACAAAAAGAAACCCGGTTTCTGAAACTCATCAGAGAGCGATCGCACCCCCGCCTTCGCGGGGGCAGGCTTACAACGATTCTTTTGCTGCCTGTAGAATTTCAGCGTAGAGTTGCTGACTAATTCGGAAACCGGCGATCGCAATTAAATCGTCTACTATTGGCTTCACTCGATCGATTAAGCCGTTAGATTTCGCTTCTAGGAGAACTCCCAAAATTCCAATTACTTGCACACCCATATCAATTGCTATTTTTCGGCCTTTACGTTCATCAATAATGAGTCGATCGGCGTTCAGAGCGATCGCCAAGGCAATGGCTGCTGCTTCTCCGGGATCGAGTTTTTGCCGGAGTGCTTGTACTAGGGGTTGGTTCGCCACTATTTTTGTCTCTATCCAAGGGAAGGTCGAGACTTCTTTTGCCCCTGGAACTGTGGGGTTAGCGCCAATCAATTCCTGATAAACGGTTTCGGGGATGATAATGCGCTGATATAGTTGCTTCAGCAGGTCTAGTTGTCCCACCGCAGCTAGGCTGGTAATCGGTGAGGTATTGCTGACAATAATTAAGTTATTCAATCAAATTTTTCCTAACGCTTGCAATGTTTGAATATCTTGTTGTAAATCTTCTACATCATAATGAATGCAGATATTGCGACTGGCAAGGAGTTGTTGGAAATTGAGTTGATTCATCCCCGCTAAACGACTGGCGTTACCCAGGGTTAATTTTTCTGTTTGGTAAAGCATAACGGCGATTTCCAGCTTTAACTCTCTTTCTGACATTCCGGTACTTTGAAAGATGTCATCGGGAATTGTGATGCTCATGGGATTTTTTCCTAAATCTCGTTTTAATTATAGCACTAACCCCGCTATATGGTAGGTGCGATCGCGAAGCTCCTGCGGGGGAATCACCCCTAAGTTATGTTCGGATAAAATAGGCGATAGATCGCTTTTTTCCCCAGAAAAAAAACCCGGTTTCTGACACCCCACAGATAACTAAGAAACAGGGTTTCTGTGGTGGATATCAAAGTTAACTGTGGAGGCAAAAGAAACCCGGTTTCTGATACCCCACGGATAACTAAGAAACCGGGTTTCTGTTGTGGATATTATCATTAACTGTGAAGGACAAAAAGAAACCCGGTTTCTGACACTCTGCGATCGTGTGCAGAGTTAAGTTGAGGATAAGATGGGCGATCGCGCTATTATCAGTGTTTCTCTGCATTCATCTCTACTTCCCAGTATCACCTACTAATCAGTGATCGCTTTGATTAAAACCTCCTTGAGAGAAATTCCTTCCTTTTCTATCTCATCAATTGTGATCGTATGTACAATATCGAACCTAGCGCCTGCACTTTGGAGGTCATTATCAAGAGTCTGAAGATATTTGGTTGCTTCAGCATCATGTCCGATTTGGATAAATGAGATAGCTAATTCCTCATCTCTATCAATTTTTTGGGTAGCACTAATAATTGTTTGGATCACAGCTTGGGGGTGGTCTGGCTGTCCGTCTGTCACCACAAGAATCGTTTCACCACTCAATTTTGCTTTCCCATCTTTCTTGCGTTGAAAATAGCTTTGCAAAGCGTGTTGCAAAACTTTGGCCATTTCCGTTCTTCCTACAGGCTCATTCTCACTGAATATTTGCTCAACTTTACTAGCAGTAACATTGTCATAGCGCCTGAACAAAGACGAAAAAGTATAAACAGTAATCCCATCTGAATCAAATTCCTCGCACTTTCTAGCCAAGGCGAAAGTAGTTTCTTGCATCACATCCCAGCGGCTTCTACCACCATCACAATCTTTCTTGGCCATAGTGCCACTCTTATCAATGATTAGAGTGTAGTCCCGATTTTCCAGATCGATAGGCATATATTTCACCTATTTAATTTTTATTTCAATTTATGAAAACAGAAGTTTTACCACCATCCAAGGAATTGTCCAAAACTACGTATGATATTTGCGCTATTCTTGACTATGCTAGATGCTGTTTTGGTAATTATTCCCTCCTCTTCAAGACGATCAACTATCATATTAACCACAGAGATAACTGCCGACTCCGCGAATCGGTTTTGCGCTAGAGTCAACTGTCGGGAATTCTCATCTATTTTAGCAAGTTCGCTGTCAATGGATTTCTTCCAGTCATCACTGATACTCATAGTAATCACCGTTTGTTTGCTTATTCAAGAAAACCATGTTTTTTGGGTGGCCAACCACCGACGAAATTCAAACAGAGTCTTTTGAGTTTTTGGCTCATATACCAATAAGTTGCAAAGATTCTCTGTTTGATCAAAAGGAATTTGGTCTAGGGCATCACCGGCAACAATTTTCTGGAACTGAATTGTCGCTTCATGTCCAAGTTTATTCAGAATGACCAACATTAACTTATTCAGGTTATACCGAAATACAGCCGAACAGGGGATAACTTGATAGTTATCATAAAGTCGCTCGAAAACTTTTTGGTATTGAGGATATTTCTGCTGATAGCTTTGAAACTTCTCAGCATTCATATATCCTTTGTAATAAATTAACTTTAACTCTTCATCACATTGAAAACCATCTTCAACAATAGAAAAATTGCAATCATTGTAAGTTTTGGAAACAATTAGGCTACCATACGGCTCAATAAACGTCTCTTGATAATAGTGAGCTTTTTGTTCCAAAGTGCTGTTGGTCTCGGGTGACGGCAAGAACTTGACAATATTACCAATTTTTGCAGCAATCCAAGAAGGGGGATGTAGAACATCTGCCTTAGTCAGCACAAAAGTGAGTTTACTCATCAGAACTGCTTTCTGTTCTAAAGTATATCCCTCCATGATTTTTTTCATGGACTGCAAATCAAAAACAACTGAGCGATTATCTGCATGAATTGCCCATAATATTACATCAGAAGATTGCAGATGCTCTCTGTACTTTTGCAAATACTGTTCATCTGCTTCGTCTGACTCTCCGATTCCAGGAAGGTCATAAAAAAACAGAGTATTTTTCTGCTTGGTCTCAATCGGTATCTCTTCTATCTCTTTGGTGCATGGCTTCACCGGATCGGTCTTCAGTTGAGTGCCAAACAAAGCATTGAGCAGAGAAGACTTGCCAACACCCGTTTGACCCACAATCGAAACCCGAAATTGCCGCTCATTAATTCGTTTTTTGAGGACATCTTGAATTAGCTTAAGCTGTTCCTCTGTCAAATTAGGCTCTTTGTTTTCCATATTACGATCCTTGGTAGATGAAATTTAGATCCGCTGAGTGGAACGTTTCGTAAGGCTTTTGAAAATTCTTCTCGTCTGTAAAGTCGCCCCACCTCTCATCCCAACTGTCAATTCCCTGAGAGATAAGCCTGACAGGATCGAAATGACCGTTCGTTTCATTATACATAAAAAATATAAGTCAATCAAATTATCAAATAATTGTGCTCAAATTTGCTGATATTTACCAAAATTGTTATATCGTTACATAAGTAAATAACAATTAATAAATCTTCACATGAAGTCTTCCCTCGGTCAGCGACTAGGCGCCACCCGCCGACTTTTGGGACTCACGCAGCAACAAGTCATCGAACAGCTAAAACGCCGCTACGGAGTCCATATCAGCCAACAAAGTCTATCAGCCCTGGAACAAGGCAAACGCAAAATCGACGCCGAAACCGAACTCCCCGCCCTGGCAACCCTCTACGGCAAACCGATTCATTACTTTTACGAATCCTGGGAACCAACCATAACCCCGAAACCTTCTATCCCTCTTGATTTAGACCCCCTCACCCCACGGGAAAAACTGCAACTCGCTGCCGAAATCCTCGATCGCCTGTTACGGGACTAATCAAGCAAACATCTTTCTGTAGGGGCGATTCGCTTGCTCGCCCCTACATCCGCATTTTGTTGGTAGGGACCCAACGCTTGCGCCCCCTTTTCCGTAGCGCCCTAAAATACGCGATTTTCCTAACTGCACAAGTTTATCGGATAGAAGAAAGTGCCGCGAAAATTTAAGATTTAGTGGTAATCTACATGATTTTCTGATATGGCTTTCTCCCTAGGCAAACGCCTCAAAGCCACCCGCGAATCCCTCGGTCTGACTCAAGAACAAGTCATCGAACGACTAGAGATTCGTTACGGAGTGACTCTCAGCCAACAAGCCATGTCCTGCATCGAAAACGGTAAACGCAAAGTAGACGCAGAACGAGAATTACCCGCCCTCGCTGCGGTGTACGGTCAGCCCATTGACTATTTTTATGATTCCTGGCAACTACAACAGTGCGATCGCATTCCGCAACTGCCCATCCCCAAAGCTAAATCCGTGGTGACAGTTGACTATGACGCTTTGACCCAACGGGATAAACTGCAACTTGCTGCTGATTTGATTCATCACGTCTTGCAGGAAACCTAAGAAGGAAGCGGGGGTGCAGGGGAGCGGGGGAGCGGGGGAGCGCAAGCCCCATTGGTGTCAAGGTGAAAGCTGCCACCCGCCTGCCACCCGCCAGGGAATAAATTCCCTGTGTCATAGATCAAGTCGGTTGAAACCGACTGAAATGCTTTTAATATAAGGATCAAGAGTCGGTTTTAACCGCCTGTAGGGGTCAACGGCCGTTGACCCCTACAGGCGGGGATTTTAATCCCCGCCGGATCGCGGGGTAAACCTTGACACCAATGGCAAGCCACCCGCCAGGGAATAAATTCCCTGTCTCATAGATCAAGTCGGTTGAAACCGACTGAAATGC
>NZ_LIUQ01000013.1:0-71991 GCF_001276715.1 Planktothricoides sp. SR001 | reverse complement strand
GCTATGAGGCGGGGATTTTAATCCCCGCCGGATCGCGGGGTTATTCAACAGTAAACCTTGACACCAATGGCAAGCATTGCGCCCCTCTGCCCCCCTGCCCCCCTGCCCCTCTGCCCCCCCACACCCCACACCCTACACCCTACACCCTACACCCTAAAATCCCTTAAAGCCGCAATAATTTGCCCCAACGCCAACCCCCCATCATTGGGGGGAACCCATTGATGCCAATAAGGACGGAAGTTTGCCTCTGTTAATTTTTGAATCATTCTTTCCGTTAAATATTTGTTTTGAAAACAACCCCCTGTAAGGGCAATTTTTTCAATGCCAATTTGTTTGGCGATCGCGACAGTTGCCGCCACCAAAGTATTGTGAAACTTCAGAGAAATTAGGGCGATCGGTTGTTGGAATCGCAGATCCGCCAAGATTTCCCGAATCATCGGTTGCCAATCCACAATTAACGGCTGATTTGGCAAATTTTCCAGATTATTTTCAATTTTAAATGAATATTCGGCATCCCGATTAATCGGATTAATTTCTGAATCAATTTCATCAATTTGTGATAAAATAAATTCTAACTCCATTGCCCCTTGTCCTTCAAAAGTCACCGTTTGCCGTAGCCCGATTAAAGCGGCGATCGCATCAAATAATCGACCCATACTGCTGGTCAAAGGTGCATTAAGCTGCTTTTGCAACATAGTCTTAATCACTTGCAACTCACGGGGAGAAAAATCCTGAAGCGGTAACGGATTAAACGGATTAAAACCATCATCAAAATCCGCACCAAACAACTCATAAAGCAATCCCAAAGCCACTCGGCGAGGTTCTTTCACCGCTTTTTCCCCTCCCGGTAGCCGAAAAGTTCGCCAATGGGCCACGCGCTGAAATGAGCGATCGCTGACTGCGAGAAATTCTCCGCCCCAAATAGTCCCATCCAGTCCATACCCTGTACCATCCCAGGAAATGCCTAAAACTGGCGGTTCTATTTGATTTTCCGCCATGCAAGCGAGCACATGGGCATAATGATGTTGCACCGAAAACACCGGCAGCCCAAATTTTGCAGACTGCGATCGCGCATACTGGCTAGAAATATAATCCGGGTGAGCATCACAAGCAATGCCGTCCGGCTGAAAATCATAAATGCTACCCAGGGTTTTAATTACGGTTTGAAAAGCATCAAAAGCTTGGGGCGTTTCCATATCCCCAATATGCTGACTGAGAAACACTTTATCTGCCATCAAAATCGCGATCGCATTCTTGAAATGTCCCCCTACCGCTAATAAATTAGTCCCTGATTTTTCCGCACCGTTATCTTTTCCTGATTGCCCATTTTCTGCCTGGAGAAATTTCGGTAGAAAAACTGGTAACGGGGCATAACCTCGCGCCCGACGAATCACCTGTATGCGATCGCTCACCACCCGCACCACGGAATCATCAACCGGACGGGCAATGGGACGATTATGGACTAAAAATAAATCCGCAATATTGCCCAAACGGGCGATCGCTTCTGCTTCATCAGTGCAAATTGGTTCATCGGCTAAATTGCCACTGGTAGCTACTACCGGGTCGCCCAATTCTGCCATCAATAAATGATGCAAAGGTGTATAAGGCAACATAATGCCTAAATAGGGATTTCCCGGAGAAACTGCCGGGGCAATATGATTATTTTTGCCTGAATTTTTTAGCCTTAATAACACAATCGGCGCTTGGGGCGATCGCAACAAATCCGCCTCTATCTCAGAAACCTCACAAACCCCTTGCACTTTGGCCAAAGAAGGATACATTAAAGCAAAAGGTTTATCCGGGCGATGCTTTTTATCCCGCAACCGTTGCACCGCTGCCTCATTGTGGGCATCCACCATTAAATGAAACCCACCTAAGCCTTTAATCGCCACAATTTTGCCCTCGCGAATTGCCGCCACCGTCGCCATTAATGCCCCATCATGGGATTGCAAAATATCACCATTTTTATCCCACAATTCTAAATGCGGCCCGCACTGGGGACAAGCATTCGGTTGAGCATGAAACCGGCGATCGCTGGGATTATGATATTCCCTTTCACAGTCAGAACATAAATCAAACTTCTTCATGGTTGTAGCGGGGCGATCGTAGGGAACCGACTCAATAATCGTATAGCGTGGCCCACAATTAGTACAGTTAGTAAAAGGATAACGATAACGCCGATTTTCGGGGTCAAAAATTTCGGCAAAACAATCTGGACAGGTCGCTAAATCCGCTAAAACAATCGCCGTTTTCGTTCCCGGAAGGCTGGGGCGAATTTCAAAATTTTTATAGCCGATAATTTCTGCCCAATTTATTTCTAAACTTTGGATAAAAGATGCCGGTGGTTTTTCCGTTTTAATCCGCTCAATAAAGGTTTCTAACAAAGCGCGATCGCCTTCCACGGAAATCATAACTCCTTGGGCAGAATTATTCACCCAACCCACCAGGTTTAACTCCGTAGCCAGACGATAAATAAAAGGGCGAAATCCCACTCCCTGTACCGCCCCCTGAATTTTTAAACAACAGCTAATTTTGCTCATTTTTAAATTGATTTTAATTATCAATAAATCATCAATAAATTACAAATAACGTAGGGTGGGCAATGCCCACCACTTCTAACTAATTCAGATACATTCCCGCATAAGGTCTAAGCAATCGATGTAAATCTAAAACTGGGGGAATGATTTCTGTTTGAGTAATCATGTCATGGACTTGACCCCGATGATGGGTCTGATAATGAAAAAAATGTTCCAACAATAAGATAGCAGAATATTCTTGGAATTTGCCGTCGCGATCGTAATACTTAATCGTTTCTTGCAGAAACTCCTCCGCCATATTTTGGGTGAAACTTTCAATATGGCCATCTTCAACAATTCTCGCTTTTTCCAGTTCCGAGAATGTTTCATATAAAATGGCGTTAAGGTCATAATTTTTAACCGTATTACTGGCAAATCTGGCTAACCAGAGGCGATCGCAAACCAGAATATGATTCAGGGTAGCGTAAATACTGCCAAAAAATGATGGCCGAAATCGAGTCAGTTCAGCGCGAGAAAGCTGGGAACAAGCCTGATAAATTCTCAAATTAGCCAAAGTATTATATCGAGCCAGCATTTGGAAATGCTTAATTAAGGTTATACACTGATTAGTTTGCATAAAATCAAGGGATCAAGCTAAAGCATTTTTTCACTAAGTGGCTAGACCTAACTTTTGGTGCAAAGCTTGGCGCATTACTTCCACAGGAACGGGTTGCTCGATCCAAATTTTTAATGCTGCGGCTCCTTGCTGAACCAGCATTTCACTACCATCAATCGCGATCGCCCCTACTGCTTTCGCCTGTTGCAAAAATTGCGTCGGACTAGGAGTATAAATTAAATCATAAACAATAGTCTGAGAATTCAAACAAGTAAAATCCGCGTCACTAAGAGGCGATCGCTCCACCTGGGGATACATCCCAATGGGAGTTGTATTCACCAATAAACCCGTTTCTGGTAATACCATCGATAATTCCTCCCAAGGATGAACGGTCAGGGGCACAGAAATCGGCGTATTTAACCAACTTTCTGCAAAAGCCGCTAACTTATCCCGGTTGCGACCGACCATAAGAATTTCCGTACAGCCCAACTCCCGACAACCCGCCACCACCGCACGGGCAGCCCCACCAGCGCCTAAAATCACCACTTTGGTATGCTTCCAGTCGCGGTTCAGGGATTGGTTCAGCGATCGCAAAGGAGCGAGAAACCCTGCCACATCAGTATTTGTCCCCACCCAACCCTGTTCGGTCCAGCAGACCGTATTCACCGCCCCCACGGACTGGGCCAACGGGGACACCTCTGATAGTAGCGGGATAATCGCTTGTTTGTGGGGAATCGTCAGATTAAAACCTTTCACCCCAATAGCCGCCAAACCTGCCACTGCTGTGGCTAATTTTGCCGGTTTGACCGGGAAAGGCAAATAAACATAATCGATGCCTAAGTGGGCGATCGCTGCATTATGCATAGCCGGAGACAGAGAATGTTCTACCGGATCGCCCATCACTCCGAGTAACTTTGTTGTACCTTTAATTTGCATTTTTACTGATTCATAGCCCTATTTCTAGAATACGATTTGAGTAAACCTCTGCTCAAAAATTATTTTTTCTCATGCTTACCTAGACATAAATCGTCCGTGCTATGCCACAATCGGTAAAAAGGGACACCAACCCAGTTCACCCTCGGTGGTCGAGATTCTGGAGATGACTTACAGCGGTTTTCAGATTACTGAACCACGCTAGGGCGAAGCCCAAGCGGTATTTAATTTAATATTTTCAGCATTTGTAGGGGCGAATGGCCATTCGCCCCTACAAATGCCGGAATGCTTCGCCCCTACAAATGCTTTGTGGTTTACTCGCGGAGAAAATTGCTGTAAATCAGAATCTCTCTCCTAATCTGGGGTTGGAGCGATCGCTGACTCAGGATATCAGGGTAATCATCAGTTTCAGCGCAACCATCAAATTTCCCGTCTCTCTGGTGCATCTTAACTTTATTTTTACCTATAGAGTCATTTTCTCAACCTCTACCAAGGAAACTCAAGGTTTTTTGAGTTGATTAGATCCTCAATTCCCGGTTATTTTATTTCACCAGATTGCTGCCATGAAAAGACTCACATATATTAGTCGATTTTCTCTTAACTTAACTGCCGCCGATATTGAAAAAATCGGTAAAATTTCTCAGCAGAATAATCAAGCCAGAAATATTACTGGAGTTTTACTGTGCTTAGACGGAATGTTTTTCCAAATTCTCGAAGGAGAAGCCGAAGACATCGATCAAATTTACCAAAGAATCTTGGACGATCCTAGGCACACCGATATTCTTTGCTTAAAATCAGAACTCAATGTCACCGAACGACTATTTCCTGAATGGTCAATGCAAATCATTGATTTAGAGCATAATACCGATCTAATTATTCAACCAATTAAAACCTTATTAGAAACTATTACCGAATCACACGGAATTTTAGAAAAGTACACTCAAAACACTATTTTTAAACTAATTCAACAAGGGATAAATCCTTTAGAATTGCGTCCTAAAAAAATAGAAAAAATCATTATGTTTAGTGATATTGTTTCTTTTTCGGCTTTTGCGGATAAACTGCCTGTAGAGCACGTTGTTTACTTGGTAGATCATTATTTAACTTCTTGTGCTAAAATTATTAGTGAAGCCGGGGGGGAAGTTACCAAATTTATTGGCGATTGTGTTATGGCTTATTTTGATGCCGACCAAGCAGATGCGGCGATTCAAGCGGGTTTAGATATTTTGCTAGATGTCGCCATGTTGCGAAATTATGCCCAAGAAGATAGTGTTTTAAAAGTATTATATACGGGGATTGGTATAACTAAAGGAATGGTGATTGAAGGGAATTTAGGCTCATGTTTTAAAAAAGACTATACAGTGATTGGGGATGTAGTTAATGCCGCATCTAGATTAGAAGCATTAACCAGAAATTTACCGCGATCGCTGGTTTTTTCTGAAGCCGTAAAAAATAGTACCCAAAAACACTGGGATTTTATCAATTTAGGCTGTTATAAGCTCAAAGGAAAAAACCAGCCAATCCAAGTTTACTCCATCGATCAAGAGATTACCAGAAAATGCAGCAATGGGACTCAAGTAGCGCGGGAAATTACCGAATATTTAGACATAATTATGAATTTTCAACAACCGGGTTTTTTATAGTTTTGACAAACAAATGGTGAGATTAAATAAAAACCCGGTTTCTAAATCGCTAAATCTCTTGACTAGAATGCCAGTCTTGGGCTTTTTGGTGAATTGCTTGCCATTCTTCCGGGGAAATGCGATCGCAATTTTTTAAAATAAAACTCATCCGCCCTTGAGACTTCAGCTTTTCCCGGTGCCGAGACAAAAAATCCCAATAAAAGAAATTAAACGGACAAGCATTTTCCCCGGTGCGCTTTTTATAATCATAAACACAATCGCGACAATAATCACTCATTTTATGAATATAATTCGCCGAAGCTGCATAAGGCTTAGAAGCCAAAACACCGCCATCCGCAAACAAACCCATCCCGATAACATTTGGTTGCATCACCCAATCATAGCTATCAATAAATGCAGAGTGAAACCAACTTTCTACCGCTTGGGGCAACAGTCCAGAAATTAAAGCGAAATTACTCAAAATCATTAATCGTTGAATATGGTGAGCATAGCCAGTTTCTTCCACTTGAGACAGCACTTGATGCAGACAATTTAGATTAGTTTTTTTGGCATCCCAGAAAAAATCTGGCAGCGGGCGATCGTGCTGAAACCAGTTATTTTCCCCATAGTCATCAGCCATAAAATAATACACCCCGCGCATATATTCTCGCCACCCCATAATTTGCCGGATAAACCCTTCCACACTATTTAAAGGCAGCGAAAAATCAGCATAAGCTTTTTCAGCGGCTTGAATCACTTCTAAAGGATGCAGTAATCCTAAATTTAAATAAGGGGAAAGTAAAGAATGCCAGAGAGTTGCTTCTCCTGTCACCATCGCATCTTGATAATGGCCAAAATTCCCCAAGCAATGCTGAATAAAATAGTCTAACACTTGTAGCCCTTGTGAACGAGTCACCCCCCAAGAAAAAGAGGCAATTTTTCCATAAAGTTGGCTTTCGGGTAAGCTATTCACTTGTTGTATAACTGCTTGAGTTATGGCATCCGGGGGAAACTCCAAAATTGGCGGTGTTTTGAGTTGACCATCCTTCCCAGAAAAAAGTTTTGAACTCGCCAGAGGTTTACGATTTTCTTGGTCAAAATTCCATTGACCGCCCACAGGTTTATCATCCGCCATTAAAATATTAAACCGTTTTCGGCTTTGACGATAAAAATCTTCCATTAATAGCCGTTTTCTGGATTTAGCCCATTCCTGAAATTCTGCTACCGTCCACAGGAAATGGTTATTTTCCACTAAGGTAATTTGGCAAGGCAAGTTTAACCCCTGAATTAGTTGAGTAAAAGGACGGTCATTTGGGGTCATCACCCGCAATTCTGTAATGCGGTTTTGCTGCACCCATTCCCTCAGTGGAGTTTCAAAGTTTGGGGCATTGTTATAGTAAGTAATTGGTATGCCGCGATCGCGCAACTCAGCGGCAAAATGTCGCATTGCCGACCAAACCAGCACCAATTTTTGCCGGTGATAACGCCGCCCCATCATAGCAGCTTGAACGAGCACATAATCTAATGACTCGATGAATATCGTGGGAGTCTCTGGGGAAACTGCGGTAAGTGCAGTTTGAGTCTGATACAGTTGATCGCCTAAGATCCAAATGCCGATAGTCATTTGTTACTACTTCTCCTTTTGTGTTACTTGTTAGTTATTCGTAACTAAAATCTGGTTCTTCATAAGTAGGTGAAGATAATTAATTGCACTTTTCGTTCCCCGACGTAAATCCTTGGATTCCCGCATATAGGGAGGAGAGAGGTTCGTAGGAGAGAGGAGAGAGAAAAGAGAAGAGAGATTCGTAGGAGAGAGAATATCTTTCCTATGCATCGTCTTTCCTATGCATCCTCTTTCCTATGCATCCTTTTTCCTAGGCATCCTCTTTCCTATGCATCCTCTTTCCTATGCATCCTCTAATGGGGTCTATGTTGAATTTATTTAAGCACATCTACTTATAGCGAGAGACAAATTAGATATTCCGTACAATTACTCATTAGTTAAGCAGTCACTCATTTATTCATAAATTTGTGTGACAAATTATTGACGCATTTTTCAGAGTTTTTGTATATTTAGCTACAGACAAATATTTAATTAAAAGTTGCATCTCCCTAAAATCATTGAAAAATTTTCAGCATAATTACTTATTCATTTACAGGAGAGTTGTATGAAATTCACCACTGAGCAGCAGCAAACAAAAAACTATCCCAAAGCCTCGTCAGTCATTCCATCCCCAGAAACAACTCACGACAAGCTGCTATTTTGCTCTGGTGATTGGGTAAGCTTGATTAAACCCCTGACCGCCCTAAGTTTTGAAGAAGCCATCCTGCTGTGTGAAGAAAGTCTGGATAAATGGGTGGTTTGGGTGCCAGGTTTGGGGGAAACACGGTTAAATACCAGTGAGTTTGTCAGACAAGCCTAAGTGGGTAATGGTAATGGTGCGATCGCCTCATCTCCTCGGCTTAGTCAACAACAATATCCGCTTTTTGGCATAGAAGAATTACGCCATCAGACGGATGTTTTTCCTGGCTCTACAGCAGAAAATGAATGTACTGAATCGAAAAATTCATTCAACTTCTATGGTATAAGCCATCGCCCGGTCAATTGATCGGGTTTTTTGTTTGTGGCCTTCAAGAATATACGCCAAATGGCGTAGAAGAATTACGCCATTTGGCTGATGCTTTTCCCCGCTCTAGGGTAGAAAATGAATGTACTGAATAGAAAAATTCATTCAACTTCCATGGTATAAGCCCTCGCCCGGTCAATTGATCGGGTTTTTTGTTTGTGGCCTTCAAGAATATACGCCAAATGGCGTAGAAGAATTACGCCATTTGGCTGATGCTTTTCCCCGCTCTAGAGTAGAAAATGAATGTACTGAATAGAAAAATTCATTCAACTTCCATGGTATAAGCCCTCGCCCGGTCAATTGATCGGGTTTTTTGTTTGTGGCCTTCAAGAATATACGCCAAATGGCGTAGAAGAATTACGCCATTTGGCTGATGCTTTTCCCCGCTCTAGAGTAGAAAATGAATCCATTGAATCGAAAAATTCATTGAATTTCCCTGGTATAAGCCATCGCCCGGTCAGTTGATCGGGTTTTTTGTTTTGGGTTGGTTTTGGGTTTTCAGAATATACGCTATATCAGCCTGATGGCGTAGACGAATTACGCCACCGGGCTGATGTCTGACTGAGAAGATTGCTAGATTTAATTCCTTATCTAAGTATAAGCAAGATAAAGCAAGATAAAAATAGACGTAGCAAAACTAGGCCAGCGACCACGGCAACAAATTAAGCCCTATTGGTCAGAGAATCCAGCATTGCCCAGAGTTGGGAGTCGGTGAAATCCGCAACTACCATCGTCGCCCCTTCGTTTTTCAGGGTATTTGGTTCGTGAGTGGAGGCAATGCCAATTGTTTGAATTCCAGCGGCGACTGCCGAACGGATTCCGGTGAGAGAATCTTCAAAGACGATCGCTTCTTTTGGGGATAAGCCCAGTTTTTCCAATGCCATCAGGTAAGGATCGGGATGAGGTTTGGGTGCTGGGGCTTCTTCCCCCAGTATTATGGGAGAAAATGTTTCGGTCAGGTTTAACAGATTGAGCATAAAGTCCACATTGTCGCGAGGGGCATTGGTGACGAGCGATCGCCCTAATCCCTGAGTTTTTGTCCATTGCAACAGTTCCAAAAGTCCGGCTAAGGGTTTGATTTGTGTGGCTAACTGCCGAAATAGGGATTCTTTTTGTTTAGCTAATTGTTCTCCCGCTTCTGGGGATAATTCCGGGAATATCTGCTCGACAATGTGCTGATTTTTTTTGCCACTGATATGCTGCCGATAAAAAATTTCATCCACGGTGATGTGATAATCATGCAGCATTTGTTGCCAAGCTTGCATATGAAAACGGTCAGTGTTGGCGATCGTGCCATCTAAATCAAATAGTATTGCTGCCAGCATGGTTCCTCGTTAATGTTTAGCAGAAATGTTTAGCAGATTTTTCGGGCTTAGTTGCCCCCGGCAACCACGGGGGATTGCCCCTAGATTTTATCGCGATTTTTGGTATCGCGATTTTTGGTTTTTTCCGATTGTGTTTAGCTAGAGGCACTGGTATAAAAGCGCAGGGCAAACCGCCAAAAGGCGATCGAAGCGCATAGCAAAGTGATGGCTAAAACTCCCGAACCCATGATCCAAGTGAATTCCCCACGGTTTAACATTGCCTGAGCGGGTACTGTGGTTAAAAAAGCGACCGGCACTACAAAGGTAAAGAAAACTCTATAGGCGGTGGGATAAGCCACCATTGGATATCTTCCGGCTTCCAGGAGTCCTCTTAATACCTCAGTAATATTGTAGGTTTTAACGAACCAAATTGTTGTTGATCCGAGCATAAACCATAAGCTATAAAGACTAATGACGGCAAATAATAAAGGAATAAAACTTAACAAGTAATTAACGCTGCTTAAGCCTAGTTGACTGCCAGCGTATCCGACAATAATTATGCCAAATAATAAGTCAGACAAACCCCAAAGAGAAATGGTGCGGGTAGAAAGCCAAAATTGACTACTAATGGGTTTGAGCAAAATAAAATCTAAAGTTCCTTGTTGCACATGATCGACGATGCGATTTAGGTTAGGAATCAAAAATGTGGCGGAAAATCCTTGCAATATGGTAAAAATTCCCAGAACAATTAAGGCTTCTTGCCATTGCCAACCTTGGAAAGTATAGCCAGTTCTATAAAATAAAAATAATCCAAATATACTGCCCCCTAAGCTGCCGATACTGGTGAAGGTA
The DNA here is from genome assembly GCF_001276715.1 of Planktothricoides sp. SR001. GTDB lineage: Bacteria > Cyanobacteriota > Cyanobacteriia > Cyanobacteriales > Laspinemataceae > Planktothricoides > Planktothricoides raciborskii. Next base: position 61,521 of record NZ_LIUQ01000013.1, on the reverse strand, counting down.
GCCAGTATAAAATTTATCCGGTATTCCATTTCAGCGGCGATCGCTGCTCCCCAAAATAATTTTAAAATTGATAGATATCTTTGCATGGGCTTGTTATTTGTGGTTTGTTGGTGGGTAGGGATTCTTTTGTTATTTGTTATTTGTTATTGGTTGGTGGTTATTGGTTGGTGGTTATTGGTTGGTGGTTATTGGTTGGTGGTTATTGGTTGGTGGTTATTGGTTGGTGGTTATTGGTTGGTGGTTGGCATTATAGCAAATAGCTGGCAGTAAATAACAAACAATGAATAACAAATAACAAATAACGAGTTACTTCAGGACAAATAACCGTAAAATAATTTTTATGGCCACGGATTGCCGCGATCCAAGATTTCAGTCTAAGATAAGACCATACATCTGGTATAGGAGCAAATTCAATGATAGTTTCAATTTACGCCCCAGCATTATTAAGATTATATAAAATTTATGACAATTTAATAGTACCCGTATAAAATTGTCAAATAAATTAAATCAAAAACGTTTTTACTTAACCACCTTAAATTTTTCAAATATGTATAATGAAATACCAAATAATATTCTGGTTTTAAATAAAAAAGATTCAGTGAATGAAAAAGTCCAAAGTATTTTAGAAGCTAATCAATTAACTGTGATAAATATCCAGGGGTTTTGTGAAGCGATCGCCTATTTGACTGAAGGCAGATCCCCACAACCGGATTTGGTGCTGCTTGACCTGGATCTGCCAGAAGTTTCCGGGGCATATGCGGTGAAACAATTACAAGCGATCGCCCCTGATGTGCCGATTATAGCACTGGTGAGTCCGCAGCAGGAAGAAATGGCGAACGGGCTATTTTCTGTGGGACTGCAAGACTACTTGGTAAAAGACGAAATCAACAGTCGGGCATTGATGCGAGTAATTGCCGGGGCAGTTTCCCGGAGTCGCTATGTTAAATCATCTGAACGTAAGATAAGCAATCGATTAGAAAAAATAAGTGCAGCACTGGGAAATGATTTTTTCCAAAAGTCGCCGACGGGGATGGCAATTTTAGATCCCGTGGGGGTAATTATCCACGTTAATCAAGCTTTAGCCAAGATGAATGGGCGATCGCTTCAGGATTTTTTGATCAAAAAAATTACAGAAATATGGCCAGAAATCGGCATTCAATTGATGGGACAGTTTGAACAAGTTTGGCAAACTGGTGCATCAATTATCGCTCAGGAATTTACCATGAATCAACCAGGAGCGTCGAACTTGACTCATCAATCATGGTCGATGTTTCCTCTGTCTGATGCTGAGGGAGAAACTATCGCGATTGGCTGCTTAATTCTGGATATCAGCGATCGCAAACAAGCGGCTGAAGCGATGTTGCATCCGCAACGCTTCGCGAACGAACAAGAACGCCGGCAACTCAGACAAATTGTCGCCCATGCGCCAGTAGCGAGCGCTATTTTAGATCGAGAACTGCGCTACTTGGCTTACAGTAAAAAATGGCTGACCACTTATGGCTTAGTCGGTCAAGAAATTTTGGGCGATTGCCACTATCAAATAGTACCAGATATGCCCGATCACTGGCAAGAAAATTATCAAAAAGCATTGGCTGGAGAAATCATTTCTATTCCCGAAGAATGCTGGAATCGGGCAAACGGCCAGAAAATTTATTTGCGTCGGGCAATTCATCCTTGGTACAGTCCCAATGGTCAAGTGGGGGGGATTGTCATTGCCAGCGATGTTGCATCCGCAACGCCGAAGCGCGATCGCATCGATGAATTAGTTGAAGCCAGAGAAAAAGCGATCGCTGCTGTTAAATTTAAATCCCAATTTTTTGCCAACATCAGTCACGAAATCCGCACTCCCATGAATGGGGTATTAGCCATGAGTGACTTACTCTTGAAAACGCCATTAAATGGGGAACAACTTGATTTTGTTCAAACCTTAAAAGTGACAATTCATCACTTACTGACAATTATTAATGACTTACTAGATTTTTCTAAACTAGAATCCGCCCAAATTCGGCTAGAAATGCGAGAGTTTGACTTAAATGAATGCCTGGAAACTGTCATAGATTTACTGGCAACTCAAGCCAATGCCAAAGGGTTACAAATGGCCGTCCTAGTTGATGGGGATGTTCCCCGGCAACTGGTTGGGGATGATTTGCGCTTAAGGCAAATTCTGACAAACTTAATTGGCAATGCCTTAAAATTTACCGAAACCGGAGAAATCATTGTTCATGTTGAGCGGCTAGAAACTTTAAATATAAAAAAATCTCCAATAAATTATCCTGCCATCAATAGTTATGCTCTAAATAGACCGATTACCATAAAATTTTCAATTAAAGATACAGGAATTGGAATTTCCGATCCCGATCAAAAGAAACTATTCCAAGTTTTCTCCCAAGTGCATCAAACTTCGAGAAAATATGGAGGCACGGGCTTAGGATTAGCAATTTGTAAACAATTCGCGGAATTAATGGGAGGTGAAATCGGGGTACAAAGCCAATTGGGTGAGGGTTCTACTTTTTGGTTTACCATTAAACTAGGTTTGGGAAAAACCCATATGGATCTGCCTCATCTAAGTTATGCCAATAAATCAGAAAAAATCCGAGAAATTGAGGCGACAAGAAAAGCCCTGTCTGGAAAAAAAATCTTGGTCATCGATCGAAATGCCACGAATCGCACCGTAGTGATTTTAGCAGCCAAAAGTTGGGGAATGCAAGTAGAAGAAACAGATAATGCAGTGGCGGCTTTAACTAATTTATGTTCAGACAGCGCTCAACAAAATTTTTATCATGTTGTTTTAGTGGATTGGCAAATGCTGAAATTAGACCGAGATTTTCGCGCTCAATTAATGCGGATTAAACCCGTGCTTAAGCCAACTAAATTCGTTTTAATGACTGAAATCACGGAAACGCAAAAAGCTAAACATTTGCTTGAGTTAGCCTTTGCGACTTACTTGGTCAAACCCATTACCGAAAGTCGATTAAAAACCGCTATGTTAAAAGTCCTATTTTCTCCTAATGAATCCTCTAGTCAAATGAAGGAAAAAATCAATTTTGCTAAAAATAAAGCATCGGATTTTAAAATTTTGATTGTAGAAGATACCCTAATGAATCAAAAAGTGATTAAACATCAGTTAGAAATGCTGGGTTATGTGGCTGATTTTGTGAACAATGGTCAAGAAGCGTTAGCGCAATTATCAGAAAAATCTTACGATATTATTTTCATGGATTGTCAAATGCCCATATTGGATGGATATGAAACAACTAAAGCTGTGAGAGAACGGGAAGCACAACATAAATTGCCGAAAAATATCATCGAAAGAACTGTGGTTATTGGGTTAACCGCTTATGGAATTAATGATGAATGTGCGGACGGAAGTGGTTTGACAAATCGAGAAAAAGGTTTGGCGGTGGGTATGGATGATTTTTTAACCAAACCCATCTCCCTGGAAGATTTAGAATCGGCTATTCAGCGATGGGTTAAACCTGAAACTTCACCCCCAGAAATTGTCAATAATTTAGTAAATGTGCCTGAATGTACTGTGGAGCAAGTTTATGGCCTTGAGTCCGTAGTAAATGTGGCTCATTTGGCCAAAATTACCCAGGCTAATATTGAGTTACAACAAGAGTTGCTAGGACTATTTATTCAACAGGCTGAAACGAATTTGCAAAAGGCACAAGCAGCTTTAGAAACTGGGGATATTCAAACTTTATGCCGCAACGCACATCAATTAAAAGGGGCGAGTGCCAATGTCGCAGTGATTGGGATGCCAGAGTTGGCGGCAGAATTGGAACGTCAAGCTAACGCTAATAATTTAAAAGAAGCGATCGCCCTTATTGGTGAACTAAAACAAAAACTGGATCAGTTAAAAAATGCGATGCTGCACAGCGGATCTTTTAAGGGAATCACCGCTTCAGAAAATTTGAACCATTTCACCCAGACTGCTATGATTGCTCAGAACAGTCCGGTCAAACAGGTGAATCCTGATTCACGGGCGATCGCCGTTGATTCACACCGATTATCGGCACAAATTCCCATTGATTTTGCTCGACTACACAAAATCTCTGGAAGCAATCATTTTTTTGAAAAAAAACTGTTAGAAACCTTTGTCCAACAAACCGACACCTATCTAGAAGAAGCCATGACCGCCCTCACGGAGCAAAATTACTTTCATCTGGCTCACAAAATGCAGCAAATTAAAGGAACAAGTCAAAATGTGGGGATTCTTATCATCCCAGAAATTACCAGTAAAATCGAAGCAGAAATCACTCAAAACAATTTCACCTCGATCGCAGAAACCATGAAACAATTACAAAATATTTATCAGGCTGTTAAGGAGTTTATTGCCGCCGATCGATCGGTGATGACCCGATCGGCACATTAACCGAATCCCAGGAAATAAAAGCATGATTCCCAATCAAGAAAAAAACACCCAGCCATCAGTATTAGTGATTGGATATGGAAATACCCTCCGCAGTGATGATGGGGTGGGGCAACAGGTTGCCACTCTGGTCGAGGAGTGGAAATTGCCATATATCCGCAGTTATGCGGTCCACCAGTTAACTCCAGAATTGGCGGCAGAACTAGCTACCGTCCAGCGAGCCATTTTTATCGATGCCTACCCAGAGTCTACAACGGTGCAAGTTTATCCCCTGACCGATGAAGTCCCAGAAACGACCAATTGTTTGGGACATACCAGTAATCCGCGATCGCTCCTCACCTTAGCCAAACAGGTTTATGGGGTCGCCCCGGCTGCTTGGTGGGTACTCATTCCAGCGGTTAACTTCGACTTTGGCGAACAATTTTCCCCCACCACCCAAGCGGCGATCGCGGTTGCTTTAGAAAAAATTAAACAATTAGTCAGCGAATTTTGACTATTCTCCCCACGATCAATTTGTCAGAATTATCTACGATAAAATAATGACATGCATGAAGTCAGTTTAATGGAACAAACCCTAGAAATTGCCCTAGAAAATGCTCGTCAGCAAGGAGCAAACAAAATCAATCGCTTAAAAATGCGGATTGGTGAAATGTCTGGGGTGGTTCCCGAAGCCTTAGAGTTTGCCTTTGATGTGGTGACACAAGGCACGATCGCCCACGGAGCAATTCTAGAAATAGAATCAGTCCCCGTTGTTTGTTATTGCTCTCACTGTCAGCGGGAATTTTCCCCACCTGATGTATTTTATCAATGTCCAACTTGTGAACAATTCAGTCAAAAAATGATTTCGGGAAAAGAAATTGAATTAACTTCTCTAGAATTATCGGACTTTGTTTGAATTTGTTATTGGTTATTGGTTGTTTGTTCTTCGTTCTTCGTTCTTCGATAACCAGCGCCAACAACGACCTCCCCAACCCCCCCTTCAAAGGGGGGGCAACAACAAACAACAAACAACCAACAACCAACAACTAACAACAACCAACAACCAACAAATAACAAAATAAAATTATGTGCAAAGATTGCGGATGTAGTAAAACCACTGGAGAAATTGGAATTCATAGCCATTTTCACCATGACCATGACCATGACCATGACCATAACCACGATCATAACCATGACCATGATCATAACCATGATCATAACCATGACCATGACTATGACCATCACCACGATCATCAACACCTTTCTGGTCACGATCATCATCATCCCCATTCCCAAAATGGTCAGAATAAAGGCGATCGCGAAGCGGCGCGGATGCGCGATCGCATTGTTCAAATTAGCCAAGGAATTTTGGACAAAAACGATCGCCTTGCGGAACGGAACCGAGGCTATTTTATGGCCAAAGGTTTGCTAGTGTTAAACCTGCTTTCTTCCCCTGGTTCTGGCAAAACTTCCTTGCTAGAACGTACCATTAGTGATTTGAAAAATCAGGTAAAAGCTGGAGTCGTGGTCGGTGATTTAGAAACCGATAATGACGCCTCTCGTCTCAGTAAAACCGGTGCCCCGGCCATCCAAATTACCACCGGAACGGTCTGCCATTTAGAAGCAGAAATGGTCGCCAAGGCAGTCAAACAACTTGACCTGGATGCTTTGGATTTACTAATTATTGAAAATGTGGGCAATTTGGTCTGTCCTGCTGCTTATGACCTAGGCGAAAATATGCGGGTAGTCATGTTATCTGTCACCGAAGGAGAAGATAAACCCCTAAAATATCCGACCATGTTTAAATCCGCTGATGTGGTGATTGTAAACAAAATTGATATTGCCGAAGTGGTGGGATTTAATCGGGAAAAAGCCTTAACCAATATTCAAAAAGTAGCTCCCCAAGCGAGTATTTTTGAAGTATCAGCCCGTACCGGGGAAGGGATGGAAAATTGGTATCATTGCCTGACAGAAGCAATGTCAAAAAATCAGCCATTCCTGGTTTCTACTTAATCGCCTTCGGGCATAAATCCAAAATAGGACTTACAGCGCTTTTCTGTTGAGTAAACCACGAGCGGGCGAAGCATTCCGGCAGTCAGGTTAATCTTTATAAGCATCAAACTTCTGGCGGAATGCTTCGCCCCTACAGATATTTGTGGTTTACTCGCGGAGAAAATTGCTGTACGCCAATACGCTATATATAAGGGCAACCACCGCTTTCGGATTGCCCCTCCAAAACCAGAAATATCGACACCATGCGTAAGTCCTATAGCAATCCTATTTAAGCTATCCGTAGGGTGTTGTTCCGAGACGGTAACGCACCAATACTCATATATAGAGTCGTTGCGTAAGTCCTAATGAATAGAAAAACCCTTTAATTACCGGGGAAGTGATATAAGCTAGTGGTTAGCGTAATTTTAACCAATCAAGTAACCAATAAAGTAATGTTCAATACGAGTCGATTTCGCCTGTTCGCGAAGCGTGCCGGATGGCATTTGAATTTTCGGGCTTTTTATGGGGTGGTAATGACCGTAGCGATCGCGATCGCCACTTGGTTTTGGATGCCCCCCGCTTGGGCAATGACCCAAATTACCCTCTCTGACCTATCTTACAAAGACTGTCCGGCAGAATTCTCCGAAGGGCTGGTGACTAGCGATGGTTCTGGCAATCCTGCTAATTGCTTTATTATCACTGGAACCGCCAAAAATCCCACCAATAAAATGGTCTACGATGCGGATGTTTATGGTCGGATTTATGATGCCAATGACAATAACGTGCTGCCGAACCGGACGCGGGTAGGAAAAATTGATGAAGTTCCCCCTGGGGAAAGCAATTTTGAAGTGAGAATTTCTGTGCCGGTAAATAATCCATTACCTTTGAGCTTAAAACAATTCAAAGCCTCTGGTTTTGCCTCTGCGGTGCGAATTGAACACTTTTGATCCTGGAAATTTAAAAAAGTAGAGACGTAACCAAAACGTCTCTACTTGTATTTTTGTTTACCTTATTAAAATGCACTTGCTGCTGGTAAACTAGCAAATACATCAGCCACAATTTGCAAGAGCAAAATAGCCAAAATTGCGGAAAAGTCAATGCCACCGATTGGGGGAATGAAAGAACGGAAAATATTCAGATAAGGATCAGTTAGCTGACTGAGAATCGAAAACGGTGGATCGTACCAGTTGACTTGAGGAAACCAGCTTAAGAGAATCCTGATGATCAACAGGGCAAAATAGATGTTCAGAAAAGTGGCTATGGTCTGGGTGAGTATCTCTATTCCCATAAGTTTATGCTGCGAAAGCAAATTAATTAAGTTGGTTAAGGCTTAAATTTAGTGTAAACGATGGGGAGGCGGTCTGGAGCAGTTAACCTCCTGAAAGTTGGTCAAATTTGAAAGTCAACCGTCTCCAGATGCGTCAGTCAGTTCGGTTATCCGTCATGGGCTTTCGGGGAGCGACCGGCGAGGAAATCGCTTCAGGGTTGTCCAGTTCATCAGAATGATCGTGGTCATCCCCTAACTGGAAGCGGACTTCATCAATGGCTTCATTTAGTTGAGCAATTTTCTCTTCTAAGGTTCGCCGTGCGACAGAAATCTTTTCCTCTTCACCTTTTAGCGGGCGTTTGATGATTTTACGCAATTTTGATTCCGGCAGTGGACTATTCTCATCGGCTAAAACCTCTTGCGATCGCCCTCCTCCGAGCAGAAAGCCAATCACGCCTCCGACTAAACCACCGACGACGGCGCCAACGATTAATCCACCTGTAAAATTATCTTGATCACTCATTTCTCTTCCCTATTCATTAACCGATATTTCCAGGATAACTTCGAGTGAATCACTCGAATAACAGTCTTTTTGTCAAATAGCTCCGGACAATTTTGGGGATTTATTCGGTGCCAAAGGTGCGATCGCCTGCATCCCCTAATCCCGGAACAATAAACCCCTGCTCATTGAGATGTTCATCAATACAAGCGGCATAGATATTTAACGCGGGATATTGTAGACTCAATTTCTGCAAAGCGGGAGGGGCTGTCACCACGGAAATAATCCGAATCAGATCCGGACTCACCCCACGATTAGTCAACTCTGTCATAGTGGCCATAATCGTGCCCCCCGTCGCCAACATCGGTTCGGAAATCAACACTCTGGTTTCCGGCTCAAACTTTTCTGGCAACTTATTCACATAACACCGAGGTTCTAAGGTTTCCTCATCCCGTACCATGCCCAAATGATAAATCGATGCCGTCGGCAGTACCGTTTGCGCTCCGTCCATCAGGGCTAAACCCGCTCGCAGAATCGGCACCACCGCGATCGGCTTTTGGGGATTCACCATTGTCGCCGGACAAGGCGCCAAGGGCGTCGAAATCATCACATCCAGAGTGGGCAACCAATCGCGACAAGCTTCGTAAGTCAGCCAACGGCCTAATTCGGTCATGGCGGTGCGAAACAGGACTGATGGGGTGTCGCGATCGCGAGCCACTGCCAGCCAATGCTTAATTAAAGGATGAGGTGGAACGAAGACACGCAATTGTATAGTCATATTCGGTAAATTTGTGGCTAAACGTAAATCATCATAGTGCCTTGCGATCGTGGATTGATCGGCGATCAGGATTTTTTTCTTATTTGTCATTTGTTATTTGTTGTTTGTTATTTGTTGATGCTCCATCGGCGAATTATGTTAATTTATTGCAGATAAAGTATATGCAATAAATTTTATATCTAAAAGTTTTGAAAAAAATTCTCAAAAAGTATTGACAAAACTTTGCAATAAGTTTATAGTAAATATCGTGTTCTCCTCTCATAAGGATCGGCAGGCGGGATTAGTTGGCAAGATTAAACTAATCCCGTATTTTCTTTTTATGCATGGGACTTAACCTGAGAAAGCTTTAAAGGTAAAATGTAAGGACACGGCATTGCTGTGTTCTGTCAACAATTGTCAACAACCGCGATCGCAACTAGATCGTCAATCATCACTGATCATGCCCTCAAAATTTGACGTTATCGTTATTGGCTCCGGGATCGGCGGACTTGTCACAGCCACCCAACTAGCTGCAAAAGGCGCACAAGTTCTTGTCTTAGAAAGCTACGTCATTCCCGGAGGCAGTTCTGGGTACTTTGAACGCAATGGCTACCACTTCGACGTAGGCGCCTCCATGATCTTTGGCTTTGGCAAACAAGGCACCACCAATTTGCTCACTCGTGCCTTAGATGCGGTCAATGTCAGCCTGGAAACCATCCCGGATCCGATCCAAATTGATTACCACCTGCCCAATGATTTGCGGGTGCAAGTCCACCGAGACTATGAGAAATTTTTGCAAGAACTGGGAGATAAATTTCCCCAAGAACGCCAAGGGATCCGTAACTTTTATGACGAATGCTGGCAAGTGTTCAACTGCCTCAACGTGATGGAATTGTTATCCCTGGAAGAACTAGGCTATCTGACCCGCGTCTTTTTTCAACACCCTCTAGCTTGTTTGGGTTTGGTGAAATACCTGCCAAAAAACGTGGGAGATATCGCCCGCAAATATATTAAAGACCCAACGCTGCTGAAATTTATTGATATTGAGTGCTACTGCTGGTCAGTAGTCCCCGCAGATATCACCCCCATGATTAATGCGGGAATGGTATTTTCTGACCGACATTATGGCGGGATTAACTATCCCAAAGGTGGGGTGGGGAAAATTGCCGAAAAACTGGTAGAAGGGTTAAAAAAACACGGGGGCAAAATTCAATATAAAGCCCGAGTCGATCGCATTCTCATGGAAAAAGGACGGGCAATCGGGGTGGAACTATCCAATGGAGAAATCTATTATGGCAAACGAATCGTTTCCAATGCGACTCGTTGGGATACTTTTGATAAGTTATTACCGGATACACCCCTGCCGAAAAAAGAACAAACTTGGCGCGATCGCTACCAAGAATCTCCCAGCTTCCTCAGCTTACATTTAGGGGTAGAAAAATCTGTCATCCCCCCAGACACCGCTTGCCATCATATTCTCCTAGAAAACTGGCAACATATGCAAGACCCAGAAGGCACAATTTTTGTCTCAATTCCCACCTTACTCGATCCAGACTTAGCCCCAGAAGGATATCACATCATCCATAGCTTTACCCCCGATTGGATCGCTCCCTGGAAAGGACTCTCTACCACCGAATATGAAGGCAAAAAAGAAACCGCTGCCGGACGAATCATCGAGCGATTAGAAACTATTTTTCCTGGATTAGATGCCGGACTTGATTATATGGAAATCGGCACTCCTCGCACCCACCAAAAATTTTTAAATCGGCACAATGGCACCTATGGGCCAATTCCCCAGCGGAAACTTTTAGGCTTATTACCCATGCCATTTAATCGCACATCTATTCCGGGATTATATTGCGTGGGGGATAGCACATTTCCCGGCCAAGGTTTAAATGCCGTCGCCTTTTCTGGCTTTGCCTGCGCTCATCGCATCGCCGTTGATTTAGGCTTCTAGGGATATATCTATCAAGATATGTTTTATGTCAGGTGGACATTTGCCACCTGACATAACCATCATCCAAAATCAGGCGACGATCGATCGACGATCTACAGGCATTGATCCCAGCCGCATCCGTGAGCCTAGGGGAACAGGGAAGTTGAAGTAGCAAGTGCAACGACCTGAGATTTGAAGTAGGTTGCATCCAAGAAAAATGGATTCTCCAAGAAAACCTGTAACTATTCGGAGTATCGTAAAGATAAGTTAACTTCTAAGCAATTACACCATGAGTCTTGGTAATTTGCGCGATCTTTACCAGCAAGTTATTCTGGAGCGCTACAAAACCCCTCGGCATAAGGGGACAACAAGCCCGGTTCACTGTCGCCAACGCGGCCACAATCCCTCTTGTGGTGACACCATTGAGATCACAGTCCAGCTTAATCAAGCGGGCGATCGCATCGAAGATGTGAAATTTGAAGGGGAAGGCTGTGCCATTTCAATGGCTTCTGCGGATCTGATGGCAGAAGCATTACAAGGAAAAACCATCTCTGAAGCCCTGGAAATGGTCAAACGATTTCAAGGCATGATGAAAGGGGAGGGAGAATTTCCCAAAGAACACCGCAAGCTAAACGTCATGCAAGGAGTCGCTCAATTCCCTGTGCGGATTAAATGTGCTAATCTTTCTTGGCACGCTTTAAAAGCCGCCTTGGAATCGCCAAACCCTGACTCGGTTGAGTTTGTCAGCAACGAGACGGAAACTTGAGTAAAAAAATTCTTAAAATTCTTATGATATCCAATGATCTGATTCTGATGGCTTCAAAGTGGGTGGGAATTGGCACCCTCGTTTTTGCGGTTTTGACCGGATTGAGCTTTATCCTCAGATGGGGATTTAGATTTCGCTTGGTGGGGATCACCAGTTTTATGGCTGTCCTGACGGGTGGATTATTTGCCTTGGGGGTGAGCTTATATGTTCGCACGCCAATTCCTGGGGCGGTAAAGTTTTCTCTAGTTTACGATGATGCCGCCACTCAAGCGGTGATTGCTGTACCGGCGACGATTACTGAGTCAGAACTTGAGGCCACCCTGCGTCAAGCTGCGGCGGATCTTTATTCCCCCGGTCGTTTTAGTCGCAACGGGGAAGATAAACTGACTATTCGGGCGCGAACCGTATTGCATCCTGAACCGGGTATTTCTGAGTTGCTTTATTTGGGTGAGGTGAAGCGATCGCTTGGCACTCGCGATGACGATCAAATGGAGATTCAAATCTATCCGCAGAAAATGGCTTTACTCTCCAAAGCCCAAAAATCTTAAAGCCATCAGGGAGCAATTTTGGCTAGTCTGCCAAGAAAAAAATCCGCAAAAAACCCATTTGCTTACATTACAGCTTATGTTAAACCCCTGGCTTTTCTCAAAGCCAGGGGTGTAGTTTTTGTCAGGGGATCCGTCATGGCCATCAGCCAATGAAGAAAAGGAGATGGTTTGGCAAATGCAGCCCCATAGATAGTTAAAGATAGCAGCGGCAGTATTTTGCGGATTTTTAGTTTTAGCAAATTGACTGGGCTGGATTTTTCCAGTTTTAATAAAATTTAAATAAAATTTATTTTATATTCGTAAATTAAATTTGCTTAACTTTGCCAAAACCTATCTAAAATTAAAAGTTTTTTTCTCCTACAGGTGTTAATTCCGGAAAAATTTTTCAGTTTTGCATAACCAATGACTGTAGATATAATAAGAGTAAAGGTGTGTAGTGTTTAGACCGCAGAATTCTATCCGCATAGATAGATGCGGGCAAAGCCTACACAGGCTTGGTTCTGGCCAAGTGTGTGTTGTGTGATTTCTCTAATTCAAACAAAAAGTTGAGAGACCCTCACTGCCAGGTAAGAGCTTCTCAACCACAGCAACGATGGCTTTTTGGCGATCGCTGCTAATAATGTAGATAGATGCACCTGATGTTTGATAAATCCCTGATGAGTTGACTCCCTGATGTTGTGTACCCTGATGGTTTTATTCCCTGATGATAATGCACCCTGATGGTTTAGTCCCTGATGGTTCAAGTCCCTGATGGCTCAGGATCCTCTCCCCAAACAAGAAGGATTGGTGCAAGATTGTGGAAACAGAGATCCGTCATTGAAGACAGTTCAGTTTCAACAGGCTTGGCCTGTATGTGTCCATTATTAACGGCTGAGTGGTCAAACCACAAGAGGTCTATTGCAAAGGCCCACTTTTGAAGATTGCAATTGCTTCAAAAGTGACATTTTTAGGAAAGCAGGGTACATCTCATGAAAAAGAATATTCTCGTAGTTGCGGCGCTTATCTCCGCCAGCTTTGCCATATTTAACCTTGGCAGTGCCAGTGCGAATCCGCTCAAAGCATCGGCTTCAGGTTTTGCCTGGGAAAAATCCTCTGAAATGCTCCAAAATAGTCGTTCTCAAGGAACGAAAGAGAGCGATAAGCAAGGATACACTGGAACTGATGAGGATGGCGATACAGAGGAGATTCAAACGAAATCATAGGTTAATCACCGTGAGAGTAATTCGCCAGCCAGCGCGGAAATAATCTGAAAATATATTTTTCAGGTGGGTAGAACTTCCCCAGCAATTGCTGATGCCAAGCCTTCCATTGCTGCTCTGTTCTACCCCTCTGGCTATCTGTAATCACAAACCCGTGGCATCATCGACCATGACTATTACAAGACAACGAGCAACCATCAAAACCCAAGGCAGACGTCAAGCAACTGCCAAAGAAAGAGAACTGATCCATTTATTAGCAAATTTGGGTTGTTCTCTGTCGAGATATGGCTTTCAACACGCCACCAAGAAAGGGGAAATTCCGCCCGAAGAGCGGTTGCGTTTGGCCGAATGGCACTATCTTCGAGTGCAACAAATTCGCCGAATTGAGCGCAGTTTAGAGCCTGTGGCCACCCTAAAGCGAGTTTACTTTAAAAGTGACTTGAGTCCCCGCCGTCTGAAATCCTTAAAGCTGGTCTGGGTAGAAGACGACCGAGAAAAAGTGAAACGGATTAATCCAGAATTGGATGACATCCTCACTTTAGCCTTGGATCGAGGAGACACGCTCAAACAGGTGTTTTATATTCTCGAAGTGGGCGATCGCTTATTTTCTCGGACACCCCAACGAGGCAAAGTGCCGCTTTGGGTTAAAGAATGGGAAGATTCTGATTACGATATCAATTTTTTCCCCCCTTCTTTCCCCGACTGGGCGCAGATTGTGGACGATTAAATCAAGTAACTCGCTGGGGATTTTTCATCAAGATGGTCGCATCTACATCCAGAAAAACCAGGGCATCCAGAAAAACCAGGGCTGCTCAATGGACGGTTCCCCGACCTAGGGGTTCGCCTTGGGTCGGGCAATCGGACAAAATCATTTTTATCTTGTATCTTTATCTTGATCAATGCGATCGCTATTCCTCGGAATCCAAAAATGATTCGACCGGGCGATCGCATTGATTTATGCATCTAGGACTGACGCTGAAACCGGGTGTCTAGGATGTAAGGGATAACTCAGCACTGAGCATTGGTTCTCCGGGAACGCGCTGAATCAAAAATCCTAATTTTTTGCCAATATGCTGCATCACGAAATTATGTCGGAGAATTTCCGCCCGGATCACGGATAAATTTTCTGCCCGACCAATAGAAATCAGTTGGCGCAAGAACTCAGTCCCCAACCCTTGTCCTTGGAACGGATCGCTGACCAACACAGCAAACTCCGCCTCTTCTTTGTTGCTGTGCAATTTGGATAATCGACTAATTCCCAAAATTTCAGGTTCCTGGGTTTCCGGATGCCGCCGCACCCCAATCAAGGCAATTTCGCGATCGTAGTCAATACAACAAATCCGGGACAAGCGTTGGTGGGCGAACAAACGACTGGTTTTAAGAATTTGCGCGTAGCGCAAATACAAACTGCGTTCTGAGAGAGTTTCATGGAACTTCTGCACCATCGGCTCATCTTCGGGTCGGATTGGCCGAATCTTCACTTCTTGCCCGTTCTTGAGCGTAATCTTGGTGATATATTGATTCGGATAAGGACGAATCGCGGGTTTGGGGATTTGGTCTTCGGTGATATCCAGGTCGTGAAGCAGTACGCGGGCATCCAAGGCCACTAGACCAGCCTCAGAAACCAACAAAGGATTAATATCAATCTCTTTAATCAAAGGATGCTCAACGATCAGTTGAGAAAATTGCACCATCAGCCCTTCGAGGGCTTTTAGATCCACGGGTTTCCGTCCGCGCACTCCTTGAAGAGCCTTATAGATTTTGGTTTGTTCCATCATCCGCCGCGCCAAGGTACTGTTGAGTGGTGGCAACCCTAAAGCCCGATCTTTAAACACTTCCACCAGTTGTCCCCCAGAGCCAAACAGCATCACTGGGCCAAATTGAGGATCGAGACTACTGCCTAAAATCAGTTCATAGCTATCTTTGAGTTTGATCATCCGTTGCACGGTGACACCTTGGAAATGCTCGGCACCGACTTTTTCCGTCACAGAGGTTTCAATTGCCCGATAGGCGTGTTGGACTTCTTCGGCATCCACCAGATCCAACCGGACTCCACCGACATCAGTTTTATGGGTGATGGTTTCCGAGAAAATTTTCAACACCACCGGATAACCCATTTGCTCGGCCATTTCTACGGCTTCCGCTTCACTGGTGGCCAAGCGGGTTTCCACAATGGGAATATCGTAAGTGGCGAGTAGCTGCTTGGATTCAAATTCTGTCAGGAGAAACCGACCGGCGGCTTGTGCTTTTTGAATAATGGCGGCAGCGCGATCGCAACTGGGATATTCTTCCGCATTCTGGGCTAAAGAAGGGGTATCATAAATTCCCTTCAAGTTGTAGCTATATTGCCACATATAATTAAAAATCCGCACCGCCGTATCTGGGTAAGGAAAAGTGGGAATATTGGCCTGGTTGAGAATTTTGGTTCCTGCCGACACCTCGGCACCCCCCATCCAACTGGCCAGCACTGGTTTACGTTTTGCTGACCCGGTTAGCTTTTGAACGCATTGTTTTAAGGTTTCAGCGGTCTGAGTCGGATCGGTCATGGCTTGGGGGGTTAAAATTACCAGCAAGCCATCACTATTGGGATCCTGTGCGGCAATTTCTAGGGTTTTGGCATAGCGGTCTGGATCCGCATCTCCCAAAATGTCAATGGGATTATTGTGACTCCAATGAGTCGGCAGAATTTTATTCAGAGAGGCGATCGTTTCTGGGGATAACTCAGCCAAAGCACCATCTTCACTGATCAGGGTATCGGTAGTCAGCACTCCCGGCCCGCCCGCATTGGTAATAATCGTCAAACGCTGGCCTGTGGGTCGATCTTGCTTGGCCAGCAACTCCGCCATAGAGAATAGATGGGCGATATGATACACCCGCAATACCCCACAACGACGAAATGCGGCATTGAGCACTTCATCACTGCCGGTCAATGCGCCGGTATGAGATGCCGCCGCTTTGGCCGCCGCTTCGGTTCGACCGGCTTTAATTACGATAATAGGTTTGCTTAAGGCGACCTCCCGCGCGGCGGACAAAAATGACCGAGCATTGCCGACGGATTCCATGTAAATGACGATGCTGCTGGTGCGGGGATCGTCCCCTAGGTAATAAATTAAATCTCCCCAGTCTAGGTCTAACATCGAACCAATGGAAATAAAGGCACTAAAGCCAAAGTTTTCTTGTAAACTCCAATCCAAAATGGAGGTACAAAGGGCGCCACTTTGAGAGATAAATCCTACATTTCCCGGACGGGCGATCGTGCTGGCAAAGGTCGCATTCAGTCCGATTAAAGGGTTCATTACCCCCAGGCAATTTGGCCCAATAATTCGCAGATTGCCCCGCCGAGCATTGGCGAGGATCTGCTGTTCCAGTTTCACTCCTTGGTCGCCAATTTCTTTGAACCCGGCAGAGATAATAATTGCCCCTTTGACTCCGGCGGCGACGCATTCATTGATGATTCCCGGTATGGTTGGAGCCGGAGTGGCAATTATTACTAAATCTACTTGTTCCGGAACCGCACTAATATTTGGATAAGCTTTGATGCCTAATACATTTTTCCGCTTGGGATTGACGGGAAAAATTGTGCCGCCAAATGGACTACTGAGTAAGTTCCACATGACGGTTCTGCCCACACTATCGGGAGTTTCTGTGGCGCCAATTACCGCTACGGTTTTTGGCGCAAAAATTGCATCGAGGGGCTGTTTTTCATAACCCAATATATTATGAGCAGGATCGGCAGTTGCCATCTTTAATATTTCCATTATTTAGCTCCAAATAACTGAATTATCTGCTGATAATTTCATCAAATATTGATCGTTTTTTGGCGATATCCGCTAGACTCTATCCACACTTTTTTCACCCCAATAAATGGGTAATAAGATGTATTTTGGGGTGGGTTCAATGCTGACCAGACTATATCAGTAACTCCATGATTATTTGACCCATCATTTGAGATGGTGGTTCCAATCATCTTTAATCTTAAAGACATTAGCTAGACATAAAAAGCTGATCGACGATCAGCGCGATCGCCGATGATGTTGAAGATGATGTTGAAGTTTTCCCTCCCCCCAATCCACCTTAATCAGGGGGCAGGGGTGTGATGTCATTATTTGTGAATAATGCTTATCGGTTTGGCTAAGGGGTTGCCGTGAAGAACCTAACAGAATTTTTCTCTCAGGTTCGGATGAGCAAATTTTGGATCGATCGCCCTTGGTTTAGCCCGTATTATTGAAGACTTTGGTTTACACAAAATAAGCGAATTCACCGTTGGCGATCGAGACTACCGATATTTTTACCGATATTGTGATCCGAGGAAGAGGTACTGCTATTCTAGCGTATCGATATGTAAAATTACTCAGAAAGAGATACATTTTCGCCGAAGGGGGAGATCCGGGGCAGTGATCGCCCGTTCGCGCAGGATCCCCCCTTCGGCGAATCGCGAGAATCGCCTATTTAAATTAACCCCGCAGACTCATAGAGTCTTCGCATCAACGCCATAATCTTTTTCCCATATTGCAAATCCACAGACCAGCGACCACTGAGTTGATCCACTAAAGGGGCAACTCCTCGCGTGACAAACCGAAATCGCGGATCTACGACGTCTTGAACCAAAGGTTCAGTGCTGGCATAAGCTTTTAACCGTTGAATATGGGCTCTCACACCAATTCGTGCACTGGGGAAAGAGGCAGATGCAGTGGCTCCACCGATCGCACCTAAACTGGCAAAATTATTTTGATTCGGAGTAATGTCCCCACCAAAGCGGAGAAAATCCGTTTCTAAACACATTTGACAGAAAGCGATGTCATAATTTACCCCCTCAATACTGCCTTCTTCTCGATAAATTTTTGAGAGGTCGGGAAACTGATTAATTGCCGCTTCATTGTTACTTTTTAAGAACATCATTAGCTGAACTTCTGAGGTGTTGCCATGCCCCATGATGCGATCAAAGGCTCCTGGACATATCTGCACAATAGATCGCAGCAAGACAGTTCTTGTGTCAGCATTCCAGCCAACAGATATGGAAAAATCACGAAGTTCAACTGCCCTAATATAAACAATATTTTTGTAAGTGATCCGACGAATCTCAGTGACCTGAGAAATATTCACTCCCAAGCTATCCGCTAAATCAATGGGAATAAACGCATTGCCATTCACAACAATGCCGCCTTCCCCATAGATTTGACCATTAATATTGATATTAATTCGGCTATAAGTAGGTGTGGGTGTGGGCGTCGGTGTGGGCGTCGGTGTGGGCGTCGGTGTGGGCGTCGGTGTGGGCGTCGGTGTGGGGGCTGGAGTAGCCCCACTCCAAGCGATCAGTCCCTCGGCAAGTCCGATCGCAAAGTCTCGACGGCGGTTTTGCAGTAAAAAGCGATCGTCTGGGTTGGTAATATAGCCCAGTTCGATCAACAGCGATGAGACACTCACCCATCGACAAAAGGCCAAACTACCCAAACCAGACATGGTGTCTGCAAAAACCCCTTGACTGGGCAGTTGTGGCACCCGTCGCAATAAGGCCAGCAGGAGATTTTGGGCGTCTTGTCTTCTTTGGGTGTTGTTGGCAATATGATAAACTCTGGCCCCACGGGTGGCGGGAGTGGACGCCGACCCTAAGTGAATTTCTAAGGCTACATCCCCAGTTCTAGCCCTGGAGTTGATCCAATAAATGGATTGTTCCATACTCAGGTCATCGGGAACCGATAAAACTTCTATCCGGCGCGATCGCAGTTCGGCCACAACCATATCTCGCAGCAAGATCATTTCCTGGGCTTCCGTGGTGCCACCAGCGATCGCACCGGGATCGATCGTCCCATTTTCATAACCCCCATGACCCGCTGAAATAAAAATTCGTCCCATTGAGATTTCTCCCAGCCTTAAAAATGGATACTTGTAGATTGATTAAATTTAAAATCCCTTGGCGATCCTACCACTTGCGCCCCTTTCTTCCCCAGGGGGCTAGGAGATAGATTCACTGGGGAGGGGTAAAACTTATGATCTTAAGCTGATGTTCTGTGAGCCCCCAGGCTCTCAAACAAATAACAAATCACCAATTATTAATAATATCTTTAGGATCGCCGGAATTCTGTAGTCAAAGAAAATCAAATTCCAAGATAACTAAATTCGGAGCCCCTTCAGTGATACCCTTAAAGATGGCATTTTAAGGGTGACAGACCCAGCTTGACCGAATCACTTTATAGGTAAATTCTCTAAAAACGCGCATGGTCACCACATTAGAAAAAACAAACGTAGGATTCATTACCCAGATTATTGGTCCCGTTGTAGACATCAGATTTCCCAGTGGCAAACTGCCGAAGATTTACAACGCAGTGAACATTAAGGGTAAAAACGGATCAGGCCAAGAAGTTTCCGTGGTTTGCGAAGTACAGCAGCTCCTCGGCGACAACCAAGTTCGCGCCGTGTCTATGACCTCCACCGATGGCTTGGTGCGCGGCATGGAAGTTGAAGACACAGGCAAATCCATTGCCGTTCCTGTAGGCAAGGCAACTCTAGGCCGGATTTTTAACGTCACTGGCGAACCCGTGGATAACCTCGGTCCTGTTGGTAACGAAGAAACCTCCCCCATTCACCGCTCTGCGCCAACTCTGGTCGAGTTGGAAACCAAGCCCTCCATCCAGGAAACTGGGATTAAAGTGGTGGATCTGCTGGCTCCCTATCGTCGGGGTGGCAAAGTGGGTCTGTTTGGTGGTGCCGGGGTCGGCAAAACCGTGATCATCATGGAACTGATCAATAACATCGCCAAAGCTCACGGTGGTGTGTCGGTATTTGCTGGAGTGGGTGAACGCACTCGCGAAGGTAATGACCTCTACAGCGAAATGAAAGAGTCTGGGGTGATTAATGAAAAGAACCTCAGCGAATCTAAAGTGGCCTTGGTTTACGGTCAGATGAATGAGCCACCGGGAGCCCGGATGCGCGTTGGTCTGTCTGCTTTGACGATGGCCGAGTATTTCCGCGACGTGAACAAGCAAGACGTGCTGCTGTTTGTGGACAACATTTTCCGGTTTGTCCAAGCCGGTTCTGAAGTGTCCGCACTCTTAGGTCGGATGCCTTCTGCGGTGGGATATCAGCCAACTCTGGCTACGGAAATGGGTGAACTGCAAGAACGGATTACCTCCACCACCGAGGGTTCCATTACTTCGATTCAAGCAGTATATGTGCCAGCGGACGACTTGACCGACCCCGCACCAGCCACTACCTTTGCTCACTTGGACGCTACCACGGTGTTGTCTCGCGGTTTGGCTTCTAAGGGAATTTACCCAGCAGTGGATCCCCTGGATTCGACCTCAACCATGCTCCAGCCAAATATCGTTGGTGAGGATCACTATAATACTGCCCGGGCTGTGCAAGCCACTTTGCAGCGCTATAAAGAACTGCAAGATATTATCGCCATTTTGGGTCTGGATGAATTGTCCGAAGATGACCGCTTGACCGTGGCACGGGCTCGGAAGATCGAACGTTTCTTGTCCCAACCGTTCTTTGTGGCAGAAGTGTTTACTGGTTCTCCTGGTAAGTATGTGAAGTTGGAAGACACTATCAAAGGATTCAAGATGATCCTGTCTGGGGAACTGGACGATCTGCCGGAACAAGCATTTTATCTGGTGGGCGATATTAATGAGGCGATCGCCAAAGCCGAAAAAATGAAAGCCGAAGGCAAGTAATTTTATTTGCTGTTGACCGTTGAAGCTCAATGGTTATTTGTTGGCAAGTTGGCAAGTTGGCAAGTTGGCAAGTTGGCAAGTTGTTTGCTATCTCAAACCAATGACGAATAACGAATAACAGTCAACGGTCAACCGTCAACGGTCAACCGTCAATCATTGACAATCAATCCTCGATAAATTATGACCCTAAATGTTCGCGTAATTTCTCCAGATAAGACCATCTGGGATGCTTCGGCTCAAGAAGTCATTCTGCCCAGTACCACTGGTCAGCTTGGCATTTTGAGCGGTCACGCTCCTTTGCTAACGGCGTTGGATGTGGGTGTGATGCGGGTACGGCCAGAGAAAGAGTGGGTGGCGATCGCCCTACTCGGTGGCTTTGCCGAAGTGGAAAATAATCAAGTCACGATCTTAGTCAATGGTGCCGAACTCGGTGAGTCCATTGACAAAGAAGCTGCCCGGAAAGCATATGCTGAAGCGGAAAAAAATCTGAATGCTGCGGTCACCGGCAGCCGTCAGCAACAAATTCAGGCCAAGCAAGCGCTGAAAAGAGCCCGGGCGCGTCTGCAAGCCGCAGGCGGTATGGTTTCCGCTTAATTTAAGCTTAATTTAAGCTGAAATTCCACTTAATTTAAACTTAAGCAAAGTAATCAAAACCCGGTTTCTACCCAGAAACCGGGTTTCTAAATCTACAGCGTTTTTCTGATCGACCAGGCAAATTGGCTAAGAAAGCGATCCCTTTATGCCTGTTCTCCCTTACAATAACCAGGGGTTAACTACAGAAGCAGGAAACTTACCCAATCTTACCCAAGATTACTCAAATCGTCATAAATTTCCGGAGCAAAGACCTGCGATTGTTAGATTCAGATTGTCAATCTGGTCATTAGTGGTGGTAAGATGGGAGCGGCGTCTGGCGCATCGGAGTCTGAACATGGCACGCATACCGACCATCACTTACGATCGCGGCACCTTATTACTGCATCCACCACCGAAGGGTAAAGCCTGGGTAGAATTTGTCACCTGGGACGACCGGGTGGAAAAATTTCGCATCCCCGCCATTCAATACCGTCCCTTATTAGAAGCCCTTCAAGGGGAAGACATTCAATTTAATGACGAAGCCAAAGGGTTTGAAGCCCTGGAGTTAGTCCCCAGTTTGGAAATGCCCCCTTATCGGCATCAAGAGGAGGCGTTGTGGGCTTGGAAAAAAGCTAAACGTCAAGGGGTGGTGGTGTTGCCCACCGCAGCGGGAAAAACCTATTTAGCCCAGTTAGCCATGCAATGCACCCCTCGGAGTACCTTGGTGGTGGTGCCAACTCTGGATTTAATGCACCAATGGTATGCCCACTTAGAAGCCGCATTTCCTGATGTCGAGGTGGGACTCCTCGGCGGGGGTTCGCGGGACAAAAGCCCAATTTTAATTTCTACCTATGATAGTGCGGCCATTCATGCAGAAACTTTGGGCAATCGTTACGCTTTGATTGTGTTTGATGAATGCCATCATTTACCCACAGATTTTAATCGGGTGATTGCGGAATTTGCGATCGCCCCTTATCGCTTGGGACTGTCTGCCACTCCAGAGCGATCGGATGGTAAACATTCTGACTTAAATTATCTCATTGGTCCCGAAGTTTATCGCCAAACTGCCGAAGAACTGGCGGGAGGTGCTCTCGCTGACCATGAAATTGTCAAAATTAAAGTAAAATTATCCCAACATGAGCGCGATCGCTACAACCAATTAATCAATACCCGCAATGAATTCTTAAAATCGGCGAAAATTTCTCTCGGTAGCCTAGAAGGTTGGCAGAACTTTGTCCAAGTTTCGGCGCGATCGCCTGCGGGAAGAAGAGCCATGTTAGCCCATCGAGAAGCCAGAGAAATTGCCCTAGGAACCGACGGCAAAATGAGAATTATGGCGGACTTACTTGCCCAACATCATCCCGAACGCATCCTCATTTTCACAGCGGATAACTCCACCGTTTACCGAATTTCCCAACAATTTCTCATCCCCGCAATTACCCATCAAACTCCCATCAAAGAAAGGCACCAAATCCTCACCCGATTTCGCAGTGGCGAATATAAAACCCTCGTCGCTTCTCATGTCCTCAATGAAGGAGTTGATGTCCCTGATGCCAGAGTCGCCATTCTGCTTTCTGGGACAGGTTCAGAACGAGAATATATTCAGCGACTAGGGCGAGTTTTGCGTAAAGGCAACACCCCTGATAAACTGGCAATTTTATATGAAGTCATTGCCGAAAATACCGCAGAAGAAAACACCTCTCAGCGACGACATGGAGAGAAAAATGGCGATAAAAATGGGAATAAAAAACCGCAAAAACCGGCCAAATATCAACCCAGACAATTAGAAATTGTCCCCGAGCCAAACCCTGAAACAACTAAATCACCAGAACCCCCCATTCCTTTATATGGGGTGAACAAAACCCCCAGAAAAAAAGCCGCAGAAAAATCAGCAAAATGGCCGAAAAAATCCGATGACCCTGATAAAGATTAAGGGGAAATTTATCTTGATAACAATCGGGCATTTTGCTGGCTATTTTCTGGATCTAAAAAAACCGGGTTTTTGTGATAGATTCTTAGGCAAAGCTACAGATTTATCAAAACCCGGTTTTTGATTCGGCTTTCGTGCGAACGCGCAGGAGCGTTGCGGAGCAATATCGCGTTAGCGTTGCGGAGCAATATCGCGCAACCCCTTGCGGATGCAATATCGCGGCTAATTAGCGTTGGCGATCGCGGCAACGACTCCCACTTCTTTTTCTTCGTAATCTTGATGTTGAGGATGTATAAAACTCATCAGAATATTTTCCTGAGAAATTCCCATCTCTACCAGTTTTTCTGCGATCGCATCTTCCGTATCATTACGCTGAATCAGAATGCGATCGCCCACAATATCAATATGCACAGCACATTGATGGATGCGCTTATATTTATGCCATCCCACCCACAAAACCATATAGCGCATTCGTTCATCATCAAAAATTAGCTCGATTTTAGAATTCTCATCTTGAAGAGATTCATATTGACCGAGAAAATTTTTCACGCATTCTCTGTAAAAAATTATGTGAGAATCCATTGTAATTCCTCCTCATCGAAAGAAAAAACAATTAGTTTTAACTTGAAATAATTAATCGCTACTTTTCCCACCTGCCTACTGAATATATTCTCAAAAGCGTCAATAGTAACAGCCAAGTAAAGTTCTCTATCCGGTTCTTGGATTTTTAATAATTATCGATAGATGCCATACTGACCTACAGATGCAGTTCCGTGACCTGGGAGTCTGCAATAAAACTCTTGACTTCTACTCCAATTTTATCACGATTTTTGTCAGCCGCTATGATTCTTTCTGCCCCTAAATCAATCGAAAGCTTGGGATCGGATTGCAGAAAATAAGGCTCGTGGGAAATTCTCCAGCCTTCTTTCATTAAAGCTGATTTAACTAAATCGTGATAGGTATCTTTTCTAGACATATTGACTTATTCAATATTTTGTGACAAAATCAGTTCAGTAATGCTTTAGATCTACATATTTTATAGTTTAACTCAAATCATACATTAATAAAAACCATTTTTTATAGTTAGACCCAATCATCAACTATGTTACCCACTGATTTATTAAGCTTGAGAACTAATGGGGAAACAATTATGCCCAAAAACCTGGCAATAAACCCTAAAAATTTGAAGACAGCAGAGCAAATCATCACCTGTTTCCAAGAAGCGGTGGGCTGTTGTCAAGGGGAATTAAATCGACAACTTTTAGAATTAGAAGGGGACAATACCGACTATCGGATTAAACGAGGACTTGCTCATTTATTACGCAGTGGTTTTTGTAAGTTTGAAGTCATTAGTCCACTGGAACCGCAAGAACTCCGATACAGAGTGTTCACCCTAGCTGCCGCAACGGTTCCCAGTCGTCAAGCCACTGAATTAACCTTAGAAAAATTAGCCAGCCAACTAAGTCAAGAACAAGAAAAAGAAATTATTCCCAGCCAAATTCAAGCGGCACTTTATGCGGATTTAGAAGAAAGTAAAATTCTCACGGAATTTGAAGCACCCACTCCAGAAGCGTTGCTAAATCGCTACAATCTTTCCCAAGTACAGGGGATTTTTTACAAGGCCACTCATATTGTGATTCATGCTCATCGGAACGATCCGGGGGAATATAAACTGTTATTCCGCTATCTGAAATTATTTCAACTAATGGCTTATATTGAAGGAGACGCGGATCATGGTTTTACTATTACCATTGATGGCCCGACTAGCGTATTGAAAGTTAATACTCGCTATGGACTAGCCCTGGCGAAAATGTTACCGGCTTTATTGCACGTCACCAAATGGAGTTTATCTGCCCAATTACAAAGCCGTGATACTTATACGAATCAGTGGAAAAGTGGCCGGTTTACCCTAAATTCTGATTGTGATTTAGTCAGCCACTATCCTCCCGGTAAAACCTATGACAGTATGTTAGAGGAATCATTTGTCGATCGCTGGCATCAACAGAAAACCGAGTGGCGGTTAGAAAGAGAAGTGGATCTAATTCCCATTCCTGGGAGTGTGATGATTCCTGATTTTCGGTTGGTGCATCCAGATGGGCGATCGCTCCTCTTTGAAATCGTCGGTTATTGGCGTCCAGAATACTTACGCAAAAAATTTGCCCAAGTCAAAAAGTCAGAATGTAAAAACTTGATTCTCGCGGTTTCCGAACGCTTAAATTTAGAAAAAGCTGGGGTGAATGTTCGGGATGTTTCGGTGCCGATTATTTGGTTCAAAGATAAACTATTGCCCAAGCAGGTCTTAGCCATTATCGATGAAATTATTTAGTAGTTATTAGGGTGGGCAAAATTTGCTCACCCTATCGGATGCTGGACTATATTTCTATATTTAATTACTTTTTAATTAAAAAGTAATTAAATAGTGATATTTAATTACTTTTTAATTACTTTTTTTGTTGCTGATAATTAACATCTAAATGCAAAACCGTATTTATTAAATAAAGATTGATATTTTTTCCGTTGACTTTTAAACCAGTCTAATACCTCAGAGTCTATCCGAATAGAAATCGCTTTTTTATTTAGCGGTTTCAACATTTTTCCTTGTTCCCATAAGCGATCGTCTAATTCACGAATATCAGAAGTATCAATCGCCGAATCTCGAATATTTTGTAACTCTTTAAGTCGTTCGTCTGAGATACTGTATTGTTTTTTTTCTTTTGGGGTAGCTTTTCGATCCGAAATTAAGCGAATATAACCTTGTCTTTCTCCATGGGCAACTCTCACAATCACTACGCCTCGGATTAGACCAATACTAATTTCTCTAATCTCTCCATAGTCGAATCGGTCGTCAACAGCAGTAAAAATAATGCCTTTCAATATTTCTTGGGCGTCTTCAAAGCTGATGCCATGTTTTTGCTGATTTTGTTGATTTTTTTTCTAATCCCATTCAAATTTACTTTATGTATAAAAAAACTATATACAAATTTATAAGCTAAATTTAAAAAATCAATTTCGATTCTGTCAGAAATCTCTCGTTAGCATCCTCGGACTGATAACTTATGACAAATCTCTGCCCCGAACCTCTCTCCTCTCTTAAATGTAAAGAATTGTAACAAGTATGGGGGGTTTTACCCCTCGTATGCTAGATTAATTTCATGTAGATGCACCCTGATGGCAAACGCCCTTTTGTGGGCGTTTTTTTTTGCCCTTCGGTCAGCCAGAGGCTTTTTGCTAGAGAAGCAGGACAGGAGTACCCAGAAAAATCCGCAGCAAACCAGCGGAAAAAAAGACCTCGCAAAGATTTACACTAAAGATTTACACTGGAGAGACAAAAAATTTTTGTCCTCGCTAGATTTCATAAGCATTGGATGACAGAACCTCAAACCCCTGAACCAATTTCCCCCCAACAGCGATCGCCTCGTGGCTTTAGACCTCGTGGCTTTGGATTAATTGCCGGAGCGACTTACCCATTCCGCACTCTGATATTTTTGCGGCACAACCCGAAACTGTTGCAATATATCGTCATTCCTATCCTGGTAAATTTGATTACTGGGATTCTGCTTTATCTGGGTTTGTTGTTTCCCGGCTTAAATCAGATTGATGCCCTGGTGCGGGGTCTGTCCGGTTGGATCGAAAGCTTAATCGCTAATCTTCCCCCTTGGTTAGGGGCTTTGACGATGATTGCGGTGGCGATCGGTTGGTTACTCCGGTTAGTGCTGGTGGCAGGATTGCTGATTTTAATTGGCTTGCTGGTGTTGCAAATTGGCAGCATCCTCGGTGCCCCTTGGTACGGTCAACTGTCTGAGCAAATCGAGAAACTGCGGACAGGTCAGCTACCACCAATGGCAGAGGGAATGGGTGCTTTGCTGCGCGATATTTGGCGAGCATTGATGTTTGAAATTAAAAAATTGCTGTTCGCTGGGGGATTCGGCATCCTGTTATTTTTGCTGAATTTTTTAATCCCCATTGGCGGTACGGTGGTGGCGACGATTATTGGCGTAGGTGTGGCGGCAACTTTGGTTTGTTTGGATTTTTTTGATGGGCCTTTGGAACGTCGCCGTTTAAGTTTTCGGCAAAAATTGAAGATTGTGTTTGGTCATTTACCCGCTAGTGGTAGTTTTGCCTTGGTTTGTCTTTTTTTAATTAGTGTTCCCGTGTTAAATCTGTTGGTTATCCCTATTTGTGTAGCTTCGGGAACTCTGTTTTTCTGCGATCGCATTTGGCCTAATTTGGTGGTAAATCAGCCAGAAGCTAAATAACATCGATGGTTGAAAAACCCTCTACTTTCATATGAATAGAACAATTTCAGCCAGGGTATCAGCAGAAAAACCATAATATTTATCGGGTAAACAATACCTGTTTTTAGAGTTAATTTATCCAGAAAAAATGGTCAGGTTAATTCATCAATTAACCTGACCAAAATCTATTATGAGTTAAAGCTCAAACAGGTAGATGTTTAGATATCTAAATCAGTGAAATTGAGGTGTTTACTGTGTTGTTCAATAAACTCCCGACGCGGCCCGACGCGATCGCCCATTAAAATGGTAAAGATGCGATCGGCTTCGGCAGCATCTTCAATTTCCACCCGTTTCAGGGTGCGAGTTTCCGGGTTCATGGTGGTTTCCCAAAGTTGGTCTGGCATCATTTCACCTAACCCTTTAAACCGCTGAATTGTGTAATTCGCATTCGGCGGTAATTGGGCTAAATGTTCTTGCAACTCGCGATCACTGTAGCAATACACATGATTGCGACCGCGTTCTACCTTATACAAAGGAGGACAAGCAATATACACATAACCTTGGTCTACCAAATCCCGTTGATAGCGATAGAAAAAGGTCAATAATAAGGTACGAATGTGGGCCCCATCTACATCAGCGTCAGTCATAATTATGACACGGTGATAACGCAGTTGATCGGGGTTAAATTCTTCCCCTTTAATCCCCAAACCTATAGCAGAAATCAGCGATTGAATTTCGTTATTTTTGTAAATTTTCGCATCGTCAGTTTTTTCAATGTTGAGGATTTTCCCCCGTAGCGGGAGAATCGCTTGGAATCGGCGATCGCGCCCTTGTTTAGCACTGTTGTGAACAAATATCCCACTGGCTAAAGCAAAGTTATGGGTGTTGGGAACTTCGATATCATAAACATCAAATCGTTCCTCCATTGGTTCCACCGAAATAATCTGATGGTTGTAGTTGCGAATAGCATCCCGCGCCCGGACATCATCCCCATCAAAATAGCGATCGCAAAATGTTTTAAACGTCAACAGAGAGCGATCTTTTTGACATTTACGGTATGACTCATAAGTTTCCACATCCATATAACCGCAATAGGTGTGAACTTTCTTTAAAGCTTCAATAGTTTTGCGGTAATAGGTTTTATCCAACGCCTCACGACGCTTGCTGCGAAACTCTGGAGTCCATTGCTCCTTGGTTTTTTCCCGGCGCCATGCCAGCAAATCCTCGTCTTTCCATTGCTCCTTAGCCATCTGTGAATACTGTTCCCGCAGATGGGGATGATAAGCAAAATACTCCCGCACTCGTTGGGCTTGCTCCTCACGATGGGCTGGATCGCTCCAATACTCCCGCTGTACTCGGTCAAGTCGTTCCCGATTTTCCAAGCGGTAGGATTCGTTACTATCATAAAACTCTCGCCACTTAGCCATCATATAGGCTTTATGTTCTGGGGATTCCCACAGAGCCTTGGCGTTGGCTGAAAGCATCTCTCGGGTGTCCGGTTGAAGCATCCGCTCGCTCATCATAGCCCGAAACTCTGGACTCTGATGAATGCGTCGGCTCTTTTCGATCACATCTGGACGATGCAATGTTTTCTCCAGATGAGCCCGATGGAGGGCTAAATGTTCTTCCTCTGGAAGTCGCTGAATATTGGTCGGATTATTGTTCAGCTTGTTGAAATCTACATGATGTCGGTGGTTGCCATCTGAAGTTTGATAAACCCCATGTTCCAGATTATAAAAATCCGCCAACAGATGAGTATAGATCCAATCATTGCGCTTCGGACTCCAAACCATTTCATACCCCTTCAACCCCGTGCCGTTCTTATTTTTTTCAGAAAGACACTGGTAAAAAGGCATCAAATGATCGTCCCGTGTCAGGGAAGCTGCTGGTTTATAAGTCCCATCGCGCAACATAAATGGATGATCGGGAGTGCAGATGATCGTTTCCCCACTGTCCAATGTCACCTTAACTACTTCCGCATTGGCCTTAGTCATCCGAGCGTTAATAATCCGCTCCACCGCAATGTGACCATCATCCCGAATGGTGTAGCAGAAATGTTCTTTCCCCGCTGCCTGTTCCTCAACCAACTCTTTAAAGCTCAAACAGCGCCCATCCGTTAAAACAAGTTCAGTTTCTCCAAAAAAACAGCCACTGGCGCTGTCGCCTTCGACCAAATATATCTCACTTTCTGAGGCTTCTTTGGAGCTACAATCGGCCAATTTACCGGGCAGTGGAGACGACTCTAGCACTGACTTTCGGCGGACTTGTTCCCGTGCGAGACGTGCTGCTTCAGCGGCTTTAAATGCTTGGATCGCTTTATCTAAAATGGCATCCGCAATATGGGGGCGAAAATCCAAATACTCGGTGAGCACTTGAGCCACCAGAGAATCAACAATCCCCCGAACTTCTGTATTCCCCAACTTAGTCTTGGTTTGACCTTCAAATTCCGGGTCTGGCACCTTCACGGAAATCACAGCGGTTAAACCTTCCCGGATATTTTCACCGCCCAGGTTGGCATCTTTCTCTTTCAGTTTGCCGCGTTTCCGGGCGACGTTATTCATGCTGCGGGTCAACACCGCCTTCAGACCTTCTAAGTGAGTGCCGCCATCAATAGTGCGAATATTGTTGGCAAAACCCAGTAGGTTATCGTTGTAGGCATCGGTACACCATTGCAACGCCACTTCTACTTGGACATTGTTGCGATCGCCGGAAATATAGATAATCTCCTCATGTAGGGGAGTTTTTTCCCGGTTCATATAGGCGACATATTCTTGAATGCCTCCTTCATAGCAGTAGGTTTCGCTGTGAGGTTTGTCGCTGCCCAACAAATCCAAGCGGTTGTCTGTAAAAGTAATTTTCACTCCGGCATTCAGATAAGCCAGTTCCCGAATCCGTCCGGCAATGGTTTTATAATCAAACTCAATGCCGGTGGTGAAAATGGTGCTGTCTGGCAGAAAGCAAACCGAGGTGCCGGTGCGGTTTTCTTTGTACGGCTTGGCTTCCAGTTCCCCGACGGGTTTGCCTCGTTCGTAGCGTTGATTATGGACTTTGTTGTCGCGCCATACGGTGACTTCCACCCATTCCGATAAAGCGTTGACCACGGAGACGCCCACCCCGTGCAAGCCACCAGACACTTTATAGCCGCCACCGCCAAATTTACCGCCCGCATGGAGTACAGTCATAACCGTTTCCAGGGCAGATTTGCCGGTTTTAGAATGGGTATCCGTGGGAATCCCTCGACCATCATCGGTGACGGTGACAGATCCATCGGCATTTAGATCCACTTCTATGTGGGTGCAATAACCAGCCAGCGCCTCATCAATGGAGTTGTCCACTACCTCGTAAACTAGGTGGTGGAGTCCGCGCGGGCCGGTTGAGCCGATATACATTCCAGGTCGTTTGCGTACTGCTTCCAAACCTTCAAGAACCTGAATTTGATCGGCGCTGTAACTACTGGTCATAGTAAAATTGCTCCAATTATGAGGCGAATAGCCTATATTAACCGTTGAGATATGAAAAACTTTAAAAAGTTTAGCACAAAACGGTTATAGGCGATGATAGAGCAATTTCCTGTAAAATTTATCAGGGGGGTGCAGGGTCTATTGTTGCTGTAAAATTCAACTCAGTTGGCAGTTAGAGAAAATTTTATGGGCGGATTAATTGTAATTTGTGGAGCAACGGCTACGGGTAAGTCGGGACTGGCGATCGCGATCGCTCATCGTTTGCATTCTATTATAATTAGTGCCGATTCGCGCCAAGTGTATCGAGATTTTGACATTGGCACCGCTAAACCGACGCGGGAAGAGCAACAGCAAGTCCCGCATTATTTAATCGATATCTGCGATCCTACGGAAACTCTCACGGTTGCAGATTATCAACAACAAGCACAGTCTTTGATTGCTTCTACACCATACACCCCTCCACCCCTCCTCGTCGGTGGGACGGGTTTATATATTAAATCTGTGGTTAGGGGGATGAAAATTCCGCGAGTGCCACCACACCCAGAACTGCGATCGCAGTTAGCTGATTTGGGGCAATCCCAATGTTATTCAATGCTGCAACAGGTAGACCCGTTAGCAGCAGCGAAAATTCATGGCAATGATTCGGTGCGAACTTTACGGGCTTTGGAGGTTTATTATGTGACGGGGTGTCCGATTTCGCAACAGCAGGGCGAAAATCCACCGGGCTATCCGATCTTACAGATTGGGTTAGACTGCGAAACCCAGGCATTGAGCGATAGCGCATCCGCGCCGCTTCGCGATGGCGCATCCGCGCCGCTTCGCGAACGCATTTCCCGACGGACGCAACTTATGATTTCGGCGGGTTTTGTGGCCGAAGTGGAATATCTTTGTGAAAAATATGGCAGAGACTTACCGTTGCTGAATACCCTGGGTTATGCAGAAATTAAAGACTATTTGGCGGGAAAGATTAGCTTAGAAGAGGCGATCGGGCTGACTATTTTACATACTAGGCAATTTGCCAAACGGCAACGTACCTGGTTTCAGCGGGATGCAGACATTGAATGGTTTAATGCGGATGACCTTGATTTAGTAGAGCAAGTCTGGCAAAGGATTCAAGAGTTTATCGAAAAGTTATCATAATCAACAAGCCTGTTTAACCTGGAGGTGTTGGTATGCCTTCTCCGTTTCCTGGGATGGATCCGTATTTAGAAGATCCCCAAGAATGGCCTGAAGTTCATAATCGATTGATTGTTAACTTGGCAGACTGGTTGAGTCCTCAGTTGCGTCCGACCTATCGAGTGGCGATTGAAAAGCGGACTTATCAGACTGATGTGGATGATTTTTTATTAGTCGGTCTTCCTGATGTAACAGTATGGCAGCCCAAATCATCAACCCCATCAAGTCAACCACCAAGATATTCTACCGCTGGTACTTTGGCGTCAACCAAAGATCGACCGTTCGCCGTTACCATGCCAATGCCGACTACGGTTAAGGAAGGCTATTTAGAAATTAGACGAGTGAAAACCGGGGAAGTGGTTACGGCTATTGAAATTTTGTCTCCGAGCAACAAACGTCCTGGAGAAGGTCGGGACGCATATATCCGCAAGCGGAGACAAGTGCTGGGCAGTTCCACTCATTTGGTCGAAATTGATTTGCTCAGAACTGGGGAGAAAATGCCCGCCATTGGTGAAGTGCCACCAACCGATTATCGCATTTTGGTCAGTCGGGGCGATCGGCGTCCCAATGCTATGGTCTATGCTTTTACTCTCCGGGAAGCTATTCCTGTCTTTCCCCTGCCTTTGCGTCCCCAAGACCCAGAACCCTTGGTTGACTTGCAGACTTTGTTAAACAACTTGTACGATTTGGCAGGCTATGACAGCAGCGATCGATTATCGCTTATCGCCGGTTCCCTCACTTTCAGAAGCAGATGCAGCATGGGTAGATGTGCTGTTGCGAGAACAAGGACTGCGGTAGTTGGACAGGTTGGACAGTCTGATTTCTGCTCAGTTTATGATCGGGCTATAATAAACCAATTAATTGATTAAGGAGTGAAAATTGCCAACGGAAGCTCAGTCTTTAAAAGCCGTAATTTTATGTCAATGGCTTTCCAACGGGTTTCAGCCAATTCATGTATTTCGATACGATCATAAATATAAAACGATCTATCTTCAAGCTGGCACATCAGAAGAAATCGCAATTGTAATTTATGCCGATGGTAAATGGGAGTTTGTGTAATGTCCAATTTTCAAGAGATGACAGTTGCTCAATTAAAACAATTCTTGTCAGATCATAGAAGTAATGATGAGATGTTTAGTGACGCCTTGGGAGAACTGTTAAGACGTAATCCCGATCGCCCAATCTATTCAGCCGATATGCCTCCCGAAGAAATTGGCCAAGTGATTCGCGAAAAAATCGAACAGATTAGAAATAAAGAGCAATATAGCTAATCAGTCGGGGAGATCGCCGTCCCAATGCTATGGTCTATGCTTTTACTTTCCGGGAAGCTATTCCTGTCTTTCCCCTGCCTTGGCGTCCCCAAGACCCAGAACTCCTGGCTGACTGGCAAAGTTAAACAAGTTGTAGGATTTGGCAGGCTATGACAGCAGCGATCGATTATGGTTTATCGCCGGTTCCCCCACTTTCAGAAGCAGATGCAGCATGGGCTGATGGTCTGTTGCGAGAAAAAGGACTGCGTTAGTTGGACTGTCTGATGTATCCTTTGTTTGTGATGGTTAATTCTGTAAGCGCGATCGCTCAACCGGAGTTTTTGGGTAGTTTAAGATTAACGGGTTTCGGAAATTCCCGAAATACAGGATAAATTCAGTGGGGGGCGATCGATATATTATAAATGAATCCAATTCAACATATTACTATATGGAATATTCTAGTTTAAATGACCCTACACATTCAAAGCCACCCTTAGAAGATAGAGTAATATGTATTGTTCATCCCAATGAAAATGCCTACTCGGAAACCTTCATTCGTAACCACATTGAACGCTTACCAGCCAAGGTGATTGTTTTACATAGAGGATCACCAGAGATTCAGAATATCGCCGGTCTTGGTCAATTTTTCTGGGAAAATAATGTCGAAGCTGTCTTGGCAGAATATATTCCCACTGGAGTTGCGCTAATGAATGTTTGTGAAGCCGCAGGATTACCGCTGATTGTCCACACTCATGGTGAAGCAATGGAGACTGTGGTACTGGAAAACGAAGGTCATTTCTATCCAGAACTTTTTCACAAATTAGCAGCGATTGTCGCCCCCACTGAGTTCATTAAAACCCAGCTACTCGATCTAGGATTACCCTTAGAAAAAATTCAGGTAAACACCAATGGGGTTGACCCATCTATATTTTGTGGGGCTAATCCTGCTACTTCAGAGCCAGTGTTTCTAGCTGTATCACGTTTGGTCGATCTAAAAGGCCCGCATTTGACTCTTTTAGCTTTTGCCAAAGCTATTCAAGATTTTGGTGAAGCCCATTTAATGATGGTGGGTGACGGAGTTTTATTAGAAAGCTGTAAACAAATTACTAAAGCGCTGAAAATCGAGAAAAATGTAAAATTTTTAGGGGTAAAAAATCCCTGGGAAATCGCTGAATTAATGCGTTCAGCTAGAGCTTTTCTTCAACATTCAATTCAAACATCTGATGGACAATGCGAAGCCCAAGGAGTTGTATTTTTAGAGGCGGGGGCTTCTGGCTTGCCAGTGATTAGCACTCGTAGTGGTGGCATTCCAGAGGTGGTGATAGACGGGGAGACAGGTTTTCTCGTCCAGGAAGCTGATGTGGATGCGATGGCCGATCGCATATTGCGATTAATCAAAGATCCTCTCCTCGCTGCACAACTTGGCCAAGCTGCCAGAAAGCGGATTTGTGCTGAGTTTTCCATGGAAAAAAGTATTAGCGGCTTGTGGTGTATCATAGATACAGCGATTAAACAACACGCGAAGCAGGAGTTGATTTCTAGTTTAAATCTTAGAGAGATTAATTTAATAGTGTTCCCTGATTGGTTACAGCCGGAGAATTCGCTGATTGACCAGTTGGCATCTGTGATATTATTGCTTTTTAAGCATCCAGAGTCAGATCGGATAACATTGCTTATCGATCAGAGTGATGTTTCTGATGAAGAGTCTAATCTAGTTTTATCTACGGTGTTAATGAAAATTATGATGGAAGAAGAATTAGACGATGCAACAGCCCCAGAGATTTGTCTACTGCCAGATTTAAGTGAAAAAAAATGGTTGGAACTGTTGCCTATCCTCAACTATCGCCTAATTTTGAACCAGGAAAAAATAGCTAAAAATCATAGCAGCGAATTGTCAAATTTACCTGAATTAAATCTGGATGAATTAGCCTTGCTGTATTCAGCTAAACAGTCAACAATTACCAACCTGAATTAAGATGGATAATTTAAGGATAAACACTCCGGTTTGCTTTTTTATTTTTAAAAGACCTGATACCACTCAGCGAGTATTTGAGAGAATTCGTCAAGCTCAACCCCCTAAGCTTCTAGTGATTGCAGATGGGCCGAGAACCGAGGCAGCCGGAGAATTAGAAAAATGTCAAGCAGGACGGGCAATTATTAAACAGGTAGACTGGGATTGTGAGGTACTGACGAATTACTCGGAAACAAATTTAGGCTGTCGAAAACGCATTTCCAGCGGATTAGATTGGGTATTTAATCAGGTAGAAGAAGCCATTATCTTAGAAGATGACTGTTTACCCGATATAACATTCTTTCGGTTCTGTGAGGAATTACTAGAAAAATATCGTCATCACGAACAAATTATGGCGATCGCGGGAGATAACTTTCAATTTAACCAACAGAAAACTCCATACAGTTATTATTTTTCCCGGTATGCTCATTCCTGGGGATGGGCAACTTGGAAGCGATCTTGGCAGCATTACGATCGAGAAATGAAGCTTTGGCCTCAAGTCAAAGCAGAGAATTGTCTTCAGGATATCCTTGAGGATGATCTGGCAATTCGCTGTTGGTCAAATGTGTTTCAACAAGTTTACGATGAGCGTTTAGATACTTGGGATTATCCTTGGCAACTATCCTGTTGGATTCGCAGGGGTTTAACAATTTTACCCAATATCAATTTAGTGTCTAATATCGGGTTTGAAGCAGAAGGGACTCACACGAAGGGGAAAAATCCGCTGGCAAATTTACCGACTAAGATGATGTCTTTTCCTTTAAAACATCCGCCATTTATTTTGCGTAACACTCAAGCGGATAATTTCACAGAAAAACAGTTGTTTAGTGGGCAAATTCAAGCAACTGATCCCAACCATGCACCATTAAACTTGATCGAGGAAGGAGTTAATAAGCTGAACGAGAACCAGAACGGGGAAGCTTTGACTCTTTTTCAAGAAGCGATCGCCCAATATCCAGATGTACCACATCTTAACTATGGTAAAGCTTTAGCTTTAGCCAGACTTGGTTATCCCCGGCAAGCGGTTGACTCTTTGAAGAGTTTATTAGACATTGTGCCAAGCCATAAAAAAGCCCAGTTGCTACTAGGAGAACTGAGGGCGGGAACCGTCGGGCAGTTAATGGAACAAGCGACGGCAGCGTTGCAGTCTGGTCAAGTTAATGAAGCTTTCCATTGGTTGAATCAAGCAAAATCATGCAAACAACCGATCGTCGGACTTGATTATTTACGGGCAACTTGTTTTCTGCAAATGAATCAACCCGCTGCGGCACTGGAAGTCTTGCATGAAGAACTGCGATATTTCCCTAACAATCTAGAAGCCAAAGAATGCCGTCAAGAACTGATTTCAGCATATCCAGAACTGGTGACTGGAACAATTGAAGATGCAGAATTTCAAGCACTCTATCAGAGAATCCGTCCTTACACGATGTTGAGCGAATCTCGTCTCTATTCTCTATTTTCGCTAGTCAAACAAATTTGTTTGGCAAATATTTCTGGCAATATTGTTGAATGTGGTGTGGCCGGTGGCGGTTCCACAGCTTTAATGGCGGCTGTGATTCAACGGTACAGTAAGCAAGCACGTTATCTATATGCTTTTGATTCTTTTGAAGGGATGCCAACTCCAACGGATGCCGACCAATTTAATCACATTCCTGCGGATGCAACGGGTTGGGGAACCGGCACTTGTGCTGCACCAGAAACCAGTGTTCGAGAAATTTGTACGCAACTGGGTGTTTGGCAGATTGTGCAAACGGTTAAAGGCTATTTTGAGCATACTTTACCTACCGTTCGGAATGCGATCGGCATGATTGCTTTTTTGCATATGGATGGGGATTGGTATGAATCAACCAAAAATATCTTAGATAATTTATATGACCGAGTTGTTAATCATGGTGTTATTCAGGTAGATGACTATGGTCACTGGTCAGGATGTCGTCAAGCCATCCATGAATTTGAAACTCAAAGACAAATTCATTTTGATCTTAAGCCCATTGATAGCACAGGTGTTTGGTTTTCCTGCCCGGATAAGTTTCCTTTAAATCCCATCTTAGAACCTGACTTAGTTCAAGAATTTTATCAGGACGATCCAGTAGCCCATGATATTGAAAGTCAAATGTCTCAAAACGAACGTTTCCAGCTTTACTACATCCTGCGAAAGTTATTGCCAGAAATTTCTGATCCATTAAGGTTTGTGGAAATTGGTTCTTATGCTGGAAGTTCACTATTTTTGACTTGTCGGACTTTGGATAGAATGGCAGTAGATTTTCACGGGTTTACAGTGGAACCGGGAGGAACTCCAGCTTTTTACGAACTTCTACCAAAATTGGCAGATCGGGTGACACATTTACGGGAATTTTCTCACCAAGCGGTGAGTGAATTAGCGCAGATATTTGAGTCCGATGGCAATTTTCCTCTTTTTATATTTATTGATGGCGATCATAGTTATCAGGGAGTGCGGCAGGATATTCTCGATTATTTCCCCATCCTCGCACCAGGAGGGATTATGGCTTTTCACGATTATTTGCCAGCAATGAATGATGAAAATAGAGATGCAATTTTATTTCACCACGGAGGTCAAGAACCGGGAATTAAGCAAGCCTGTGAAGAACTAATGGAAAAGGTCTATGGGTGTGAAGCGATCGAGATTCCATTGTTGTATCCCACGGATCCGACCCAAACTCAAGCCCATCTGCCAATTATTCCTGGCGTTTTTTCTACCATTCGAGTGTATCGTAAATTTACCAATTAACCTATAAGACATGAACAATACTAAGATTCTTCATATTATCCACTGCCTGGGAAATGGTGGAGCGGCTCGCTCCATGATCGCTACTGCTAAGTATTCATCAGAACTGGGGAGTTTTGAACATATTGTCATGTCTTTAGATCCGGCCAAGCCCCATGCAATGGCTATGGTAAAATCAGCCGGTATAACGGTGATTAATAGTCCCGATTTCCCGACTCTGATCCAAGCCATAGAAAATGCAGACATTGTGCAATTTCATTTTTGGAATAATCCGCAGATATACGAGTTTCTCCGGTTAGAATTGCCCCCCATGCGTCTGATTCTATGGTTTCACATTGCTGGAGATAACCCACCCCAAGTCATTACTCAAGAGTTAGTGGGATTTGCGGATTGCGCGATCGCCTGTAATCCATATTCATCAGAACTGCCGGTTTTTCAAAGTCTGCCCACTGAAATTAGATTGTCAAAAACTGGGATGGTGTATGATGGGGCTGACTTTGCTCGACTGACTGATATAAAACCGCAACCCCACGAAACATTTAATGTGGGCTATATTGGCAGCGTCAATTTTGCCAAAATGCACCCCAATTATGTGCCAATGAGTAGCAAAATAAACGTCCCTAATATTCGCTTTATTGTTTGCGGTGGGGATAAGCAAAGCTATTTTAAACAGCAGGCTGGATTAATGGGGACTGCTGACCGATTTGAGTTTTGGGGCTTTGTGGAAAATATTAAATCAGTCCTAGAGATTTTAGATGTTTATGGCTACCCATTATGTCCAGATACTTATGCCGCAGCCGAATTAAATTTGCAAGAAGCTATGTATGCCGGAATTCCTCCGGTTGTCTTTCCATATGGTGGGATTAAAAGTCTAGTGATGGACAATTACACCGGGTTAGTTGTTAATAGCGAACTGGAATATCAGCAAGCCCTTGAATATCTATATCATTATCCAGAAGAACGATCGAGAATTGGCAAAAATGCCCAGGATTATGCCCGCCAAATTTTTGGTGCGGAAAATGCAGCAAAAAAAATTAATCAAATTTACGAAAATTTGCTGAAGCAGCCGAAGCGCGATCGCGAATGGGGCACTCTTTACGGATATCCTCAAATCGATCAACCTGTGACCCTGAAGGATGTCACCGGAGAGTCAGAAAATCTTTCTGGGGCAGAATTGTTTATTCAAGCTTTGGGAGAAACATCGCCGGAATTTCAAATTAGCTTGACATCAAATAATGTTGCAGAATTATTGGCAGCAGACAAAAAAATCGCCCAATCCTCAATGTTGTTAGCCACCGGAGAAGGTGGGATTTCTCAATACCGCGAATATTATGAAAAAGATGGTTATTTGAGACTTTGGTGGGCGCTATATTTACAAGAACAAGGAAGCTATGGGAAAGCGTTATCAGAATTAATCGCCGCGATCAACTTGGGTTGTAATCACTGGCGTTTTGTCTGGTATCTTGCACAAGCAGCGGTAAAAATTAATCAAATATCTTTGGCCAAAAAAGCCATCACCGATGTTTTGCAAGCTGTACCAGATTTTGCTGAAGCTAAAACGCTATTGGAATATATAGAGTCAATATCAGAACCAGAATCTTTGACTGCCGATCAGCAGCAAGAACTTGCCCATCAACTGCGATTAAGAAACATTAACCTAATTATATTTCCAGACTGGACTGCATCGGAAGATGCGCTGTTAGAAGAGTTGGCAACGGCGATCGGTGCGATCGCCTCTCATCCCGATAAAAATAACATGACTCTGCTGGTAGATAGTACCAATATTTCTGACGAGGATGCCGATATGGCTGTCTCTAGCATTGTGATGAATTTGATGCTGGAACAAGAACTAGACCTGGAAAGTGGCCCGGATATTTGCGTGATTGGACAACTCAGTAAAATTCAGTGGCAAGCACTACTACCTCGGATTCATGGGAGAATAGTTTTGGAAAACGAAAATAAGGAGGCGATCGCCTCAGCTAAGGCAGAAGATATTTCAGTTTTGTCAATCGAAAATTTTTGTGCTGGTCGTGCCGTTGAATCACCAACAGGTATTTGGGAGTTACAAATTTCATATGGTTCATATGGCAACGAATTTACCCCTTTACCTGTAATCCCTATGGAAAATCCTGATTTATCTGCTGATTATTGGCGATACATAGAGCAGGCTTGTCCCAATCTAGATCGCAGTTTATTTCCTCATATTGTTTCGAGTCTGAAAAATACCTCTTGGGAGCAACCTAACTCTGCCTTAGATTTTAATAATGTTGCGGTTCTCTCGCTAATTGAGGCAGAAAATTGTCAAGATTCATCCATGAAAGAGATTTATCTTGAAATGGCATTTGAAGCCTTAAATCAGGGCGTAGAACAATACAATCATCCTCTTTGTGCTGCCCATCTTGCTCTGTTGTTGATAGTGACGGGAGATATTGAAACAGCGATTCCTTTAGTATTTTCTACTTGGGATGATACAGTTCAAGCAGCGTATGTGAATTTGGCAGAAATTTCACCCGGTATTGTGTATCTGCCTCGCTTCTCAAAAACGGCGATCGACAGTGATTTACTCCTGGAAATCATCGCATCTCAGGAGGGCTATACTCAATGTCTCTTATTATTGAGAGAAGCCATTAAGCAATTACAAATTCAATCCCTAGGACGCCGAGATGCTGTAATTACCTATACCAAGAAAAGATTACAAGTTATAGAAATAGCGGTTGAACTATTAAACCAGTATATCTGGAACTACTTAATCAGTGGCTTTCAACTGTTACCCAAAAATATCTCTCTGGGATTGCTCAACTTAAAGTTAGCCAACTATGCGCCAATTTCTAGTTTTCAGATCATTCAAGCCATCTATTTGATGGCTCTAGATATAAAGCAAAAAGACTTAGCACAATTTTGGCTGGATTTTGCCCGGAATGACGTTTGGTACAATCCTAAGAGTTTAGAGTGGCGTTGGACTGATTTAGGAGTTGATAGTTCAAAAACATATATACCTTTTGAAAAAGAGTGGCTCTTGGCAGTTGAGCCAACTTGTCATAGTATGGTTACGAGCATACTACTTTCCGAAGGAGACTGGTTTGAAAAAGAAATGGAGTTTTGGCGAAATCATATTCAACCGGGAATGACTGCGATCGACGTAGGGGCAAATGTAGGAGTTTATAGCTTTAGTGCTGCCCGATGTGTTGGTTCAACAGGTTTGGTATTAGCGATAGAGCCTTTTCCCGGTTGTGTTGAATGCTTGGAAGAAACTTGTGAAATTAATCAGATTTCTTGGGTGAAAATCTGTGCAGGTGCCGCCAGCGATCGCAATGGTAAAGTTCGATTATCCCTGAGTAATTCTAGTGAACTCAATGCAATTATCACTGATGACACAAGCGAAAATATCAACCCTGAATCTTATCTAGAAGTTCCCTGCTTTACCCTAGATAGCCTGATGGAAAAAGAAAACCTGAAGCGAGTCGATTTTATCAAAATTGATGCCGAAGGACATGAGCTTTCTGTTTTAATGGGCAGTCAAAGAATTTTATCTCAGTTTTCTCCAGTAATTCTATATGAAAATATTGCTGGATCTCAGGGCAGTAACTTACCTGTAGCTGACTATCTCCGCAGTCATGGATATCAATTATTCCGCTATCAGCCCTATGTTGGACAACTCATTCCCATATCAGATCCCGCTGATAATTTATCCAGCAACTTGAATATCATTGCTATACCTGCCCAGAAAAGTCAATTTTGAAAAGTGAGAATTTTGCCATGTCAGCTTTTGTGGAAAGTTTAAAGAAAAGTGGTCATTTAGATCAAATTTCCATGACAATCTGTAATGTGGGTTCTCGAAAAATAACCAGCCAAGATGACTACGGGAGTCAAGGCTGGAATCTTTTTGCTCCCAACCTGACCATTTATGGATTTGATGCCGATGCTGATGCTTGTGATGCAGCCAATGAAGATATCGAACAGAGACAGATTAATTGGACGGAAAAACATATTCCCTTGGCATTGGCAAAAACTGTGGGTGAAGCCACGCTTTATGTAACGAAAAATCCCATGTGTTGCTCTCTATATCCACCAAATGAATCTTTCATTAATCGGTTTGCCGGACTTTCTGATTTAGTTAAACTAGATTTTACGGTTGAAATAGAAACAACCACTTTAGATACCTTTTGCGAAGCCGAAGCAATTCAGGAAATCGATTTTCTCCAACTGGATATTCAAGGAGCAGAAATTCAGGTAATGGAGGGGGCTGGTAAAATTTTAGACCGCAGTATTTTAGCGGTTCAAGTGGAAGTTAACTTTTCTGAAATTTATGCTAATCAACCTTTATTTGGAGATGTGGACAATTATTTGCGAAACCAAGGATTTACACTATTTGATTTAGCGGGTGCTCGTCGGCCTCGCAAAGATTCGCCAATTCAATCAACTTCTTGCGCCGGACAATTACTGTGGGGAGATGCTCTTTATTTCCGCGATTTAATCCGAGAAGACCTTGACTCACCCCTAAAAAATCCGCAGAACATTCTCAAATTAGCTGCGATCGCTGACCTGATGAACTTTCCTGACTATACGGTAGAGTTACTACAGTATCTCACTCTGGAATATGGCAAAAATGACCCTAATTATAATTTTGCTAATAATATAATTGAGGTTCTCAGCCAAATTCCAGAACTGAAAGAACAAGGATTAGCTTCTCTACCGATCGTGGCTAAACTTCGAGATTATCTGAAAGACTACAAGATTAATGATTTTTAATTCTTGACCTTGACTGACAGATTTTTTCAGATTAATAGAGCACCTTTGTAGGGGCGAAGCATTTGTGGCAAAATTTATGGAAAAAATCACAAATCGGCAA
This sequence comes from Planktothricoides sp. SR001, assembly GCF_001276715.1. Lineage (GTDB taxonomy): Bacteria > Cyanobacteriota > Cyanobacteriia > Cyanobacteriales > Laspinemataceae > Planktothricoides > Planktothricoides raciborskii. The sequence continues at coordinate 18,302 of NZ_LIUQ01000013.1, read as the reverse complement.
TCCACAAATGCTTCGCCCTAGAAAATTGCTGTAGTCATTTATGGTATAACCCTTGAATCTTGGAGAAACTTCTCCCACATTTGCTGATAGGCTTGTTCTATTTCCTGAGTAAATTGCCGAGCATTCCAAAGGGGTGCGGTTTGGCGACCTTGCCGTAATTTCCACCATATCTTTTGCCGCAATTCTGAGTCTAAACCCAGACGAACTCCCCATTTGATATATTCTTCATCTGTCCAAGCAATGCCTTCGGTAATTCCAGCATTGACCATCATGGTATAGCTATTCCGGGCAGCCCATTGTTCGCCCACGCGAGTTACGATGGGAATGCCCATCCAAAGTATTTCCAAAGTTGTGGTTGCACCACTATAAGGATAGGTATCGAGTGCCACATCAACTATTCCTAAGTTAGCTCGATGAATTTCCGAAGAATCGTTAGGTAAAAATCGCAGTCGGGAAACCGCCACTCCTTCTGATTCTGCCAATTCTAGAAAGAATTGTTTCACCCCTTCTACATCAGGCCAAGTTTTAATCAAAAAGTAGCTATTTGGCACCTCTTTAATAACCTTCATTTGCAGTCTTGCCATATCTGGATTGCGTTTGGAACTGGTTTGACCACTGTAATAAACCACTGCTGCCGCTGGAATTTCTAATTCGTCGCGCCGCATGGTGGGAACACTCACTTCATACCCATCCAAGGCGATGTAAGTTTTGGGGAAGCGCAAGATTTTTTCCACATAGTAATCTTGGGCATTTTCTGGTAAAACGAATGGATCGGCTAGATAGTAGTCAATGGCTGGCAGTCCCGCCGCATCCAAGCCTAGCCAAGTAGCTTGAATGGGGGCTGGTTTCAACGCCATCACCTGAAATGTAACCTCCCAAGTTAGGCTATCAACATCGATTAAAATATCAATTTCATCGTTGACGATTTCCTCAGCAATTTGTAAAGCATTCGAGCCTAATTTGTGAGCTTGGTCAACATGATGAATATACCATTCTTGCAGCGAATCCCCTGGCTCATAGTCTACGAAATAGCCGTGAATTTCAAACCGATCGCGATCGTGATATTGAAACACTCCTCTTGCCATCCAACCTACGGAATGTTTTCTCAGACAATTGCCGATATATCCAATCTTTAAGCGTCTTCCCTGAGTCATCAATTCAGGTTTATTCAAATGCTGATTAAAGGAATACCCTTGTTTCCTGGCATCTGCTTGGATGCGTTCCTGGGTCAAATGAGCAATCTTATTTTGGATTTTTCTGTTAATTTTTGGTTCATCTCTGAAATAGGGGAAACAAAACATAGCAGTGAGCAAACGCGATGCTCTGAGTTTTAAAATTTCCTGCGGTGGAAACTCTAGAAACGACAATAGCATAGACTCGTGCCGTTTAAAGATATCCACTGCTTCTTCCCAGTATCCACCCGTAACTAATAAAGCTGTGATAATCTGGTAATTGGCGGCAATTTTATCTGCTAAATATTCACATAGGTCATAGCATTGTTTCGCTGCTTTTATTGACAGATCATACTGCTTTGATTTTTCGTAAAAACGAGCCAGATTTCTCCAAATTTCTTCGGGATGTTCCGCATTAACCTGCAAACATAATTGGGCGATCGCGATTGCGATGTCCGTTTCCCGCATCTGGTAGCCAATTTTAGCGGCTGCCACCAAGAGAACATCTCGAAAATTTGAATTTCCTTTCAGATGAGGCAAACAAGCAGCAACAAATTCTTGGGAATATGATTCTAAGGGGGCAAACTCCAATAAGTTTTCTGCCACTTTTATCAGTAATTGCGAATCCAAACTACCAGGATTTGTAGATTCTAGGAGTTCAATAATGTTCCAAGCGGCAAAGTCCTCTGGAGTTAATGTCTCTTGAGCGATCGCCAGTTGAACTAGCTGCAATAGGTTATAAATATCTCCGGGACAAATTTCTCGCAAATGTTGTCGAATTAACCAAGCTGGTGAATTCTCGGCTTTTTCTTGTTGCCTGTTCGCCTCAGTTTCCAGAATTTGCAACAGTTCTGCCGTCCAAGCCTCCATTTGCTCAGAATCACCTTCCATCATTCCTAGAAGCCAAGTGGTATGAGCTTCTTCTTCTTCTCCTCCCAACAGCAACATTAGCCCCAAATACCAGTAATTTTGTCGCTGTTTTGGATTAGCTGAAATTGCCTGTTCATAAAGCTGTGCCGCCTGATTGTAGTCTCCTGCCATCCAGCATTGAGCAGCTTTTTGTTCCCAATTATTCTGGTTTTCCATTGAGGAAACAGCCTCCTAAAATTTACTTGCCAAATATTTTTGCTTTGCCTGCCACATTTGCTCGTAAGCGTTTTCCATCTCACGAGTAAATTGCTTCGTATTCCAGAGGGGTTCTGTTTGTCTTCCTTGTAATAATTTCCAAGATATTTCTTGCCTTAACCTGGAATTTTGACCCAGTTTAATACCCCATTCTACATAAGCTTCATCACTCCAAGCAATCCCTTCGGTTATGCCTGCATTGACCATCATGGTATAACTATTACGAGCCGCAAATTGTTCCCCCACCCTTGTAACCAGGGGAATCCCCATCCACAGTGTTTCTAACGTATTTGTTGCCCCATTATAGGGATAAGTATCCAGCACCACATCGGCAATTCCCAGATTAGCTCGGTGAATTTCTTCTAAAGAAACTTGTGGTAAAAATCGCAGCCGGGAGCTATCTACATCTTCTTCATCCGCCAATTGCTCAAAAAATCTTCTAGTTAAGGCTTCATCTCCTAAATTTTTGATTAGAAAATAGCTATTTTTTACTTGTTTAATGATTCGCAATTGTAATCTGGCATTTTCGGGATTGCGTTTATATCCGGTTTGGGAACTGAAATAAACCACTGCATCGTTGGGAATTCCTAAGCTATCTCTTCGGATCGTCGGGATTCCCACTTCAAACCCATCCACAGCCACATATACTTTGGGCAGTCGCCAAATTTTTTGGGCATAATAATCTGAGGCTGTTTCCGGCAAAACATAAGGATCGGCAATAAAATAATCGATCGCTGGTAATCCCGAAGCATCGCACCCCAACCACGTTATTTGAATGGGAGCCGGTTGTAATGCCAATACCTGAGAAGTCAAGCGATGAGTAATGCTATCTAAATCCACTAATATATCAATTTCGTCCCTAGCAATTAATTCGGCAATTTCCCTAGCCCCCCAATTAAAAACATCAATGAAATTTGATGGAGATTGTTGTATGTCTTCAAAAAAATATTTTAAATCGTCATTTTTACTTCCTAAGTTATAAGCAAAAATTTGGTATTTTTCTCGATTGTGATATTTGAAGATCCATCGGACTAACCAACCAACTGAGTGTCGGTTAAACCCGCTGGATAGGTAGCCGATTTTTAAATTTTTATCTCGGTTTTCTGGAATGTTTAACTTTGATTTCCTTTCCAGGGATAAATCAGGAAAATATGCTCTAACTTTTTCGTAGTAAAACCTAGCAAATTCATTGTTAAACTGGTGCATCTGTTGGGGACAGTCGCAGAAGTAAGCTTGAAATCCCAACGTTGCCATCAATTCAAGAGTAAAACTGGATTCGATCGCCACATCCTTTTTGGCGATCGCCTCCAGTAATTTTTGATATTCTTGATAAAGTTGCCGTGCTTTTTCCCAATTGCCCCCACTTTCTAGTAAAATTTTAATCATTAGATGATAAGCAATTGCCTGATTTTTGCCCGAAGTGGCAACTTCGAGCAATTTCTCCGCTAATTTTAAAATATGGTTCCGAATCAACCAAGCGGTTTTAAACTGAGCAATTGTCTTTTGTCTTTCCGCTTCTGCATCGAAAATTGAAATTAATTCAATTAGCCAATTTTCCCTCTGCTCTGGCTCAGAAATCGTCAAATTATTATCTGCTAATTTCTCTTGCCAAACTCTTTCCGCTTCTGGTTCATTTTCTGCCAATAAATACATCAAGCTCATCAGCCAATAATTTTGCTGGATGTCGGGACGCGCCAAAATTGCTCTTTCGCGCAGCGTTGCGGATGCAATATCGTAAAATTTTGCCGCCCCAGCATAATCTCCTTGCATCCAGCATTGATAGGCTTTTTGTTCCCAGTGATTATTGTAGTTTTCGTGATTTTCCATTTATCATGCACCATTGAGATATATTTGCCACATTTGCTGATAAGCATTTTCCATTTCACGGGTAAACTGTTTGGCATTCCACAGGGGTTTTGTTTGTCTTCCTTGTAACAATTTCCAGGATATTTCTTGTCTCAGTTGTGGCTTTGTCCCCAGACGAATTCCCCATTCTATATATTCTTCATCTGTCCAAGCAATCCCTTCAGTGATTCCAGCATTCAGCATCATCGTATAGCTGTTGCGAGCCGAAAATTGCTGGCCAACTCGCGTCACCATAGGCACCCCCATCCAGAGCGTTTCTAATGTAGTAGTTGCGCCATTGTAAGGATAAGTATCTAATACCACATCAACAAGGCCGAGATTCGCTCGGTGAATTTCTTCTGAGGGAGCAGACGGGATAAATCTTAAACGAGAACTGTCCACACCTTCGGCTTCTGCTAGTTCAGTAAAGAAATTTTTTACTGCCGTTTCATCTGCCCTACTTTTAATCAAAAAGTAGCTATTCGGCACCGCTTTAAGAATCTTCATTTGTAGTCGGGCTGTGGGGAGATTACCCTTATATCCCTTCTGACCAATGTAATAAACTACTGCATCAGTGGGAATATCTAAATCCTCTCGCCGTAGGGTGGGAATTCCTACCTCAAAGCCATCCACTGCAATATAAGTTTGCGGCAAAGACCATATTTTTTCTGTATAGTAATTTGCGGCTTTGACTGGTAATACATAAGGGTCAGCGATGAAATAATCAATCGCAGGTAATCCCGCCGCATCCCAACCTAGCCAGGTTACTTGAATCGGCGCAGGTTTATAGGCCATAACCGTAAAAGTTCTATCCAAGGTTAAGCTATCAATATCAATCAAAATATCAATTTCGTCCTGGGCAATTTCTGCCGCAATCTTAAGGCTATCCGCACCTAATTGATGTACTTGGTCAACATGATTCATATACCAGGCTTGTAAGGGATCGTCCAAGGGCTGATAGTTCATAAAATAGCCGTGAATTTCAAACCGCTGGCGATCGTGATACTGAAATAACCATCGCGCTAACCAGCCCACAGAATGGGATCGCAGACAATGAGAAATATAGCCAATTTTTAAACGTCTGTCAGTTGGATTAATTTGCCGACGCTGTACCGCTTGCTCCTGAAATTTTCTTACTATCTCCCGCGCTGATTCTTGAATATAAAACTGAAACAGATCGGCAACAGAATTTTGAATCTGGCGATTTTTTACCGGATCGTCTCGCAAGTAGGGAAATAAAAAAGTAGAACTCAGCAAACGTTTCGCCCTCACCAAGTCCAGTTCTGGCGGTTTTTCCGCTATCAGCGATAACATCAATGAATCTTGTTTCGTTAAAGCAACATTAGCTTCCTCCCAGTATCCCCCAGCACCGAGCAAGCTTTTCAGGATGCGGTAATTCGCAAAAACTTGGTCTGGCAAAGTTTCGCATAAAGCATAAGCGCGTTTTGCCATTTCAATCGCCTGGGAAAAATTCCCCGCATAGTCATAAATACCAGCCAAATTCCCTAAAAGTTCTTGGGGTTGCGTGCTAGTCCCAGCCCGCAAACATAACTCTCCCCAGGCGATCGCGATTTTGGGTTGATGTAGTTCATAGGCAATTTGCGTCGCCACCTCCATCAGCAGATCCCGAAACTCAGCACTTTCTGATAGATGCTGCACACAAGCTTCGGCAAATTCCTGCGGATAAGGATGCAGTGGAGCCACATTGATTAAGCTGCGTAAAACTTGTAGGAGCAAATCCCGATCGATCTGCTTAGGAGTGACTGATTTTAGCACTGCGATCGCATCCCAAGCAGTTAACTCCTCCTCTCGCAAACGATTAATTTTGCTCCCAAGTTGGATCAAATGCAACAAGTTGTGAATATCCTGGGGGCAAATTTCCCGAATATGTTGCCGAATCAACCAGGCAACCATATCCTCTCCCAATTCTTCTTGCCTTAAAGCTTCTGTTTCCAGCACCAGCCGTAGTTCCTCTGTCCACTGCTCGATCTGCTCAGAGTCACCATCCATCATCCCCACCAGCCAAGTGGTATGAGCCGCTTCTTCTTCTCCCTGCAAAAGTAACAGCAAGCCTAAATGCCAGTAGTGAGATTTTACGTCAGGCTCCGTGGCAATTGCCTGCTCGTAAATGCTGGCTGCTTCGGTATAATTTCCTTTGAGCCGATGCCGATCGGCTTGCTCCAGCCAATCCACAAAGTCAGTTTCCCGAACATCCTCGATCATCAGCGTGACTCATCCCAGCTTGTAAACAATCCAACCAAAAATAATTGAGAGTGAGTAGTTTCAACTACTCACTCTTGAAAATGGAAGAATAACTCTCCCTGTCTAATTCTGCGTCAGGCACATTCCTCGACCAGACATAAATTAAACTATGTATTGATTATTCGGCGAGGTTCTTATCACCGGCAGTACAGCCAGCACTGGTAGGGTCTCCAGCTTGAGAACCAGGGCTTTTTGCCTCGCAGAGGAGTCCCAGGGTCAGAACTTCTGTCGCTGCTGTACCTGTAGAGGTGTATGTTAACCCTTTATAGCCTTTGAGAGATTGTCCTGTGGTAGCCGCATCTATCTGTGCTATCTGGATGGCTTGAGCATTAGGAGTACCAGCACTGATGGTGTAGGTATAGTTAGGACTATTTTTGATCCCAATGCCTAAATTATCCTTGATTGTTGCGAATGTGTTGTTATTTTCCAAAAAGTATGCTTGCTGTGCCCGGTTCATCGCACCAATATTATTCCGAGCTTCAACCTGCTTGGCTTTGTTGGCTTGGCTGAGGAGGGAGGGCAGAGCCACAGCAGCCAGAATCCCGATGATGATCACCACCACGAGCAGTTCAATCAGGGTGAAACCGCCTTCTCTTCTTTTTTCGTTCAGGTGTTGGAGGAATTTGACTTTTAATTCGGTTTTCATTTTAAAGGTCTCCTTGAGATGTGGGATGCTTGTTTTTTTAACTTCTAGAGATAACTTACCCACCGTCTCTGACTTTTATATCACCCATCGGCAAAATTTTTTTCCACCTTCAATCACAACGCTCCAAAAGCACATATAGAAAGGCTTCCAGGTCAGTTAAAAATTTGGTAATCTCTAATAACGCTTTTTCCTGACTCACGGGGTTGAGGGTGAGCGGATCCACCGGACGAATCTGGAGCCAGCGTTCCACCAAGGCCGTCACTGACTGAGGCTCATCCCACAGAGGTAGCAGACAGGCAGCAATATCACTGCCGATGATTACCGGATTCATTGTTGGGTGGGGAACGTCCCGACTAATTTCAAAAGATTGATGGTCGATGACACATTGGATCAAATAGTCTTTTAACTTAGAATTTCTTAGCTGAGGGTGCAAATACACTCTGGCACTTCGCCAGTCTGCGTCTTGCCAATCGTCAACAGGAACAAAACTTGAACCATTGTTGGGATGACCGCACCAAAAGTCAAGCAGTCGATGCCTCGGATGCAACAATTCAAACAGATGTAATCGATCTTCCGCCGAGAGTTCTGGTAAGCTCATGGCCAGAAATACCGGCAAATTCTCCCAATCTTCAAATAAATCCATCAGTTCCCAGTGTCGCCAATTCACCATACTGATGAACTCTAAATCAGCGGCTTTCATCGCAGCAAACATTTCGTTTACTGTGTACCCTTTGTCTTCTTGGAACAAGTAATTCATCATAAAAAACTCTGGGTTATTTTCTCGATTATCAGCCCAAGTTGTTGCTTTAAGTTGAACGTCATTTTTCAAGGCTTTCATCATTTCACGGACGATAGATATTTCCAGTTCCCCTGGGTTTTCATCCATCAACCCCATCATTTTGAATATTTCTTGCGCCCGATAAAGATAAACCCGATTCAGGGAACTGTGGAGATTGGCGCGAATAATTCCTTCGGGCTTTAAAACCGATTTCATCCCCTGTAGTCCAATCGCCGGTTCAGGCAGCAGATAGAGAACATCGTCACAATTGATATAGTCAAACTGCATCCCTAAGCTGGGCAAATCTTCAATACACAAAAGATGAAATTCTATATTATTCCTAAATCCATGAAATTTTAGTCTTTCTTGAGATATCTTTAATGAGTTTTCTGATATATCTATGCAAACAATTTTTGCCTCTGGGTTGGCTTCTGCTAATGCTAAAGCCTTATATCCAGTGCCACAGCCAGCATCTAAAATAATTTTGTCTTTGGTATCAATTACTTTTTGATTCCTTAAATAAAAGGATGTGACATAATTGTGATAATATAAAGAATTATAATCTTCTTTTAAAGAATTTTCTAAGGGAACTCTGGGATAAGGGCCTGTTTCAAATTGTTGGCGAATTTTTTCTAGGGATTCAGCGTGTTGATTTTCCATTTTTACTTTCCGTATATTTGCTTATATTTGCTGAAAAAACCAGCGATTGAATTTAGATTTTACCTCGATAATTTTTGTGGGATGCCAGGATATTTAAAATTTCCTGATACCAGCCGATTAAAATGGGCTTTTGCTTACCCAGACATAGCAATTATCGGTTAATTTTGACAAAAACTGAGCGGGGGGCAAAAGCCCACACCTAGAAGATATCTATAAATAAAAGATTAACCAGAGAAAAAATCGTCGAATACCTCTTAATCTCCTAAAAACATGGGATTTGATCGTGATTTTGATCTTGAACGGTTAATCGCAACGTTCCAAAAGTACATAAAGAAAGACTTCGAGATGAGTTAAGAGTTCTTTAATCTCCTCAAAAGCTTTTTGCGGACTAATCGGTGTCAGGGTGATCGGATCCACCGGACGAATCTGGAGCCAGCGTTCCTCCAAGGCTGTCACTGACTGAGGTTCATCCCACAGGGGTAGCAGACAGGCCGCAAGATGACTTCCGATCATCACAGGATTCATCGCTGAACCCTTAACGTCGCGACTAATTTCAAAAGATTGTTGGTCGGTGACACAAGCAATCAGATGGTCTTTTAACTGAGGATTTCTTAGCTGAGGATGTAAATGTACTCTGGCACTTCTAATCTCGGCCTCTTGCCACTTGTTAACAGGAACAAAGGATGAGGCAGCGTTCGGATGACCGCACCAAAAGTCCAGCAGTCGATGGATTGGATGCAACAACTCAAACAGATGTAATCGCTCTTCCACAGACAGTTCTGGGAGACTCATGGCGAGAAACACTGGCAAATCTTCGCCGTCTTCAAATAGATCCATTAGTTCCCAATGTCGCCAATTTACCATACTGATGAACTCTAAGTCAGCAGTTTGGATGGCAGAAAACATTTCGGTGATTGTGTACCCTTTGTCTTCTTGAAGTAAATAATTCGCCAGAAAAAATTCTGGTTTATCTTGTTGATTATCTTTCCAAGTAATCGCCTTAAGCTGAACGTTATCTTTCAAGGCTTGCATCATGTCACGAACGATGGAAATTTCCATTTCTCCTGGGTTGTCATCCATCAACCCCATCATTTTGAACATTTCTTGTGACCGATAGTAATAAACCCGATGCAGAGAACTGTGGAGATTTGCGCGGATAATTCCTGCGGGCTTTAAAACCGCTTTCATTGCCCGGAGCCCGATCGCGGGTTCAGGCAGCAGATATAGAACTTCGTCACAGTTAATATAGTCAAACTGCATTTCTAAGCTGGGCAATTCTTCTATGGATAAAACATGAAATTCTGCATCATTGAATCCATGATATTCTAGTCGGGCTTTAGCCAGTTCAACGGATTTAGGAGAAATATCTATCCCCACAATTTTGGCGTTTGGATTTGCTTCGGCTAATGCTAAAGCTTTATATCCCGATCCACAGCCAGCATCTAAAATAATTTTGTCTTTGGTATCAATTACTTTTTGGTTTCTTAAATAAAATGGGGTAGCATAGTTATGATAATACAATAGGTTATAGTTGTTTTTACATGAAGTTTCTAATGGAGTTCTGGGATAAGGGCCGGTGTCAAATTGTTGGCGAATTTTTTCTAGGGATTCAGGGTTTTGGTTTTCCATTTTCTTTTTGTCTATATCCGATAACAATTTAGCGATTCAGCCAGTATGTAGGGGGACAATGCCCACCCTAATGGTTACGGCTGGGTGGTGGCAGGAGGTGGTGGTAATTGAATATTACTCGGTGGCAAGGTGGTTGGTGTGGGAATGGACGGCTGGGAACTGGCATCACGGGGAAGGGTCGCCAATGCTACTCTGGTGCCACCGACCGCTCTCATGCGATCGAGCACTTCCACCACCAGATTATATTTGACCTCCTCGCTGGCATACAACACCATGAGCGCCATAGGATTACTGCTGTGATAAAAGCTGAGGATTTGTTCTAACTGGTCTAATGTCACCAGTCTAGGCTGTTCTTCTATATAAACATAGACCTGTCCCGCTGGTTCTAGCCGGACAATTAACATTTCTTGTGTCTGCGTCTCCCCGGTAGCTGCTTTCGGCAAGGCTACATCAATCACGGGCTGGCGCGTGAGTTGCAAGGCTGCCAAAATAAAAAATGTCAGAATGCAAAAAATTACGTCAATCAGTGGAATTAGCTCAATGCGAGCTTCTTCCCCTTGAATATCCTGGTTTATCTTCATCGATCGCCTCTCTCCCCCAATTAAATTAAGCATCTGTAGGGGCAGTGACCCCGCCCCGATTTTACCCAAAATTATCGATCGCGTCAGCCCTCATAAGACCCTGGGCAACATCGAAACAGGGCAACCTCGAAACAAGGCAACCTGGAAACAGGGGAACCACCGCCAACGGAAAAGCCCCTACTTTTGCCCTAAACATTGCTGGTTTCTTCTGGTTTATTATCTGCTGCCGGTGGTCTTTCAGGCGCTTTTGCCTCCGTGTGGTTGGCGACTGTAGAGGTGTTGGACTCAGGAGGAGTGCTGGTGCGTTCATTGTTGGGTAGGGGCGGTGCGATCGCGGTGCCCGCCCCCGGCAACGGCGTCTCTGGAGTCGATCGCTGACTATCCGCTACCTGACTATCCTCTATAGGTAAAGAAGTCGGTATTTCTGAAGCAGAAGGTTCCGTGAGTCGCCCGGTTTTCTCAGGTATTGAACTCTCAGATAAAGAACCCGAACTTGAGGATAAGGGACTGTCAGTCAGTCGCCCGGTTTTCTCAGGTATTGAACCCTCAGATAAAGAACCCGAACTTGGGGATAAGGGACTGTCAGTCAGCGATTCCGCGAAGCGGATCCCTTGCGGGAATCGCGCCACTCCATCGGCTGATTCAACCGCACTGATGTTTCTTTCTGATGGTGCCGACAGCGATCGCGGACTTTGCGGACTTTGGGGGTTCATCTGGGGCATCCCCTGACTATGCCTACCTTCTGCCCAAAACTGCCGATACAGCAGCTCTAACTCATTCCCCGACTTGCGGAACATCTTCATCTGCGAGAACAAAAAGCCTTGAAACATCCGATAAAAGGCTAGGGTCATAATTGCCACAATCAGTCCTGCCGCCGTACTAATCAGCGCCTCACCAATTCCAGAGGTAACATCTCGCGTCGCATTAGTGCCGATATCACCCAAACGAATCGAACCCAGGGAGTTAATCAAACCTAAAACCGTTCCCAGCAAACCCAGCATTGGTGACAAAGCAATCACCGCTTCCATAATTTTTTCGCCGCGACGCATTGCCGCCAACTCATTATCTGCCGCTGACTCCAACGCCAGACGAAACAGTTCTGGCTCGGCATTTTGCAGTCGCAAAGGAGCATACAGGAATCGACCAATCGGTTGTTTACTCCCTTGTTTGGCAATTTCTTGAGCCACCTGCCAGTCATAACGGGCCGCTTCTAGCACGCGATTGATCAGTTCTCTTTCTTTGCTCATTACGCCCAGCCAAAAGACCAGCCGTTCTAGAATCGTGCTCAACGATAAGATCGAGAGGAACAATAGCGGCCACATAGAAATGCCGCCTTTCTCAAATAGTTCTAGGATTGCTGTTTGTTGTATCATCCGCCTTCTGCTTCTCCTCTTCTGTCTTTCCCTGGAATCGGGTTTGTGGCCATAGCAGTCCAAGACATATTTTAAGTTCAAAAGTTGCCATTATATACAGCGATCGCAGATTGATTCCATAGATTTTTTCACTGACTAATAGCTCGTCATTGATTAATTTATTTTTTTATTGAGTTAGGAAGCCTACAGGCAAAACCTCAAAACCATGAAAGCAGAGCAATATTTTTTTCATTTCAATTAATTCTCTGAATCTTCTGATGATTTTTGGCTTCCTTACCCTAACCTTACCCTAAATTATTCCTAAATCAAAATACCTTGGATATTATACCAATTATTCATCACAATATTATCGTTATATCCTAAACATCAAGATTTTTCGGCATATAAATAAATGCTGACTTTTAGCAACAACAAAATTACACATTTATTATTTAATCAGCATAAATATTGCTGATTGTAAAAATACAAATAGTGTATTTTTACTGCTTTTTAATTTCCCTGGATTTTTCATATTATTTTTGATCGATAAGTTTTATCATCAAAATTCATTTTTTTAGGTTCAAGGATTTTAATGTCAGCGACATACCATCGAGCGGATCAAAGATCACGGTAACTCCACTGAAGTGGGTTTAGCCACATGAGGCAATCCCCAGCCTAACTTTTCTCGCAGCACATGGAAAAATTCAGGCCGTTTTAAGCGAATAAACCGGGCACTATAGGGTGATCGCTTGATGTGGACTCGATCCTCCGGCAACACATAACATCCCGCATTGCCATCCACCACCATCACCAGGCGATCGGGATTCGCGGCAAAAATATTCACCGGCTCACTATTGGCAAAAACTAAAGCCCTTGAAGCCAACGAATGAGGACAAATCGGCACTAGCTGTAATACTGGCACATCAGGGGTAATCACCGGGCCGCCTGCAGACAGGCCATAAGCGGTGGATCCCGTGGGTGTGGAAATAATCACCCCATCAGCGGCGATATCCACAGGTGCATGATGCCCCACTTCGATTTCAAAGTGGCACATACTGGTCAACGGTTCCCGGTGAAGCACCATTTCATTCATACAGAGTGCTTCCCAAACTACGATATTGTCCCGAATCACTTGCACCGTGACCATTGTCCGCTCTTCAATTTGATAGTCACCGGCAAGAACTTGTGCCATCGCTTCCGGGAGATGGTTCAGGTAGATTTCTGTCAAGAAACCCATGTGACCAGTATTCACCGTCAGCAATGGGATCCCCGCCGGTGCCACTTGGCGGAACGAGGACAATACAGTGCCATCCCCACCCAGCACTAAGCCAAAAGTCATATCCTGATCGAACCCAGGGGGAACCAGTTGGTCGATCGCGGTATGACAGATAGGTTTTTCTGGACTGGAGTAACCTAGAATTCCCCCGACTCCGGTGGTGGAGACCACCTGCCAACCAGCATCAGTCAGCTTGTCTTGCCATTCGAGGGCAACACGACAAGCGATCGGTTTATTGTCGTTATAAATAATGCCTGCTTTGGGCGACATTCAGCAGCCTTTCTTCGGTTTAAGTTTTACACAGCACAGAGATAGGGTTTGCCCCTAGGACATTTTTAGCATGGTTCTACCGTATGGTCTAGGGCAAACCTCTGAGAAACCGGGTAATTAACGTCAACCCTTGCCACCAACCAACAACGCTCATAGAAACCCGGTTTCTGTTGCTAGATTGGGATTGCCTAAAAAGGAATCTTCCTTTTCTTTTGCATCTTGCTGTTTTTTTCTTTTTCGTAATCCAGTTCCTTGAGTTTTTTCATAATTCGACTGAAGTATTCTTGCAAATACCCTTCTAAAGTGGTGGTTTCTTTGGGATCCAAGCCAAAGACCGGATAAACTTCATCCATTGACGCCGTTAAGGGTTTGCCACTAGCGAGCACTTCCACAAATGCGAGGCGATCGGCCACATTCCAACTCCATTGGAAGAATCGGGCAATTTTACGCACGGTTCTCAATAAACTCAGGGGTGAGCGGATAATTTTGGCTTCTTTACCCGCCAAGCGATTACACAACGCCACAATTTCATCACCACTCCAGGCACGAGTCCCTACCACGGGAAAGGTTTTGTTTTCCGTTTCTGGTACAGATAGAGCGCGGATGGCAAATTTGGCAATATCCTGCGTGTTCATATAGGCGATCGGCACCACCTCACCGGTCATCCAAACCGCCTGATTATCCAAAATCGGAATCGCATACTGACCAATTAACCCTTGCATGAATCCGGCTAGACGAAGAATTGTATAGTTTAGCCCTGATTCCGCTAACGCCGCTTCATTACAGCGCTTAATTTCCATTAAGGGTACATCGGGATATTTCTCCGCGTCTAAAATCGAGAAGAAAATATAACGCTGCACCCCCGCAGACTTGGCGGCTTCCATCAGCGCTAGTTTGCCTTCCCAGTCAACTTGCTTGATACTTAAAGAGTCTGTGGCTCTGGCTGTGGCTGCATCAATCACCGCAGTCACCCCATCGAAAGCGGCAGGTAAAGTCTCAGGATCGCAAAGATTTCCCCGCACCAGTTCCGCGCCCCACTCTTTTAAAAAGGCTGCTCTTTTGAAACTACGGACTAAACAACGCACTTGATATCCTTCATCAAGGGCGCGTCGCGCAATTTGTCTTCCTAATGTACCTGTGGCACCGACAACCAATAAAGTCATTTAGAATTTATGACGAATTTTTAACTTTTATTACATTTTATCAGAAATCGTTACAAATATCGCTTGCTATTGGAATTACACCGGATCGAATCGGCATATTTTGGCGACTGTCTGAATCCGGAACAATATCTTAGAGTTAGCTGGAGTCAGCCTGGAGAGCGATCGCAGGCTGAAGCCACTTCCTAGACTCCACAAAAATTCCAGTTTCCGACATTGTTAAGTTATGTAATCACAAAATCATCAACATTAGGCATGAGAGGAGCGATCGATGTCATATCAGGATTATCGCTTATTGGTGATTGGTTATAAGCAAGTCACTGATAGTGACTTGCTTTAATAGCGCCAACTGATGAGCGATCGCATTTCATCAGCCAGCAAAAAACCGCCATAATTGGCGGTTTCATTCCGGGACTTTCTGGCAAGGTTAACTATTATCTCGCGTAATCCAGTTGATCACCCACAACCCAGTAACTAAACCGATGAAGTGAGCGAAAATGGTGTGGGTGTTCGCCAAGATCACAAAAATATCCAACGGTTGGATCAATTGTTGCATAGGAACAGTCAAGGAAACCCGCGCCGCTTGAGATTGCAGGGCTTTACCCAAAAGAATCCCACTAATCGATTCAGCGGCCAGTAAACTTAAAAACATCCCAACGAGATTGATGATCACACCCAAACGCAAAATTTGCATGGCATCTGCTTTTTTGGGACGCAGGGAAGCCTGACTCGCTTTTAACTGCAACGCCAACCTGGTATAACGGAATGACCAATAGATACTTACCAGTAGGGCGATTATTCCACTCACCGCAAAAAAGATTCCGGCGCTGGTTCCGGGATTACTCCCACCGCCTGAAGCCCCAGAATTGCTGGTTTCAAAGATAATCGCGAATAAGAAGATGATACTAGCTACGACGGCTAGGACGACCTGAACCCAAAAGCTAATCCATCCGCCAAGGCGAAATGCGGGAATAACTCTCTGGACTGCTGGTGGTAAGGCGGGGGGTTCTGAATTGTTTCGCATGACTACGGCCAGTTGAAGTGATTGGGCTTAGTTCTTTTGTACTAGGATTAGGGGTCGATGGGGGAATCGCTTTCCCCACCTCCCATTCAGAACCCAGCGTGCCACTTTCACGGCACTGGGTTCCTACCTAAATTGACCTTTTACACAGGTACGATTACCAGAGCGGCAGTTCTTCCTCCTGATGTCCTTGGGTGCTCCCGTCATATCTTGACTTTAAATCGTGACAATGAGCGTGAAGCAATTGCAGGTTTTTGTATTCATCCTTTCCGCCTTGGCTTTTAGGAATGATGTGGTCTACTTCCAACAGGTCGCTGCTTGTGAAGTATTGCCCGCAATATGGACATTTACCCTTCTGCTTTTTCAGCAGTTTTGCCACTCTTGTAGGGGCTTCTATGTCTTGTCCTCGCCTGGTGCTCCAGTAAACCCAGTCGCCGTCATACGGGGATTTGTCAGGCTTGACTAAGGTATGTCTCTTGATTTCCACATCCTGGTGTTTCCATAGCGTTAATCCGTCTGCTGTGGCAAACGTCCATGTACCATGTCGGCCTTTGCGATAATACTTGCGTATTGCTTGGGCTTTTTGTTTTCTTCCACGTCTACTTACTGACCATGCTCTGAGCATTTGCCAAAGAACCATGTCTTCTGATGAGAACGTTTCCTTGGCTGCTACCCCTGAATAGTAGTTTGCCCACCCTTTAATCATTGGATTTAATCTACCAATGAGTCCCGCTTGCGGGGCTGTTTTGTGGGTCTTAATAACTTCTTTTAGGGCTACATGGTGAGCTTTGATTGCTTTCTTACTCGGCTTAATCAGGGTTTTATATCCCAGTAGTTTCCCTTGGGGGTTTTTCCCTGATTTGTGTTTTCCAACTGGATATTGTCGGATGTTGAATCCCAAGAAATCAAAACCGGGAGTTACAGTCAATTCACTTCCTGTAACCAACTGATTAAGGGTGTGACATATCCTGGTTTTTTCTGGTTTTAATTCCAAACCAACTGGTTTTAGCCAAGCTTCAATTGCCGCTTTAGCCTTATGGATGACCTCTAACTCTGGGTGTAGTACCACAAAATCATCGGCGTATCTAATGATTCTGACAGGGGGTGTGTATAAGCCTTTTTTGCTGTAATAGTACATAGGAAATTGACTTTCTACATCCCGAATCATCCCATCTAGTGCTATGTTGGCCAAAAGGGGTGAGATAACCCCACCTTGGGGTGTACCTGCCTCTGGCTTTTCAAAGGCTCCTCCGTCCATGATTCCGGCTTTTAACCAAGTTTTAACCTGGTGTCGGACTTTTGCTGGACATTGGAGCTTTTTCAGTAAGTAGGTGTGGTTGATTTTGTCAAAACACTTAGATATATCTGCATCCAGAACATAATTAGGTTTCTTGTTTATTACAAGATATATTCTGGCTACGGCGTCATGTGTTGACCTACCTGGCCTAAAACCATACGAGGTTTCCTCAAATTGGGATTCCCAATACGGCTCTAGTGCCATTTTTACCAATGCCTGACGCGCTCTATCCTCCACTGTTGGTATCCCCAGGGGGCGTTTTTCATCCCGTCCGGGTTTTGGTATCCATACTCTGCGGACTGCTTTGGCCTTATAGGTTAGTGACAATCTGGAGGCCAGACTAAGCCTTTGTACGGGTGTCAGTGATTTTATCCCGTCAACCCCGGCTGTCTTCTTTCCTCTATTGAGTTGAGTTACTTGCCTTACAGCGAGTAGTTTTGCGTAATATGACTTTAACAGTAATTTCTGGAGCCCTTTTGCTAAGACATCGTTGCCCCTACTAGCCGCTCTGTAGATTCGCTTTTGTAACTTGAACACTTTCCGCTGGATTATTTTCCAGGGGATTTCGTTCCATTCCACCATCAACTTTTGTCGTGTTTTGGACATATATATCACTACTTGAAACTCTACATTTCAACTTAGGCGCAGGCTGTCTGCATATACCAGTTGTTAGGCTGGTCTTTGGCTTCTGCACTGCATCTCTCACCCATATGGCTTGCGCTTACACTTATCACTACTTAGGAGTATCGACCTATCCTGAGAGCCAATATGGGCTTTAATTCGTTCCGTGGATTTGGGATTATTAGTTTTAGGATGCTGCCCTGTCCCCCTGGGTACTTTTGGGATTTCGTTAATACGTGAGGTATCAAACTCCGTATCTTTGTAGGCAACACACAAAATTTACCTACCCATTCCCCGTGACCTTTTTGGTCGCAGCGTATCAACCAGATTTCGCTACTTAATTATTGAGAGGGTTCCTGTCGGACATTTGCCTCACGGCTGACCTTGACTAATTGGCTCGAAGGGATTCCCTTACTGGTTAAGCGTTACCTCCCTTTCAGCCCGCTTCACACCAGTGAATAGTGAGTCTCCGGGTGGGGCTGATGCCTAATTACCCCTGACAATTTTTTAAATCTTTGTTAAGATTCTTCTTTTGCCAGAAAATCCGGGTATTTGTCTTCCATTTAGGACAACAAATCCACAGTTGGTCGGGTAAGGTTCAGGGATT